>CAVCWT010000005.1:67461-93063 GCA_963605745.1 Lachnospiraceae bacterium
CCCGAAGGGTTCTGCGAATGCGCACCGCTTTAAGGAGCGAGCTGACTTGCGGGAGTCGTAGACTTGGAGCCGGTGCGCAGGATTGCTGTGTCACACACGATTTTGACCACGAAGAGCAGTTGGCTTAGCAAAATCTGCCTGCACATAGGAGAAAAGGACAAGGCCCTATGGAGCTTGACTCCGAGAGGCCGCAGTCCTTTTCGACTGTCAATGTGAAGGCAGATTGCGCTTAGCAACTGATCCCGAGTGGTCACATGAGTGCGGGACATTGCATCCTGCACACAGGCTCCGGGGCTATCGTCAAGCATATAAACAGATGACGAAATTTTGCACGATTCACAGAAAAATCTTGTGCGTTCTGTGACTTGCAAACAAATGGCATACAAGTATACAATTCACAGCATCAAAACAAACGCTGTCAGGCAGCTGAATAAAAGACGGTCACATCAAAGACTACAGCAAAGGAGCTGGAACCCGTATCTCGGGTTTCGGCTCCTTTTTGTTTTCCGGATAGAGCGTTGCACCCAGGATTTTCGGATGAAGTTCGGGATGTGCGGCGTTCGGCTGGATCCAAAGCGGCTTGCCTGTCCGACAGCAGAGTAGGGAGGAGTAACTTATGGAAATCAATGTCAGTACAGTTGCATGGGTCCTCATCGCTTCGGCGCTGATCTACTTCATGCAGGCTGGTTTCGCACTGTGCGAGGCCGGTTTAACAAGAGCCAAGAACACGGGCAATATTCTGATGAAGAATATGATGGACTTTTGCATCGGAACACCCTGTTACTGGCTGGTTGGCTTTGGGCTCATGTTCGGAAGCCTGAATCCTCTGATCGGCGGATTTGATCCCCTGATCCGCGGCGTCTACGATGCTACCAACAGCACCGTGCCGCAGACAATGCCCCTTTGGTGCTATGTCATTTTCCAGACTGTGTTCTGTGCAACGGCAGCAACCATCGTATCCGGATCCATGGCAGAGCGTACGAACTTTAAGGCATACTGTGTATACTCTGCAGCCATTTCCCTTCTGATCTATCCCATCAGTGGACACTGGGCATGGGGCGGCGGCTGGCTTTCTACGCTGGGCTTCCACGATTTTGCAGGATCTGCAGTCGTACATAATGTTGGTGGCGTCATTGCCTGCCTTGGTGCAGCACTGTTAGGACCCCGCATCGGCAAATACGACAAGGACGGCAAGGCAAGAGCTATCCCCGGACATAACATGACCGCTGCAGCACTGGGTGTATTCATCCTCTGGTTCTGCTGGTTTGGATTCAACGGCGGCTCTACCGCAGCAATGGCTACTGCAGATGATGCGATCAACGCTTCAACGGCATTCATGACCACGAACCTGGCAGCAGCTGTTGCAACCGTTGTTACGATGATCTTTACCTGGCTGCGCTATGGAAAGCCGGATGTTTCCATGACCTTTAACGGTGCTCTGGCCGGCCTGGTAGCCATTACAGCAGGATGCGACTGCGTATCTCCTGTCGGTGCATTCTTCATTGGACTGGTGGCAGGTTTCCTCGTTGTTTTGTCGGTTGAATTTTTTGACAACGTTGCAAAGATCGATGATCCGGTTGGCGCAGTATCCGTACACATGGCAAACGGCATCTGGGGAACCATTGCGGTTGGTCTGTTCTCGACCGGAGCAGACGGCGTAGGTGTCGGCCTGTTCTACGGCGGCGGTTTCGCACAGTTGGGCGTTCAGACTCTCGGTATTGTAGCAATCGATGCATACGTTCTGATCGTCATGTTCGTTGTTTTCAAGTTGATCGACAAGACCATCGGCCTTCGCGTACCGGCTCAGGTTGAGATTGACGGACTGGATATGCACGAGCACGGACTTGCCAGTGCCTATTCCGGCTTTGCCATTACCGATGTTACCAACATGGAGATGGCAGTAAATGAGAACACGGACCTTGGGGAGGAGTCTTATGAAATGGCCTCCGAGGCACAGAAGAGTGCTGCAGTAAAGGTAGCAGTTGCTCCCGCACTGGAGCCTTCACTGGATACCGGAATGCACAAGGTTTCCATTATCTGCCGTCTGTCTAAATTCGACGAGCTCAAGAAGGCACTGAACGAGTTGGGAGTCACCGGCATGACCATGACACAGGTTATGGGCTGCGGCATTCAGAAGGGTTCTACCGAGCGCTATCGCGGCGCCATCGTAGACTCCACGCTCCTGCCGAAGGTAAAGGTTGAGGTCATCATCTCCAAGATTTCTGTGGAGAAGGTAGTTGAGGCTGCCAAGAAGGCTCTGTACACCGGTCACATTGGTGACGGCAAGATCTTTGTTTACAACGTCGCAAAGGTTGTAAAGGTTCGTACCGGTGAAGAAGACTTTGCCGCTCTGCAGGATGTAGAGTAATTCGCTTATTACACGGAATTCTATCGGGTGGGTACGAAAGCGATGAGCTTTAACCGATATGATTCATAGCTGTTTTGTCCTTACGGATTCCACGTAAATGGAATATTGCACCGGCTCTTTGACTTTCTCATTGTTTCAAGGAGCAGACAAAACAGAAAACCCGCTGCGCACACCTTCCTCCGCGCAGCGGGCTTTTTTTAGCCATATAAACTTGCCTGACAAGTATCGAAAATCCTTCGTGCAGGTTGCAGCAGACAGCTCGCAGAAAGGATAGATGATCGCTCTGTCTATGCAGAGTGAACGAATAAGAAGGCTCCTGATCTTTCGATCAGGAGCCTTCTTTATGTCTTTATGTCTGCCGGTCGGCAGATCAATGATTTTCTTTTACCAGTGATGGCGGGCCAAATGTTATTTTGACCTGGAGCATCACAGGATTCTTTTGGAAGATCAGAACTTGCCCTGAGTTGCAGCCAGCTCAACAGATACTGCAGTGGAAACGGTTGCACCAACCATCGGGTTGTTGCCCATTCCGATCAGACCCATCATTTCTACGTGAGCCGGAACAGAAGAGGAGCCTGCAAACTGTGCATCACTGTGCATACGGCCGAGAGTATCAGTGAAGCCATAGGAAGCCGGGCCTGCAGCCATGTTATCGGGATGCAGAGTACGGCCGGTGCCGCCGCCGGATGCAACGGAGAAATACTTCTTGCCTGCCTCGAGGCGCTCCTTTTTGTAGGTGCCTGCAACAGGGTGCTGGAAACGAGTCGGGTTGGTGGAGTTACCGGTGATGGAGATATCAACATTCTCCTTCCACATGATAGCCACACCTTCCTGAACGTCGTCTGCACCATAGCAGCGAACCTTTGCACGAGGGCTCTCAGCGTCTTTGGAGTAGCAGGTCTCAGAGAGAACCTTCAGCTCGCCGGTGAAATAATCATACTCGGTCTCAACGTAGGTGAAGCCGTTAATACGGGAGATGATCTTAGCAGCGTCCTTACCAAGACCGTTCAGGATGACACGCAGGGGCTGCTTACGAACCTTGTTTGCCTTATCTGCGATACCGATGGCACCCTCAGCGGCTGCGAAAGACTCGTGGCCTGCCAGGAATGCAAAACACTCGGTGTTCTCCTCGAGCAGCATCTTGCCAAGGTTGCCATGGCCCAGACCTACCTTGCGGCGGTCAGCAACGGAGCCGGGGATGCAGAAGGACTGAAGACCTTCGCCGATGGCAGCAGCTGCCTCAGCAGCAGTGCGGCAGTTCTTCTTGATGGCAATGGCAGCACCAACGGTGTATGCCCACTTTGCATTCTCAAAGCAGATGGGCTGAATGCCTTCTACCAGATGATATACATCCAGGCCTGCAGCCTCAGTGATGGTCTTGCACTCCTCAACGGAGGAAATACCGTACTTGCTCAGTGTGGCAAGAATCTGGGGCTCTCTTCTCTCGTAAGATTCAAATAATGCCATTTCTCTTTTCCTCCTTCACAATTACTGTTTTCTGGGATCAATGAAACGGACTGCATCAGCAACGCGGCCATATTTGCCGGAAGCCTTCTGCAGAGCAGTGTTAGCGTCATCGCCGGCTTTGATGAAGTCCATCATCTTGCCGAAGTTTACGAACTTGTATCCGATGATCTCATCGTTCTCGTCCAGACCTACCTCGGTGATGTAGCCGTCGGTCAGCTCAAGGTAACGAGGTCCCTTCTCCAGAGTGCCGTAGGTTGTGCCGACCATGGAACGGGTTCCCTTACCAAGGTCCTCAAGACCTGCACCGATCTGCAGACCATCCTCGGAGAATGCGCTCTGGGAACGGCCGTAAACGATCTGGAGGAACAGCTCTCTCATTGCGGTATTGATAGCATCGCATACGAGGTCAGTGTTCAGAGCCTCCATAACGGTCAGACCGGGGAGAATCTCTGCAGCCATAGCTGCGGAATGTGTCATACCGGAACATCCGATTGTCTCAACGAGTGCCTCCTGAATGATACCGTCCTTGACATTCAGGGACAGCTTACATGCGCCCTGCTGAGGTGCGCACCAGCCTACACCGTGTGTATAACCGGAGATGTCCTTGACCTCTCTGGCCTTCACCCACTTTGCCTCTTCCGGAATGGGAGCTGCGCCATGGTGTACGCCCTGGTGTACGACGCACATGTCTTTTACTTCCTGTGAGTAAACCATAAATGTTCTCCTTCCTTAATATGGATCTTGATCATTGGCGATATTGTTATAAAAGTAACGTTAGCCAGAAAAATTATACGGCTCACGCTTAATGTTAGACAATGCTAACAAGCGGCGGCGGGAATCTGCGAGGACAACTTGAAGAGAATGACGACGTTTATAGAAATGTCAAAATAACGAGATGGCAAAAAAATACAAAAACAGACGTAAAGACGGAATAAAATTGGACACAATCACATGGAAATGCTTTTCATAATGCGAATACTTTGGTAGAATAAATGCGCATATCTACACACACACTATCAGGGAGGTAGTCCAATTATGAGCAAGAACGAGATGCTGGCAATGATCCTGGCCGGCGGACGCGGCAGTCGGCTGAAGGATTTGACCAATAAGGTCGCAAAGCCAGCAGTATCCTTTGGCGGCAAGTACCGAATTGTGGATTTCCCGCTATCCAATTGCGCTAACAGCGGCATCGATGTCGTCGGCGTATTGACACAGTATGAATCGGTACTGTTGAATTCCTATGTTGCAGGGGGCAAGAACTGGGGACTGGACACCAGAAACGGCGGTGTATTTGTCCTGCCGCCGCGCGAGAAGGCCGATGCAAATCTGAATGTTTATCGCGGTACAGCGGATGCCATTTCACAGAACATTGATTTTATCGATCAGTATGAGCCGGAATACATTCTGATCCTTTCCGGTGACCATATTTATAAGATGGATTACGATGCGATGCTGTCTTATCATAAGGAAAATAAGGCAGACGCAACCATTGCCGTCATCGGCGTTCCGATGAAGGAAGCCAGCCGCTTTGGCATCATGAATACCGACGGAAACGGCCATATCACTGAGTTTGAGGAGAAGCCGGCCAATCCGAAGTCCAATCTGGCCTCCATGGGCATTTACATTTTTTCATGGAAGACATTGCGCAAGCTTCTGGTGAAAGATAAGGATGATCCGAATTCCAGCCATGACTTTGGCAAGGATATTATCCCGACACTGCTGAATGACGGCAGAACGCTGATGGCTTATGAGTTCAAGGGCTACTGGAAGGATGTCGGAACCATCGATTCCTTGTGGGAAGCCAATATGGATCTGCTGGATCCTAAAAATGAACTGAGCCTGGATGATCGTTCCTGGAAGATCTATACAGAGGATGCCACGGAATTGCCGCAGCACATCGGACCGGATGCAGAGATCGATGTGGCGTACATTACACAGGGCTCCCGGATTAACGGGACAGTCAGGCATTCCGTAATTTTCACCGGCGTGGATATCAAGACTGGCGCAAAGGTTATTGATTCGGTACTGATGCCGGGAGCAATTGTGGATGAAGGCGCTGTTGTAACAAGAGCACTGGTTGCCAACAATGTGCATATCGGAAAGGGAGCAGTGGTTGGCAGTGCAGACAGTGAAGAGATTCTGCTGGTTGCCGAGGATGTAAAGGGGGCAGAGGAATGATTAACGCATTTGGAATCGTCACGGCCTCCAACGGCCGTTATCATGTGCCGGGAATGGAGGATTACAGACCGATCGGGGCTTTCTCCTTCCTTGGAAGGTATCGGATTGTAGACTTTCCGGTCTCCAATCTCTCAAACAGCAGCATTGACCGTATTCAGGTCTATGTCAGCCAGAATCCCAGATCCCTGGCTGAGCATCTGAGCTCCGGACAGAATTACAACATCAACTCCAAAAGGGGCAAGCTGCAGCTTTTGTTCAATCAGGACAGTAAGGTCAATGCTATTTACAACACGGATGTTGCAGCATATATTGCCAATCTGGAGGTTCTGGAGAGAATGCAGCAGCCGTATGTTGTCATCACAGCAGGCAACATGATCTTTCAGCAGGATTTCCAGCAGGTTCTGCAGCAGCATGTGGACAGCGGTGCAGACGTAACGCTGATGTATCACAAGACAGATAAGGCAGATACCGGCTATCGGAACTGTGCAGTTCTCGAGTTGAACCGCCAGAAGGGCATCAAGGCCATTAAACCCAATGATGGTTCTTCCGCCAGCCGCAATGTGTTCATGGATACCTATGTCATGAGCAAAGATATGCTGGTGAAGCTGGTTCGCGAGGCCCAAAAACGCTCGTCGATCTTTAATCTGACAGATATTCTGAATCTGGAAAACGAGAACCTGGATATCCGTGGATACCAGCATAAGGGTGCTTATTTTGCTGCAGTGTATGATCTGCTCAGCTATTACAAGGCAAATCTGGAACTTCTGGATTATGAATATGCGAAACCGCTCTTCAATGCGAAGTGGCCCTTCTATACGCAGACTACAGATTCCTGCCCGGTACATTATTATGAGGGCGCAAAGGTGATCGGCTCCATGATCGCCAACGGAACCACCATTCGCGGGACAGTAGAGAATTCTGTCATCGGCCGAAATGTTGAAATCCGTGAGGGGGCTGTTGTAAAGAACTGTGTGATTCTGGGACATTCTGTCATCGGAGAGAATGTTCACCTGGAAAACCAGATTGTAGACAAATGGGCACAGGTGATCAACGTCAAGGAGCTGACAGCGGATCCGGAATGCCCGGGATATATCCGCAGAAATGATATTCTGTAATACGGTATCATGGGTCAAAAGGGAACTTTGATTCCGACATCATGAAATGTCTATAAGGGGTAGGCAAAATCGAGCACATCTGTTGGGGCAGGTGTGCTCTTTTTTTTACAGAGTTACCAGAAATTTAACGTCAAATTTGAACAAAATGGGGGTTGTTTTCCTTTGCTAATCGCATAGAATAATACATGGTGTCAGGAAGTCATGATTCGTTGACGTGTTCATGAGAAGGTCTATAATGGAATTGTGACACGTTAGGGATACTAACTACACACAAACCTAGCATAGGCCCTGTACGGACAGGAAGCCTGCAGCCGGCCGGAGATATCCATGCTTCTCCGGGTCTGCGGATGTACGACTGACTGAGGACGGCAGGAGCCACCCCACCACACAAAGGAGGATTGGGACATGTTACAGAATGAAGCTTGGAAAGGCTTTGAAGGCAACATCTGGAGACGTGAATGCAATGTTCGCGATTTCATCCAGAAGAACTACACACCTTATGACGGAGACGAGAGTTTCCTTGCCGGCCCTACAGAGGCAACAGACAAGCTCTGGGGCAGACTCCAGGAGCTGCAGAAGGCTGAGCGTGAAAAGGGCGGCGTTCTGGATGAGGAGACAGAGGTTGTTTCTGGTCTGACCGCTTACGGCCCTGGATACATTGATGAGTCCATGAAGGATCTCGAGCAGGTTGTCGGTCTGCAGACTGACAAGCCCCTCAAGCGCGCATTCATGCCTTTCGGCGGTATCCGTATGGCTGAGGAAGCTTGTGAGATGTATGGCTATCAGCCGAATCCGGAGCTCCACAAGATCTTCACTGAGTATCACAAGACTCACAACCAGGCAGTATTTGATGCATATACTCCTGAGATGCGTGCAGCACGCAGCAGCCACATCGTAACCGGTCTGCCGGATACCTATGGCCGCGGCCGTATCGTCGGCGACTACAGAAGAGTTGCTCTGTACGGTATTGATCAGCTGATCGCATGGAAGGAAGAGGACAAGGCTAACTGCGGCGACGGCACCATGACCGATGATGTGATCCGTCAGCGTGAGGAGCTGTCCGAGCAGATCCGTGCTCTGCAGGGCATGAAGGAGATGGCTAAGGTCTATGGCTTTGATATCTCTGCTCCTGCTAAGAATGCGAAGGAAGCTGCTCAGTGGCTGTACTTTGGCTATCTTGCAGCTATCAAGACTCAGAACGGCGCAGCAATGAGCGTTGGCCGTGTATCTACCTTCCTTGATATCTATATCTCTCGTGATCTGGCAGATGGAACTCTGACCGAGGCACAGGCTCAGGAGCTCATCGACCACATGACCATGAAGTTCCGTATGGTTAAGTTCGCTCGTATTAAGTCCTACAACGAGCTGTTCTCCGGTGATCCGGTATGGGCTACTCTTGAGGTTGGTGGTATCGGAATGGACGGCCGTTCCATGGTTACCAAGAACGACTATCGTTTCCTGCACACTCTCGAGAACATGGGACCTTCCCCGGAGCCGAATATGACGGTTCTGTACAGCAGCAAGCTGCCTGAGAACTTCAAGAAGTACGCTGCAAAGATCTCTGTTCTGACATCTTCTATTCAGTATGAGAACGATGATGTTATGAAGCCGGTATGGGGCGATGATTACTCCATCTGCTGCTGCGTATCTGCAACACAGACCGGTAAGGAGATGCAGTTCTTCGGCGCACGTGCAAACCTTGCAAAGTGCCTTCTGTACGCAATCAACGGCGGTGTTGATGAGAAGAACGGCAAGCAGGTTGGACCGGCTTATGCTCCGATCACTTCCGAGTACCTTGACTACGATGAGGTTATGAAGAAGTATGACATCATGCTGGATTGGCTGGCAGGTCTGTATGTCAACATCTTGAACCTGATTCAGTACATGCATGACAAGTACTACTATGAAGCAGCTGAGATGGCTCTGATTGATACTGATGTACGTCGTACCTTCGCTACCGGTATCGCAGGTTTCTCTCACGTTATCGACTCCCTGAGCGCAATCAAGTACGCAAAGGTTAAGGTAATCCGTGACGAGAACGGCCTTGCTCAGGATTATGAGATCGAGGGCGACTTCCCGAAGTACGGCAACGATGATGATCGTGCCGATGAGATCGGTGTATGGCTGCTGCATGCTTTCCTTGAGAAGATCAAGAAGCATCACACCTATCGTAACTCCGAGCACACAACTTCCATCCTTACCATTACTTCCAACGTTGTTTATGGTAAGTTCACCGGAAACCTTCCGGATGGTCGTCGTGCATGGACTCCTCTGGCACCTGGCGCTAACCCGTCCTACGGTGCAGAGCAGAATGGTCTGCTGGCTTCCCTGAACTCTCTGGCGAAGCTGCCTTACCACTGGGCACTGGATGGAATTTCCAACACCCAGACCATGAACCCGAGCGCACTGGGTCACGATGATGCAGAGCGTGCATCCAACCTGGTTAACGTTATGGATGGATACTTCGATCAGGGCGCACATCACCTGAACGTAAACGTATTCGGCAAGGACAAGCTGCTGGATGCTATGGAGCACCCGGAGAAGCCTGAGTACGCTAACTTCACCATCCGCGTATCTGGTTATGCAGTTAAGTTCATCTCCCTGACCAGAGAGCAGCAGGAAGACGTAATCTCCAGAACCTTCCACGATCATATGTAATAAAACCAGCACCAGGTGGAAATGTCTGACTGAGCAGGGATGAGCTTGCTCATCCCTGCGAAGGAAGACATTTACACCTGATGGCCAGGAGGCGAAGCCTCCCTGGCCATCCACATCGAAGGCTTGCGGAGCAAGGCGAGATGTGAGGTGCGGTTTTATGGCCGGTAGCCAGATGAGCTTGCTCATCCCTGCGAAGGAAGACATTTACACCTGATGGCCAGGAGGCGAAGCCTCCCTGGCCATCCACATCGAAGGCTTGCGGAGCAAGGAGAAATCCGCGTATGCGGTTTCTCCGCAGCTCGGAGTGGCGGAGCCACTCCAAGGTAGGAGAAGATGCCATCGGGCATCTTCGAGTATCAAAGTCGAGATGTGAGGCTGAACGATATGCCACCTGGTGGCCGACAACAGAAGATCGTAATTTTCAGAGCAGGAGCGCTGCGAATGCAGTGCTCCTGCTTTTCTAAACAAAGGACGACAGAATGAGTTCCAATCAAATCAAAGGAATCGTGAACAGCATAGAGACCTTCGGGGCCGTAGACGGACCTGGGGTCCGTTACATTGTTTTCCTGCAGGGATGTCACATGCGCTGCAAATACTGCCATAATCCAGAAACCTGGACACTTTGCAGTGAGGAATCCTACGAGGAGACGGCAGAAGAAACCTTCCGCAAAGCCTGGAGATATCACAACTACTGGAAGAGTGGCGGTGGAATCACTGTCAGCGGCGGAGAGGCACTGGTGCAGATGGAATATGTCACGGAGCTGTTCCGTCTGGCAAAGGCCAAGGGAGTGCATACCACATTGGATACCTCCGGACAGCCGTTCTCGCGTGATCCCGAGACGCTGGCCAGATTCAATGCGCTGATGGAGGTGACGGACCTCTTCCTTTTGGATATTAAGGAGATCAAGCCGGACAAGCATAAAGCACTGACAGGATGGGACAACAGCAACATCCTGGATCTGGCACATTACCTGATTGACAACAACAAGCATTTCTGGATTCGACACGTACTGGTTCCCGGCATTACAACCGATGAGAATGATTTGCATGAGCTTCGGGCATTTATTGACGAGTTGCGAAGGGAAAATCCGGAATGCGTGGAACGCGTGGAGGTACTTCCTTATCACTCCATGGCAATCACCAAATATGAGAAACTCGGAATTCCGTATCCGCTGCCGGATACACCGGCTCCAACGAAGGAAGAAATTGAAAAGGCAGAGGAGATTCTGGTTCACTGAATCACACAGGAACACAGGAAAAAGCGTGTAACTGAGCAGAAACAAAAAGACGTCCTGCATGAAAATGCGGGACGTCTTTTTATTTCTGCTCAGCAGGCAGAGGAATTTTTATTGCCCCTTTGAAGAAGTGCTCTTACCTGTCAGGAGTAAACTGGTTAGCAATAGAACCGGGAACACGATTCCTGCAAGGATACCGATCCGCAGGTTTCCGCCGACTGCACTGGAGACAAAGCCAACCAGCGTCGGTCCGCCGGAGCACCCAAGGTCTCCTGCAAGAGCGAGCAAAGCAAACAGAACCGTTCCGCCGCGGCGCAGTGCTGCAGAGGATTTGCTGAAGGTACCGGGCCACATAATGCCAACGGAGAAACCACAGATACCGCAGCCTGCCAGTTCTATCATGGGATTCGGGAACAAGGTAATGATCAGGTAGGAAAGGATGCACAGAATCGTACTACCCCTCATGAAGCGATCCAGATCGATTTTGTCACCGCATTTGCCATACAGGAGGCGGGAGAGTCCCATCAAGATGGAAAAGGACATGGGACCGACCAGATCTCCCAGAGTCTTTGTGATGCCGAGACCCTCCTCGGCAAAGGTGGAAGCCCATTGACTGACCGACTGTTCTGAGGCTCCGGCACACATCATCATGAGCATCAGAATCCAGAACACCTTTTCCCGGCAGAGCTCCGGAATGGTCATTCCGGTTTCACCCTCTTCCTGCAGACTGTAGATCGGAACGCGGGAAAAGAAAATTCCATTGCAGATGGGAATCAGTACCCAGATTAGAGTCAGGATCTTCCAGTTCTGAATTCCAAAGAGTGCAAAAAAGATTGTGGAGATGAGAACGACACCGGTCACACCCCAGCAATAGAAAGAGTGCAGCAGACTCATGGCGGCCTCTTTGTTATCGGTCGGGCAGGCTTCAATAATGGGACTGATCAAAACCTCCAGCAGCCCGCCGCCAATGGCATAGATGCAGACAGAAATCAGGATACCGAGGAAATGCCCTGGGATGATTTCGGGCAGGATGGTTAAAAGAGCCAGTCCGACTGCAGCAAAGGTGTGAGCGAGAAGGACCGAAGTGCGATAACCGATACGATCCACAAATCCTGCAGACAAAAGATCAATTACGAGCTGAATGCCGAAATTGATGGTAATGAGAATCGTTATTTGTTCCAGGGGGATCTGATAGGTGTTCTGGAAGGTGACGAACAGCAGCGGAACAAAGCTGTTGACGACGGCCTGCACGATGTAGCCGACAAAGCAGGCATAGATTGTGTGCTGATAAGTGAATGGATGATTCTGCTTCATGATACAGCCTCTTGATACGGATACCAGGGTCAAACGGTGTAAAACGTAGATGAGAGGTTACTCTTGGAAATGGTTTTGATCCCAGGCATCGTATTGTGTGATGGATTACAACGCAACAATCACTTTATATCACAAGAAAGCGCAGAAATCTTGACAGATATAGCTGAAAAATAACACAATATATCCATAAACTGCTGAGGCATTGTAATATCCAAACGGCAAACAGGAGAATTCAGGATGGCAAAACGGTTAACAAAGATACCAATCGATGAAAGTTTTCGGGAAACAACGGAGCATGGATCTGCTGCGTTTCCTTTTGAATATTACATTGATGAAATTATGAATTTTGCCCACCATGAAATCGAGTGGCATTGGCACCCGGAACTGGAGTGGGCCTATATGGAAAAGGGATCTCTTGTCTGCGGCGTAGGTGTGGAACGAATTGTCCTGGAGGAAGGAAATGGGATATTCATTAATAGCAAGGTAATTCATCAATTCGAGGCGAGGGGAGAATCGGTTATGCCGAATGTGCTGTTCCTGCCGTCGTTTCTGGCGGAGGAAAGCTCTGCTGTATATCAGGAATGGATTGCACCGATCCTGCAGTCCGGAAGGTCATATATGGTATTCCGAAAAGAGAACGAAAGAGCAAAAACAGTGCTGGACTGTCTGCAAAGGGTGTTCAAGGCAGCGGATGTTGACCAAAAGGACAGTATGCAGATCTGGATGAGCACAGCACAGCTGTGGCATTGTTTCGTACAAGAGTACCATGAAGAAATGACCAGGGAGAGAAATGCTCATGATGTATTGCTGCAGTCCAGAATGCGGCAAATGATGCAATATATTCAGGATCATTATGCGGAGAAGATTACGCTGGAGAACATTGCGGGGGCTGCGAATGTCAGTAAGAGCGAGGCTTTGCGTTGTTTTCATACTCAGCTGCAGAAAACGCCGGTGGAGTATCTGATTGAATATCGCTTGTCCAGGGCGAGAAAACTGCTGCTGACAACGAATGAGAAGGTATCGCAGATTGCAGGAAGCGTTGGGATGGAGAACATCAGTTACTTTATCCGAAGCTTTAAATCCAGATACGGGAGGACGCCGGGAGAATACAGAAAGTCATAGACAAACGTAAGATCTTTCTATAACATAGCATTTATATAGGAATAGTGCATTAATTCGAGGCGCCGCTGCTTCGCACTGGTGCCGGGTTACAACGGCCGGAACCAAAGGGAAATCGGCCGGAGCCAATGAGGAGCTGGCCGGAGCCAAAGGAACGCTGGCTGGATCAAAGTGAAGGCCGGCCGTGCCGCAAACATTTAGACACGAGGAGAAAAACGTGAATCATTTCGAGACGGATCGAAGAGATCAAGGCAAATCAGCCGCTGCAAAAAGCGTACCGACAAGAGCACTGCAAGCGGCATTTCCGCTGACAGTTCCGGTAATGGCAGGATATCTGTTCCTGGGAATTACCTACGGCGTCTTCATGGTATCCAGCGGCTTTCCGGTTTATTATCCGATTCTGACGGCGGTCGTTGTTTATACCGGATCGATGGAGTTTTTGCTGGTGTCGATTCTACTCTCGACGTTTCAGCCGCTTGCGGTGTTCCTGACTGCTTTTATGGTTGGTGCAAGGCACCTGTTCTACGGCATTTCCATGCTGGACCGCTACAAGGGGACCGGGTGGAAAAAGTGGTATCTCATCTATGCAACAAGCGATGAAACCTTTGCGGTAAATTATTCCTCAGAAATTCCAAATGGTGTCGATAAGGGATGGTTCTACCTGTGGGTATCATTGCTGGATCAGTGCTACTGGATTGCGGGAACAGCGATGGGAGCAATCCTGGGACAGGTTATTCCATTCTCCACGGAGGGACTTGATTTTGTGATGACGGCGATGTTCGTTGTGATTTTTCTGAATCAGTGGCTGAAGGATACAGAGGATACCGGGAAGCCATTCCGACATGCCAGCGAGTGGGTTGGCATTGCAGGCTCATTGGTTTGCCTTTTGATCTTTGGACCGGATCGTTTTATTGTGCCATCAATGATTGTCATCCTCGCAGCACTGACCTTGCTGCGACCGCTTCTGGAATTGGATCAAAAGGAAGCGATTGAGAAAACAAAATGAGCTTTGGGCAGCACAGAGCTCAGAGGAAGATCTGACCGGAATACAGCAAACATGACGAAAGGAAATTCTCGAATATGACAACATGGCAACAGACAATTACCATCGGCGCAGCAGTATTGGCAACGGTATTGACGCGCTTTCTGCCCTATATCGTATTCCCTGCGGGAAAAGAAACCCCGCCCTTTATTGCCTATCTGGGTAAATATCTGGCCCCGGCCGTTTTCGGACTCTTAGTGGTGTACTGCCTTCGAACGGTATCGTTTGCCGGTGGGGGAACCTATGGAATCCCGGAGGCCATTGCCATTGCGGTGACGGCATTGACCTTTCTGTGGAAGAGGAGCATGTTGATCTCCATGGCCTCAGGGACGATCCTTTATATGGTGTTGGTGCAGTCTATTTAAGAATCATTCTCAAATATACTTGTTGTAGGTGAAACGATGTTTTATCATAGAGATGTTCTTTTTTGGGGGTCTGTTTGGGAGGCGGATGCCCGGCTATGTGGGCAGAACTCAGAGTGATTTTGGCGTGATGTCTGCAAGGAAAAAGAGAACAGAGCATGCGACGTAAGGCTGCAGAGCTTTTATTAAGAAGAATACATATACTATATGGGAGGAGTATAGCAGCAGGGGGAGTTCGATATGAATCGAAGGATTGCATTATTGACGGCCGGATGGAAGCGTTTTTTAACACCGGCTTGGTTGATTGGAATGATGCAATATATTTGGGAACATCAGGCGAACATTCAGGTTGAATGGTTTCAGAGCTGGGGGGATGCCAGCAGAGATCCGGATTTTATTCACGGAGAAGACAACATTTATGAGCTGCCGGAGCTTGGGGATTATGATGGCATTGTGGTGGATTTGATCAATATGCCGGACAAAAACCGCCGCGAAGAGGTGCTGAATAAGATCAGAGAAAGCGGTGTTCCGGCGGTGTCTTTATGTGATGATGTCCCGGGAATGTATTACATGAGCGTCCGCGGGTACGATGCTATTCGTAGCTTTGTGCTGCACCTGTATGAGGAGCATGGGTGTCGGTCGTTTCATTTTGCAGGCGGCCCGAAGGGCAATTATGAAAACGAACAAAGAGTTCAGGCTTACCAGGAAACACTTCGTGAGCTGGGTCTTGAGGAATCGGCACAGTCTCTGAATTACGGTGATTTTGATAA
Source organism: Lachnospiraceae bacterium (assembly GCA_963605745.1). Classification (GTDB taxonomy): domain Bacteria; phylum Bacillota; class Clostridia; order Lachnospirales; family Lachnospiraceae; genus CAG-791. The sequence goes on from CAVCWT010000005.1 coordinate 83,090, forward strand.
GAGCTCAGGGATTCAAGCGGTAAAACTCTTGTCAGAGGGCGGCAAAAGGCTTCCGGATGCCATCATCTGTGCCAATGACAATATTGCTGTTGCTGCGGTTGTTGAGGCTGAGAAGCTGGGATACCGTGTGCCGCAGGATCTTAAAGTGACAGGGTTTGATAATTTTGACAAGGCATTGCTCTTTTTGCCGCAGATCACAACGGCGGAGGTACGAAGAGAGGACATTGGCTATCGCTGCGTGGAGCTCCTGGAGAGAATCTGGAACGGCGAAACGCCGCAGCGGGTTACCTACATCAGCCCCAGGATCATCTACGGAGAGAGCTGCGGGTGTCCTGGGGACGGCTCGATGAAGCCCAGGGAGGTCCTAAAGAATCAGATCATTGCTGCAATGAAGGAAGAGGATGTTGCTGCGGAACTGGCGGCCTATGAGGGACAGCTGCACCTATGTGCGGATTATGATGAGATGACTGCAAGGAGTGCAGAGATCCTGGACAAGGTGCAGGTGGATGGGTACGCCATCATGGAGGATGTAAGGCTTGGTGAGCTGCAGGCAGGAACCCATTTGCCGGAGAACGGCTATGACCATGCGCAGATGAAACAGGCAGCCTTCCGGTGGCAGCTGCCTTCGCAAGAGCCGAACGGCCAGGCAATGCTGGATCCCAAGGCTGCACCGGCCGGAACGTTTTTTTTGTCATTTCCTCTGCATGTAGAGCAGTATGCGGTGGGGTATGTGACCTTGATCAATCCGTATTTTCTGTGGGAGCGCCATGACCTGTTTGAAGCGGTAGAAATGGTGCTGAAGGAAATTACGAATCGGTATACCAACATTCAGCTGCAAAAGGCCGTGGACGAGCTGAGCCGAATCTATAACAGGGATCAGCTGACGGGGGCCTATGCCAGAACAGCTCTGGAGAAGATTGTGGTGCCTGCCTTTGCAAAATGGTCTGAGGAGAACGGGGCGGCGGTGCTGTTTTTGGATGTAGATCGATTCAAAGAGCTGAACGACCGGTTCGGGCATGCCTACGGAGATATGGTACTCAAAACCGTTGCAGATGTTCTGAAGGAAACGCTTCCGAAGGATGCTATGGTGTGCCGCTATGGCGGTGACGAATTCATGGCAGTGACGCCGTGCTCGTCGTGTCGGGAGGCAAACGGGATGGGAGAAAAAGTCCTGGAGAATCTGAAGGAGAGGAAGACAGAAGCCAGCCTTGGAATTGCCTTTGCGGGAAAAAGAAACGAGGATGCCGCACAGACAAAGCAAAGTGCCGTGAAGAAGCTGGAGGAGCTGATTCTTTTGTCAGATCAGAAAATGTATGATATGAAGGAACGGCATCACGCAAGTAGGCGGACGTAGCATATGGAACAGCAGGAAACCAAAAGACGCGGAACCAGGCAACGACAGATCATACTGGAGAATGTCAGCCAGAGATATGATCATCCGATGGCAGATCAGATCTACGAGGACGTCAGCAAGATCGATGACAAAATCAGCAAGGGAACGGTGTACCGGAACCTGAATCTGCTCGCTGCGGACGGAAAGGTGGGACACATTCGCGTCCCCGGAGCAGATCGATATGACAGTAGGGTTGATCCGCACTGTCATATCATCTGTATGAAATGCGGACGTGTTGAGGATGTTCCTGTAGAGTATGCCAAAGAGATTGACAGGTTTGCAGAAGAAACCACCGGCTATCAGGTGGATCATCACAATCTGGTGGTTGAAGGACTTTGTCCGGCCTGTCAGAAAAAGAAACCGCCGGCTGCAAATGGCTGAGAAAGGAAGCGCTCCAACAGAGGACGCATCGCTGGAAGCCGCTTGTGGCTGACGTATGGGCAGTGACAGCGAAAGCAGTATCGGCAGAAGCTTTCCATAAGAATGTAAAAGTGTTAAAATCGTGGCAGTGTGTAAAGGACAGGGGCTGTCCTTGGAGCACTGCTTTTTCAATGAACGTTTCCATGAAACTTTATTGAACGGAGCGAAACAGGATAAGGTAGATACGGAGGTAGAAAAATGAGTGCATCCTTTGAAGATATTCTCGCACAGGTGCAGCAGATTCCGACAAAGAAGCTGTCTGTTGCAGCAGCCCAGGACCTGCCGGTTATGGAGGCTGTATATGCAGCAAAACAGCGAGGCATCGCTGAACCGATTCTGACCGGTGATGAACCAAAGATTCGCGAAATTGCAGCGAAGATTGGCTGGGACCTGGACAAGGACAGCATCCGCATCATCCATGAGCCGGATGTTGAACAGGCTGCCAAGATCGCGGTGAAGCTGGTCCATGACAAAGAGGCAGACATGTACATGAAGGGTGCGCTGGAGTCTAAAACCTTCCTGCGCAGTGTCCTGGACAAGGAAGTCGGGCTTCGTACCGGGAAGATGCTGAGCCATGTATGCGTATTCGAGATTGAGGGCATCAAGCGCCTGCTGTTCCTGACGGACGTTGCCTTCTGCCCTTATCCGACACTGGAGGATAAAGAGCAGATCATCAATTATGTTGTAAAGGTCTGCAATGCCTGCGGTGTCTATAATCCGAAGGTTGCGCCGCTTGCAGCTGTTGAGGTTGTAAATCCCAAGATGCCGGTTACCGTTGAGGCTGATCAACTGACGAAATGGAATGAGGAAGGCCGCATTAAGGATTGCATCGTTGACGGACCTCTGTCGATGGATCTTGCCATTGATCCTGAGGCAGCTCAGCACAAGGCCGGCGCATTGAACCGCAAAATTGTAGGCGATGCCGATGTACTGCTGTTCCCTGATATTCATGCAGGAAACCTGGTTTACAAGACCATCGTGCACACCATTCCGTTCAAGAATGCCTGCATCCTGATGGGGACAAAGGCACCGGCAATTCTGACCTCCCGCTCCGATTCAATGGAGACGAAGGTCAACTCCATCGCCGTTGCAGCAGTAGTTGCAAATCACCTGGGCGAAGGATTCTAGAACATCGATTCAGTTACGATAGATACAATAAAGGCAGGAATGATATGGCTATTAAGAGTTTGATTATTAATCCCGGATCCACATCCACCAAGATTGGAGTATTCGAGGACGAGACACAGCTTCTGGACAAGACACTTCGTCATTCGACAGAGGAGATTGCGCAGTTTGCTTCGATTTATGCGCAGAAGGATTTCCGCAAGAAGATTATTCTGGATGCACTGGCAGAGGAGAACATTGATCCGAAGAGCTTCCAGGTTATTGTCGGACGCGGCGGTTTGTTAAAGCCGATTCCGGGCGGTACTTATGCAGTCAGCGATGCCCTTCTGAAGGATCTGATTACGCCTCCGCAGGGAGAGCATGCCTCTAACCTTGGCGGTATTCTGGCAAGAGAGATCGGCGATGAGCTGGGCGTTCCTTCTTACATCGTGGATCCGGTTGTCGTTGATGAGCTGGCACCGGTTGCCCGCATCAGCGGTGTTCCGGAGATCGAGCGTGTATCGATTTTCCATGCGCTGAACCAGAAGGCAATGGCCAGACGTTATGCCAAGGAAGTCGGCAAAAAATATGCGGATCTGAATCTGATCGTGGTTCATATGGGCGGCGGTGTATCCTGCGGCGCACACAAAAATGGTCAGGTTATTGACGTATTCAATGCCCTGGACGGCGACGGAGCCTTTTCTCCGGAGCGTGCAGGCGGTGTTCCCTCAGGAGCACTCATCAAGATGTGCTATGAGAGCGGTCTGACCGAAAAAGAGATGCGCAGAAAGATCGTTGGCAACGGCGGATTTAACGGATATCTGGGAACCAACGATGCCAGAGATGTTGACAAGATGGTTGAGGAAGGCAATGAGAAGGCACGTCTGGTACGAGATGCGTTCATTTATCAGATGTCCAAGAACATCGGTGCAATGGCAGCAGTTCTGGATGGCAAGGTAGATGCGATCATCATGACCGGCGGCATTGCCTACGACAAGATCATCACAGAGTCGATTACAGAAAAGGTTTCCTTTATCGCACCGGTTAAGCTCTATCCCGGAGAAGATGAGTTGCTGGCTCTGGCACAGGGTGCACTGCGTGTTATGAACGGCGAGGAGCCGGCACAGGAGTATTAAGGATTATGTCAAAAATTACCGATAAGATTTTCGGCAGCCACAGTGAACGTGAACTCAGAAGAATCGAGCCCATTGTAAAAAAGATTGAGGCGCTGCGTCCCCAGATGCAGGCGCTGTCTGATGAAGAGCTCCGCGGCAAAACAACGGAATTCCGAGACAGGCTTGCCAAGGGCGAAACATTGGATGACATCCAGGTAGAGGCCTTTGCAGCAGTCCGTGAGGGCGCAAAGAGAGCACTGAATATGGAACCCTTCCGGGTTCAGCTCATCGGCGGCATCGTTCTGCATCAGGGACGCATTGCAGAGATGAAAACCGGTGAAGGTAAGACACTGGTAGGGACGCTCCCTGTTTATCTGAATGCGCTGGAAGGAAAAGGCGTGCACGTTGTTACTGTCAATGATTATCTGGCAAAACGTGACGCAGAATGGATGGGACAGGTCTATACCTTCATGGGTCTTTCGGTCGGTGTTGTACTGAACGGCATGAGCTCAGAGGAACGGCAGCAGGCGTACAATTGTGATATCACCTATGTGACCAACAATGAGCTGGGCTTTGACTATCTGCGTGACAACATGGCGATTTACAAGAATCAGCTGGTGCTGCGCGGACTTCATTATGCCATCATCGACGAGGTGGACTCCATCCTGATTGATGAGGCGAGAACACCGCTAATCATTTCCGGCCAGAGCGACAAATCGACGAAGATTTATGAAGCCTGCGATATTCTGGCAAAACAGCTGACAAGAGGAGAAGATGTTGACTCTCTTTCCAAGATCGATGCCATCATGGGCATCGAGCAGGATGAGACCGGTGACTTTGTTGTCAATGAGAAGGACAAGATTGTCAATCTGACGGCCTCCGGTATTGAAAAGACAGAGCGTTTCTTCCATCTCAAGAATCTGGCAGATCCGGAGAATCTGGAAATTCAGCACTGCATCATCCTCGCCCTGCGTGCGAATAACCTGATGCAGAAGGATCATGACTATATCGTCAAGGATGATGAGGTCATGATTGTTGATGAATTCACAGGACGTGTCATGCCGGGACGCCGTTATTCGGACGGACTACATCAGGCGATTGAGGCCAAGGAGCACGTGAAGGTCAAGAGAGAGTCCAAGACACTCGCAACCATCACCTTCCAGAATTTCTTTAATAAATTTGACAAAAAGTGCGGCATGACCGGTACGGCTCTGACTGAGGAACAGGAATTCCGCGAGATCTACGGCATGGATGTTATTGTGATTCCGACCAACCGTCCGGTGGCACGTCAGGATCTGAATGATGCTGTCTATAAGACGAAAAAGGAAAAATTCCAGGCAGTTGTGGAATCCGTCAAGGAAGCCCATGCCAAACAGCAGCCGGTTCTCGTTGGTACGATCACCATCGAAACCTCGGAACTCCTCTCCAGAATGCTGAAAAAAGAAGGGATCTCGCACAATGTGCTGAATGCTAAAAATCACGAGCTGGAGGCCCAGATCGTGGCACAGGCCGGACAGCATGGCGCCGTTACCATTGCAACCAATATGGCGGGTCGTGGTACGGATATCAAGCTGGATGAGGAAGGCAAGGCTGCCGGCGGTCTGAAGGTCATCGGCACGGAGCGGCATGAATCCAGACGTATTGACAATCAGCTGCGCGGACGTTCCGGTCGCCAGGGAGATCCCGGTGAATCCCGGTTCTATATTTCACTGGAAGATGATCTCATGCGGCTGTTTGGCTCCGAGCGTATGATTTCCATGTTCGAGGCACTGGGTGTCCCGGAGGGACAGGAGATTTCGCACAAGTCCCTGTCCAAGGCCGTGGAAGGTGCCCAGAAAAAGATTGAGACCAATAACTTTGGCATTCGTAAGAACCTGCTCGACTATGACCAGGTTATGAATGAGCAAAGAGAGATCATTTACGGCGAACGCCGCGAGGTTCTGGATGGAAAGAGCATGCGCGATTCCATCTACAACATGATCACCAATATTGTGGAGCATTCGGTGGACATGGTTGTTGGAGAGACGGTCAATTCGGACGAGTGGAACCTGGGTGAGCTCAATGACCTTTTGCTGCCGATCATTCCGCTGCAGAAAATAACGAGAGGCCGCATCACAGATTTGACAGGGGATGGACTCAAACAGCAGCTCAAGGAAGAGGCGGTCAAACTTTACGAAGCAAAGGAAGCCGAGTTCCCTGAGCCGGAGGCAATCCGTGAGGTGGAGCGTGTTGTTTTGCTCCGTTCGGTGGATTCCCGCTGGATGAATCATATTGATGATATGGAGCAGCTGCGTCAGAGCATCGGGCTCCAGGCTTATGGTCAAAGAGATCCTCTGGTTGAGTACAAAATGGCCGGCTATGACATGTTCAATGAAATGAGCCAGGGCATCATGGAGGACACCGTTCGGACACTGTTCCGTATCCGTGTCGAGCAGAAGGTGGAACGTGAACAGGTGGCCAAGGTAACCGGCACCAATAAAGATGCGGAAAGCGGCGTCCGTGAGCCTAAAAAAAGAGCAGAAAAAAAGATCTATCCCAATGATCCCTGCCCCTGCGGAAGCGGCAAAAAATACAAGAACTGCCACGGCGCAGGAATTGTGTAAGGGAAGCAGCGGATCAAAAATGGTCATACGTCCGGTTACAATCTGATTTCCGGACAGTAGGCATCAAAAATTCTCAACGCTGGCCTGATGCAGAAGGGGGAACCCCTCTGGCATCAGGCTATATTTATGGGTATAATAGGGAATTGGCATAGCTGTAAAGATGTATGAAAGATTAGGAGATGGGTGGTATATGGTTGAATTAGACCAGATGAAAATAGAACTGCAAAATCTGCAGGATGCGTTGAAGGAAGGCGTGGACTCGCTGAATATCCCTTTTAAGAAGCAGCGGATCGAGGAGCTTTCCCGTGAGATGGAGGCTCCGGATTTCTGGAGTGATGCGGACAAGGCCAATGGGAAAATGAAAACCCTGAAGGACCTTCAGAAGACGGTGGATGAAGCAGATGGGCTGGAACGTCAGTACCAGGATATTCTGGACCTGATTGAGATGGGTAACGAGGACAATGATCCTTCCTCTGTCGAGGATGTTCGCAGTGAGCTGGATGATTTTGAAGAGCATCTGGAGGAACTGCGGCTTTCAACTCTGCTGACGGGCGATTATGACGCGAACAATGCCATTGTTTCGCTGAACGCAGGTGCAGGCGGCACGGAGTCATGCGACTGGTGCTCGATGCTGTTCCGCATGTACTCCAGGTGGGCCGATAAAAAAGGCTTTACGCTGGATGTCATGAACCTGGTGGACGGCGATGAGGCCGGCATTAAATCGGTGGATTTCCAGATCAACGGAACCAATGCCTATGGGTTCCTTCGGTCCGAGCATGGTGTACATCGTCTGGTTCGTATCAGTCCTTTTAATGCACAGGGAAAGAGACAGACCTCCTTTGTGTCCTGCGAGGTGATGCCGGAGCTGGCACAGGATAATGAGATCGAGATCAAGCCGGATGATATCCGAATCGATACCTACAGATCCTCCGGAGCCGGCGGTCAGCACATCAACAAGACATCTTCGGCGATTCGCATTACACACTTCCCGACGGGAATCGTGGTAACCTGCCAGAATGAGCGATCTCAGTTCCAGAATAAGGACAAAGCCTTTGAGATGCTGCGGGCTAAGCTGTTCCTTCTCAAACAGCAGGAGGAAGAAGCTATGAAGAGCGGGATCCGCGGCGATGTCAAGGACATTGCCTGGGGCTCTCAGATTCGCTCTTACGTATTGCAACCGTATACGCTGGTTAAGGATACCAGAACACAGGAGGAGACCTCAGATACGGACGGCGTTCTGGATGGCAGCATCGACCGGTTTATCAATGCATACCTTAAGATGCAGGCAAACGGCGGCACTGCAGAGAATGCAGGAAATTCTTGATACTGCAGATCCCAAAAATCTGCATTGAAAAGAAACAAGAAATAAAAAGAGACTTGAAGAGGATTCCTCTTCAAGTCTCTTTTTGGCAACGATTCATTTAATTTCAATAGGGATAGTCTGCAAAACGGCCGATTCCTGCTGGAATCGACCGCCTGCAGACATTATATGAGAAAGAAGAATTGACAAAAACTATACATCAATAGAGTTTGTTCCGTTGGCATGCTCAAAGGCAGCCAGCTCAGGATGCTCGCGCTTTTCCTTTGTATAGTTCTCATAGGCAGGCTTGCGGTGTGTCTGCTCTGCCCAAATTCTGTCTGCGACAGGAGCCCACTCCTTTGCGTAGTCATCACATTTTGCACAGAGATGATCCACTTCCTCAGGGGACTCCAGATTGGTCTGGTGCGCACCGGTCTGTTCTACAATCTGACGAAGGAGCTGCGGATTCTCCAGCATCGGGCAGGGACGAAGGTGATTGCGGTTGAACGGCTGTCCTTCGTGATAGGCCTGGAACAGCGGGCTCTGGAGCATCTCCAGAATGCTGTTGTCGTGGATGTTGGTATTGGAGAAGTGGATGAACACGCAAGGCTCTGCATCACCGTTGGAGTTGATGTGGAAATAGTTGCGGCCTCCGGCAATACATCCGCCAACATACTCGCCATCGTTCTGGAAATCCATCGGATAGAAACAGATATCGCTGTCCTTGCTGCGAACCTCGCGAATCCGCTTGATCATGTACTCACGCTGCTCAACAGTGGGCATCAGCTCCGGAGCGGCATTGTTGCCGACCGGCATCAGGTGGAAATAGAAACCAAAGCGAGCACCCTTTTCCTCCAGCAGATGGAAGAAATCGTCGCTGGTTACAGCCTCGATGTTGGCTCTGGTGTAGCAGATGGAGGTACCAAAGAGGATGCCGTGTTTCTTTAACAGATCCATGGCCTTCATAACTGCAGAATAGTGACCATCGCCGCGGCGGGCATCATTGGTATCAGGCGTTCCTTCGATGGAGAGCATGAAAGTGATGTTGCCCAGCTGACGCACCTTCTCGCACATCTCATCGGTAATGAGGGTGGAATTCGAATACAGGCCAAAGAAACAGTCATTATGTTTCTCAGCTAGCTTGAAGATGTCATTCATACGAACGGTCGGCTCGCCGCCGGTCATCATGTAGAGATAAACACCGAGCTCCTTGCCCTGGGTGACGATCTTGTCCATGTCCTCCAGAGAGAGGTTTGCCTTGTGACCGTAGGTGCCGGACCAGCAACCAACGCAGTGCATATTACATGCCATCGTGGGATCGAACAGAATCAGCCACGGAATATTGCAGTTGTATTTCTCACGGTTGGCACGAATCGTCTTAGTGCCGCGAAGGAAGGCTTCGTAGCCAAGGTTCATGATTGCGGTTTTTGCGTAATGAGGATCGGTCTCATCGATAATACGGTTGATATATTTGACCCAGCGATTATTCGGGTCCTGGAATGCGGCACGAACAGCATCCAGCTTGTCAGCAGAAGCACCCTTACCATAAAATTTTGCAGCCAGGTCGATGATCTTCAGATATGTTGCGGTGCGGTCTTCGGAATTCTTGACCGTTTTGAGCAGACCGTCAATCATCACAGAGATAGCCTGACGCTCTGCAGCATGTGTTAGATTTTCCATTGTTCCTGCCATAATCAATTACCTCCTTTGGCGAATTTCATCTACAATATAATTTAAGAAAGCAAAAACAGACGACCAAACGTACAGTTGTAAAATGCAATCTTCCTCTTGATTCGCCGAATGACATATGAGTTCCTTCTATAATGAACTATCGGTTATTCTAGCCCTGCCTTTGTGGAATTTCATTGGACAAAATCTGATCAGTGTCCATTTGTTAAGAACAGAGACATTCTATGAAAGATTTATTTCAATTATGTTTATGGAATATTTGCAAAGGATGAAAAGGGAATATCGAGAAAATTTTAAAAAAGTACTTGCAAAAAGAAAACAGCAATGATATATTAGCATTCGCTGTTCGG
>CAVCWT010000006.1:0-84356 GCA_963605745.1 Lachnospiraceae bacterium
TTCGGAAATCAGGCAAGTTAATATGGCTAGTTATTTAAAAATCGCTGTACTAGTAGATACCAGCCCGGTTCACCGGGCGGTGACTTTGGAATACGGTACTGGATCAGGCTTTGTAAAGGAGGTTCGGATGGCTGCTGCATTGATTGACGGAAAGGCGATTGCAGCTCAGATTAAGGATGAGCTGAAGGAAAAGGTCGCAGAACTGGGCGAAAAGGGAATCGAGGTTACCTTAGCGGTGATCCTGGTTGGTGAGAATCCTGCCAGTCAGGTGTATGTACGCAACAAGATCCGTGCGTGCGAATACTGCGGGATCCGCAATCTGGAAATCCTGCTGCCGGAGGGCATTACCGAGGAGGAGCTCCTGCAGAAGGTGGATGAGCTGAATGCAGATCCTTGTGTAAACGGGATTCTGGTCCAGCTGCCGCTTCCCCGGCAGATTGATGAGCAGAAGGTGATTCGCCGCATTGCACCGGTCAAGGACGTGGACGGGTTCCATCCGGAGAGCGTAGGCGCTCTGTCCATCGGACTTGCGGGCTTTGTTTCCTGCACGCCGGCCGGTATCATTCAGCTGCTGCACCGCTCCGGAATTGACTGTGACGGAAAGGAATGCGTTGTTGCAGGACGCAGCAATATTGTCGGAAAGCCGATGGGAATGCTGATGCTGCGTGAGAATGCAACGGTTACCATTGCACATTCGCATACAAAGGATCTGAAGGAGGTTTGCCGCCGGGCAGATGTCCTGATTACGGCAATCGGCAAGCCAAAATTCTTCACAAAGGACTATGTGAAGGAAGGAGCTGTTGTCATTGACTGCGGCATCAACCGCGATGAAAATGGCAAGCTCTGCGGCGATGTGGATTTTGAGGATGTGGCACCGGTGGCAGGTGCAATCACACCGGTCCCCGGCGGTGTCGGGCCAATGACCATTGCGATGCTGATGAGCAACTGTGTAGAGGCGATGAAGCTGCAGGGACTGTGCTGAGGAATAAGCGAGCATGAAATGTCCGAAATGCGGGAGCGAGCTCCCTCAAAATGCACTTTTTTGTGAAAAATGTGCCACAGAAATCAAAATAGTTCCGGAATATGAGGCCAAGCTGGAAGAACAAATCAGCATCAGTCTGGAAAATGTCGCCAGCATTATTGAAGAAGAAAAAGGGCCGGCTGTGCCGATTTCCTCGGCTGCGGAGGTTCTGCAGAAGGCAGAGGAAGAGGCTGCCATCCGGCAGAAGGAAGACCCGGAAGGTGGTTCTCCTTACGGGAATGCGGCAGATGCACTGGGCGGCGCTACCATGATCCTTCCATCACTGTCGGATTCGGCGGCACTGGAAGGGGAGACGGTTGTTTTGCCGGGAATTTCTTCCGGGGATGTCGGTAAGACTGCGGAGCCTGTGACTAAGCCAGAAGAGAATGGAGAGGGAACACTCCGGGCATCCTTCGAGGAGGAAGTGATCCGGCCATCTCTCCAGGAGGAAAGGCTCCGGCGCAGAGGCAGACGCAGCGCAAGGTATCAGTCCAGAAGACGCTTTGTGAAATTCACCATGGTGTTTCTGATCGGGGCCCTGGTGGCAACCTGTGTGCTGGTTTTGTTCTATGCAAGAGATTTGTATGGCAGGAGACAGACGCAGTCGTACTATGTGGGAAGAGCCTATCAGTTCTCTGTGGACGGCGAATACGAGAAGGCGGCAGAAGAGATTCAGAAGGCGATTGAACTGTGTGATCAGGGCGAGACAGGAGATAACGGAAATTCCGGGGAGGAAACCCAGACGGTTGCGACGTTGTACCTTCTGAAAGCGGAATATCTGCAGAAGGCAGGCGAGATGGATCTGGCCCTTGGTGCAGCCAGCATGGGTCTTGAGGATGATCATGCGACGGAGGAAGAAGAGATTGCAGCCTACGGACGCATGATTGGGATCTACGCCTCACAGGAAGAATATGCTAAAATAGCCACGTTACTGTCGACATGTACCAGACAGCAGGTGATCGACAATTATCTGCAGTATTCACTGTTTGACCCGGAGTTCTCTCTGGATGAGGGAACCTATGAGGAACCGGTCCGGTTGCAGCTGACGGATCAGGGAGAAGGATCCATTTTCTATACCATGGATGGATCTCGGCCGACAACGGAATCTTTTCTGTATACCGGTCCGATTGAATTGTCGGAAGGAACCTTTACGATTTCGGCCATCTATGTCAATCATTTTAATCTGAGCAGCAATGTGATCACCAGAACCTATATCATTACAGGGGCCGGAGATTCGTAAGGTTGTCAGGTCGTTTGGTGTGGGTCGTTTTTTTAGAGAAACGGCTGTTTGTATTGTGAAACGTGCCGCCTGCGGCATCAAAAGAAAGGGGATTAAGAACATGTTTGAAATCAAGAAAAAAGAACTCCTGGGCCCCAACGTCTATCGCATGGACGTCTATGCGCCCAGAATTGCCAGAAAGGCACTTCCCGGCCAGTTCCTGATCGTTCGTCAGGACGCAGACGGAGAGAGAATTCCGTTGACCGTATGTGATGACAATAAAGAGCAGGAGACCATCACCATTGTGTTCCAGACCGTTGGTGCAGAGACCCGCAGAATGGCACAGATGAATGTCGGCGAGAGCTTTGCCGATGTTGTAGGCCCCCTGGGCAATCCTTCCGACCTTGTTGAGATTCCGATCGAGGAGCTGCGCCAGAAGAAGATTCTCTTTATTGCAGGCGGTGTCGGCGTTGCGCCGGTTTATCATCAGCTGAAATGGCTGCATGAGCACGGCGTCGATGTAGACTGCATCCAGGGTGCCAGAACCAAGGATATTCTCATCATGGAAGAGGAAATGAAGGAGGTTACCGGAAATCTTTATTTTGCAACAGATGACGGAACCTACGGCATTCACGGAAATGTCTGCGTTGCTCTGCAGCAGCTCTATGATGAGGGCAAGCGTTATGATCACTGCGTTGTCATCGGCCCGATGATCATGATGAAGTTTGCTGCAGCTCTGACCAGGAAGCTGAACATCCCTACCGTTGTCAGCATGAACACGATCATGGTAGACGGAACCGGAATGTGCGGCGCATGTCGTCTTTTGGTTGATGGCCAGGTTAAATTCGCATGTGTAGACGGACCGGAGTTTGATGGCTGGAAGGTTGATTTTGACCAGGCAATGCAGCGCTCCCGTCAGTACAAGACTGAGGAAGGTCGTCTTCTTCTCAAGCAGCAGGAAGGTGATACCCACGAAGGCGGCTGCGGACATTGCAAATAAACAGTCAGAAGATCACAGGATCTCCTGCCCAAAGGATTCAGAACGTCCATTGAATCCGGAGAGCTTGCGATAGTACCGCAGGCAGCATGAGTAGGGTATTCGTATACAGGAGATCTGCTTCATACACAATCATTCAGAACGGAGAATAGATCATGGCAATTCAGGTTGATATGATGAAAAAGGTACCGGTTCGGGAACAGGATCCGAAGGTACGCGCAACGAATTTTGAAGAGGTATGTCTGGGATACAACAAGGAAGAGGCTGAGGCTGAGGCAACACGATGCCTTAACTGCAAGAATCCGCAGTGCGTCAAGGGATGTCCGGTATCCATCAACATTCCCGGATTTATCAATGAGGTGAAGACAGGAAACGTAAAGGGCGCTTATGATGTCATCAGCGAGTCCTCGGCTCTTCCTGCAGTCTGCGGTCGTGTTTGCCCGCAGGAGCGTCAGTGCGAGTCCAAGTGCATTCGCGGCATCAAGGGCGAGGCTGTCTCCATCGGTAAGCTGGAGCGCTATGTTGCAGATACAGCAAAGGAACTGGGCATTCGTCCGGAAAATCATTCCACGCCCAACGGCAAAAAGGTTGCTGTCATCGGTGCAGGTCCTTCCGGTCTTACGTGTGCCGGCGATCTGGCTAAGCTCGGCTATGAGGTACACATTTTTGAGGCACTGCACAAGGCCGGCGGCGTGTTGGTTTATGGTATTCCGGAGTTCCGTCTGCCCAAGGAGAAGGTCGTTGCCAAGGAAATTGAGAATGTAAAGGCTCTTGGCGTTACCATCGAGACAGACTGCGTTGTCGGTCAGTCCACGACGGTACAGGATCTGATGGATCAGGAAGGCTATGATGCAGTCTTTATCGGTTCAGGTGCAGGTCTTCCCCGCTTTATGAACATTCCCGGCGAGCAGGCACTTGGTGTATTCTCTGCAAACGAGTTCCTGACACGCTCGAACCTGATGGGAGCATATTCCGAGGAGTCCAGAACACCGATCATGCGCCCGAAAAAGTGCGTTGTTGTCGGCGGCGGCAATGTTGCCATGGATGCTGCAAGAACAGCTCGTCGTTTTGGTGCAGAGACGCATATCGTATATCGCCGCGGCGAAGAGGAGCTTCCTGCACGTAAGGAAGAGGTTGGACACGCCAAGGAAGAGGGCATCATCTTTGATCTTCTGTGCAATCCGGTGGAGATCCTTGTGGATGAAAACGGAAGCGTAAAGGGCTGCCGCTGCATTCGGATGGAGCTGGGTGAGCCGGATGCATCCGGAAGACGAAGCCCTGTTGAGGTTCCCGGTTCTGAGTTCGAGATCGAGTGCGATGCCGTGATCATGTCCCTTGGCACCTCCCCGAATCCGCTCCTGCACAGAACCACAGAGGGTCTGGATGCTGATAAGAGAGGACGTCTTATCGTCAAGGAAGGTACCGTAGAGACAACAAAGGACGGTGTCTTTGCCGGCGGTGATGCCGTTACCGGTGCAGCAACCGTTATCCTTGCAATGGGTGCCGGCAAGCAGGCAGCAAAGGAAATTGATGCATACCTGAACAAGTAAGATACCAGTAAGATGTCTGTGGAGTAAGATGACAGAAAAATTACAGCTTGACGCTGAGATTCAGCGTGAAATCTTTGGAAGAGCAGACGGAAACGTCCGCAAAATTGAAAAACAGCTGAAGGTGGATATCATCTCCCGCAACGGCCAGGTGCTGATTGTGGGGGATGATGCCAGTCATGTTCGTCAAGCTGTTCTGACATTGCAGCAGCTGGCGGGACTTGCCGGGCGGGGAACTGCCATTGAGGATCAGAATGTGAATTATCTGTTGGATATGCAGGAGGAGGCCAGGGAGAACCCTGACCTTCTTCCTTCGCTTGACAGCGATGTGATTTGTCATACAACGACCGGTAAACCGATCAAGCCCAAGACCATCGGCCAGGAAAAATACATTCAGGCCATCCGGGATCATCTGATCGTGTTCGCCAACGGCCCCGCAGGAACGGGAAAGACCTTCCTTGCCATGGCAATGGCCATTACCGCCTTTCAGAATCACGAGGTGGAACGGATCATTCTCACAAGACCTGCCATTGAGGCCGGAGAGAAGCTGGGGTTTTTGCCGGGAGATCTGCAGAGCAAGGTAGATCCGTATTTAAGGCCCTTGTATGATGCTCTTTATCAGATCATGGGTGCGGAAAAGTTTCAGGCCAACATGGACAAAGGGCTGATTGAAGTGGCGCCCCTTGCCTATATGCGGGGACGAACGCTGGATAATGCCTACATCATTCTGGACGAGGCGCAGAATACAACACCGGAACAGATGAAAATGTTCCTGACCCGGTTTGGCTTTGGCTCTCATGCTGTGATCACAGGTGATGCATCGCAGAAGGATCTGGCAAGAGGGACGGTTTCCGGCTTGGATATTGCAACAAAGGTACTGGCCAGGAAAAAGATTGAAGGCCTGTGCTTTGTGAATCTGGACGCAAGAGATGTTGTTCGGCATCCCATTGTCCAGAAGATTGTAAACGCCTATGAGGAGTTTGAACGTCATGGAGCTGCATCTGATCGTAAGCGACGAGAGTACCACCAATCCGGCAGTAAATAAGACACCGGAACAAATGCCAGCCTTTTCCTTTGATAAGGATGCGGTGGCAAGGCAGGTTTGCAGGGAGGCCCTGGAATTCGAGGGCTGCAAGGAAAACTGTCAGGTTTCACTCACCTACGTGGGAGATGAAGAAATTCAGGCAATGAACCGGGACTACCGGGGAATCGATCGCATTACCGATGTGCTGTCCTTTCCGAATCTGCCGTTTGAAGGAGCAGGAGGACCGCAGAACTGGGAGCTTTTGGAGGATTCGATGATCCGGATGGAATCCACGGATCCGGAGACCGGGGAGATTGTACTCGGTGATATTGTGCTGAATCTGGACCGGGTTGTCACACAGGCCGGGGAGTACGGGCATTCCGTCAAAAGGGAATTCGCTTTTCTGATTGCACACAGTATGCTCCATTTGTGCGGCTACGATCATATGACAGAAGAGGATGCCGCTGTTATGTTTCAGAGACAGGAAGAGATCTTAGACAGACTGCAGATTACAAGACAGCAGTAAGAATCCTGCTAAAGAATTTTTGACAGAGCATAGTTTCGACAGAGCATAAGAGCTAAAAGGAGGGATATTTGTGGCTGGTTCCAATAAGCTTCGCAGGTATGATAGCGGTCTTACTTCCTTCATGCTCTTTATGCTTTCTTTTTGTATCATTTCTGTATTTTTTTCAATGGTCGACGGCAGCGCCGTGATGTTTTATGCCGGCTTCCCAATGATTTTTACGACAGCTTCGGCAGCATCGAGTCTTTTGTGCACCTGTGATTTTGTTTCGGAGCAGGTCGAAAAACGACTCTTGCGCAAAAAATACACCGACGCGGCAGCGCTGTTTCACTGTGCCCAGCAATGTGCGGGAATCCAGGCGGTGATGGCTTTTGTCGTTTTTTTTGTCGGAAGCGGATTGGTTGGCCGAGTGATTCTGGGAAGCTCCCTGACAGGAGATGTTTTAAAACAGTATGTTCCGGCTCTGATTGCTCTGCCTTTTCTGGGAGTATTCAAGGGCTATTTACAGGCAACCGGCAGGAAAAAAACGGTTCGGCTGTCACTGTGGTTTTTGTCGGCATGTTTTCTGGTCTGCGGAGTGATTTTTGGCATTTTGGGGGCGGGCAAGGGAGCAAAGGTTGGCAGACTCCTTCGCAATGACGACATGACGTATGTCTATGCAGCCTGCGGAATCGGGGACGCAATCTCGGCAGTCGCTGTCGTGACAACGGTGTTTTTGGGAATCGCATCCTTCTGGTCGATGCGGTCCATGCAGCGCAGCTACAAATACCGGCAGGATGATCTGTTCAGAAACGATGGATCAGAGGATGCCGGAGAGCTGCGAAACTATTGTATCCAGAACATTCTGGGCGGAATGGGACCTGCTGTTGTGTTGTCCCTGGGAATTCTGATCGGATTTCGCCTCTGGTGCGGGACGCAGAGCAGTCATTCCAATACGCTGGCCTCCATGTGGGGCGGCTTTATCGGAATCGGCTTTCCGGTCTGTGCAGGCCTTGGCCTTCTGGCTGCCATGCCATTTACGGCATTGGTGACACAGGTCATTCGCGCAGACCGCTCAGGCAAAAAAAAGCTGCGCCGTGTTCGTCTGGGGATGCTGCTGCGGCTGTCTGCCTACGTTGGCATTCCGATGTCCGCTTTTGTTTTTGCAGCAGCCAAGGAGATCGTTGCGATGTTCCCGGAGCTGACCTTTAAGGCGGAGGAGACAGCAATTTTGACGCTGAAGGCAGGAAGCCCCCTTATTTTTCTGATCCAGACAGGGTGCCTTGTGCTGGTAATCTACTGGCGCTGCAGCAACCGCAGGGTGGTTGTTATCAGCGGATGCATTGCAGTGTTTGCAGAGGTGGTATCCCAGGTTGTTCTCATGGTACTGGGCGTTGGAATTACCATGAACTGTTGGCCACTGGTGATCATGGGGAGCATTTTCCTGATCATTTTGTATGCGGCAGGGCGCAGATCGGTTACAGCCGGCGTCGATGCCGGATGGATTATGGATGACATTCTGATTGTGATCTGTGCAGTGATCGCAGCAATTCCTCTGATTGTTCTGAATGATTATCTGGTTCTGGTGATGCCAGGGGCGGCAGCCTTCGCTTTGATGCTGGCAGTGTATGCCGGAATCTATATTTTCTGCAGTATTGTGCTGCATGCGGCGGATTTGCGGAACATTCAAAGGGTTCCGTTTGGGGACTGGATTTTGCAGCTGGCCATCCTCCTTGGGGCCGCAGGGCGGGAAGAGGACGGATGAAGCCAAAAAAGCAAACGACCAATAGCATAACAGAAAGTTTACCGGGGAGCGTGCCTCTTATTGTGATTGGCGGTGGGATGGCAGGTCTGTGCGGGGCCATTGAAGCGGCAAAGGGCGGCTTTTCTGTGCTGGTTCTGGATGCCGGGAAGGAGCCCGGGAGGAAAATTCTGGCAACCGGGAACGGCAGATGCAACATCACCAACTACCATCAGGATAAGGAATGTTACCGCTCGGATGAGCCGAAGGAGGCAGAGCGCCTTGGCCTTGGCAGGCAGGAACTGGCAGGAGAGGTTGTTACTTTCCTGAAAGAGGAGCTGGGAGTTTTGTGTCATGAAAGGAATGGCTATGTCTATCCCAGAACGGACCAGGCGAGTACGATCCAAAAGGCACTGATTGCAAGAACAAGAGAGCTGGGCGTTCGAATCTGCAGTAATGTACGGGCTGAGGATCTGATCCAAACGGGAGATGGACGGTATCAAATTCTCGTGGCACCTGCGGATGAGGCGGCGCAGTTGAGCCAATTGAATCAATTGAATCAATTGGATGGAGGGCCTTTGCCGCAAATGCACCGGATTACGGCAGATGCTGTGATCCTTGCGACGGGCGGATTGGTTTCCGGTCAATATGGGTGCAGGGGAGCCGGTTATTTTATGGCACAAAACCTGGGTCATCACTGTGCGGTGATGGCACCTGCTCTTTGCAGCATTCGCATTGCTGAAACAGAAAAACGCTCTCTTTCTATGGCAGCCGGGATTCGCACGCATGGGAAGATCGCGCTGTATGAGGACGGACAAAAGATGGCCTCCTCCGAGGGAGAATTGCAGCTGACGGCAGAGGGCATCAGTGGGATTCCGGCGTTTCAGGTATCGCGCTATCTCAATAAAGCCTATGCGTCAAAAGAGCAGTCTGCAGCATGCAAAAAGATGCCTGTTTATACGGCCGCGTTGGATTTTCTGCCGGAACTGGGGGAAGATCTGTGGGAACAGGAAAGGGCTAAAAGGCTTGCAAAGGCGGCTGTTTTTGCCGGAACACTGCAGGATTTTTGCCTGGGACTGGTGCCGGATCGTGTGGCATCCTGGCTCATCGCAGATCTTGGCGCTGTTGCAGAGCAGAAGGTGCGAAAGCGCATCGAACGAGAAGGCCTTGAGAGCACAGTGGAATTTCTGCAAAAGCTTCTTGATGCAATGCGCTGCAAGGAATTGACAGCGGTGCCATCCTTTGAAATGTCCTGTTATGAAAAGGCGCAGGTGACAGCGGGCGGTGTTCTGCTATCGGAGATCCAGAGCAACATGGAATCGAGGTACGCTGCACGGTGTTATTTTGCCGGGGAGCTGCTGGATGTAGACGGTATGTGCGGGGGCTACAACCTGACCTTTGCCATTCACTCCGGACTCCTTGCAGGAAGAGCAGCGGCCAATTCGAGGTAACTATGTTAGAACTAAGTCAAATCAAGCTCCCCTGCGGCAGTGAGCCGGGAATGCTGGGAGACAAAATTCATAAAATGCTGCATCTTTCTGCCGGGATTTCCTGTTCGTATGAAATCCGTCACCACTCCGTGGATGCCAGGAAAAAGCCGGTTTTATATGATGTTTATACGGTCTGGCTGCGTTTTGGCAGCAGTCAGGATGAGAATCGCATCCTGCAAAAATGCTCCAAAAAGGTTCCGAATCTGAGAAAGGTTTCGGAAGTGACGTATCATTTTCCTGTGCCGGAGGAGAATGCGAAGGCGCTCTTATCAAGACCTGTGATCATCGGCTTTGGCCCTGCGGGAATCTTCTGCGGATTAAAGCTGGCAGAGGCCGGCTATCGCCCGATCATTCTGGAGCGCGGGGAACGAATGGAGGAAAGGATCCTGTCGGTAGAGCATTTCTGGCAGACAGGAGAGCTGAATCCGTCCTCGAACATTCAGTTCGGAGAAGGCGGAGCCGGAACCTTTTCGGACGGCAAGCTGACCTCGAATGTAAAGGACAAAGAGGGAAGGGTATCAGAGGTGATCCGCCTTTTTCTGGAGGCAGGCGCGCCGGCGGATATTGCCTATGAGCAGCTGCCCCACATTGGAACGGATCGTCTGCGCAGTGTCATTCGAACGCTTCGGGAAGAGATTCTCGCAAAGGGAGGCGAAATTCGCTTTCAAACCTGTGCCGAAGAGATCATTCTGGAAAATGGCTGTGTAAAGGGCGTTCGTGTGAAGGATGCAGACAAAAGGGAATCGGTGATTCCCGCAAAGGTCGTTGTTTTGGCTCCGGGACACAGTGCAAGGGACACCATCCGGATGCTGCATGATAAAAAGGTTCCGATGGAGGCCAAAAGCTTTGCCCTTGGTTTTCGTGTGTCCCATCCGCAGAGCCTGATCAATCAGGTGCGATACGGGATTGAGGATCCTGAGGAGCGAAAGCGCCTGCATCTGCCGTCTGCGAGCTACAAACTGACAGCAAGAGCAGAGGACGGACATGGTGTATACTCATTTTGTATGTGCCCGGGCGGTTATGTTGTCAATGCGTCCTCAGAGAAAGGGCGTCTTGCCGTGAACGGCATGAGCGATTATGCAAGAGATGCTGCAAGAGCGAACAGCGCCATTGTAATGACCATCGGTCCGGAGGACTACGGCACGTCATCTGTGCTGGACGGCATGACCTTCCAGGAGGAGCTGGAGGAGAAGGCATATCGGCTGGCGGGCGGAAAGGTTCCGGTGGAGTATTACCCGCAGTTTCGGGACTGCGTTCGTGAAACGGCTCCTGCCGAGAATGGCACGGGTTCAACAGCG
Organism: Lachnospiraceae bacterium; assembly: GCA_963605745.1. GTDB lineage: Bacteria > Bacillota > Clostridia > Lachnospirales > Lachnospiraceae > CAG-791. The sequence goes on from CAVCWT010000006.1 coordinate 10,840, forward strand.
CCGTCTCCTGCCGCAAGGCCTGCTGTGTCAGATGCGAGTGAGACTGACACAAAGGCTTTTGCACCGGATGCAGAGGTTTCGGCCAAGGAGCTGTGCATTAAAGGCGCCTGTGCTCTGGCACCGCTCCACACATTGCTGCCGCAGGATCTGACGAAGGATTTTGTAGAAGGGATGACACAGTTCGGCAGACAGATTAAAGGATTTGATGGGAATGATTGCTATGTCATTGGCCTCGAATCCCGCACCAGCTCGCCGGTTCGGATTCCAAGAGATGCGAGCGGAGAATCTGCCGTCAAGGGACTGTACCCCTGCGGCGAGGGAGCTGGCTATGCCGGAGGTATCATGTCGGCAGCAGTGGATGGAATTCGGATTGCCGAGCAGATTGGAATTCATTATGTGGCTGTCTAGCACCTGGCGATTCTGGCATGAATCGGCTGCTCTTGCGGATGAGTTCATGATTGAAACTCTCGGGTTGGTAAGGAGAACATATCGATGCATTTTTGTCAGCAGATGTTCGTAGAAAACGACAGGAATCAGCAAAACCTGCAATACCGGCAGGAACTGAAAAAGAGAAAGCGAATTGTGATCAAGATCGGCTCTTCCTCTCTTATTCATCCTGAGACGGGGCGACTGGATTATCACCGAATTGATCATCTGGCGAAGGAGCTTGCAGATCTTAAGAACCGAGGAAAGGATGTCATTCTGGTATCCTCCGGTGCAACGGCGGTCGGCCGGGAGGTCCTTCGGGAGGACAAGAGTACGATGCAGCCAGGCGGCGCCAGGATGAGCCGCAAGCAGGCCTGTGCCTCCATCGGACAGGCAAGGCTCATGATGACCTATCAGAAGGCCTTTGACGAGTACAACCAGCTGACGGGGCAGGTTCTGATGACCAAAACAACGATCGTGAACCCCACCAGCAAAGAGAACCTCGAGGGTACCATCGAGGAACTCCTTTCCCTTCAGGTGATTCCGATTGTCAACGAGAACGACGTTGTGGCAACGCTCGAGTACCAGCTGGGAGACAATGATTCCCTGTCGGCGATGGTGGCATCCATTTTAAAGGCAGACCTTCTCATCCTGCTCTCTGATGTGGACGGCCTGTATACCGATGATCCCCGCAGCAACGAAAACGCCTCCTTTATTCCTTTTGTTCCGCATCTGACGGAAGAGATCATGCAGATGGGAAAAGGCTCCACAGGGAGCGGCGTTGGGACCGGCGGAATGAATACCAAGCTTCATGCGGCGCAGATGGCAACGGCGACAGGCTGCGATATGGTCATTGCCAATACCAAAAATGGTGTTGGAGTCATTGCAGACATTATAGAAGGCAAGGACGTTGGGACGTTGTTTTGCGCAGACAACGATCCGGAATTCGATCTGATTGCCTATGTAGAGGAGACCTATTGATGATAACCAGTCAAATGGAATTCGATCAGCAGAAAGCTGATCTTCGAGCACAGATGAAGAAGGTCCGGAACGACATTCCGGCAGAGACAAAAGAAGCAGAGAATCAGGCCATCACCAATATCATTCTGAATACCTCTCTGTACGAATCAGCGGCTTTTATTCTGACCTATGTGTCCTATGGCTCCGAGGTGGATACCACGGCGCTGATCCGCCAGGCCATCCGGGACGGCAAAAAGGTTTATGTACCAAGAATCCTGAAGAACAACACCATGGATTTTTTCCTTTGCGAGGACCTTGGGAAATTAAAACGCAGTTCCATGGGAATTCTCGAGCCGGAAGCGGATCCGGAGCTGCTGTTCCCCTATACCACGCACATTTCGCTGGATTCGGCAGAGAACTGCATGATCCTGGTTCCCGGCCTTGCCTTTGACAGCAAGCTGGGACGAATCGGCTATGGCGGCGGCTACTATGACCGCTACCTGTCCTCCTTCTGCAAGAAAATGGCCATTGGAATGGCCTTCAATGAGCAGATCATCGACGAGGTTCCCATGGGACAGGATGACATCGCCATGGACCTGGTTGTGACACCGGACCGGGCGTACTTTTAAGATACCGCAAGCCTCGGATGGATTGCACGAATTTTAGTATCTGTTTAGCACCTGGCGATTTCAATTATGAATTGGGCGACTCTCGCACAGATTCACAACTAAAATTGTCAGGTGGGCAAGGAGCTCCGGAATATGAAGGAATTAACACAGGCTAAATATCACGCGCTGCAGACCATTCTGCGTCAGATGGGGAGCGTTGCGGTTGCCTTTTCGGGCGGCGTGGACTCCACGCTCCTTCTGACCGCAGCAAGGATGGTTCTGGGCGACAATGCGGTTGCCTTTACGGCATCTTCCGAGACCTTTCCCTCAAGAGAGGCGAGAGAGGCGCAGGAATTCTGCAAAGAGCGCGGTTATACGCAGATTGTATTCGAGTCGAATGAAATCAATGTGCCCGGCTACCGTGAGAATCCGGTGAATCGCTGTTATCTGTGCAAGCATGCACTCTTTGAAGAAATGCTGAAGATGGCACAAGGGCATCACCTGTCCTATGTAGCAGAGGGCTCGAATATTGATGATGACGGGGACTATCGCCCGGGCATGATTGCCATCAAAGAGCTGGGAATTCGTTCACCGCTTCGGGAGGCTGGGCTTAGCAAGGAGGAAATCCGTGAGATTTCAAAGGAACTGGAGCTGCCTACCTGGAGAAAGCAGTCCTATGCCTGTCTGGCCTCTCGTTTTGTTTATGGAGAGACCATTTCGGAGGGGAAGCTTTTGATGGTCGATAAGGCCGAAGAGCTCCTTTTAAATATGGATTTTCATCAGCTGCGGGTTCGCATCCATGGAAATCTTGCAAGAATTGAAGTGATGCCGGCGGAATTCGAGCGGCTCCTGGAAAATCGCGAGGTTATTACCAGGGAATTCAAATCCTATGGCTTTTCCTATGTGACCATGGATCTGATGGGGTATCGCACCGGCAGCATGAATGAAACGCTGGATCCTGCGCTCATTCAGACGACAAAAGAGCAGGAAAAAATCACTGTATCAGAGCAGAAATGACAGGAATGAGGTTGATACGTCCATGACAGCAAGAGAGATTCTGGAAAAGGTGCGCCTTGGCGAGATCTCCACAGAGGAGGCCGAGCACTTCTTTCAGGAAAAACCATATGAAGAGCTGGGCTTTGCCAAGCTTGACCTGCACCGGGCGGCCAGATCCGGTTATCCGGAGGTGGTGTATTGCCCGGGGAAGGAAGATTCCTATCTGACAACGATTTTTAAGACGCTGTACGAGAAAAATGGCAGGGTTCTCGGAACCCGGGCGAGCAGCCATCAGGCGGAGGTTGTGCAGAAGGTACTCCCTCTTGCAGAGTATGATCCGGTCTCGAGGATCCTGCGCATCGGGGAATCAAAGGAAGCGCTGATCGGGCGCATTGCAGTCTGCACCGGCGGGACAGCGGACATCGCAGTTGCGGAGGAGGCAGCCCAGACAGCAGAATTCCTTGGCAGCTATGTGGATCGCATCTATGATGTCGGAGTATCCGGAATTCACAGACTCCTTTCCAAAGTGGAGCAGATTCGAAAGGCCAATGCGGTCATCGCTGTTGCAGGTATGGAAGGAGCGCTGGCAGGCGTTGTGGCGGGCCTTGTTGAGAATCCGGTGATTGCCGTTCCAACCTCCGTTGGATATGGCGCCAACTGGAATGGGTTGTCGGCTCTTTTGACGATGCTGAATTCCTGCGCCAACGGCATAACGGTTGTCAATATCGACAATGGCTACGGAGCAGGCTACGTGGCATCGCAGATCAACCGGCTGGCAGTCAGGCAGTGAGCTGTATAGAGATCTGAATTCGTAAAGGGAATGGAAAACTGTTTATGAAGCTGTATGTAATCCGTCATGGGGAGACAGACTGGAATGTAAAACGTCTGTTTCAGGGACAAATCAATACCTCATTGAATGAAAAGGGAGAGGCGCAGGCAAGAGAAGCCAAGGAGAGAATTCGAGACCTGGGGCTTACCTTTGATGCCGTTTACTCGAGTCCGATTGATCGGGCCGCCAGAACCATCGAAATTGTAACGGGGCTGGAGCGAAGTCAGTTTCATCTGGATGAGCGGCTGATGGAGATGAATTTTGGCATTCTGGATGAAACACCATTTGACAAAGAGGCCCCTCTTGCCGGAACATTGTTCCATAAGCCGTCGGCGTATGTCCCTCCGGAAGGCGCAGAGAGCTTTGATGAGCTAAGGGAGCGCATTGCCTCCTTCCTGTCTCAGATGCGAAAGGATCGGCCGGGAGAGAGAATCCTTGTTGGCTGTCATGGCTGTACCATGCGCGTCATGCTGGCCTATATTGGCTACCTGGACCTGGATGATATCTGGAACCAGGGAATCGGGAACTGCACCATTTTAGAGCTGACAGAAAACGAGGCATTCGTTCCGGGTAAGGACGCAGAAACGCCGGACGCACGAGCGTTTCATGTAACAAATATTTACGAAACACAGGACTGGTTTGGTCAGAAAAAGGCTTGAGATCATTTCAGAATCTCAGCATGCAGAAGGGAGAGTTCATCATGGCTCAGAAAAAAGATCGTTATGTCGCCTATGTTTCTGCTTACACAACATCCACGAACAATGATTTCGGAATCCGGATCTATGATGTGGACATGGAGGAAGGCAAATTCACCGAGAAGGATCAGGTTAAGATCCGCAACTCCTCCTATGTGACTATTGCGCACAATCAAAAATATCTGTATTCCATTACGGATTTCGGCGTGGAGTCCTACCGCATCGCACCGGACGGAGGACTGGAGTTTATCAACAAGGCCGGCATCAACGGCATGAGAGGCTCCTACCTGTCAACGGATTACACCGACTCCTGGCTCTTTGTTGCCGGCTACCATGACGGCAAAATTACGGTCCTTAGGCTCGATTCGGAAACGGGTGCCGTTGGTGCCATCGCAGACGAAGTCTATCACAAGGGCATGGGCTCCGTGGCAGAGCGTAATTTCCGCCCCCACGTACAGTGCGTCAAGATGACAAGAGACAACAAGTTCCTCTGCGCAGCAGACCTTGGTCTGGATCACACCAATGTGTATGCATTCAATTCGGTGACCGGCAAGCTCAAGCAGGTGGACATTATCCACGGCGAACTGGAGTCCGCACCCAGACACATTAAGATCTCCCGCGATGGACGTTTCCTTTATATCGTCAACGAGATGAAATGCTCCATCGATGTGTTCCAATACCGGGAAAAGAACGGCGTCCCGGATTTTGATAAAGTCCAGACGATCTCGACTCTGAACAATTATCACTCAGCCGATGCTGCAGCCTCGGCCCTTAATATCTCCGATGACTTTCACTATCTGGTATCCTCCAATGCGGGAGACAACTCCGCAGCAATTTTCTCCATTGACGAGGAGACCGGCATGCTGACCAAGATTCTGTGCCTCCCGGTATCCGGGGACTATCCCAAGGACTGTGCCCTGTTCCCGGATAACAAGCATCTGGTATCGCTGAACCATGAGTCCAATACCATGACCTTCTTTACCTGTGATCTGGAAAAGGGACTCATCATCATGAAGGGCAAGGAGATGCATGTCGACAAGCCGAACTGCGTCATTTTCCATAAACTGTGAGTCTTGTTCCTGTTCCGTCTATGTTTTTTTGGGGGACGTGAACGGGCTGCCTGCAGCACAATTGGCCGTTACAACGGCAAAATGAGGAATTCATATGGCAGGATCCTATTTTGGCAACATTCTTCGTGTAACAACCTTTGGCGAGTCCCATGGAGCCGGTGTGGGAGCCGTTCTTGACGGCTTTCCGGCCGGAATGGAGCTGACAGAGGCGGACATTCAGGTATATCTCGACAGGAGAAAGCCGGGACAGAGCAGCATTTCGACCCAGCGCAAGGAAGAGGATCTGGTAGAGATTCTCTCCGGAACCTTTGAAGGCAAAACAACGGGCACCCCAATCGCCCTTCTCATCCGCAACAAGGACCAGCACTCCAAGGACTACAGCGAGATTGCAGGCTGCTACCGTCCGGGGCATGCCGATTATACCTATGAGGTAAAATACGGCTTTCGTGATTACCGCGGCGGCGGACGATCTTCGGCAAGAGAAACGGTAGCCAGAGTGGCAGCAGGAGCCATCGCAGAAAAATTCCTGAAGGAACTGGGGGTGGAACTGTGTTTTTACACGGCAGCCATCGGCGATGTGGTGATCGATCCCGGCAAATTCGAAAAAGAGAACATCTTAAGGACACCGACCTGCATGCCGGATGCAGAGGCTGATGCGGCGGCTACAGCATTGATTGAAGCGTGCCGCGACAGTAAAGATTCCATTGGCGGAATTGTCAAGGGCAGTATAAAAGGAGTTCCGGCAGGAATTGGGGATCCCACCATGCAGCGATTGGATGCGAGATTGGCGGATGCGCTCATGGGCATCAATGCCTGCAAGTCAGTCAGCGTGGGAGACGGCATGTTCGCAGCCTATGCAAGGGGCTCTGAGAACAATGATGCCTTTTATTCGGACGAGGATGGGCGGATCTGCAAGAGAACCAATCATGCCGGCGGAATCTTAGGCGGCATTTCGGACGGCTCGGAGATTATCCTGACCGCAGCCTTTAAACCGACACCCTCCATTGCACAGCCGCAGGAAACAGTCTTTCTGGATGGAACGCCAAAGGCGCTGTCGATTCACGGACGGCATGATCCGTGTGTGGTTCCAAGAGCCGTTGTCGTGTGCGAAACCATGTGCGCTCTGACAATTCTGGATGCCATGCTGATGAATCTGTCGGCCAAGGCAGAGAATGTTCGAAAATTCTATAAAAACCAGTACAGCGATTTTGTATCTGTTTAGCACCTGGCGATTTCAATCATGAACCTGGCGCCTCGCGCACAAATTCATGGCTGAACAAATAAGTCGTGAAAATCATTCTGCGTTATCTGGCTGGTTATTTAGCAAACGTTGTACCAGCGCTGAGAATCTCAGTAAGGAGAGTTATGTCACAAAACGATTACACGTATCATATTGTCAGCACCTGCGGAAGGGCTAAACACGCCCACATGACCACGGTTCACGGCGAGATTGAGACACCGGTCTTTATGAATGTGGCAACCGCCGGTGCCATCAAGGGCGGCCTGTCTGCGAGCGACCTGCATTCCATTGACACGCAGGTCATGCTGTGCAACACCTATCACCTTCATGTGCGAACCGGTGATGCAACGATCAAGGAGCTGGGCGGCCTGCACAAATTCACAACCTGGAACAAACCGATTCTGACGGATTCCGGCGGATTCCAGGTGTTCTCTTTGGCGGAGCTGCGCAAGATCAAAGAGGAAGGCGTGAGCTTTCATTCGCATGTAGACGGCGCCAATATCTTCATGGGGCCGGAAGAATCCATGACGATTCAGGCAAACCTTGGCTCCACTATTGCAATGGCCTTTGATGAGTGTGCACCGGCCCTGGCAGATCGGGACTATGTTGCCAATTCCGTAGCCAGAACGACGAGGTGGCTCGAGCGCTGCAAAGTTAAGATGGCACAGCTGCGGCAGGAGGAAGGCGCAGTAAATCCGCACCAGCTGCTCTTTGCCATTAATCAGGGGGCTATCTACCACGACATCCGCGTGGACCATGCCAAAAGGATCGCAGAGATGGATCTGGACGGCTACGCCGTAGGAGGCCTCGCTGTCGGAGAAAGCCACGAACAGATGTACAGCGTTCTCGATGAAGTCGTGCCGCACCTGCCCAAGGACAGGCCGACCTACCTTATGGGTGTCGGAACGCCGGAGAATATTCTCGAAGCTGTTGACCGCGGTGTTGACTTTTTTGACTGTGTCTATCCTTCGAGAAACGGCCGCCACGGCAATCTTTATACCAATCACGGAACCCTGCATATCCGCAATGCAGCCTATGAAAAGGATATGCGCCCGATTGACGAGAGCTGCGGCTGTCCCGTCTGCAAGGGCGGCTACTCCAGAGCCTACATCCGGCACCTCTTAAAGGCACAGGAGTCCCTGGGCCTGCGGTTTTGCGTGATGCATAATCTGTATTTCTATAATCACCTGATGGAAGAAATCCGCGGCGCCATCGATGCGGGAGATTATGCTTCCTACAAAAAGAACAAGATTGAGGCGCTGAAGGGAACGCCGTGAGGCTGGGAATGGATTACACATCCGCCAGAGACGGGTGGCGGCAGAATGTCCGGCTGTGGGGCCTTTCGATGGCCTTGGTACTTGCGAGCGTATTATGCGAGCTTAGTACCACTAGGTCCATCGAACGGAGCTGAGAAGCGTCCCCACAGCGGACATCTCCGCCAGGACCCGTCTCTGGCGGATGTGCGAACATTGCCTGACCTCGAAAACGTCAATTATGCCTGTTAATTTCAGGCGCGGTGTTGTATAGTAGAGAGAAGTTTTGTAAAAAAAGCCGTTTCGGCACATTCAGGAGGAGTTTTCTATGTTTTTGAGTTCCAGCACGACAGGCGCATCCAGCATGATGGCCATCATCTACATCGTTGCATTGATTGCTATTTTCTATTTCTTTATCATTCGTCCTCAGAACAAGGAGAAAAAGCAGAAAGACGCGATGCTGTCCACCGCCGCTGTCGGCGACAGTGTTCTGACCACGGCCGGCTTCTACGGTGTCATCGTGGATATGAATGATGACACTGTCATCGTCGAGTTCGGCAACAACAAGAACTGCCGCATTCCGATGCAGAAGGCTGCCATTGTTCAGATCGAGAAGCCTGAGGATGCAATGGCTGAGGAGTCTAAATAAACGGCAAAGGATCTGCACATCTGGATATTGTGCCTTTGATCGCAGGAGCAATGGACCGGACACGCAGAACAAAAAGAAGGCTTTCTGCCTTCTTTTTGTTGTAATTAGGAGCAAACGGAAAGGACGGATTGATTATGGAGATGAACATTGCCGTCATCGGCGGAGACGGAATCGGACCGGAGATTGTTGCCGAGGCCAGAAAGGTTTTGGACAAGGTCTGTGCCAAATACGGCCATACCATCCATTATACGGATATTCTCATGGGCGGCTGCTCGATTGATGCATACGGCGTACCGCTTACGCAGGAGACCATCGATATTGCAAAGAGCAGTGATGCAGTTCTGATGGGTTCCATCGGCGGCGATGCCAAGACCTCTCCCTGGTATCAGCTGCCGCCGGAAAAGCGTCCGGAGGCGGGACTTTTGGCAATCCGTAAGGCGCTTGGGCTGTATGCAAATCTGCGACCTGCCTATCTGTTCCCGGAGCTTTCCGCTTCCTGCCCGCTCGCAGCCAAGGAGGGCGGTCGTAATTTTGACCTGATTATTGTCAGAGAGCTGACGGGCGGTCTGTATTTTGGCGAGAGATGGACGAAGGAGATTGACGGCGTTGAGACTGCAGTCGATACCCTTAAATACGACGAAAATGAGATTCGCCGCATTGCAAGAACTGCCTTTGAAATTGCAAAAAAACGCGGCAAGAAGCTGACCAGCGTTGACAAGGCCAACGTTCTGGATACCTCACGTCTTTGGAGAAAGATCGTGCATGAGGTGGCAGCAGACTTCCCGGATGTAGAAGTAAATGACATGCTGGTGGATAACTGCGCCATGCAGCTGGTAAAGAATCCGGAGCAGTTTGATGTTGTTGTGACAGAGAATATGTTCGGTGACATTCTCTCGGATGAGGCATCTATGATCACGGGTTCCATCGGAATGCTGTCCTCGGCCTCACTCAATGAGAGCAGTTTTGGACTCTATGAGCCCAGCCACGGAAGCGCACCGGACATTGCAGGTCTTGGCATTGCCAATCCGATCGCAACCATTCTGTCGGCAGCAATGATGCTGCGATATTCCTTTGGCCTTTTAGAGGAGGCCGAGGCAATTGAGAATGCCGTAAAGAAGACCCTTGCGGATGGCATTCGCAGCACAGACCTCATGCCCAAGGATCCGGAAGAGGCAAAGGGAATGACGAAGGTTTCCTGCTCCGGAATGGGCGATGCTGTCGCAGAGAGAATCTGAAAATGTGTATCTGTTTAGCACCTGCCTGTTTCAATATGAATCGTCTGCTTGCAGGCGAATTCGTGATTGAAACAGGCAGGTAGGCCAAGGAGCGAAGCCCCTCTGGCCGGCTACATCGAGGATTTGCAACGCAAATTCGAGATGAAGGTGCTAAACAGATATCAAGTTTGTTCACAGGAGGAAGGATATGCTCAGTGCAAATGTAAAAGAGGGCGTACAGCAGGCCCCTCACAGAAGTCTTTTTAATGCACTTGGTTTTACCAAGGACGAAATGAAAAAGCCGATGATCGGTGTAGTTTGCTCTTACAATGAGATCGTTCCCGGCCATATGAACCTGGACAAGATTGCACAGGCCGTCAAGCTCGGCATTGCAGAGGCCGGAGGTGTTCCCGTTATGTTTCCTGCTATTGCGGTATGCGATGGCATTGCCATGGGCCACATCGGCATGAAGTATTCTCTGGTAACGAGAGATCTGATTGCGGATTCCACCGAGTGTATGGCCAAGGCGCATCAGTTCGATGGCCTTGTGATGATCCCGAACTGCGACAAGAATGTACCCGGCCTTTTAATGGCAGCAGCAAGAGTCAATATTCCTACGGTTTTCGTTTCCGGCGGCCCGATGCTGGCCGGCCACGTAGACGGCAGAAAACGTTCCCTGTCCTCCATGTTCGAGGCAGTCGGCGAGTTTGACTCCGGCAAAATTACGAAAGAGCAGCTGGACAATTTTGAAGAGAATGTATGTCCGACCTGCGGCTCCTGCTCGGGCATGTATACGGCAAACTCCATGAACTGCCTGACCGAGGCAATCGGCATGGGACTTCGTGGCAACGGCACGATTCCTGCCGTATATTCTGCAAGAATCCGTCTGGCCAAGGAAGCCGGCTACGCCATCATGAACCTCATTGAGAAGGATATCCGTCCGAGAGACATCATGACCAAGGAAGCCTTTACCAATGCATTGACGGTTGATATGGCACTTGGCTGCTCCACCAATACCATGCTGCATCTGCCGGCCATTGCTCATGAGTGCGGCATTGAGCTGAACATGGAATATGCCAACGAGATTTCGGACAAGACCCCGAACCTTTGCCATCTGGCACCGGCCGGCCCGACCTACATGGAGGACCTGAATGAGGCAGGCGGAATCTATGCCGTGATGAAGGAGCTGACGAAAAAGGACCTTCTGTATCTGGATGGCATGACTGTCACAGGAAAGACAACCGGCGAGAACATTGCAAACGCCGCAAACCGTAATCCGGAGGTCATTCGTCCTCTGGAGGATCCCTTCATGCCGAACGGCGGCATCGCAGTTCTGAAGGGAAATCTGGCACCCGATACCGGCATCGTAAAGAGAAGTGCGGTGGCACCGGAGATGATGACACATGAAGGTCCTGCAAGAGTCTTTGACTGCGAAGAGGATGCCATTAAGGCAATCACAACCGGTCAGATTCATGAGGGAGACGTTGTTGTCATCCGCTATGAGGGACCCAAGGGCGGCCCGGGCATGCGTGAGATGCTGAATCCGACCTCAGCCATCATCGGAATGGGCCTTGGCTCGACCGTGGCTCTGATTACAGACGGCCGTTTCTCCGGCGCATCCCGAGGTGCAGCCATCGGACATGTGAGCCCGGAGGCAGCAGTTGGCGGCCCGATTGCACTGGTGGAGGAGGGCGACACCATTCTGGTGGATATCCCGAACAACAAGCTGGAGCTCAAGGTTTCGGACGAAGAGCTGGCAAAGCGCCGTGCAGCATGGAAGCCGAGAACTCCGAAGGTTACGGACGGATATCTTGCCCGTTATCAGGCACTGGTTACCTCCGGAAACCGCGGAGCTATCCTGGAGCTTCCCAAGAGCATGTAAAGAAACTGGTACAGTGATGTTGCTGATGCTGTACCAGTACAGCGACCTTGCATTCGCTTTTGCTGTTTTTCTGAAAAAGAGCGGGGCGGATGCATCGCTGCGATTCTGAATACAATGGATAGGAGAAAGTGAGAATGAAGCTGAATGGTTCTGAGATCATTGTGCAGTGCCTGTTGGAGGAGGGCGTGGACACGGTGTTCGGTTATCCGGGCGGTGCCATCCTGAATGTCTACGATGCATTGTATAAAAACAGCGACCGGATCCGCCATGTGCTGACCAGCCATGAGCAGGGAGCTGCACATGCAGCAGACGGCTATGCCAGAGCATCCGGAAAGGTCGGCGTCTGCATGGCAACTTCCGGCCCGGGAGCAACCAACCTGGTAACCGGAATTGCAACAGCATACATGGATTCTGTTCCGATGGTCGCAATCACCTGCAATGTGACACTGCCTCTTCTGGGTAAGGATTCGTTCCAGGAGGTTGACATTGCCGGAATCACGATGCCGGTTACCAAACACGGCGTGATTGTCAAAAACGTAGAGGATCTGGCACCTGCAATCCGTAAGGCCTTCCGGCTTGCCAGAACCGGCCGTCCGGGCCCTGTTCTGATTGATGTAACAAAGGACGTGACAGCTGCTGTCTGCGAATTCACGCCCCTTAGCAAGGAGGAACTGGAGGCGCAGGCAAAGGATGCTGCAGCACATCTGGCACACTATACCGAGGATGAGCTTTCCAAGGCAGTTCAGTTGCTGCAGAAGGCCAAACGGCCCTACCTGTATGTTGGCGGCGGCGCCGTTATTTCGGGCGCTTACCAGGAAATCCGCGAGCTGGCTGCCTTTTTGGATGCACCGGTGTGCGATACGCTGATGGGCAAGGGTGTATTTGACGGTCATGACTCGCATTACACCGGAATGATCGGCATGCATGGAACCAAGGCTTCGAACTTTGGCTTGTCTGAGGCAGACCTGGTGGTTGCTCTGGGAACCCGCTTCTCAGATCGTCAGACCGGCAATCCGAATCAGTTCGCAGAAAAGGCACAGATTCTGCAGATCGATATCGATGAAGCTGAAATCAACAAAAATGTCAAGATTGACCTGGCTCTTGTAGGTGATCTGAAGGAGATTCTGGGTAAGATCAATGCGGCGCTGAAGGCCTCCGGAGAAAAATCCACTGACAGCAGCTGGATGGAAGAGATCCAATCCCTGAAGGAGCGGTTCCCTCTGCAGTATGATCACAGCCGTCTGACCTGCCCGATGGTCATCGAGGCGCTGGACAAGGTGACCGAAGGGAAGGCGATTGTGACAACGGATGTCGGACAGCACCAGATGTGGGCTGCACAGTATTATGCCTATTCCGAACCCCGAACCTTCCTGACAAGCGGGGGCCTTGGTACGATGGGTTATGGCCTTGGTGCCTGCATCGGAGCCAAGACGGCAAGACCGGACAAGGTGTGCGTCAACATCGGAGGTGATGGATGCTTCCGCATGAACCTCATTGAGCTGGCAACGGCCAGCAGATATCGCATCCCGGTGATCGAGATCGTGATCAACAATCAGGTTCTTGGCATGGTCAGACAGTGGCAGACTCTGTATTACGGAAAGCGCTACAGCGCAACGGTACTGGAAGATGAGGTTGACTACTGCAAGACAGCTGAGGGACTGGGCTGCAAGGCAATTCGCGTGAGGACTCAGGAGGAGCTGGAGCCGGCATTGAAGGAAGCACTGCAGTCGGATCGTCCGGTTGTCATCGACTGTGTCATTGATGAGGATGATAAGGTATTCCCGATGGTTTCTCCGGGAACGCCGATTACCGAGGCCTTTGACGAGCAGGACCTTAAGAACAAAGAGCAGTAAGAGATCAGCGGATTCCGGAAATGGTAGAATCCAGGAATCCACTGAATATGGGGAGATTATGGGAAAGTCAATTCAAACAACGATCCGGCGGATGCTGGGTCTGGTGCTGGCTGCTGCGGTAGCATTTTCTGCTGCAGGTCTGTTGCCTTCACTTTCCGTGGAGGCAGCAGCGGCTCTGCCGGCAGCACCGCAGTGTAATATTGTTTATGATTTTGGGAATGGCAGAACCTATACCGTGACACCGGAACTGGCCATGACCATGATGGTGACCAATGCGGATGGGAGCTACTATATCGATCCTGCGACCAATTACTATGTCTGCGATTCCAACAAGATGCGGAATTTCTTCAGCGGTCTGCAGAACCTTTTCCCGCCGCAGTCGAGCAGTGTGAACCAGGCCGGCTTCCAGACAACTGGCGGCACTTATCTTGCCATCGATGGAACCTTTCAGACAACCGGCTACCTGGATGTCAATTATGAGATTAACTATCTGGCACTGGCTATGATGCAGCAAAGGAGTGAGACACACACTCCGGTTTATCGCTGCGGCGGTACCTACGTGGAGATTGATATCTCCAATCAGCTGCTCTATTACTACGAGGACGGCGTGTGCCGGCTGACAACCTCTGTTGTTACCGGTAACCACAGTGCAGGACATGATACTCCGACAGGGGTCTACCGCGTACGCGGCAAACAGCGTAACGTAGTCCTTCGCGGGGCAGGCTATGCATCTCCGGTAAAATACTGGATGAATTTTATCGGCAATTCCATCGGACTGCATGACGCCAACTGGAGATCCAGCTTTGGCGGCAGCATCTATCTGAAAAATGGTTCCCATGGATGTGTGAACATTCCGCCTTCCGTTATGCCTGAGCTGTACGGAATGGTAGCGGTCGGAACACCGGTTGTATTGTACTGAGGTAGTTGGTCATTGTGATGTTGGGGTCAGACGTATTTTGAGGACACTGATATCATTGCGATTCATAGGAGGTATCAAATGAGCAGAGTTTATAACTTTTCAGCAGGTCCTGCCATGCTCCCGGTAGAGGTACTGGAGACAGCAGCCAAAGAGATGTTGGATTACAAGGGAAGCGGCATGTCCGTTATGGAGATGTCCCACCGCAGCAAGGTGTTTGATGCGCTGATCAAGGAGACGGAGGCAGATTTCCGCAAGCTGGTCGGTGTTCCGGACAATTATAAGGTCCTGTTCCTGCAGGGTGGCGGCTCCACACAGTTCGCACAGGTTCCCATGAACCTGATGAAGAACGGCAAGGCTGCCTATATCGTAACCGGACAGTGGGCTAAAAAGGCATGGAAGGAAGCTCAGAAATACGGAGAAGCCATCAAGGTGGCTTCCTCTGAGGATGAGAATTTCTCTTATATTCCGGATTGCTCGGATCTGCCGATTCCGGAGGATGCAGATTATGTCTACATCTGCGAGAACAATACCATTTACGGAACCGAGTATTTTAAGCTCCCCAATACCAAGGGACATGATCTGGTTGCCGATGTATCCTCGAACTTCCTTTCGAGACCGATCGATGTCAATCAGTACGGAATGTTCTTTGGCGGAGTTCAGAAGAACGTAGGACCTGCCGGCGTTGTCATTGCAGTTATCCGTGAGGATCTGATCCGCGATGACCTTCCGGAATATGTTCCCACCATGCTGCAGTACAAAACGCAGGCAGAGAAGGACTCCCTGTACAACACACCTCCCTGCTACAATATCTACATCTGCGGACTGGTCTTCAAATGGCTGATGAAGCAGGGCGGCCTCGAAGGCATTGCAAAGCATAACGAAGCAAAGGCCAAGCTTTTCTATGATTTCCTGGATGAGTCTAAACTTTTCAAGGGCACCGTTCGCAAAGAGGATCGCTCTTTGATGAACGCACCTTTTGTTACCGGTGATGCAGATCTGGATGCAGCCTTCATCAAAGAGGCAGGAGAGAATGGTCTGGTTTCCTTAAAGGGACACCGCACCGTCGGAGGCATGCGTGCATCCATGTACAATGCAATGCCGATGGAAGGCGTTGAGAAGCTCGTTTCCTTCATGAAGGATTTCGAAGCAAGACATTGAGAATCTTCCATCATGAATTCGCCTGTGGGGCACCCGATTCATGTTGAAACAGGCAGGTGCTAAAACTACCATGCCTGCTCGCACGGGCACCACTAAATAAAAATCAGCGTCTGCGCGAGCGAGCTCGCACAGACGCGCAGCCGCTGTCCGGGATTTTTACGGTAACAGATACCATATAACAGGAGACAGAACATGTTCAAATATGCAGAACTGAATAACATTTCAAAGGAGGGAACCGGACGGTTCCATGATCAGTTTGCCAAGACAGAGAACCTGGACGAAGCCCAGGGAATCCTCGTTCGCAGTGCCAAGATGCATGAGATGGAGTTCTCAGACAACCTTCTGGCCATTGCAAGAGCCGGTGCCGGCGTCAACAACATTCCGCTGGATCGCTGCGCAGAGGAGGGAATCGTTGTTTTCAATACGCCGGGTGCCAATGCAAACGGCGTGAAGGAGCTGGTAATTGCCGGCATGCTGCTGGCATCCAGAGACGTCGTTGAAGGCGTCGACTGGGTGAGATCCAACTGGAACAATCCCGAGATTGCAGCTCAGGTCGAAAAGGAGAAAAAACAGTTCGCCGGCACAGAGCTAGAGGGCAAAAAGCTCGGCATCATCGGTCTCGGCGCCATCGGCGTGCGTGTTGCCAATGCGGCCGTTTACCTTGGCATGGATGTATACGGCTACGATCCGTATGTAGGCGTTGAGAATGCATGGCATCTGTCCCGTAAGGTAACTCATGTGACTGACATCAATGAGATTTACCGTAACTGTGATTTCATCACGATTCACGTTCCGGCCATGGAATCTACAAAGGGTTATATCTCCAAGGAAGCCATCGACGAGATGAAGCAGGGCGTTATCGTTCTGAACATGGCAAGAGATGTTCTGGTTGATGAGAAGGCAATGGTTGCTGCCATTGATGAAGGCAAGGTTCGACGCTATGTATCGGATTTCCCGAACCCGACAGTTGCAGGTCACAGAGGCTGCATCACGACGCCTCACCTTGGCGCATCGACGGAAGAGTCCGAAACGAACTGTGCAATTATGGCCGTGGACGAGCTGCAGGACTATCTGGAAAATGGCAATATCAAGAATTCCGTAAACTATCCTGCCTGCGATGCCGGCGTTTGCACAAGAGAAGGGCGCGTTGCTATTTTGCACAAAAATGTAGCTAACATGATCACCGGCTTTACCTCCATCCTGGGCGCAGCAGGCATCAACATTGCAGAGATGACCAACAAGTCCAGAGGAGAGGTTGCCTATACCATCCTGGATCTGGATTCCCCGCTGTCGAACGAGGCCGCTGCACAGCTGGCTGCTGTGGAGAATGTCTTCCGCGTTCGTGTGATCAAGTAAGCTATTTTTGGGTGAGCTACTCAGGCAAGTTATTTATGTCAGTTACCTACGGAGATTGATTATGGCCAATATCAGACCATTTTGTGCATATCGTCCGGCCTCCGGACTGGAGCAGCAGGTTGCAGCGCTTCCCTATGATGTCTATTCCAGGGAAGAGGCAAAGGCCTATGTTGCAGAACATCCGAAGGCATTTCTTGCCATCGACCGGGCAGAATCCATGCTGCCGGAAGATGTGGATACCTATGATGAGCGAGTCTATGCGCAGGCAAGAAAGCGGTTGGATGCGCAGATAAAGGACGGCACCTTCGTACAGGATGAAACGCCCTGCTACTATCTCTATGAGCAGACTTGGCAGGGGAGAACGCAGACCGGAATTGTTGCCTGTGCCTCCATCGATGATTATGAAAACGGTGTGATCAAAAAGCATGAGAACACCGTGGAAGCCAAGGAGCAGGACAGAATCCGTCATGTGGATGTCTGCAGTGCCCACACAGGGCCGATCTTTCTGACCTATCGTGAGGATGCTGCGCTTGCAGAAATCAAAGCGCTGGTTCGGCAGCAGTCCCCGGTCTGTGATTTTATGTCTGAGGGCGAGGTCAGAAACCGCGTTTTTGTTATTGATCAGCAAGAGCACATTGCCAAAATTCAGGAGTGTTATGCCGGAATTTCGCAGATCTATATTGCAGACGGTCACCACAGGGCAGCCTCTGCAGTAAAGGTTGGAAGGCTTCGCAGAGAGCAGAATCCGGGCTATACCGGAGAAGAGGAATTCAATTATTTTCTCTGTGTTCTCTTCCCGGAACAAGAGCTGCAGATCTTAGATTACAACCGCGTGATTCTGGACCTTGGTGGTCTCTCCCGCGCAGAGATTCTGGAGCGCCTTCGTCCTAATTTCAATGTGACGCCGTACCGAAAGAATGTGGCAAAGCCGTCCGCAAAGGGTGAGATCGGCATGTACCTGGATCACAGCTGGTTCATGCTCTCTGCCAAGAACAACGTAAAGAGTGGAGACCCCGTGGCAGGACTCGACGTCTCCATTTTGCAAAAATACGTGCTGGCGCCCATCTTTGGCATTGAGAATCCTCGCACCGATAAGAGGATTGCCTTTGTCGGAGGCATCCGCGGAGATAAAGAACTGGTGGAACGGGCAGATGCAGCAGAAGGGATGGCATTTATGATGTATCCGACGTCGATTGGCGAGCTGCTGCGCGTAGCAGATGCGGGCAAGCTGATGCCGCCTAAGTCAACCTGGTTCGAGCCAAAGCTTTTGTCCGGATTGTTTATTCACAAGTTCTGAGATGGCAGGGACAAAAGGTCCTTTTGACGTTGGTATCAGGGAATGCTGATTTCATCAGCGATCTCTTAGAAAAATGCATTCATTTATACTTGCATTCATGCGGCACAGCTTGTATAATAATCAACGTTCGACCGCAAACTTGCGATCGGACGTATATGCTGGAATAGCGCAGTTGGTAGCGCAACTGATTCGTAATCAGTAGGTCGAGGGTTCAAGTCCCTTTTCCAGCTCGCACGAGGGCTCTGCTGGTTAGCAGAGCCCTTTCTGTATATCTGTTTAGCACCTGCCTGTTTCAACAGGAATCGGGTGCCTTGCAGACGAATTCTTGATTGAAACAGGCAGGTGTCCAAGGGGCGAAGCCCCTCTGGCCAACCACATCTCAAATGCACTGCATCTAAGATGCAGGTGCTAAACAGTAATAATATTTTTAAAGGAGAACATCGCATGGCACAGCTATGGGGCGGCAGATTCACAAAGGCAACCGATCAACTGGTAAAGGAATTCAACGATTCCATCGGCTTTGACAAGAGACTGTGGAAAGAAGACATTGAAGGCAGTATTGCTCATGCCACTATGCTGGGCCGGCAGAATATCCTGACCAAGGAGGCTTCGCAGAATATCATTGAAGGGCTCCTTGGAATCCGTGCGGACATCGAATCCGGCAAGCTTCCCATCACCAATGAATACGAAGATATTCACAGTTTTGTGGAGGCGAACCTGATTGACCGCATCGGCGATGACGGCAAAAAGCTTCATACCGGTCGTTCCCGCAATGACCAGGTGGCATTGGACATGCGTTTATTCACGCGAAATGCTGCAGGGGAAATGAGAAACGAGGTACTGCGCCTTCTGGAGGCCATTCTGCAGATTATGAAGGATGGCACAGAGACGTATATGCCGGGATTTACCCACCTGCAGAAGGCGCAGCCTGTGACGCTGGCTCACCATTTCGGCGCATATTTTGAGATGCTGCGAAGAGATGCAAGCCGCCTTGCGGATACGCAGAAGAGAATGAACGAATGCCCTTTAGGCGCCGGAGCACTGGCCGGGACGACCTATCCTTTAGACCGTGAATTCGTGGCAGAGAGCCTGGATTTTGACCGGCCGACGAGGAACAGCATGGACTCGGTGTCGGACAGAGATTATGCGATCGAATTTCTGAATGATCTGTCGCTGATCATGGTGCATTTAAGCCGAATGAGTGAGGAGATCATCATCTGGAACAGCAATGAATACCGCTTTGTGGAGATCGATGATGGCTATTCTACCGGCAGCAGCATCATGCCGCAGAAAAAGAATCCGGATGTTGCTGAGCTCATCCGCGGCAAATCCGGCAGGGTTTTTGGTGATCTGACGAGCCTTTTGACAACTATGAAGGCCATTCCTCTTGCCTATGACAAGGATATGCAGGAAGACAAGGAGCCGGTCTTTGATGCCTATGACACCGTGATGATGTGTGTAAAGCTCATGACAGGAATGCTGTCCACTATGAGCTTTCGCAAGGATGTCATGGAAAAGAGTGCCATGAACGGATTTACCAATGCAACCGATGCCGCTGACTATCTGGTGGTGAAGGGGGTTCCCTTCCGTGATGCACACGGCATCATCGGACGCATGGTTCTGCACTGCATCGATGTGAATAAGAGTCTGGATCAGCTGAGCCTTGAAGAGTTCAAGGAATTCTCACCGGCATTTGAAGAAGATATCTATGATGCCATCAGCCTCAAGACCTGTGTCGATAAGAGACTGACAACAGGAGCTCCCGGAAAGGCTACGATGGAGGCAGAGATTCAGGAGGCCTCTGAATGGCTCTTAGGGGAGCTGCAGGCGTAGTGTTTGGAAAATTGGTTTGTCTTTTAGACAGTGGCCATGATATGTGGTATGATGCACCACATGATATGCGCCGCCTTGGTTTAACCGGGGGGCTGCAGCAACATCATTTGATATGAGGAGCGAGATTATGGAAAAATTAAGAGTCGGTGTATTGGGCGGAACCGGAATGGTTGGCCAGCGTTTCATTCAGATTCTGGAGAATCATCCCTGGTTTGAGGTGACCGAGATTGCAGCCAGCAAAAGAAGTGCCGGCAAGACCTACGGCGAGGCAGTAGAAGGCCGCTGGAAGCTGGACGGAGAGGTTCCGGCTGCGGTTAAGGATATTGTGATCCGTGATATCAATGACGTGCAGGGGATCAGCGAGAATGTCGATTTCGTTCTTTCTGCCGTGAATATGTCCAAGGATGAGATTCGTGCCATTGAGGATGCCTATGCAAAGGCAGAGACCCCGGTTGTTTCCAACAACAGCGCACATCGCTGGACACCGGATGTTCCGATGATCGTTCCGGAGATCAACCCGCAGCATGCAGAGGTCATTGAATTCCAGAAAAAGCGTCTGGGAACCACCAGAGGCTTTATCGCCGTAAAGCCGAACTGCTCCATTCAGAGTTACAGCCCGGCTCTTGCTGCATGGAAGGAATTCGAGCCCTACGAGGTTGTGGCAACAACCTATCAGGCAATTTCCGGTGCCGGCAAAACCTTCAAGGACTGGCCGGAGATGGAAGGCAATGTGATTCCGTTTATCAGCGGTGAGGAGGAGAAATCCGAAAAAGAGCCTCTTCGTATTTTTGGCCACATTGAGAACGGCGTGATCGTTCCGGCAGAGTCACCCCTGATTACCTGCCAGTGCATCCGTATTCCGGTTCTCTACGGTCATACCGCAGCAGCCTTTGTCCGCTTCAAGAAGGATCCCACCAAGGAAGAGCTGATTGAGAAGCTCCGTTCCTTCTCCGGCGTTCCGCAGGAGCTCAAGCTCCCCAGCGCTCCCGAGCACTTCATCCAGTATCTGGAGGAGGATGACCGTCCGCAGGTTACCAAGGATGTCTATTATGAAGGCGGCATGGGCGTATCCATCGGACGACTTCGCAAGGACACCATGTTCGACTGGAAGTTTGTTGGACTCTCTCACAACACGCTCCGCGGCGCAGCCGGCGGCGCTGTAGAGTGCGCGGAGCTTCTGACCGCACTTCACTACATCGAGCATAAATAACGACTGCTGCATCATTATTGGGATCGCCGGTCATGTCATGTTGCCTGTCACATTTTATCGGCATTTGGAATGACGGCTGACAGATGCGGAATCAGTGGATGTGATTTGCCTGCAGATCGGGTTTTGCCGGTACAGCGATTTTGCAAACGTTGTACCGGAATCCCGGTCTGCAGGCTTTTTCAAACATGACGGGTTCAAAATCGTCATATGCCGCAGCCATAAGGCTCAGGGAGTATTGTTTGGGCAAACGAGTTTTTATTGCAGAAAAACCGAGTGTAGCCAAGGACTTTGCCAAGGCACTGCATGAGAATTTCAGAAACGGGGATGGCTTTCAGGAGTCCGAACAGACCATCGTGACCTGGTGCTTTGGACATCTGGTGACGATGGCCTATCCGGAGGCCTATGATCCGAAATTCAAAAAATGGTCTCTGGATACCATTCCCTTCATCCCGGAAAGCTATCAGTATCAGGTCATTGATGACGCCGGCGTGCGCAAACAGTTCAAGACCGTGCAGCGAATACTGACCTCCGATGAGGTGGATACCATTTACATCTGTACGGACTCCGGACGTGAAGGGGAGTATATCTATCGCCTGGTGGCCGCACAGGCCGGGGTTACCGGCAAGAGGCAGCTTCGTGTCTGGATCGACTCCTTCACCGAGGCCGAAATCCAGCGCGGAATCCGGGAAGCCAAGGATGACCGCGAATATGACAACATGGGAGCTGCCGCCTACCTTCGTGCCAAAGAGGACTATCTCATGGGAATCAATTTCTCCCGTGCCTTGTCTCTTAAATATGCCGGTGGAATTCGTGATTTCCTTGGTATGGACCGCTGTGTGATAGCTGTCGGACGGGTCATGACCTGCGTCCTGGGAATTATTGTAAAGCGCGAACGGGAAATTCGTGCCTTTACCAAAACGCCGTTCTACCGCGTCATCGGGACCTTCAAGGCAGGAGCTGACGGTGCCCCTTTTGAGGCGGAATGGTCGGCAGCACCAGGAAGCCGCTATGAGAATTCACCGCTTCTTTATAAAGAAAACGGATTCCGTAAACCAGAGGATGCCAAGGCACTGATCGAATATCTGAAGCCTTCCATCCAGGGGAGTCCCTTGCCTGTTGTGAAACAGATCACGCACAAACAGGAAAAAAAGAACGCCCCCCTTCTCTACAATCTCGCCGAGCTGCAAAATGACTGCTCCAGGATTTTTAAGCTCAGCCCCGATCAGACGCTGGATGCGGCGCAGACCTTATACGAGCGCAAATTAACGACCTACCCACGAACCGATGCGAGAGTCCTCTCTACGGCCGTTGCCAAGGAGATTGACCACAATCTAAAGGGCGTCGGAAACCTGCCGGTCTACCGAGAGCTCGTCCGCAGCATTGCCGTTTCCGGCAGCTGGAAGAGCATCGCAAAGACCAGATACACCAATGACAAAGCCATCACAGATCACTATGCGATTATTCCGACAGGGGAGGGATTATCTTCTCTGAAAAGCCTGAATCCGACCCTGCAGAAAGTGTATGATCTCATTGTTCGAAGGTTCCTTGCCATCTTTTACCCGGCCGCAGTGTTTGATAAAATGACCTTGCAGGTCGGCATTCATGCAGAGGTTCTGACGGCATCGCTGCGCGTGTGCAAGGAAAAGGGATATCAGATCTGCAGCTACAAAAAGGACGAAAGTAAGGATGCGTCCGCATCGAAAGAAGGGGACCTTGGAGCAATTGCAGATCATGAAGGAGCTACGGGAAGCACGGATGGAGAACAAGAGGACGATTCTGCAGGAAACAGTAAAGATCAGCAGGAACGCCTTGAGGAAATTCTAAAGAGCCTCAAAAAGGGAGATGTTCTGCAGGCCGTTTGTTTTGACCGGAAAGAGGGCGAGACCACACCGCCAAAGCGCTATACCGGCGGCAGCATGATCCTTACCATGGAGAATGCCGGTCAGTTCATCGAAAACGACGAACTGCGGGAGCAGATCAAGGGCTCCGGGATCGGGACGAGTGCTACGCGGGCCGGCATTCTCGAAAAGCTCGTCAACAATCAGTACATTGCACTGAACAAGAAAACGCAGGTGTATACGCCGACACAGCTGGGAGAAATGATTTACGATACTGTGGACATTTCCTTAAAGCCGCTCCTGGATCCACGTCTTACGGCGAGCTGGGAAAAGGGACTGACACAGGTCGCAGAAGGGACCACCACGGAGGCGGAATACCAGAACAAGCTAAATGACTATGTCGCAAGGCGCACCAATTCGGTGAAGGAATCCGATTACCGCAGCGTCCTGCGGCAGATGTATCAAAAAGATGCAGCATTTTATCCAAAGCCGATGCATTTTAAGGCCAAATATTCCTATGGGAGGAAACAGAAGTCATGATTCAGGATTACAAGATTACGGAGCTGTTCGATTTAAAGGAGAGCATTGCGGCCGAGTACCTTACGGCCTATGCCTACCCTTGGGAGGTTCTGCCGCACATTGAGGAGATCATTCTGGAAATCGGAAAGAGCCTTCCTGAAGGCCGCTTTGAGAAGAAAGGCGAGAACATCTGGATTGCAAAGAGTGCCAAGGTGTTCGATTCCGCCTATATTGCAGGGCCCTGCATCATTGACGAGGATGCCGAAATCCGTCAATGTGCCTTCATCCGCGGAAAGGCTCTTGTCGGAAAGGGCTGCGTTGTCGGCAATTCCTGCGAGCTCAAAAATGTCATTCTGTTCAACAAATGCGAGGTTCCGCATTACAACTATGTCGGCGATTCCATTCTGGGGTTCCATGCACATATGGGAGCCGGTGCCATCACCTCGAACATCAAATCCGACCGCACAAATGTGGTGATTCATGAGGGCAATGAGAGTGCCCAGACCGGCCTTCGAAAGATGGGTGCTGTCCTTGGCGACTGGACGGAGATTGGCTGCAACAGCGTGCTGAATCCGGGATCCGTTGTCGGACGTCATTCCAACGTCTATCCGCTGTCGATGGTGCGCGGCTGCATTCCGGCAGAGCACATCTACAAGGATAAGGAACATGTGGTTGCCAAGGAAGAAGGGTAACTTGCTGTAAACGTGATAAATGTGAGAAATCGGTACCTTGTTCAGGCCTTCGGAGCTGTCGTTTTGGCAAATGATCTGCTGTAACGAGGGGAAGATTCGGGTGTAATCAGCGTATGTCATCTGCAGCTTTTTTTGTAATATTGTGTGCTGTCGCTCTCGTGATTTTGGGAATCCGGCAGCGAAGGAGTCAGAAGGAGCAGCTAAAACGTCGGCTCCGGGAATCTTTTGGCAGGAAATCAGCTAAGAGAATGGAGCAGGGGCGTTATGAAAAGGTTCCTGGCTTTTTCCTGCGCCATCATCCCTTACATGGAATTGATGATATTACCTGGAACGACCTGGAGCTGGACCGGATCTATCATCAAATGGACAGCACCCTGAGTGCCGCGGGAGAGGAATATCTGTATGCACTGCTTCGAACAGCCTCCGGAGAGCTGCAGATTCCACATTCGGTGCTTTGCTATCTCGAGGAAGCAGAGCATACAGAGGAACGTATGCAGCTACAGCTCGCACTGCGGCAGCTGGATCACTGCGGACGGTATTCACTGTATGACTACCTGGATCAGATGGACCAGGCTCCGCAGGAATCCAATCTGCAGCACCTTCCGGCATTTCTGCTGCCGATTTTCTCCATCGCTCTTTTGTTCTGGAATACCAGGATCGGGATTCTGTGTCTGATCGGTTCGCTCATTCTGAACATGATGACCTATTACCGCAGAAAAGGAGAGATCGATCCCTATATCACAACCTGCGCCTACCTCCTTCGACTGGTTCAATGCACCGAACAGGTGAGCCGCATTGACTGCCCGGCCTTTGCCAAAGAGAATGAGGAGCTGTCGCAGATACTGCCGCAGCTAAGGGAATTCACAAAAGGGAGCGGCCTTGTGGTGTCAGGGCAGGCGTTTTCCGGCGGCAATCCGCTGGACCTTATTCTGGACTATATCCGGATCCTGTTCCATCTGGATCTTGTCCGCTTCAATTCCATGCTGCAGTTCGAGATCCGAAACCGGCAGCTCTTTGAGCAAATGCTGCGCCTTGCAGGGCGAATCGACGCTGCGATTGCACTTGCATCCTACGAAAAGAGCCTTCCCGGGACCTGTGAGCCGCACCTGAATGATTCTGACAACGCAAGCGATTCGCCGCTTCATCCGCAGCTGGAGATCACCGGTCTGTATCATCCGCTCCTGGAGGATCCGGTGCCAAACAACGTAACAGCCACCCAGTCCATACTCCTTACCGGTTCCAATGCCTCCGGCAAGTCGACCTTCCTGAAGGCTGTGGCCATCTGTGCATTGTTCGCACAGACGGTTGGCTATTGCCCTGCAAAAGAGTATAAAGGAAACCGGTTTCGAATCGGAACCTCCATGGCGCTTCGTGACAACCTTCTGCAGAAGGAGAGCTATTTCATGGTGGAGATCCGCTCACTGAAGCGAATCTGTGATATGGCAGAGGAAAGCGGTGATCCTGTTCTGTGCTGCGTGGATGAGGTGCTGCGGGGAACCAATACTGTAGAACGGATCGCAGCCTCAGCAGAGATCCTTAAGGAGCTGGCAGGCCGAAACGTTTTATGTTTTGCCGCAACCCATGACATCGAGCTGACAGCCATTCTGGCTGAGCACTATGAAAACGATCATTTTGAAGAGGAGCTGGAGGGGGAGGACGTTCATTTCTCCTATCGCCTGAAAAAGGGGCCGGCAACAACCAGAAATGCCATTCGGCTCCTTGCGGTTACAGGCTTTGATCCGGAGGTGACAAGGCGTGCGGCAGAGCGCGCAGAAGGCTTTGAGAGAACCGGAAGGTGGGATACGGCCAAAGAAAGATCCTGAAACGTAGGAGTAAGGGGCCTTTTAGCACCGGCACCACAAAATCAGCCGCGATTCGGCAGCAACGGGAGGAAGCATTTCATGCATGTTGTCATTTACAGTGACGGCTCCGCAAGGGGCAACCCGGACGGACCGGGAGGATACGGGGCCGTCCTTCAATATGTGGATTCCAAAGGAGAGCTCCATGAAAAGGAGCTCTCGGAGGGTTTTAATCCGACCTCGAATAACCGGATGGAGCTGCTGGGGGCAATTACAGCCCTGGAGGCCTTAAACCGCCCCTGCGAGGTGGACCTGTATTCGGATTCCAGTTACCTGATCAATGCCTTTGAAAAGGGATGGCTGGCATCCTGGCAGAAAAACGGCTGGAAGACCGCATCCAAGGCGCGGGTTAAAAATCAGGACCTTTGGAAGCGGATGCTGGCAGTGGCCGGGCGGCATCAGATCACCTGGCACTGGGTCAAGGGACATGCCGGACATGAGATGAATGAGCGCTGCGATCAGCTGGCGACAGCAGCAGCCGATGCAATGTACGGCGTGAACAAGCCGAATGTGGAAGATAAAATCTAAGGTGAACCGCAGCAGACCAGGAGAAATGGAATGAATGGAATGAATGAAAAGAATGAAAAGACGATTCGGATTTTATATCACAGCAATGAAATTGACCATTTGACTTATGTGGACGGCAAGAGCGACTGGATCGACCTTCGAGCGGCAAAGGAATATCAGCTCAAGGCCGGCGAGTTCGCCTTAATTGATCTGGGCATCAGCGTTAAGCTCCCGGAAGGGTACGAGATGATCACGGCGCCCAGGTCCTCCACCTTCAAAAATTATGGCCTCATCCAGTCCAACGGCATCGGTGTGGTGGACGAGTCTTACTGCGGAGATGGAGATGTCCTTAAAATGCCGGTCTATGCAACAAGAGATACGG
Source organism: Lachnospiraceae bacterium (assembly GCA_963605745.1). GTDB lineage: Bacteria > Bacillota > Clostridia > Lachnospirales > Lachnospiraceae > CAG-791. Next base: position 38,085 of record CAVCWT010000006.1, read on the forward strand.
TGGTGCATGTCAACGATCGCATCTGTCAGTTCCGGATTCAGGAGCATCAGCCCCGCATCGTATTCGATGAGGTGGAAACGCTCGGCTCTGAAAACCGCGGAGGCTTTGGCAGCACCGGAAGGCAGTGAAAGGGGCAATCCATGGAACCAAGAGTCAGTATCATTGTTCCGGCCTACAACGCAGAAAAGACCATCGGACGATGCATCGAGAGCATTTGCAGACAAACCTATTCCGATTATGAGCTGCTGGTGATGGATGACGGCAGCAGTGACAATACGGCGCAGATTCTGGATCAATATGCAGCAGAGGATTCCAGAATCCGCGTCATCCATAAAGAGAATTCCGGCGTGTCGGATACGAGGAATCAGGCGTTAAACCTTGCAAGGGGGGAGTTTGTTCAGTTTCTGGATGCCGATGACTGGATTACGCCGGATGCGACAAGACTCTTTGTCCGCACGATGGAGGATAATCCGACCTGCGATATGGTCATCGCCGATTTCTACCGGGTCATTGGCAAAAACATGGCGCAAAAAGGAGACATCGAGGAGGAACGGCTGCTGACCAGGCAGGAGTATGCGGATGAAATGATGAAGAGTCCGGCAGACTTTTATTACGGCGTTTTGTGGAACAAATTTTATCGGCGCAGCCTCATCGAGGAATATCAGCTGCGCATGGATACGCAGCTGGATTGGTCGGAGGATTTTATTTTCAATATGGAGTACGTGCTCCATACGGATCGTATTTATGTATTGAAGGCGCCGGTATATTATTATGTGAAGACGGAAGGATCGCTGGTGGCGCAGGGCGGTGCCAGCATCAGCCGAACGGTTCGGATGAAGCTGGATGTGGTCGAGTATTACAGCAATTTTTATAAGGACATCTACAAGGAGGGTGGTTACCTTTTACGGAGTCCTGTCATTTATTCCTTCCTTCTGAATTTTGCCAAAGACGGCAGTGTGAACCCGGTGGCGCCGGAGCGAAGGCTCGGTCAGGAGCGCGTGGACGTTCGCATCGATTCCGAAATGGAGGAGAACCCGTTTGCGCTGAATTTCTATGAGGATCGAATGCTCGAGCGGTCGCTGGAGCGAATTTGCAAAGGCTGGGATCTGGAGGAAACAGAGGTTCAGGTTCTCTTGTATCTAAAGCTGGCCGGCGGGGAAGCTGCGCCGGAGGAGATTCGCAGCTATACCGGAATGTCCGCCAGCGGGCTGCGGATTGTACTGCAAAAGCTCGTTCGAAAAAAGCTCGTGGAGCGCAAAAAGGTTAAAATTGGCAAAAAGAAAATCGAAGAAGGAGATTCGCCGGAAAATTCACCGGTAAACAGTTCCGAGAGCAGAACAGACAAAAGGGAAGAAACAACGACCAAACGCACAGATGTGCGAATTTTCTACGGCGAAGCATCGACGCCGGTGCAGGAGGCTCTCGAGCGGGCTTTTCGTGACATCGACGAGATTCGGTTCCGGGATTTTTCAAAGGAAGAGATGGCAGAATATCGAAGGCTCGGCGGACATGCCGCACGAAATGTGAGAACTGCCTTAGGGGAAGGCTGATTCAACATGGCCGATAGGCCTGAAAGGAGAGGGAATATGGTATTTACACAGGAAAACGGAGCATTGGTTGCAAGAAACCTAGGAGAAACGCTTCGCATTGAAGCATGGGGGACAGATTCTCTTCGCGTTCGTTCAACGCGTCATGCCGCTTTGAACGATTCGTTCTGGGCGCTGACCGAGGAGCCGAATACGACGAACCCTGTCATTGAGATTACCGAAGAGGATCACTGGGTCGGAGACGGCACCATTGACAAAAGACCGATTGCAAAAATTACCAACGGCCGCATCTGTGCCGTTGTGAATTTTGCCGGGGTTGTAACCTTCTATAAGGACGGGCAGCACCTTCTTCGTGAGTATTTTCGGTATTATGACGGAACACTGTCCAAAGAAAGCAGGTGCCTTAAGATCCGAAGCCGCGAGTGGCGAGGGATTCCCGGCGGCGATTTCTCTTTGAGCATGCGCTTTGAGAGCATCGATGATGAGAAGCTCTACGGCATGGGCCAGTACCAGCAGCCGTATCTGGATCTCAAGGGATGCGTTCTGGATCTGGAGCAGCGTAACTCGCAGGTAACGGTTCCGTTTTTGGTTTCCTCGAAGGGTTATGGATTCCTTTGGAACAATCCGGCGGTCGGCCGCGTTTCTTTTGGTAAGAACTATACGGAGTGGCAGGCAAAGGCAACAAAGCAGATGGACTACTGGATCACGGCTGCCGATACGCCAAAGGAGATTCTGGCAAACTATACGAACGTGACCGGACACGCTCCGATGTTCCCGGAGGATATGATGGGTCTGTGGCAGTGCAAGCTCCGCTACCGCACACAGGATGAGGTCCTTACCGTCGCAAGACAATGCGAGAAGGAAGGCATCAAGATTGATCTTATCGTCATCGATTTCTTCCACTGGACAGTGCAGGGCGACTGGAAATTCGATACGACCTACTGGCCGGATCCGAAGGCGATGGTCGACGAGCTGCATTCAATGGGCATCAAGGTCATTGTTTCCGTATGGCCCTCTGTTGACCGCAAGAGCGAGAACTTTGGCGAAATGATGGACCGCGGCCTTCTCATCATGACCGAGCGCGGCGCACAGCAGACCTACGATTACCAGGGCGACTGCGTAGAGATTGATGTCTTCAATCCGGAAACCAGAAAATACGTCTGGGAGAAATGCAAAAAGAACTATTACGATTATGGCATCGATGCCTTCTGGCTGGATAACTCCGAGCCGGACTACGGCGTATATGATTTTGACAACTATCGGTATTACAACGGATCTGCACTGGAGAGCAGCTGCCAGTATCCGCAGTGGTACAGCCGCATTTTCTACGATCCGATGAAGGAAATGGGCAATGAGTACGTTGTAAATCTCCTCCGCAGCGGCTGGGCCGGCAGCCAGAAATACGGGAACGTCATCTGGTCCGGCGATGTGCCGAGTACCTTTGAAGCGTTCCGGGATCAGCTCCAGGCCGGCCTTAACATGGGCCTTGCAGGCATTCCGTGGTGGACTACGGACATCGGCGGCTTTATGACAGATGATGTAAATGATCCGGATTTCCAGCAGCTTTTGATCCGCTGGTATGAGTTCGCTGTCTACACGGCAGTGTTCCGCATGCATGGAGACCGCGGCCCCTACAACATCGAGCCCCTTGACACCCGTGACTGGGGCGGCGGATACCTTCACACCGGCCAGGACAACGAGCTGTGGAGCTACGGTGAAGAGAATTACCGGATCATGAAGAAATATTATGACATCCGAATCTCGATGAAGCCGTATATCAAACAGCTCTTTGACGAGGCACACCAAAACGGATCTCCGTTAATTCGTACGATGTTCTATGAATTCCCGCAGGATACGAAGTGCTGGGAGCTGCAGGATCAGTATATGTTCGGTTCCGAGTACCTTGTAGCACCGATTCTGCATCTGAACGAATTCGAACGCGATGTCTATCTGCCGGCCGGCACCTGGACCGACACCAGAGACGGACAGCAGTACGAAGGCGGACAGACTGTCCACGTGGCAGCACCGCTGGATTCCATTCCGGTGTTTCAGAAGAACTGATGTACTCGCAAATGGCTGATGCCACAACTCGAAAATGCCATATGGCATTTTCGAGTTGTTTAAAAAGACTGCACTCCTATGGATGACCGGGAGGCAGTCTTTTTATGTAAGCATGTGTTGCATCTGCGGGGGGGAGCGTGAGAAAATAGTGTTTTAGAAAGATTCACGATTGAAGTGACGGCTCGAACCGGCAATACGATCTGTCACAATCCAAGGGGGCTATAAAGTGGGGAAGAAACGGGGAAAAAGCGGGATCGGTAAATGGGCCGTAGCAGTCGTTTTGGGGCTGGTGCTGGAAATCATGATGACAGTTCCTGCTCTTGCCGCAGAGGTCAGCACAGAAACCGGCCGCAGCGGCAATGCAGGAGCTACTGCCAGCGTCATCGATACGGATCTTGATACAGATACCGCAACAAAACCGGATTCATCCTACAAGATGGTACGCATCGGCTATTATGCATCGGAAGGCTTCCAGGAGGGCGACGGCGAGGATACGCCACGCAGCGGCTATGGCTATGAGTACCTGCAGAAGGTTGCCAGCTACACCGGTTGGAAATACGAGTACGTCTCCGGCTCCTGGTCAGAACTATACCAGCAGCTGGCAGAAGGCGAGATTGACCTGATGGCCGGCATTGCTTATGACAAGAGCAGAGAGTCCCAGTTGCTGTATCCGGATTATGAGATGCTGCGGGAAACCTTTTATATCTACAAGGACAGCGATGACACGAGTATGAAGAGCGGCGATTATGCGAGCTATGCCGGGAAGCGAATCGGTGTCGTCGCAGATACCAAGATGACCGGCTATCTGGACAGCTGGCTGAAGGAGAATTCCGTGGAGGCCAAAAAGGTTGTTTTCGAGAGTCTTTCGGACTGTGCAGTAGCCTTTAATGCACACGAAATTGACGGATTTGTCAGCGCGGACAACATTGTATCGAGCTATTCCGGTATTTCTCCCGTGGAGCAGATCGGCAAACTGCCCTACTACATTTGCATCAGTTCGAGCCGCACGGACCTTTTGGATGAGCTGAATTCTGCACTGTCATTGGTGAATGGGCAGGATGCCGTGTTCCTGGCAGATCTTCGGAATAAATATACGGCCGACACGTCCATCAGCATCTTTCTGACCAAGCAGGAACGGAACTGGCTGAATTCCCATACTACGATTACCGTTGGATATCTGGACCATTACATGCCTTACTGCGGAACCTCTGCGGACGGAACCGCAGAGGGACTCATCGTTGATATCATGGAGGATCTGTTTGCTGTGCTGCCCGGGAGCCCTGAGGTAGAAAAGGTCTATGTGGCATATGAGGATCAGGAAGACCTCCTGAAGGCATTGCAGACGGGGGAGGCAGACGTTATTTTCCCTGTGAGCGGGGATTTCTCCTATGCAGAGCAGGGCAATTACCAGCAAAGCTCCGGTGTAATTCAGGCGGCCGTGGACCTTTTGTATACAGGGAACTATTCCGATGAGAGCATTCAGAAGATTGCAGTGAATCAGAATAACAAACTGCAGGAAGAATACACAAAGGCTAATTTTCCGGAGGCAGAGCTGGTTTACTGCGAAGGACTTGATGGCTGCATTCGTGCGGTGAAAAATGGTGAGGCCGGCAGTACGTTAATTGAGGCACTTCGTGCAGTGGAATATTCTTCCAATGACAGCCGGTTGGAGATCGTTCCCATGCGCGCTACCAGCACCTTTTGCCTGGGGGTCAGCTATGGCAACAGTGACTTTCTGCGGGTTTTGAACCATGGCCTCAGCATGCTGGGCGAGGAATACAGCCTGACCCATGCCTACAAATACATGGGGGATGTTGTTTCCGGCAGCATTCAGCATTCCATTCGCACTTTTATGTGGATTGCGGGTGGATTGATGCTGATCGTTCTGGTTTATGTCTTCATTGTCCGATACCGCGCACTGCGCAGACTAAATGCTGCAGAAAGGGAGCACAGCAGCAGGATGCAGGAGGCTCTTTTGCAGGTGCACCAGGCAAACTATGCAAGGCGAGCCTTCCTGCACAGCATGAGCCATGACATCCGCACACCGATTAATGTGATCCTGGGAGCTGTCGCCCGGGATGAAAAGACGACGGATCCTGCTGTGACCGCCGAGGGCCGGGCCAAAATACGGGCAGCCGCAGATCAGCTGCTGACGATGACAGACAACATGCTGGAGATCAGCCGTATGGAGAGCGGCGAGATGATTGACAGGAAGGAACCTGTGAATTTAACGGCGCTGATAAGGTTGTGTGAGATATCTGCAAAAAGACGGGCCGAGTCGGCAGGAGTTGCCTTTACCTGTGAACATGGGAATCTCCTTCTGGGGGTTCATGATCCATCTGCCGGTGAGATCATGATCCTTGGGAATGCACTTGGCCTTCAGGAAATCCTGCGTCATGTTCTGGAAAATGCATTCAAATACAACAAGCCGCAGGGGAAGGTGCTCTGGAAGGATCAGTTGACACTGCAAAAAGCGGGATGGCTCGAATATCAATGCATCATCCAGGACACCGGAGTCGGAATCAGGGCAGAATACCTGGAGCATATTTTTGAGCCTTTTTCGCAGGAACGTGAAACGGCAAGAACCAGCTACATGGGATCCGGACTCGGGCTTGCGATTGTTAAATCCATGCTGGATACCATGGATGGATCCATTGACATTCAGAGTAAGGAAGGGATCGGAACTACGGTGACCATTCGAATTCGAATGGAACAGGTAACAGGCGATGCCGACAGGAGACAGCAAGAAGATGTGCTGGGCGCTTTGGATGATGGCACCTGTGGTGCTACGAACAGCCAAAAGGATTTGCATTCTGCAGACCTGGAAGGCTGCAGGGTCCTTTTGGTGGAGGATAACGACCTGAATATCGAGGTTGCAAAGTTTCTCCTGGAGGATGCAAGAGCCCAGGTTACTGTGGCAAGAAACGGCAAAGAAGCTCTGGATGCTTACCAAAATGCGCCCTGCAGAACGTATGACGTTATACTGATGGACCTCATGATGCCGGTGATGAATGGATACGAGTCTGCGGCCGCCATCCGCAGCTCGGGGCAAGGGGATGCCCAGAGTATTCTGATCATTGCTGTGACGGCCTGCATGGCAGAAGAGGTAAAAAAGGACGAGGCCGCCGGATATTTCCAGGCCTTTTTACAAAAGCCTCTGGAACAAGAATCACTGGTAAAGACTATTGTTGACCACCTGTGATTCAAAGGTTATTGGAGCTCTGTCTGATCTCTTGTGATGTTGTTGAGCCACTCGTATTTGCGGTAATGGTGGATAACAAAGGGCATCTTCTCGAATTCGTCCAGACACATCACAAAATAAACACCCAGAGCCGGCAGCTTGAAAACGTAGGCGGCCAGTGCCATGGCAGGAACAGCGATGAGCCACATGCAGCAGGTATCGGTGATCATGCCGAACTTGCTGTCGCCGCCGCCGCGAAAGCACCCACAGATCCAGCAGGTATTGAGCCCTTCGCCGATGACGCGGAAGGCCTGCATGGCCAGCATGGCAGAAAGATAGGTTAAGGCCATGGCAGAGAGCTTGTCGGCATATACGGCACTGACAACCGGACGCAGTGCCAGCATGACCAGTCCGCCAAGGCTTGCAAATAAAAAAGTGAGAAAGACCATCCGCTGGCCGTAAATCTTGCCTTTTTCCTGTTCTCCGGCGCCGAGCGCCTTTCCTACAATGATGGTTGTTGCATTGGCAAAGCCGCGGCTGACAATGGCACCAATATTGAGCACCATCGCAGCAACCGCATTGGCGGCCACCACATCTGAACCCATATGTCCCAGAATGACTGAGAACATGGAGGCTGCAAGACTCCAGGCCGCATCGTTGATGCAGCTCGGAAGGCCGAGAGCCACAAAGTCCTTGCACAAAACACCGCTGTGTCCAAAGACATCCCGGATCCGGAAACGAATTTCCTTATTGACCAGTGAATGCACAATGCATACTGCGAATTCAAAAAAACGAGCGGCCACTGTCCCCACGGCGGCTCCGACAACGCCCATGGCAGGAGCTCCGAACAGACCGAAAATAAAGACCGCATTGAGAACAATATTGATGCCAAGGGACATCAGAAAGGCCATGCTGGGAATCCAGACCTGCTCGATGCCGCGAAGGATGGCAAAATAGGCCATGGCATAGCACTGCAGCAGATAGGAAACGGAAAGGATCCGAAGGTACCTGGCCCCTGCCTCAATGATAGCCGCCTCAGAGGTGAATACCATCATGACCTGCGTCGGGAAAAAGAAGGCAATGGCAAAGGCCGTAAAGCCGATGATCATGCAAAAGCGCATGGCGATGCCCATGACCTTCTGAATGGTCTCCTTGTCGTTTTTGCCCCAGTACTGCGCCGCGAGCACCGTGGCTCCGGCGGCAAAGCCATTGGCTGCCATCCACATGATACTGGTCAGATTGTTGGCAAGAGAGGAGGCCGACATGGCATCCTGCCCGACAAAGCCCAGCATCAACGTGTCTGCCACATTGACCAGAGTGTTGATTAGATTCTGTACCATGATCGGCACGGCAATGGTGCAGGACATGATAAAGAACTGTTTGCGGGATAGAATTTCAGATGACATGATCCGTTGCCTCCTTGCATTTCAGCGGTGTTCCGTTCAGGACAGCTTCCCGGAGAATATTATCCTCGGAATAAACCAGTTTTAACGAGAAAAAGGGCTCGCCCTCATCCAGAAGCCGCAGAAAAATACGATCCCCCTCCCACAGATTCATTGCCTTTTGCGGATCGGTTTCATAGATTCGCACCTTGGGGACCCATTCCAGATCTCCCTCCGGGCATTCCGAAATGGGGTGGCCGGCAAAGCCTGTGGCCGTAAACAGATTCATATATTCTGTAATATCCCCATAAACGAATGTCACAATTCCTCGAAAGGAGAGTCCCTGCAGCTCATACCCGGTTTCCTCGCGGGCCTCCCGCAAAATGCCCTCCTCCGGGCTCTCGCCCTCCTCCAGGTGTCCACCGATGCCGATCCATTTGTCTTTGTTCAGATCGCCTTGCTTTTTGGTCCTGTGGAGCATGAGGTAGGAATCGTTATTTTCCAGATAACATAAGGTTGTATTGACCAGCATAGAGCAAGCCTCCTGGTATCATAGTATCTATTTCACACTCATCTGAAGGTCTCAATCATGAATTCGTCTGCGGGGCACCCGATTCATGTTGAAACAGTCAGATGCTAACCAGATACGCTGCATTATATAACGAGCTGCCGCCGGGATTCCATGTGAATTTGTGTAACATCTTTGTCTCTTCCTGCGTATGTATATGCATAACAAACAACAACACACCGCAGGAAATGCGGAAGACAACATAGACAAGAGAGGTACACACCATGATGACATTAATCGCATTTGCAGCAGCAGCAGCCGGAGCCGTAACCGCATTTTCTGCAATCAGCATTTACGCAACATTTGCCTGAACCGTCCATAGTAATTTCCTACGCCTGAACCTCGTGTGAATTCTCACGGCCCTGCAGCCAGTCCAGCAGCCCCTCTACGGAGCAGGTGACCATATCCTGAACGGCCTGTTTGGTGTAATACGCAGCATGCGGAGATACCAGCACATTGGGATAGGCTTTCAGGGTCAGCATCGCCCGGTTCTGAATCGGAGATGCCTCATGATCCAGATGAACAACACCTCTTTCATTTTCAAAGGTGTCTACGGCAATTCCGCCGAGCTTTCCGGATTCGATGGCATCGATGAGTGCCTCAGTATCCATCAATTCTCCGCGGGAAGTGTTGATGAGGTAGGCACCATCCTTCATTTTGGCAATGGTAGCTGCATCGATCATATGATAGTTCTCGTCTGTCAGCGGTGTGTGCAGCGTGATGATATCTGCGCTGCGGTACAGTTCTTCGAGAGATACCGGCTTGGCAAGAGCCTTTGTTCGATCATTTGGATGCGGTGTGTAGGCAATGATCCTGCAGCCAAAGCCGGAGAGGCACCTGGCAACTGTCTGCCCGATTCTGCCCATGCCAATGATACCAACCGTCATATTCTGAAGCTCCTCACCCTCTACGCCTCGAAGCGAATAATCCAGAACCCCGGAACGAACCATGATGTGCATGAATTTGCGGATGCTGGCAAGGATCAGCAGAACCGTATAGTTTGCAACGCCGTATGGAGAATAGGTCACGTTGGCACAGCGGATTCCCAGCTCCTTTGCCGCAGCAACATCAATATTGTTGTAGCCCACAGTCCGAGTGGATAGATACGAGACGCCATATTCCCTGAGCTGACGCAAAACATCACGACCAGCCTTACACTGTCCCTCGATCGAGACAGCATCGGCGCCCTTTGCCCTGGCAACGGTTTCCGGGCCAAGGTGCTCCTTTAAAACCTCAATATCACAGATATCCTTGTATTGTTGCTGAAGGGTATGAAAATATTCCAGTTCTTCGTCTCTACAGCCAAACGCCGCGATTTTCATTATGATTCTCCTTCCATTCTAATAACTCATTCGCACAATATTATATAAAAGCATTAAAACAATGCATAGCTCGAAGGCTTCGATGGAGCGAATGATGAATTTGTGAATCCAACCTGAGCCGGAGCCGCCCCTCTGACCGGCCCGGAAGGATGATTCTGGATAGGCTCGAAGGGTTTACATTTCCCCGCGCCGGGGCATATACTGATAGATCATCAGGGCATGTTCCAAAAGCCTTGTTCAGAAAGGATTTCCACTACTATGGCAATGAAAATAAGAACGCGCTACGCACCCAGTCCCACCGGCAGAATGCATGTCGGCAACCTCCGCACGGCTTTGTATGCCTACCTCATCTCGAAACATGAGGACGGCGATTTTATTCTCCGCATTGAGGACACCGATCAGGAACGCTACGTAGAGGGTGCTGTAGATATTATCAATCGCACCATGCAGCAGACAGGACTCCTTCCGGATGAATCTCCGGACCTTGGCGGAGAGGTCGGTCCTTATGTTCAGTCCGAGCGTGTAAAGAGCGGTCTGTATATGGACTATGCCAAACTGCTCGTTGAAAAAGGAGAGGCTTATTATTGTTTCTGCACGCAGGAGCGTCTGGATACCTTAAAACAGGTTGTCGAGGGCAAGGAAATTTGTGTGTATGACAAACACTGCCTGCATCTTTCCAAGGAAGAGGTTGAGGCCAACCTCGCTGCCGGAATGCCCTTTGTCATTCGTCAGAACAATCCCAAGGAGGGCTCCACAACCTTCCATGACGAGCTGTACGGAGATATCACCGTCGACAACAGCGAGCTCGATGACATGATCCTGATGAAATCCGATGGCTTCCCGACCTACAATTTTGCAAACGTTGTGGATGACCACCTCATGGGCATCACCCATGTTGTGCGCGGCAATGAGTACATCTCCTCCAGTCCGAAATACAACCGTCTCTATGACGCATTCGGCTGGGAAGTACCAAAGTATATCCATTGCCCTTTGATCACCGATGCAGATCACAAAAAGCTCTCCAAGAGAAGCGGCTATTCCTCCTATGAAGATCTGATTGAGCAGGGCTTTTTACCCGAGGCAGTCGTCAACTTCATCGCACTCCTTGGATGGTCCCCGGATTCCGATCAGGAGATCTTTACCTTAGAGGAGCTGGTTAAGGCCTTTGATTACCACAGAATCGGCAAATCCCCGGCCGTCTTTGATTACACGAAGCTGCGCTGGATGAACGGCGAGTATCTCAAGGCAATGGATCCGGAACGATTCTATGCACTGGCAGAGCCGTATCTGAAAAAAGCAATCACGAAGGAGAACATCGACCTTCATGTTGTGGCAGAACTCGTTCGCACCAGAATTGAGATCTTCCCTGATATCGAAGAGATGGTAGATTTCTTCCAGACATTGCCGGAATATGAGACTGCGCTGTTCGAGAACAAGAAACAGAAGGCAACGCTTGAAAACTGCCTGCAGATTCTGACAGATCTCCTGCCGGTTCTTAAGAGTGCCCCGGAGTTTACCAATGACGCTCTGTTCGAAAAGCTCTCTGCCTATGCAGAAGAGAAGGAGCTCAAGAACAAAACCGTCATCTGGGCACTTCGCATCGCTGTTTCCGGAAAGGCTGTGACACCGGCCGGTGCCACACAGATCATGGAGATTCTGGGAAGAGAAGAGTCTCTCTCCCGTATTCAGACTGCAATTACCAAGCTGCAGGGCTGAAAAACAAGGCGACGGTTGCTGTTCATATGTCTGGCAAAGATGGACGCAGAGAATGTCCGGTTGCGTGGTCTTTCGCAAGCCCAAAGCGGACATCTCTTTGGTCATCGTAGCCAGACGTAAGGACAGTAGATAAGTATCTGAGGTCCCAATTCAGGCTATGTTCGAAGACAATTCTATCTACAAAATCCGAGGGAATCCGTCCCAGCAAGAAGCCATTCGCCACTTTCAGGGCCCTTGCGAGGTCATCGCAGGGCCGGGAAGCGGCAAGACCTTTGTGCTGGTGGAACGGATTCTCTTTTTAATTCTGGAATACCACGTTCCGCCGTCACAGATTCTGGTGCTGACCTTCTCAAAGGCGGCAGCCATCCAGATGCAGGCAAGGTTTCGACGGCGGGCAAGCGAGGTCCTTAAGACGAAACCACCCGGTGCTGCCGGATTTGATCCGGGCGAGGTAACCTTCGGCACCTTCCATTCCGTTTTTCTTGCTCTTTTACAGAGCTCTTCCAAAGTTTCTTACTCCATTCTCACAGGCGACCGTTCCAAAAGCCTGCTGCGAACCCTATATTCCAGGTATTATCACAAATATCCAACCTTTGATGAGCTGACAGAACTGTCCTCTCAAATTGCGCTGGTCAAATCACGTGTGCCCCAAAAGGCAACCTCTGTTGCAGAACCGGGAGCGCAGTACCATACAGGAGAACATTCCCTGGGGCAAGATCTTCAATTGGCCCCTCTGGAAAACATTCTGTCACAACAGGAAACCGATTTTTACAGGCTATTCCAGGATTATCAGCAATATCTTGCAGAAAATGATCTCATTGATTTTGATGACATGATTGTGAAATGCATTCAAATGCTGCAGGATAACGAGAATATTCTGCAATATTGGCAGCAGCGGTTTCGCTTCATTCTGATCGACGAATTTCAGGATATCAATCAGGAACAGTTCGAAGGAATCCGTCTGTTGGCAGGTGCAGGGCAGAACCTTTTTGTTGTAGGCGATGACGACCAGAGCATCTATGGCTTTCGCGGTTCGGATCCACGAATTATGCTCCGCTTTGCCGAAACGCACAAACACATCGAACTATCCGTCAACTACCGAAGCGTTCGTTCCATCGTTCGCTGCGGCCAGAAAATTATCCTCGAAAATGAGCTGCGCATTCCCAAAAACCCAACGGCCGCCAGGACACAAGAAAGCAGCAACCCATTACAGCCTCTGCCGCCGGCTGCAGCCCCTGATGTGCAGCTGTTGCCATACCCCTCCGAATGCGCAGAATACCAGGGAATCTGCGACCTTCTGCTGCAGATGACAGCAAAAGAACGTTCTGAGTGTGCGGTTATTTTCCGCAGCAACCGTCAAATGCAGCAAATGATAAAGGCACTCGAAAACAACGATCTCCCCTACCATTTTTCCGGCGGCAGGAATCAGAAACGAACCGCATATCAGGAGAAAAAACTGCTGAAAGAAGCGGATGAAATTCTGGAGCTGTTAAAAGCCTATTATCAGCTGGCTGATGAGCTTTCCAAAGGGCAGGTACAAAGAAAAACTCTCTTTCAGATTCTGAACATTCCGGAACGGTTCCTTTTACGCAGCAAATTTATAAAGAGCAGCTACACAAAAGAGGAACTCCTGTCGGTATATCCTCAAGGCTGCGGAGAACGGGAGCAGCTCACCCTTTTATGCAAAGACCTACAGGCACTTGCCAGACTGACGCCGGAACACTCCTGCAGCTATCTGTTCAAAAGGTTGCAGCAGGAATCTCGCTATTGTGATGAACTGCTGAAAATGGCAAAAGATGCCGCCACAGTGACCGCCTTTCGAAAGACGCTGGAACATCTGACGCCCTCTGAACTACTCGCAGGCGAAAACCATAACCAGGCAGAAAATCGTGTTAACACACCGAAGGAAAAAGGCGTTCTCCTCATCACCATGCACAGCAGCAAGGGACTGGAATTCGATACCGTATTCATTCCGGATCTGAATGAAGGGATTTTTCCGGGGCGAAGAGCAAGGAGTAAGGAACAGATCGAAGAAGAGCGCCGCCTGTTCTATGTAGCTGTTACCAGAGCCCGCGACCGGCTGCGCATCCTGTACGTCAAGGGAACCGAGGAGAACCCCAGACGCCCGTCACGGTTTCTCGAGCCCCTTGGCGTGAAGCCGTGGGAATAATCATGGTACGATTTTTCGCTTTTGTAATACAGGTGCGGGACGAGTCGGTGCACATCCCTTGTCACCGCACCGTCAGGAGGAAACCCATCAGAAGAAACGTCAGTATGGCATCCGCTGCGTACAAGAAACTCGTGCAAACTCCCTTCGTTGTGGTAAAATGTAGATCTATATGAGCATTCAGACATCAATGACAAGGAGAAGGCACATGGCATACGAAATTACTGCATCACCGGCCTACACTGTACGTCCAGGTACCATGATCGTTCAGGGAGGAATTGTCTTTAGCTCTGTGTTTCACAACTGCAAAACCTGCGGCCTGCTGCTCTATCATCTGCCGGATCTTGAAATGATCAAGGTTCCTTTTGGGGATGAGCACCGCTACGGCAGTCTGTATTCTGTCAAGATTAACGGCCTCAATCCGCTGGAATGGGGCTATCTGTATTACCGCGATGATCTCACCTTCTGTGATCCCTATGCCAGAGAACTCATCCACACTAAGCTGGATGGCAAACCAATCGTTCTCTCAAGACCATTCCCCTATGAAGAGGACTCCCTGCCGGCCTACGGCAGTATGCGCCACAAAGACTGGTCCAAACGCGTGCTCTACTGCATTCACGTTCAGGGCTTTACCGCCTCCAGAACCTCACGCGTCAAGGCAAGAGGAACCTTTCAGGGAGTGATTGAAAAGATTCCGTATTTGAAAAAGCTGGGAATCAACGGTGTCGAGCTCCTGCCGATCTATGAGGCAAGAGACGAGAAAAAGAACAATTACTGGAACTTTGGGGAGGGCTGTTATTTTGCCCCGAAGAGTGCCTATGCACATACCAAAACGCCGCAGATTGAGTTTCGCAAAATGGTCGATGCACTTCACGAAAATGACATCGAGGTCTTTTTGCAGCTGTATTTTCCGGATAATGTCACCATCCAGACTCAGCTCGAGACAGCAAGGTTCTATGTGACGCATTACGGCATCGACGGCTTCCATCTAAAGGGGAGTGCTGCAGCGCTGCAGACAATTGCTTCGGATCCGATGCTCAGTGACACTGCGATTTTCTATTATTCGTTCCCTTACGAGGAGCTGCAGAAAACAGACAAAGAAAATCCAACAACCGGCAAGCCGTCGGTTCGTCATCTGTGCGAGTATACCGAGAATTTCCAGACACTGGCACGCCGCTTTGTAAAAAGTGATAACCAGGTTCTTCGGGAGTTTGTTAAGGAATTCGTCAACGTTCCGTCCGGGCACGGCCGGGTTCACTATATCACGAACTACGAAGGCTTTACTCTGATGGACCTTGTGTCCTACAACTGGAAACACAACCAGGCCAACGGCGAGGACAACCGGGACGGCAATGACAATAACTGGAGCTGGAACTGCGGCGTGGAGGGTCCCAGCCACAAAAAGGACATCCGGCAGCTGCGAAATCGCCAGATACGCAATCTCGTGACACTGAATTTGCTGGCGCAGGGAACACCTCTTATTCTGGGAGGGGACGAGCATTGCAATTCTCAGCAAGGCAACAACAATCCCTACTGCCAGAATAATGAAACCGGCTGGGTCAGCTGGAAGGAAACGGTGGACAGCAAGGCAATTTTTGATTTCACGCAAAGGCTTTTGCAGCTCAGAACGGAGCATGCGGTATTCCGCAGAACAAAACCTTTTACCTTCAATGATCCCGCAGCCATCGGCTATCCGGATATCTCTGTGCATGGAAGGGAAGCCTGGAAGCCGGATCTGTCCGGATACTCCCACACGGTCGGTATTTTGCTGCCGGAGAGTTATGCACAGGAGAATCCGACCGATTCTTTCCTGTACCTTGCCTTGAACATGCATTGGCACAATCAGCAGCTGGCACTGCCAAAGCTTCCTTCCGGTTACCGGTGGAAGCTTGTCATGGATACCTTCCGGGATGAGGCATTTCTGAGTAAGCCGCAGTTGGCAGACGATCAGCATCTGATCAATGTCAATGGGCGTTCGATTCAGATTCTGCGCGCCGAAAAGGAACAGGTTCCTGTGGCAACCGTTGGAATAAGACAATCTGACAAACAAAAATGACCGATCAAGAAAAGACATCGCAAACTGCATATCACATTACACTGAAAAAAGCCTGGGCACATTTTTGTACCATCACCCATCACAAGGTGGTGGTGTTCGAAGGCTGCGCGAAGGTGGGGCTCATCTGGCAGGGATTGACCCATGACCTGTCCAAATACAGTCCGACAGAATTCCTCGTGGGTGCAAGGTATTATCAGGGAACCCGTTCCCCCAACAATGCAGAAAGAGAGGAGACGGGGCTTTCGACCGCATGGCTCCATCACAAGGGACGCAATCGGCATCACTACGAATACTGGCTGGATTATTCCACCAGAATGAACGGCGGCATTAACGGGTCAGGAATTATGCCCTGCAGGATGCCGCTTCGCTATGTCATTGAGATGTTCATGGACCGCATTGCAGCGTCCAAGATTTATAACGGAAAAGCCTACAAGGATACGGATCCTCTGGACTATTACCAGCACGGCGATACCAGAAGGTTCCTTCATCCGGATACAGCAGACGTTCTGGAGAGTCTTTTGCACATTCTGGCCGGGCAGGGCGAGGAGGCAGCTTTTGCAGAGGCAAGGCGGCTTCTTGCTGCAGGAGATTATCCGCATCATGATGAGAACGGGAATCCATGGAGGAAGAGCTGATGCAGGCAGGAACAGCAGCAGTCTCCATTGAGGAATCGATTGCTGCGATTCTGACGCCAAAGGAACGGGAACGTATCGGCATTGGCATGCAAAAGGAAAAGTCTCTGCATGCAATTCTGAAAAACTACAAGGATCCCGAGCCTTCCCATCAGGAGGTTCCGGTCGGCAATTACATTGCAGACATCTGCGACATGGACCGGCATACGATCACAGAAATTCAGACGGCGAATTTTGGCTCCATGAAGGGAAAGCTCTCCGCCTTTTTGCCGGAATATGAGGTGACCGTGCTGTATCCCATCGCCCACCGGAAAACGGTCTGCTGGATCGATCCCGAAACCGGCGAAATAACGGCCCAGAACCCATCTCATTTTATCGGGAGCTTTTATGAAGTCTTCCGGGAGCTCTCCAAGATCGAGGAATTCCTTCTGCATCCGAACCTTCGGATCGAACCAGTCCTCATTGACCTTAGTGAATACAAGGTGCAGGACGGTTGGGGGAAGGAAGGAAAACGCGGCGCTCACCGCTATGACAGGGTCCCGACGGCAATCTTTGAGGACATCATTCTGGAGCGTCCGGAAGATTATGCGGTGTTCCTCCCAAAGGACCCTGTGCTGCCGATCCCCTTTACGACAAAGGATCTGGAGGCGGTTGTCGGAATTCACCGCAAGTCCCTGCAGTATTCTACGGTCTTAAAGGTTCTGACGGCTCTTGGCGTAACAAGAAGAGTCGGAATGACGTCCCGCAGGGCCTTCGAATATGAAATTGTGATTCCGAACGAAACCGGAACCGATTACTGCCGTGCCCCAAAAAATCGCTGTACTAGGATCCTTTGATGTCTGATCGGTGGACAGTAACACAGGTAAAAAGAGAAGAAGGAGATCCCACCATGCATTTTGATGTTCAAAAGATAACAGAGAGATTTGTTCGCTACGCCTGCGTTTATACGCAGTCCGAGGAGGGCGTTGCCGATACTCCCTCGACAATGTGCCAGTTCGATCTGGCAAGGCTCCTGTACAAGGAGCTGCAGGAGATGGGGGCGTCGGACGTATTTTTAGACGAGGACAAGTGCTACGTGTATGCAACCATTCCTGCTACGATCCCTGCAGCCTCGAAGGAGGCACTGGCAAAAAGAGCAGATTCCGTGGCAAAAAAACGGGAAAACCTCGCACCGATTCTGGGACTGGTTGCCCATATGGATACGTCCAATGCTGTGGACGCCAGTGAACATCCAAAGATTCATCCCAGAGTCATCGAAAACTACGACGGAGCTCCCATTGTCCTGAACAAGGAGCTGGGGATCCTCACAGATCCTGCGGAGTACACGGAACTGAAGGACAAGGTCGGGCAGACGCTGATTGTCACCGATGGAACTACTGTTCTTGGCGGAGACGACAAAGCCGGGGTTACGCAGATTATGGAGGCGGCCGCATTTTTCCTGCAGAACAAGGATGTTGCACACGGCACAATCCGGATCATGTTCACACCGGATGAGGAGGTTGGAAACGGCACCCGGAACATGGATCTGACGCATTTTGCTGTGGACTATGCCTATACCGTAGACGGGGGCGCCGTAGGAGAGCTCGAATATGAGAATTTTAATGCGGCCTCCGCACAGCTGACCATTCAAGGCGTGTCGGCGCACCCTGGCAGTGCCAAAGGCATCATGCGCAATGCTCTCTTAGTTGCCATGGAGTTCAATGACCTTCTGCCAAAGGGAGAGACCCCGGCGGATACGGAAGGGTATGAGGGTTTCTATCATCTGGAATATCTGGAGGGCACCGCAGACACGGCACGGATGGAGTACATTATCCGGGATCATGACAGGGATCTGTTCGAAAAGAGAAAAGAGACGATGCAAAAGGCTGCTGATGCGATCAATGCGCGTTACCATGACGAGGTCGTGACCGCAAAGATTACCGACAGCTACTACAACATGGCAGAGAAGATCCGCCCCCATATGCACCTTGTGGACAATGCAAGAAAAGCGATGGAACAGGTTGGCGTGACACCGCTGGTTGCACCGATTCGAGGCGGCACCGATGGTGCGAGAATGAGCTTTTTAGGGATTCCCTGCCCGAATCTCTTCACCGGGTCGTATCATTACCACGGACGGCACGAATACGTAGTTGCCCAGGAGATGGTTCTGGGCGCAGAGACAATCATAAGGATTTTAAACCAATATGCAGGATACGAACTCGACAACACCAATTAAAAAAATCCCCATGCCGGTGGCCAAAAAAGTCCCGCTGCCGCCCAAGCGCTCCAAAGAGGAGAGGCAGGAGGCTTCGGCAAAGGAACTGGAGAGGCAGCAGGAATTCCTGCAGAAATCGGCACTTTATACGGCGCAGCTGGCAGGAATACTGGGGCGCACTCCGACCTTTCATGTACATAATTTTGGTTGCCAGATGAATGCAAGAGATGCAGAGAAGCTCTCCGGAATTCTGCGCGCCTCCGGCTACGAAGAGATTCAGGAGGAGTCGGCGGACTTTGTCATCTACAACACCTGCACCGTCCGGGATAATGCGGATCAGCACTTTTTCGGACGGCTCGGAAGGGCTGCGCATCATAAAAAATTCAATCCTTTCATGAAGATTGCAGTTTGCGGCTGCATGACGCAGGAAGAGAGCGCTGTTGAACGGATTAAGAAAAGCTATCCGTATGTGGATCTGATCTTCGGAACCCACAATCTGTTCTGTTTTCCGGAGTATCTGTGCGGAGTTTATGAGTCAAAAAACGGTGCCTATGATCCATCCGGAAAGGGGCATAAACTGACCGAGCTCTGGGATGCCACCGATGAAATCGTAGAAGAGCTCCCCGTTGAGCGCAAATACTCCTACAAGTCCGGCATCAACATCATGTTCGGCTGCGACAATTACTGCACCTACTGCATTGTTCCTTACGTGCGCGGTCATGAGAGAAGCCGCGAGCCGCAGGATATTCTCCGGGAGTGCGAAAAGCTCGTCTCAGACGGCGTCGTGGAAGTGATGCTGCTGGGACAGAACGTGAATTCCTACGGAAAGGACCTGGAAACGCCCTGCTCCTTTGCAGAGCTCCTTTCGGCTGTTGCCGAGGTTCCGGGGCTCAAAAGGGTTCGCTTTATGACGCCGCATCCAAAGGACATGAGCCGCGATGTTCTGGAGGTGATTCGTGATCACCCGAATATTGCACGGCATATTCATTTTCCGCTGCAGTCGGGCTCCAATGAAATTCTGCGCAAAATGAACCGCCGCTATACCAGAGAACAGTTCATGCAGCGAGCCGCCGAGATCCGCGAGGTTCTGCCGGATGCGGCCATCACTACGGACATCATTGCGGGCTTCCCCGGTGAGACGAGAGCCGACGTCGATGATACCGTTGATGTTGTGCAGAAGGTTAGCTTTGACAATGCCTATACCTTCATCTATTCCCCCAGACGAGGAACCCCGGCGGCCTCCATGGAACAGGTTCCAAAGGAAGAGGTCCAGGAAGGCTTTGACCGGATTCTTGCCGCTGTTCAGGAGAATGCGAGAAAACGGGCGGCCTCCATTCAGGGACAGACCATGGTGGCGCTTGCCGAAGAAATGAACAGCCAGGATCCGTCCCTTGTCACCTGCAGACTCTCCAACAACATCATCGTGCACGTCAAAGGTGATGCATCCATGATCGGACACTTCTATGACGTGACGCTAGACGAGTGCAGGAACTTTTACTATTTCGGAACCGTCCTTGGCGAGAATCTGCAAGGGTATTAATAAGACATATTTCATTTTTTACTCGTCAGCGACAGGGTGGCGGTAGAATGTCCGGCTGCGGGGCCTTTCGCAAGCCTTGGTACTTGCGAACGTTTTTGTGAGCTTAGTACCGCTAGGTCTTGCGAACGGAACTGCGAAGTGTCCACGCAGCGGACATCTCCGCCAGGACCCGTCGCTGGAGCAATATAACTGTCAAGAGGTGACGGATGTCCTATCCCAAGATTGAAGATGTTTCTCCCATGATGCAGGAGTACCTCCGGACCAAGCAGGAATATCCGGAGTGTCTTTTGTTTTACCGTCTGGGAGATTTTTATGAAATGTTTTTTGACGATGCCGAGATTGCGGCAAGAGAGCTCGAGCTGACCTTAACCGGCAAGTCCTGCGGCCTTAAAGAGCGTGCCCCCATGTGCGGCATCCCGTTCCATGCGGTGGACATTTATCTGGCAAAGCTCGTGGAAAAAGGCTACCGCGTTGCCATCTGCGAGCAAGTGGAGGATCCAAAGCTTGCCAAGGGTCTTGTAAAGAGGGAAGTCATTCGCATTGTTACCCCGGGCACTAAGGTGAGCCCGGAAACCCTCGATGAGCATAAAAATAACTACCTTCTTGCCATTTTCTACGACGCCGCCACCTCCCTTGCGGGCATTGCAGTCAGTGATATCTCGACCGGTGATTTTCATGCCACCCAGGTGACGGGAACACAGAAGATCCTGGATGAGATTCACAAGTTCATGCCCTCCGAAATTATCTGTAATGGGGCGTTCCTTATGAGCGGCATTTCGGTGGAGGATCTTAAAAACCGTCTGTCCATTGCTGTCAATACATTAGATCCGCATTACTACAACGAGACCGACTGTCATGAGGTCCTTTTGCGGCATTTTCGAGTCTCGAGCCTTCTGGCTCTTGGCATTGATGACTTAAAGGCTGCAACGCTCGCCTGCGGAGCACTTCTTCGGTATCTCTATGATACGCAGATGAATGATCTTTCCAACATCACAAGGATCGACGCGTATCTCTCCGGCAAATATATGCTGCTGGATACGGCAACAAGGCGCAACCTTGAGCTGACAGAAACCCTTCGCGAGAAAAAGGTGCATGGCTCTCTTTTATGGGTGCTGGATAAGACGAAGACTGCCATGGGAGCAAGGCTTCTGCACCAGTTCCTCGAGCAGCCCTTAATTGACGCCGAGGCGATCGAGGATCGCTTTGACGCCCTGCAGGAGCTCTCGGAGAACAGTGTCGACCGGGACGAGCTGCGGGAATACCTTTCCCCGATCTATGATCTCGAGCGCCTTTTAACAAAGATCAGCTACGGCAGCGCCAATCCCAGAGACCTTCTGGCCTTTCGCGAGTCTCTTGCCATGCTGCGTCCCATTCGTCAGGTTCTTAGCGGCATGCAGACCAGGGAGCTGCAAAGGCTCACCGGAGATCTCGGCGAATTCGATGCGCTGGTGGATCGTCTTAAAGCCGCTCTTGTGGATGAGCCTCCCCTTGCCATGAAGGAGGGCGGCATTATCCGGGACGGCTACAACGAGGACATTGATTCCTTCCGCAGTGCCAAAACAAACGGCCGGCAGCTCCTTGCACAGATGGAGGAGGAGGTTCGCAGCCAGACCGGCATCAAGAATCTGAAGGTCAAATACAACAATGTCTTTGGCTATTTCTTTGAGGTGACCAATTCCTTCAAGAATCTGGTTCCGGATTATTTTGAGCGCAAACAAACCCTTGTGGGAAGCGAGCGCTACACGACACCGGCACTCAAGGAGCTCGAGGCCAGGATTCTCGGTGCCGAGGACAAATTAAACGACCTGGAATATGAAGAGTTTGACAAGCTGCGAAAAGCCATTGCAGAACGAGTCGTTGAGATCCAGAAGGCCGCAAAGGCCATCGCTTATCTGGATGTCTATGCCTCCCTTTCTCTGGTTTCCGAGCGATACGGCTATGTGCGGCCGCATCTGAACGATAAGGGGATCCTTCGCATCAAGGACGGACGCCACCCTGTGGTCGAACGGATGATGCCGGGAGACTTTGTTGCCAATGACACCTGCCTGGACGGCAAAAAAGACTGTATTGCTGTCATTACAGGTCCCAATATGGCCGGCAAATCTACATACATGCGTCAGGTTGCATTGATCACCTTAATGTGCCAGATCGGCTGCTATGTCCCTGCGGCGTCGGCGGATCTGTGCGTGGTGGATCGTATTTTTACCCGCGTGGGCGCTTCGGATGACCTTGGGAGCGGCCAGTCCACCTTCATGGTGGAAATGAATGAGGTAGCCAATATCCTGCGCAATGCAACATCGAAATCCCTGCTCATTCTTGATGAAATCGGCAGAGGGACCTCGACCTTTGACGGGTTATCGATTGCCTGGGCCGTGGTCGAATACATCGCAAACCGTAAAATTCTGGGGGCCAAAACACTCTTTGCCACCCATTATCATGAGCTGACTGAGCTCGAAGGCAAGATTTCGAACGTCAGCAATTACTGCGTTGCCGTCCGTGAAAAGGGCGATGATATCGTCTTCCTGCGCAAAATCATCAAGGGCGGGGCAGACCGCTCCTACGGCATTCAGGTTGCACGCCTTGCCGGCATTCCGGACATGGTCATCGAACGTGCCAAGGAAATTGCAAGGCAGCTCTCGGACAATGACATCACGGAGAAAATTCAGTCCATTGAGGTGAAGGCAGGAGAGAACAGTAAGGCAGGCAAGGTGCCGCATTACGATGATGTGGATCTCAACCAGATGACGCTGTTCGATACCGTTCAGGAAAATGATGTTCTAAAAGAGCTCGAGGAACTCAACGTCACCAACATGACGCCGATGGAAGCCCTCAATACGCTGTACCGGCTGCAGTCAGAGCTCAAAAACCGCTGGAGTGCACCGGCGAAGTAGGATGGCACAATTGCTGTTCATGATCTGCCATAGCATGGTGCCGGAGAATGTCCAACCGCGGGGCCTTTCGATGGCCTCGGTACTTGCGAGTGTCCCTTACGAGCTTAGTACCGCTAGGTCCATCGAACGGAGCCGAGAGGCGTCCCCAAGGTGGACATCCCCGACGCCATGCTAAGGTGGATTTGCAAACAACATGTGGCCACAAGAACGGAGGACCTATGGCAGAAATTCATATACTCAGTTCCGATACCATCAACCGCATTGCTGCCGGAGAGGTGGTGGAACGTCCGGTGAATGTTGTAAAGGAGCTTTCTGAGAATTCCATCGATGCCGGTGCAACCGCCATCACCATAGAGATTAAAAATGGCGGCATCGATCTCATCCGTGTCACCGACAATGGCTGCGGCATTGAGCCGGGGCAGATTACCAAAGCCTTTCGGCGCCATGCAACCAGCAAGATTTCGGAGGCAGATGACCTTGGCTGTCTGACAAGCCTTGGATTTCGCGGAGAGGCCCTGTCTTCCATTGCTGCAGTTTCCAAGGTTGAGATGATCACAAAGGCCAGAGAGGAGCTTGTTGGCATTCGGGCGATCAACGATGTGCTAAAGCCCTCTGATCCATCCTCGGATCAACCATCTGCTATGGCTTCCGAGGAGACGGCACTGGAAATTACCGAGGTCGGTGCCCCCGATGGCACGAGTGTCATTGTGCGTGATCTGTTCTACAACGTTCCGGTACGTCGCAAGTTTTTAAAGACGCCTCAGACGGAGGCAGGCGCCGTCACCGATCTGGTAGAGCACCTTGCCCTGTCTCACCCGGAGATTTCCTTTCATTACCGGATAAACGGTCAGGAAAAGCTTCATACCACAGGAAATGGCAATATCAAGGAGCTGATTTACCGCATTTACGGGCGGGAGATGTCGAACTCAGTCATTCCGATCGCCAGGACATCGGAGGACGGAGAACTGGCCATCAACGGATTTTTAGGGCGGCCGGAGTTTTCACGCTCCAGCAGGAACTGCGAAATCTTCTTTGTCAACGGCAGAATTCTCAAAAGTGATGTTCTCTCCAAAGGTCTTGAGGAGGGGTACCGTACGGACCTCATGCAGCATCGGTTTCCGTTTGCCATTGTGTATCTGAAGCTTGCCGCAGAAAATACGGACGTCAACGTCCATCCTTCCAAAATGGAGGTTCGCTTCTCCGATTCCAAACGGATTTATGACTTTGTCAATGAATCGGTGTATCAGACTCTTCATAAAATCGAGCTGATCCCGAGGGCCACACTCGATACACAGTCAGAAGAGAACAAGCGCCGCAAGGAAGAAGAGACCGAACGTGCAGCAGCCCAAAAGAGTCAGGCGCATGTAGAGCCCTTTGAGAGAACGGTTTCTCAAAGCCTGGAAACAATAACGGAAAAGGCATCGCAGAATCACAAGGACCCAAGCGCCGTGCATGCCCCCGTCACTCGCTATGAGACCGAAGACTTTGTCTTTGTGGACAAAACGACCGGATTCGAGCAGCAGAGCTTCTTTAAGGACGTGGACCTGCCGGATCCGAAAAAGGCTGCCGAGCAGCAAAAAGAGAAGGAACGCTCCATCCTTGCAGGCGACCTGGAGGCCATGTTCCGTAAAAGCGTGCAGGATGATTATGCAGAGGATCTCTACGGCAACCGAACGTATCACATTCTCAGCAGTTCCAATATTCCGGAATACAAAATTGTCGGTCAGATTTTTGACACCTATTGGATTCTGTCCTTTAAAGACAAGATGCTCATGATCGATCAGCATGCCGCACACGAGAAGGTGAATTTTGAGCGGCTGATGTGGCGCCTTGCCAAAGAGCAGCAGGAGCCCGCGCCCTCGCAGATGCTGGCACCGCCGATCATTCTGAATCTGACCGGAAAGGAAGAAGCGGCCCTGGAACAATATCAGGAATATTTTACCCGCATGGGCTATGAGATCGAGTCCTTTGGTGAGAACTCCTATGCCCTTCGCGCCGTTCCGATGGAGCTGTATGCCAATGAGCCGGATGCACTCTTAAAGGAGATTCTGGATGAAATTCTGGACTCTAAAATGAGCGGAACCCCTGCTGCCATTTTGTACAAGATTGCCTCCATGTCCTGCAAGGCGGCGATTAAAGGCAATATGCATCAGACACTGGAGGAGGCAAAGGAGCTGATTGATGAACTCCTCTCGTTAGACAATCCGTACCATTGTCCTCACGGGCGCCCGACCATGATTGTGTTGACGAAACAGGAGATTGAGCGCAAATTCAAGAGAATTGTATGATGAATAAACTGATTATCATCGCAGGCCCTACCGCAAGCGGCAAGAGCGCGGCTGCCGTCAGCCTTGCCAAGCGAATAAACGGCAGCATTCTTTCCGCGGATTCCATGCAGGTTTACCGCGGCATGGACATTGGTTCAGCGAAGGTGACGCCGGAGGAAATGCAGGGAATCCCGCACGAGCTCATTGATATTCTGGATCCGACACAGGAGTGGAATGTTGTGCGTTTTCAAAAGGAAGCCAAGGCAGCCATCCAGAGGATCCATGAGAGCGGCCGCATTCCGATTGTGGCCGGGGGAACGGGTTTTTACATTCAGGCGCTTTTGTATGACATTGATTTTACAGCGACCAATGAGGATACCGGCTTTCGAAAAGAGATGGAAGAGCTGGCAAGGACAAAAGGAAATGAAGCTCTGTATGAACGGCTTCTAAAGGCCGATCCCGCAGCTGCTGCCGCCATTCACCCCAACAACGTTAAAAGGGTCATCCGCGCGCTGGAATTTACAAGAGAAACCGGCGGCTCCATTGCGGCCCATAACGAAGAGCAAAAAAAACGACCGCCTGCCTATGATGCAGCCTATTATATTCTCTCAAGAGACCGCGCACATCTGTATGAACGGATCGACAAACGTGTGGATCAGATGATGGAACAGGGGCTTTTAGAGGAGACCATCCGGCTAAAGGAACAAGGGCTGGACCTTTCGTATGTTTCGATGCAGGGCCTTGGGTACAAACAGCTCCTCGAATATCTGGACGGAAAATGGTCTCTGGAAGAGGCCGTCCATCAGATCAAGCTCCAGACAAGGCACTTTGCCAAGCGCCAGATCACCTGGTTCAAGAGGGAAAAGGACGCCGTCTGGATCGATGCTGACGCCTATGAAACTGCCGACACTTTGGCGCAGGAGCTGGAGCGAAGGTGCCGATAAAATAAGTGCGGTTCACCTGCCTGCCAGAGACAGGGCGGCGGCAAAATGTCCGGCAGTCTGCTGATGCAAGTCAGAAGGACGTCCCCGCAGTGGGTATCTTTGCCTGGACTCGCATGCGGCATCGCTGCTGCCACGTAAAAAGAGGTTAATTATTTATGAATGAACATCTTATGAATCAGGTATATGAATCACTGGGAATTTCGCAGAAGGTTCTGGACTATGCAGCACCGATTCTGGAAAGCCTAAAGGACCGGTTTGATGCCATCGATGCGATGGCAGAATACAATCAGCTGCGGATTATTTCTGCCATGCAGAAGGCGCACATCGGTGAGGCAAGCCTCAAGGGAACCACCGGCTACGGCTATGATGACATCGGACGAGAAGGGCTTGAGCAGGTTTATTCGAACTATTTTCACACAGAGGATGCGCTGGTGCGTCCGCAGATCACCTGCGGAACCCATGCACTTGCACTCGCTCTGATGTCGAACCTGCGCCCCGGTCAGACGCTTTTGTCGGTTGCCGGAAAGCCCTATGATACCCTCGAGGAGGTCATCGGCATTCGTCCTTCCAGAGGCTCCCTTGCAGAATACGGAATTTCTTATCAGCAGGTGGATCTTCTCCCGGACGGAGGCTTTGATTTTGACGGCATCCAAAAGGTACTGACAGAGGATACCGGGCACTGCATTCACCTGGCAACCATCCAGCGCTCCAAGGGCTATCAGAGCCGCAAGACGCTGGGGGTGGATGCCATCGGAAAGGCCATTCAGTTCATAAAAAAGCTGCGTCCTGACATCATCTGCATGGTAGACAACTGCTACGGCGAATTCACAGAAGAGAAGGAGCCGTCCGATGTTGGAGCGGACATGTGCGTCGGATCCCTCATTAAGAACCCGGGCGGCGGCCTTGCACCGGTCGGCGGCTACATTGCCGGCACAAAGGAATGCGTTGCCAATGCCGCCGTCCGTTTGACCAGTCCTGGCCTTGGCAAAGAGGTTGGTGCGTCTCTCGATGTTTTACCGCAGCTGTATCAAGGCTTTTTCATGGGACCTGTTGTAACAGCAAGTGCCTTGAAGGGTGCTATTTTAGCTGCCAATATCTATGAACGCCTTGGCTTTGACGTGCTGCCTGGCGGCTTGGAGGATCGCCATGACATCATCCAGGCCATTACCTTCCACAAACCGGAGGGCGTCATTGCCTTTTGTCAGGGAATTCAGGCGGCTTCGCCTGTGGACAGCTTTGTATCCTGCGAGCCTGCGCCGATGCCGGGCTATGATTCCGATGTCATCATGGCTGCCGGTGCCTTTGTATCCGGCTCCTCCATTGAGCTCTCCGCCGACGGCCCGCTTCGTGAGCCCTATACGGTGTTCTTCCAGGGAGGACTTACCTGGCCGCATGCGAAACTCGGCATTCTGAAAACCCTTCAGAATATGATGGATCGCGATTTGGTTTCGCTTGATTAAGCCTGCCGCAGTCGGTACAATAACTAACAGACTTCTGTTTTCGGAGAGGCCCGGGAAGGAGGTCTGTACTTATGAATTTCATCAACCAGGAACGAAACGGCGCAGGATCTGACGGTGCGAATCTTTGCAAGAGAAAACCTTGCAGGAAAAAGTCTGTTAGCCGGAAATCCTGCAACCAGAATCCTGAGATGCCCTATGAGCGTTTTGCTGCAGCGGGAAAGGAGGCTTTGTCCAACTCAGAGCTTCTGGCCGTGCTGCTGCGCTCCGGCACGAAGGAGGAGTCTGTCACGGAACTGGCTAAACATCTCCTAAGACTTGGAAACGGCGACGGGAATTCCCTGTCTGTTCTGTATTCCCTGAGTCAAAAGGAGCTGCAGAGCGTTCCGGGAATCGGCCCTGTCCGGGCGATTCAGCTGCAATGCCTTCTGGAATTGTCAAGGCGTCTTGCCGCTGAGCAGGCCATCGGACACAAAGCGCAGCTTATCTGCAGCAATCCAAAGGTCGTGGCAGATTATTACATGGAATCGCTTCGCCATGAGACCAGGGAGAGGGTCATTGCCCTGTTCCTTGACAACAAGCTGGTTCCCATTCACGAAGAGGTCATGACCATCGGCACAGCAGATGCATCGCTGTGTTCTCCGAGAGATATTTACCGAAGAGCACTGCAGGTTGGGGCTGTGGCACTTCTTGTGATGCACAATCATCCCAGCGGAGATCCGAATCCGTCAAGACAGGATATTGCCCTGACCGGCAAGCTTGCAGAGGCGGGAAATCTGATGGAGATTCGCCTGGTGGATCATATTATTATCGGTGACAGATGCTATTGCAGCATGAAGGAAAGGGGCTGCCTGTAAGGTGTCGTGAGGCTTTGGGGATGCATGTTTGTTCCCTTTTGGCCAAGCCTTGGCCGGTTTGATTCCGCGGGAGTCGAACCGGATGCAAAATCACAGGATCTGTGTCTGTCAGGAAGGATTAGAACGAAGGATATGTCTATATTCAACAGAAGACGCAAAACCATTCATGATGTTCATGAGCAGGAGGAATTTCACGATCCCGGAGTCATGAACAATGCCTATGCAGTGGACCTTGGAACCTGCAATATCAAGATTTACAATGCCGGCACAGATCGGATTGTTGTTCAAAAGAATATGATCGCGGTCAAGAATAAAAAGACCATGATTGCCTACGGAGACAACGCCTATGAAATGTTCGAGCGTGCTCCGGCCAACATCAAGGTCAGCTATCCCATTGCCAGCGGTGTCATTGCCGATATCCGTAACATGGAGCTGCTCATGAAATCCTTTATCCGCGATGAGCAGCGCGGCGCCATGCATCCTGCGGACTTCTTTGTAGCGGTTCCTACGGATGTCACCGAAGTAGAACGCAGAGCCTTTTATGATCTGATTGCAGATGCCGGGATTAAGGCCAGACGCATCATGGTTGTCGAGAAGGCACTGGCAGACGGCCTTGGCCTTGGCATTGATGTCAAGACCGCACAGGGTGTTCTGATTGTTGATGTTGGTTTTGATACGACCGAGATTTCGATTCTGTCTCTTGGCGGAATTGTCCTGTCCAAGCTGATCAAGGTCGGCGGCCACCAGTTCGATGCTACCATCGTCTCTGCGGTGCGCCGCGAGTACAACCTTGTCATCGGCATGAAGACCGCAGAGACCGTTCGCCTATCCTTTGGCAACAAGGAGAATTCCTCCGATCTGTGCACGATCTACGGGCGCGATATTGTAACGGGACTTCCTATGGAGCGGAGCCTTTCCAGAGAATTTGTGGCGGATACGCTGACGGACAGCTTCCGAACAATCGTAGATAATGTGAAGGTTCTGCTGGAGAGAACTCCTCCAGAGCTGTCTGCGGACATTTATCGCCATGGTCTGTTTCTTACCGGCGGAGCCAGTCAGGAAGAGGGACTTGCCGATCTTCTGGGCGCAGAGGTCAAACTGGATGTCAATGTGGCGGATTCTCCCATTAACACCGTGGCACTTGGCCTTGCACAGGTCATCAAGAAGATTCAATATCGTCCCCTTGCTTATACCATCGAAGGATTGGGTAAATGAGTACAGGTCCCATTAAAAGAAGAGAACCGATTCGGCTTCATATTCCGAGTCGGTATCTTTTATTATTGACCACCGCATGCTGTGTTGGTCTAATATCAATTACATATTACACGGATATCCTTACCGGTCCTTTGTCCGGCTTTGCCAGTTATGTCATCGTTCCGTTCCAGAACGGCGTCAGCCAGGCAGGAGAATGGATCCTCAAGCGCGAGCAACTGGTGTCAGATATCAAGATGCTGCAGAAGGAGAACGAAGAGCTCAGAACCAAGAACGAAGAGCTCCAGCTTACCAACAGTGCCCTGGAGCAGGAAAAACACGAGCTCACGCAGCTGCGGGAACTCTATCAGCTCGAAGGCTCCTATTCCGACTATCCCAAAATCGGTGCCAGAATCATTGCCAAAGAGACTGGCAGCTGGTACCACACCTTTACCATTAACAAAGGAACGGATGACGGGCTGACACTGGATATGAATGTGCTGGCCAGTGGGGGACTCTGTGGGAGGATTACCTATATCGGCTCCAACTGGGCCAGAGTGCAGGCAATCATTGATGATGATTCCAATATCTCGGCAACAATCCAGAGGACCCAGACCAACCTCGTTGTAACAGGAGATTTGACCCTGTATGAGGACGGTGTGATTGCCTTTAAGGAGTTGTCGGATCCGGACAACAAGGTGAAGGTTGGCGACAGCGTGGTTACGTCCAACATCAGCGATAAATATCTGTCCGGGATTCTCATTGGTTATATCAGCGAAATAACGAATGACCCCAACCAGTTGACCAAATCCGGCAAGATTACGCCTGCGGTAGATTTTTCCCATCTGGATACGGTCCTTGTAATCCAGGAGGTCAAACAGACCGTGGATGAAGATTGAGTATGGAGATCGTCCTTGAAGAAGCTTCGAACGGTTGTATTGTTATTCATCATTATACTGGGATGTCTGGTTGTACAGACATCTGTTCTGCCGGCTTTTTCGCTGCAGGGAATCTCCCCGAACCTGTTGATTGTGGTTGTCACTTCCTACGGGTTCATGTTCGGCGACCGAAAAGGACTTTTGATTGGTTTTATCTGCGGACTTTTGTGTGATATCTGCTTTGGTCCTTTGATCGGTTTCCGCGCAGGTCTGTATGCCGGAATCGGTTTTATGTCCGGCAAGTTTCAGAAGGTTCTGTATGTGGAGGATCTGGCCTTTCCGCTCTCTTTGATTGCCTTTTGCGACCTGTTCAGCGGTTTTATGACCTATGCCTTTTTGTTCATGCTGCGAAACCGACTGTTCTTTCGGACGTTTTTTGCACAGCGCATGCTGCCGGAGATGGTGTATACCGTAATCGCTGCCATCTTTTTATATCCTTTGCTGCGCATGTTATACACCCGTTTCATGGAGGAAAAGCGCCAGAGCGCCTTGATTCAGAATCAGAATGTTTGATCGCCTTATACGTATCATCGAGAATATCCAATCTTTTTTTCGGGGTGACATCTTTCGCAAGATGAACCCCAGAACACTGTTCATGTCCGTTGTGACTGTCGGAATCGGCATCGGACTGATTTATCGTCTGTTCGTTCTGCAAATTGTCAACGGCGAGACGTATCTTGCCAATTTCCAGTTGCGAATCCGAAGAGAAGTCACCATTCCCTCCACAAGAGGCAGGATCTACGACCGAAACGGGAATCTTCTGGCTTACAACGAGCTGGCTTATTCCGTAACCATGAATGACCTTGGCGAATCCTCCTCGGCTCACAGCCAGGAGCTAAATGACACCATCGAAAAAGTCATTGAAATTGTTGAAGCCAACGGCGATTCCGTTTCCACAGATTTTGATGTGACCTATAACGAGGAAACCGGACACTATGAGTATACGGTTTCCGGGGTTACCTTATCCCGATTTCTGGCTGACGTCTATGGGTATGCGACCATTGGCGAGCTCGAAGATGACGAGGCTAATGTTACTGCCGACGATCTGATCGGATACCTTTGTTCTTCCAGACGTTTTCGCATCGGAGAGTACATGAACTCGGAAGATGAGACCAGTGAGTTTGTTCCGGAAAAAGGCTATGAACCAAAGCGCCTTCTTCAGATTGTTACCATTCGGTATCTTTTGAGCCTCAACAGCTATCAGAAATACATTGCAACGACGGTTGCGGAAAATGTCTCGGAAAAAACCGTTGCCGCCATTCTGGAAAACAAAAATGATCTGGAAGGTGTCGATATTTCTGATGACACAAGGCGCCGGTACAATGACAGTGAATATTTTGCGCAGATCCTTGGTTATACCGGTAAAATCAGCTCCGAAGAGCTGGAATCTCTGCAGAAGGAGAATGAAGACTATACCAGCAGTGATGTTGTCGGCAAATCCGGGATTGAATCTGCGATGGAGACAACGTTGCAGGGAACCAAGGGCTCCGAGGTCGTCTACGTTGACAACATGGGCAACGAGCTCGAGACCAGCGACTATGTTGCTCCCGTTGCAGGAAATGATGTGTATCTGACGATTGACCATGATCTTCAGATTGCCGCACAGGACATTCTCGAACGCAAGCTGGCC
Organism: Lachnospiraceae bacterium; assembly: GCA_963605745.1. Classification (GTDB taxonomy): domain Bacteria; phylum Bacillota; class Clostridia; order Lachnospirales; family Lachnospiraceae; genus CAG-791. The sequence continues at coordinate 70,626 of CAVCWT010000006.1, forward strand.
GACATCGTATACAGCAGAATCATTGATGCCAAAACGTATACGATGGGAGAAAATGACAAAAACTCGAACATCAAGATTCCGATTTATGACGTCTACTTTCAGATGTTCAACAACAACATTATCGATCTCGAGCATCTTTCCGGCGAGGAGGCCAAGACGACAGAAAAGGCCGTCTATGATGCATTTGTAAGCTATCAGGCAAAGACCATCAGCCGCCTTCGGGAGGAAATGGAAACCGAAAGGCAGCCCTATAATGTCCTGTCGAAGGAATATCAGGACTATGAGAGTTACATTGTGCAGATGCTCAAGGATAAAAATGTCCTTGTGACCTCCCGGATTGACCGGAATGATGCAACCTATATTGACTGGACCACGAATGAAGTAATCTCCATGGCAGAATTTCTGAATTACGCCATTTCCATGGACTGGGTGGATGCAAGTCTCATCAATATGGAGGATGAGTATGCTTCCGGATCTGAGGTCTATGAGGCTCTTACGGAATATATCCTTCAGGAGCTGCAGGAGGATACGGATTTTACCAAGCATCTTTATCACTACATGCTGCAAAGCGATACCATCAGCGGCGCACAGGTGTGCATGATCCTGATAGAACAGGGGGCGGTCACAGTTTCGGATGCCGAGGCCGGAAATCTCCTTAGCGGGCAGGAGAGTGCCATGACCTTTATGCTAAGACGCATTCAGAATCTGGATATCACTCCTGCACAGCTCGCCTTGTATCCTTGTACCGGGTCTATTGTCATCACCGATGTAAATAGCGGCGATGTCCTTGCGCTGGTATCTTATCCAGGTTATGACAACAATAAAATGGCCAACGGCGTGGATGCAGCGTATTACAGCTCCCTGCAGCAGGACCTGTCTTTGCCGCTGATTAATAATGCAACCTACCAGGAGACAGCTCCCGGTTCCACCTTTAAGCCGGTGTCTGCAACCGCAGCACTGATGGAAGGGGTTCTGGACCTTGGCACGGTGATTAAATGTGAAGGCATCTTTACCAAGATCGGCAATCCTGCCCCGCAGTGCTGGGTATATCCGGCTTCCCACGGGAATCTGACGGTATCCGGCGGCATCACCAATTCCTGTAATATCTTTTTCTACGAGGTTGGCTATCGTCTGGGACTTGATTCCGAAGGAAACTACGATTCGGAACAGGGTATCGAAACGCTGCAAAAATATGCGGATCTCTATGGTCTTACCGAAAAATCCGGCATCGAAATCGAAGAGCGCGCTCCGCAGGTTTCTTCTGAAGACGCTGTTCGTTCTGCCATCGGTCAGGGCAATGCCAGCTATACGACAGTGGGACTTGCCCGCTATGTAACAACGATTGCCAACAGCGGAACCTGCTATAATCTGACCTTGATTGATAAAACGCAGTCCAGTGATAGCCAGACAGTTTTGGATAACTCGGCAACCGTTCGCAATGTCATCAATATGAATTCCTCTTATTGGGATGCCATCCATACCGGTATGCGAGGCGTGGTACAGAATCAGGCCTTCTGGTCCGGCCTTTCTGTCAATGCCGCCGGCAAAACCGGTACAGCGCAGGAGGCAGAGGACAAGCCAAACCACTCATTGTTTATCTGCTATGCTCCCTATGAATCCCCGCGCATTGCGGTTGCAACCCGTGTGGCTAATGGTTATACCTCGTCCTATGCAGCACAGATCACCGAGGCTGTACTGGAGTACTACTTTGGTGACAAGACGCTGGATGAAATTCTTGGAACCTCCATGGATCTGGAATCCACCTCCGGTGACTGATTTACTGCAACAGGCAGAAAGGAAACAACAAGGAACTATGCGGCATCGATTATTTCAAACCTTTTCCGTGAAGCATCTGGATTATATCCTCATCCTGCTGGTCGCTTTGCTCAACGGTATCGGCATTGCAGCAATTGGGTCTGCAGAACATGACCTGCAGTCCAAACAGCTCTACGGTATGCTGCTGGGACTTGCTGTCATGATCTTTGTTTCCGCTGTGGATTATCATGAGCTGATCAAGTACTCGTGGGTCTATTATGCAATCTCCGTTTTCCTTCTGGCTCTGGTCTTTACACCGCTTGGTGTTGCAAGAGACGATGCCACCAGATGGATCCGGTTAGGCATGACCATTCAGCCCTCGGAGTTTGCGAAAATATTATTGATTTTATTTTTTGCAAAGTTTATCATGACCTATAAGACTAGGATGAAGAGGTATGTGTGGGTGACAGTGTGTCTGTTTTTGGCACTGCCGCCTGTTCTGCTGATCTATAGGGAACCTGACCTGTCGACAACCATTATGGTTTGCCTGATCATTGCCTCTATTGTTTTTGTTTGCGGATTGAGTTTTCGTCTGGTTGCCGGCATTCTGGTCGTATCCGTTCCTTCCGTGATTGTCTTTGTGAATCTGGTTGTACAGGAAGGCTCCACGCTGCTTAATGAGTATCAGAGAAACCGCGTGTTGGCTTACCTTCATCCGGAGGATTATGCAGACACCATTGCGTATCAGACCATGAATTCCATAATGGCGATCGGGTCCGGTCAGCTCCTTGGGAAGGGATACAATACCAATGAAATCAGTTCTCTTCTGAACAGCGGATATATCAGTGAGTCGCAGACAGACTTTATCTTTACCGTAATCGGAGAGGAATTCGGCTTTGTTGGCGGTAGTATAGTTGTGATTCTGCTGGTACTGATCACTCTTCGCTGTTATTACATTGCAAAGAATGCAAAGGACATCGCAGGCACCGTCATAGCAACAGGTATGGGGACCTGGATCGGATTTCAGGGATTCATCAACATAGCGGTTACAACCGGCGTATTGCCGAATACAGGAATCCCGCTTCCCTTCGTCAGCTATGGCCTCACCAGTCTGATCAGTTTGTATCTGGGACTGGGCTTTGTCCTGAATGTGCGCATGCAGAATATGCGACGGACATCTAAAGGTGATGGCATTCATTTTGGGGGTACGACATGAACATTGCAATCATTGCACATGATGCAAAAAAGAAACTGATGCAGAATTTCTGCATTGCCTACCGCGGCATTCTGAGCCGGCATGATCTGTATGCGACCGGAACGACGGGGCGTCTTGTGGAGGAGGTCACGAATCTGTCGATTCACAAGCTCCTGGCGGGACATCTGGGCGGAGAGCAGCAGATCGGTGCTCAGATCGAGAATAACGAGATCGATCTCGTTATTTTCCTGCGTGATCCGTTCAGCGACAGTAAGAAACACGAACCGGACGTCAACAATATCGTCCGTCTCTGCGATATTCATAATATACCGCTTGCAACGAATCTGGCAACGGCGGAGCTCTTGGTGAAATCTCTGGACAGAGGCGATCTTGAGTGGCGTGAAATGTATAAATAGAGGTAATGGTTTAGCACCTGTCAATCATGAGTTTGTCCGCAGGGACGACCGATTCATGTTGAAATCGCCAGGGACTAAACGGATACAAACAGAGTATCTATTCAGCATATGAATTGTAATTTTAATGATTATCAGCATCATACAGCAAGGACTGCAGGCAGGACGCTTGCAGTCCTTGCTTTGGTTTTGCTGACAGGAATGCTGACCGGCTGCCGGCAGCAGATATCCTTGTCCTTTCAAGATAACGCCGGATACAGCAACTTTAATTTTCTTGTCAATGAATCCGGATCCGCAGAGGTTGCAGAGCCGTTTGCCTCGCAGCTGTGCGTTCTGGAGGGAGACAATATCTCAGCAGATCTTGACAGCATCGGCACCTCCACAGCAGCGGCTCTGTTCGATCTCAACCGCCGGCAGACGCTATATGCCAAGGACGCCTTTGAAAAGGTGTATCCTGCCAGTCTGACAAAGGTCATGACAGCACTTGTTGCCTTGGAAAATGCCAGCCTGGATACCACCCTCACCGCATCCTCCAATGTCTATATGAGTGATGCGTCCGCTCAAAGAGCAGGACTCGAGGAAGGTGATTCCATGACCCTTGATCAGGCATTACATCTGCTGCTGATCCACTCAGACAACGATGTGGCGGTTCTGATTGCAGAGAACATTGCCGGCTCTACGAATCAGTTTATCCAGATGATGAACGATGAGGCCAAACGACTCGGCGCTACACAGACGAACTTTATCAATTCCAATGGCCTGACAGATGAGAATCATTACACCAGTGTCTATGATATGTATCTGATCTTTAATGAAGCCATGCAGTTTCAGTCCTTCCAGGAAACCATTGCCATGTCGACCTATACGACGGTCTATCACGACAAAAGCGGAGCGGAGAAGGAAATTACGGTATCCTCCACCAATTCCTACAACATGTCCTATATTACGCCGCCGACCGGGGTAACAGTAATCGGAGGCAAAACCGGGACCACCACGGCGGCAGGGCATAATCTGATCCTATATGTACGGGATTCCTCCGGCAATCCCTATATTGCGGTAGTCATGAAGGCGCTCGACAGCGATTCCTGCTATGGCACGATGAACGAATTGCTCTCGCTCATCGGAAGTCAATAGTTGTTTTTCAAATGCTGATTCGTTATAATGTTTGTAACGAACGAAACATTCATTCGTTACAAAATAAAAAAGTCCAGGAGGGCAAATCCAATGGTTCAACTCATCGTAGGTAAAAAGGGCAAGGGTAAAACCAAATGCTTATTGGATAAGGTTAACAGCGAGGTTAAGACAGCATCTGGAAATGTTGTGTATCTTGACAAGAGCACACAGCACATGTTCGAGCTCAACAACAAGATTCGTTTGATCTGTGTACCGGATTACGGTGTAGATAATGCAGATCAGTTCCTTGGTTTTGTCAGTGGAATCCTTTCTCAGGATCATGATCTGCAGCAGATGTATTTTGACAGTTTCCTTGATATTGCCCACCTTCGCGATGCAGATATTACTCCTGCTATCAACAAGTTAGAAACTCTCAGTGAGCAGTTCAAGGTGGATTTCGTCCTCAGCGTTTCTATGGATGAGTCCGAGCTGCCGGAGTCCGCAAAGGCTCTGATTGCAGTTTCGCTGTAGGATACCTATGGGATTGGTAAGGTCTCAATGCTGATCATCTCTGAGAGCAAAGATTTCCGTTGAGAGCCGGTCTATTTTAAACAGACACATATATAACAATGTCGAAAGCCTTGGGAGTTGCTCTCAAGGCTTTCGTTTTGTATGATTAGGAAATGAGTCCTAAAAAGAATCCGAGGAATTCCTCGCAGAACAGACAATCAAATAAAGGCTCCGGCAGCAGAACGGCAAAAAGGCCGGAGAGTAAAGGGAGCAGCACCGCAGGCAGAGGAACGGCAGTCAGACGCCAGACACGCCAGCAGGACACCGCCAGGAGCAGATCCGGAAATACAGGGGACAATAAGATTGTCACGTATCAAAAGCCGGTAAATATCAACATCGGTGTGATCATTTTTGCAGTCATTCTGATCTACGTCCTTTACAGTGTATTTCGCTATGCTACAGCCAAACATGTCGTTGGCTATGAGGTCCGGACCGGCTCCATTTCCACCAACCAGGTCTACCAGGGGCTGGCACTTCGAACCGAAGAGGTTGTATCCTGTGAGTCATCCGGATACATCAACTATTATTCTCCGGAAACAGATCGCCTTGCCGTGGGAAAACTGGCCTACACCATTGATGAATCCGGTCAGGTTCAGTCGTATTTGGCCCAGAGTGCGGGCGAGAATTCGGTCCTTACCGAATCGGATTATTCCTCGATTGCCTCGGACATTGTGTCGTTTGGGGAGTCCTTTTGTGCTGCTGATTATCAGCAGTTATATGAATTCAAGACCTCACTGACCGGAACCATTCAAAAGCTGGCGAGCCGCAGCATTTTGTCGGATCTTACAGCACAGTCCTATTCATCGCTCCAGTCCTATTACACAACGTCTACCGGGTATATCGTCTATTGTGTGGATGGCTACGAGGATAAAACCTTTGAGGAACTGGTTACCAGTGATTTTGACACCACCAGCTATTCCAGGACCGAGCTCACAAACGGTAATCTCGTGACACAGGGAGATCCTGCCTATCGAATCGAAACGGCAGAGGACTGGGAGGTTGCCATTCAGACTGCCTCCAAAGAGGATGCACAGATGCTGCAGGAAGAGGGCGTTGTCAAGGTTCGTTTCCTGAAAAATCAGTATGAAGCCTGGGCTACGGTGGGTGAAATTCGCGATCCGGGAGATGGAAATTATCTGGTGCAGCTCAAATTCACCAATTCCATGATGGCCTTTTGTACGGATCGCTTCCTGTCCATCGAAATTCTGATGGATACCACCGAAGGACTGAAGGTTCCAAAGTCTGCGCTCATTGATGATACCTTTTACGTGGTGCCAAAGGAATATGTTACAACCGGCGTCGGCGGGTCGGAGGGGGTTTTGCGTCAGATCATGGATTCTGACGGAGAGAAGAGCACCGAGTTTATCAGTGTCACGCCATATACCAAGGACGAAGATGAGGAAAACTACTACCTGGATCAGCAGACGCTTCGGGACGGAGATGTTCTGGTAAAACCGGATTCAACCGAAACACTGACTCTGGCCAACAGCATGACCGACACGCTGACCGGTGTATACAACATCAACAAGGGCTATGCCGATTTCCGCCAGGTAACCAAGATTTCTGAGAATGATGAGTATGCCATTGTCAAGGCAAATTCCACGTATGGTCTGCGGGAATATGACTATATTGTTCTGAATGCCAACACGATGTCGCCGAATGAATTTTTGTACGAATAGTGGATTTTACATTGACATCGCTTACATTTCATTCAATAATAATACTGTATGGATATGACTAAACGGGAGAAGACTCTATGAGTATTTTTGATAATCTGGCAAATAAGCTGAATATTGGCGGAGAGGACGATTACGAAGACGAGTACGATGACGATGTAATCGACGATGAAGAAGAGGACGAGCCTCGCGCCAAACGCAGCTTCTTTAATAAGAACAAGGCAAGAGAGGACGAGGACGAGCCCTATGAGCCCAGCGGACGTGCTTCCATTCGGCCAACCGGCGGTCCGCGTTCCGGCGGCAATCAGCTGGCACCGACTCGTTCGAACAGAATGATGCCGGCTCCCGGCGGAAACCAGCAGGTTCGTGTGATCAAGCCCAGCTCCTTTGATCAGGCAAGGCAGATCACGGATGCATTATTGGCACGCCGTATGGTCGTTCTGAATCTGGAAGGATTGGATGTCAACACCGCCCAGAGAATCGTTGATTTTGCATCCGGCTCCTGCTATGCACTTCATGGCAACTTCATGAAGATTTCTCATTTCATCATTGTGATTACACCGGAGGATGTTGATATTGCAGGAGACATCACCGGAGGTCGTCCGGATGCTGTTTCCGGAATCCTGGCAAGTGCAGCTGCACAGGGCGGAATGAATGGCATGAGTGGAATGAATTCCATGAACAGTATGAATTCCATGAATAGCGGAATGAACGGCATGAGTGAAGGCACGTCCAATCCTTTCGTAAACAATACAATGAATATGGGAAGTGCCTATTGAGTATTTGAGCATATAGAACCTATACGAGACAGCAGGACACATCCTACGCAAGATCTGAGAACGTAAACGCACTGACACGAGGTTTCGGCTGTTGGTGCGTTTTTGTTATCTGTTCAGCACAGAACGATTTTCAGAGAGAACTGACCGTTTACGGGCAGGTTCTCGAATGAAATCGTTCTGTGGCCAAGCCCCGAAGGGGCTCTGGCCAGTCTCATCGAAAATGCGAAGCATTTGAGATGAGATGCTGAACATGAATCGGCCGCTTGCGGACAGATTCATGATTGAAATCGTCAGGTGCTGAACAACTACACAGATTTTCAGAGAGAACTGACCGTTTACGGGCAGGTTCTTCCCTACCAGGAGAAACTATTATGAGCCAAAATCACAACCGCCTTTCCATCCACAAAGATCAAAAACCATGCTATGACATTGCATACAGCACCGATACTGAGGTGCTCCGCCGTGAACTCGTCCGCTGCGGTCTGGAGGGCCGAAGAGCCCTGATTATCACCGATACGAACGTTGCGCCGCTCTATGCCCAGCAGATTGCAGCGCTGTTTGATCCGAAACCGGAAGTTTATGCCATCCCGGCCGGGGAAGAGAACAAAAATCTGGACCAGATCCGTGCCCTTTTGCGCTTTATGGTGGAACATCACTATGACCGTAAATCCTTTCTGGTTGCACTCGGAGGCGGCGTTGTGGGCGATATGACCGGTTTTGCTGCAGCCATCTATATGCGGGGCATTGACTTTATCCAGATTCCGACAACGCTCCTTTCGCAGGCGGATTCCTCCATCGGAGGCAAGACCGGCGTGGATTTTGACGGATTCAAGAACATGGTGGGCGCATTCAAGATGCCGCGCCTTGTCTATGCAAATGTTGACTTCTTAAAGAGTCTGGATGATCGACAGTTCGCCTCCGGCTTTGCCGAGGTCATGAAGAGTGCCCTTATAAAGGACGGAGAATTCTATGTCTGGCTCCTGGATCACATGATGGAAATTCTGGACCGTGACAGTGAGGTTCTGTCAGAGATGCTCTACCGCAGCAACGAGATCAAAAAGAGCGTTGTTGAAAAGGATCCCTACGAAAAAGGAGATCGAATGCTGCTTAACTACGGGCATACCATCGGTCATGCCATTGAAAAGCATCTGAATTTTGAGATGACCCACGGCGAATGCGTAGCACTTGGCTGCATTGCCGCTGCCTTTATCTCCTATAAGAGAGGGGACCTGACCTGGGAGGAATATTATGAGCTGCGCGACATGTTCGTTCCCTTTGGTCTGCCGATCTCGCTGGAATCCATCGATGCTGATGCGGTACTGGCATTGACAAAGTCCGATAAAAAGTCTGTAAACGGCAGCCTTCGCTTTATTCTACTGCACGGCATCGGCGATGCCTACGTGGATACAACCGTAACTGAGGATGAGATCCGGGCCGCCATCGAAGAGCTGGATTTTTCGGTCAAGCTCCGCAAGGCTGAGAATCCGGAGGAAGGTGACGAGTAATGGCATACAGGGAAGATCCTAAAAATATGACCGGTGCCTTTCATCATGGCCTGGCAGGTGTCATTTTGCCGCTCCTTTTATGGGCAATGCTCATTGCCCTCGATCTGTGGACAAAGTCTCTGGCTGCAGCAGCTCTCAAGACAAACGGCCCGGTGATCCTCATGAAAGGAGTTCTGGAGCTTTTGTATGTGCAGAATACCGGCGCAGCCTTCAGCCTCCTGGAGAACGCACAGTGGCTGTTCATCCTGATTGCAATTGTAGTGAATGCAGCCATTCTCTGGATCCTTGTGCGAGCACCTAGGACTCGTTATTATGTACCGCTTCGGATGACGTTGTTACTGGTCAGTGCCGGCGCTGTCGGGAATGTTGTGGACCGCATTACGCTGGGGTATGTTCGTGATTTTATCTATTTTTCACTCATCAATTTCCCTGTGTTCAATGTGGCAGATATTTACGTCACCTGTGCGACAGTGCTCCTGGTCATTCTGGTGCTGTTTTATTACAAGGACGAAGACTTTCACTTTCTGGCAAAATAACCAGTACAGCGATTTTTAAATAACTAGCCGGATAACGCAGAATGATTGCATGAATAGGTAAATGACAATATGACACCAACTTCACTTTGTGTAACCGAAGAACAGGACGGCCTTCGCCTGGATAAATTCCTCGCCGAGGCCCTGCCGGACTATTCCAGGAATTACCTGCAGGGGCTTTTAAAGGACGGTCTTGTTCTCGTAAGCGGCAAGGCGATGAAGCCCTCCTACCGCGTAGCAGAGGAAGACACCGTCACTCTCTCCATCCCGGACAAGATTCTGCCGGATATTGAGCCGGAGAACATTCCTCTGGACATTCTCTATGAGGATGACGACGTCCTTGTTGTGAATAAACCAAAAGGAATGGTGGTACATCCTGCGCCAGGACATTACAGCGGAACCCTTGTGAATGCCATCATGTATCACTGCGGAGATTCTCTGTCCGGTATCAACGGCGTAATGCGCCCCGGCATTGTTCATCGAATTGATCGGGATACGACAGGTTCCATTCTCGTCTGCAAAAACGACCGTGCCCACCAGAATATTGCAGAGCAGCTCAAGGAGCACAGCATTAAGCGTGAATATGTTGCTATCTGTTACGGGAATTTTCCGGAAGAGAGCAGGGTGATCTCCGGCAACATCGGAAGAGATCGGAATGACCGCAAGAAAATGGCCATTGTTCCCTTTGGGACCGGCAAGCATGCCGTAACCCATGTGAAGGTCTTAAAGCGTTTTAGCGGCTACACCTACGTGTCCTGCCGCCTGGAAACGGGCAGAACCCACCAGATCCGTGTCCATATGGCCAGCATCGGTTATCCACTCCTTGGGGATGCGGTGTATGCCGGGAATCGCAAATCTCCGTATCATCTCGAAGGACAGTGTCTGCATGCCAAAACCCTTGGCTTTGTCCATCCAATCTCCGGAGAATACATTGAAACCAAGGCACCGCTTCCGGAATATTTTGAGCATCTTTTGAACATTCTGCCGCAGTAGGAATGGAATGAAAAGGTTTCACTTTGGCAGTCACATTCACGATGGAATACGTCAGGTGCTAAGGGGGGACATATGATTCGAATTGCAATCGTGGAAGATGAGGAGCTTTATGCGCAGCAGTTAAAGTCTTATCTGCTGCAATATGAAAAGGACAATCAGGAAGCCTTTGACATCACCTTCTATAATGACGGCGATAGTATTGTGAACAAATATCGTTCTCAGTTTGACATCATTCTGATGGATATTCAGATGAAATTCATGGACGGAATGTCTGCCGCTGAGGAGATCCGTAAGATCGATGATGAGGTTGTCATCATTTTCATCACCAATATGTCGCAGTATGCCATCCGCGGCTATGCAGTGGATGCCCTGGATTATATGTTAAAGCCCGTGAGTTATTTTGCCTTTTCACAGCGCCTTAGCCGGGCCATCTCCAGAATGAAAAAGCGGGAATCCAAGATCATTCTCGTGAACATCAAGGGGGGCACGGTGCGGCTGAATGTTGCCAATATCTATTACATTGACAGCCAGGGACACACGCTCATCCTGCATACGATTCTGGGCGATTATGAGACAACCGGAACGATGAAGGAAATGGAAGAGAAACTTGCCGGCATGAATTTTTGCCGGGGCAATAAGGGATATCTCATCAATTTGCAGCACGTGGAAGGCATCCAGGACGGCTGTGCGCTTGTAAAGGGAGAGAGGCTCCCATTAAGCCGTGCAAAACGCAAGGAATTCATGGAGGCACTGGCCAGTTACTGGGGAGAGGCGGTGAAGTGATGGGCAATCTGATGCCGGATATTCCCCGGTTTTATACGGCGCTTGCTGAATGGCTCTCCTGTATTATATTTATCATCCCGCTCAAAAAACGATTTCAGCCCCGAATGACCATCCTGATTGCAGCGGCTGCGCTGACCGTGCAGTCTGTTTTTATGGTTCTCACCGGCGAAGTCGAGATTTATTTCTGGATTCCATGTATGATGGCGGCATTTCTCATGATGCTGGAGCTGATTGCAGTCTGCTGTGAGATCAGCCTGGCAGATGCGTCGTATTTTGCCATCATTGCCTTTGTTCTGGCGGAATTCATGGCATCCGTGGAGTGGCAGCTCGTATGCTTCATCTGGGACGGCGAGGTTCCTTCCATATGGCAACAGGCCGTTCTGCTCATCCTCGTTTACGGCGGAATCATCCTCGGATTTTATCAGCTGGTTCATGTCCATTTGCCGCAGGATGCCAAGCTGGCCGTGACGGCCAAGGAATATGGCTCCGGAGCGGTAATTGCGCTCGCTGTCTTTGCTGTCAGCAACGTCAGCTTTCTGGCCACCGATGCCCCGGGGCTGGGACATTTTTATTTTCAGATCGGCAATATCCGAACCCTTGTGGACCTTGGAGGCGTTGCCATTCTGTACGCGCATCTGATTCTTTGCTGCGAAATGCGCGTGCGTCGAGAACTCGAAGCGGTGCAGGGCGTTTTACAGAATCAATATGTTCAATACAAACAATCCCGCGAGAGCATTGAACTCATCAATTACAAATATCACGACCTAAAACACCAGATTGCCTTTCTGCGCAGCGAGAGCGACCCTCAAAAACGTGCAGCGTTTCTGGACCGGATGGAAGAGGAAATCCGTCAGTATGAGGCGCAGAACAAAACCGGCAACAGCGTCCTGGACACGGTTCTGACAACCAAGAGCCTGTACTGCTCCAAACACGGCATCACCTTCACCTGTGTTGCCGATGGAACCTTGCTGGATTTTATGGATGTCATGGACATCTGCAGCATCTTTGGAAATGCCCTGGATAATGCCATTGAATGCGAGCTCAAAATCCCGGACAAAGAAAAACGTCTGATCCATGTCACGGTATCCCAGCAGAAAAATTTCCTGATCCTGCGGTTTGAAAACTATTGTCAGGAGGCCCTGCAATATGAAGAAGGCGCACTGGTCACAACCAAGAAGGAAAAACAATTCCATGGCTACGGCTTAAAGAGTATCCGGTACACCGTCAACAAATACGGCGGTGCTGTCAGCATTGATACGAAAGAGAATTGGTTCGAACTGAAAATTCTGATTCCGATCACGTGATAAGCGCCGTGACAATGATCAATCGCCTTTTGCTGTGCATGAACAATAACCAAAACATGTAACTGCCCCCCGCCAGGTCTCACTGATGGCTGATAAATCATAACGGAAGAATGTATTCATGTCGAAAAGTGCCAAAAAAGAGCTGAGTAAAACCCTTTATTTTGTGCTATAATATTCAAATAAAAAACGATTTTTGGTTATAAGGAGGCAGTATGAATACCATTATTACCATTGGAAGACAATTCGGATCCGGCGGACGTGAAATTGGTGAAAAAGTTGCAGAGCACTATGGAATTAAATATTATGACAAAGAGCTCATTGCACATGTTGCCAGCAACAGTGGCTTCTGTAAGGAAATGATTGAACAACAGGATGAACGGGCTACCAATTCCTTCCTGTACAATCTGGTGATGGATACTTACTCCTTTGGCTACAACGCATCCAGCTTTGTGGATATGCCGATCAGCCAGAAAGTCTTCCTGGCACAGTTTGATACCATTAAAAAGCTCGCAGACGAGGGGCCAGCCGTATTCATTGGACGCTGCGCTGACAATGCGCTGGCAGAGCGTGATAATGTCATCAATATCTTCATTCATGCGGATGAAGATTTTCGCGTAAAAGAAATCATGAAGCGCTATCCGGATATCAATACCCGTCAGAAGGCCATTGACTTCATGAACAAGAAGGACAAACAACGTCAGAGCTATTACAACTATTATTCCAGCCACAAATGGGGCCGCGCAGATTCTTACGATTTCTCCATCAATTCCGCACTTCTTGGAACCGACGGTGCTGTGAATCTGATCTGTCAGATGGTTGATGATTTTGAGGCAGTCAGCACGAAAAAATAAAATCGTATCTGTTTAGCACCTGACGATTTCCATCATGAATTGGGCGCCTCGCGCACAAATTCGAGACGGATGCCAAACAGTTACATAAAATCTTACTGGAAATCCCATAGGAATTCTCATGAGGAGGGCAATGGGGATCCAGATCTAATTATTCGCAAAATGCAGCTTTTACGAATAATTGGTATGAATTCCGTCTTTGCCCACGTTGTAAACTGACATTTTGATTGTTTGATCACCTCGTTCTAAAGCCTCTTTTCACTA
>CAVCWT010000007.1:0-82140 GCA_963605745.1 Lachnospiraceae bacterium
ACATCGAGTATGAGACTGAGAAGAGACACTATGCACACGTTGACTGCCCTGGGCACGCTGACTATGTAAAGAACATGATCACCGGTGCAGCACAGATGGATGGCGCTATCCTTGTAGTAGCAGCTACCGACGGTGTTATGGCTCAGACTCGTGAGCACGTTCTGCTTGCTAAGCAGGTAGGCGTACCGAAGATCGTTGTATTCCTGAACAAGTGCGACATGATGGATGATCCGGAGCTGATCGAGCTGACCGAGATGGACATCCGTGACCTGCTGAACCAGTATGGCTTCCCCGGCGATGACACCCCGATCATCCAGGGTTCCGCTCTGAAGGCTCTTGAGGATCCTAAGGGCGAGTGGGCTGACAAGATCATGGAGCTGATGGACACTGTAGATTCCTACATTCCGGATCCGGTTCGTGATAACGAGAAGCCTTTCCTGATGCCTATCGAGGATGTATTCACCATCTCTGGTCGTGGTACTGTTGCTACCGGCCGTGTAGAGCGTGGTATGCTGAAGGTTAACGATCCGGTTGAGATCGTTGGTATCAAGGAAGAGACTCAGACCTCTGTTGCAACTGGTATCGAGATGTTCCGTAAGACCATGGACTATGCTGAGGCTGGTGATAACATCGGCGTTCTGCTTCGTGGTATCGATCGTACTGCAATTGAGAGAGGCCAGGTTGTTGCTAAGCCCGGCACTGTTACCTGCCACAAGAAGTTTACCGCTCAGGTTTACGTTCTGACTAAGGATGAGGGTGGTCGTCATACTCCTTTCTTCAACAACTATCGTCCTCAGTTCTATTTCAGAACAACTGACGTTACCGGCGTTATCTCCCTTCCTGAAGGAACTGAGATGTGCATGCCTGGTGACCACGTTGAGATGACCATCGAGCTGATTCACCCTGTAGCAATGGAGGAGGGACTTACCTTCGCTATTCGTGAGGGTGGCCGTACCGTTGGTTCCGGACGTGTTGTTTCTATCGTAGAGTAATAAAATCATTTGCGATAGCAATGTTCGTGATAGCAATGAGCTAAGCGCATAACACCACGCATAGACAGCTGCTGCAAGCTTGCTTGCATGCAGCTGTTTTTGCGTGGTGGCGTGCATTCAGGGAATGCACGCGATCGAAAACGCGGAGCGTTTGAGATTCCGCGCTTAGCGGAGACAATAATATGAACAAAAATGCAACGAGAATGGAATGGATTGACATCGCCAAAGGCATCTCTATTTTTATGATTGTACTGGGACACTCAGCCGGCAAAGGAGAGGACAGTGTATTGTTGCGGCTGTGCATGTTCCTGGGAGTTGGCGTTTTCTTTTTTTTATCCGGAATAACCTTTTGCTGGAAAGAAGGATCTGCTCCGTGGTTTGATGAGAGGCCGTGGAGGAGATTTCTGGCGGAATTGTGGAGAACGTTGATTTTCCCGTACCTTATTTGGGCTTTGATCAGCATTTTCATATACACAATTCTTGGTAAAGGGGCAGCGGCTTTGCTGCAATCGGACCGTCAGCATTTTTCGTTCTGGGACAATATGGTCGGAATGCTGTATGCCAATTCAGGCAGTGGCAGCAGCGGCGGATATATGGAGTGGAATCGACCACTGTGGTTTCTGCCTTGCCTTACGATGATCAAGCTGATCTGGTATGTGCTTTTGCGGATCAAGGGAATCTTTGGGAGGCTTGTGCGTTTGATGGCGATGCTGCTGTCGGTATCCTGGCTGATTGGCTCGAACCTGCTGGGAATTTATCTGCATCTTCCATGGGAGTTGGAGACAGCCTGCAGCGTACTCTTTTGTTTCGGGCTCGGACGATACTGGCGCGGGGTGACGGAACCAGGTGCTTGCTCTGGGAGATTAAAGCCTGGAAATGGATGGCTTAGGTTTACTGCGTGCGCTGGCTGCGGTGTATTGTTGTACCTTTTATTACTGCCGGAGCAGAAGGCTGATTTCAGAGCAGACCGATTCACCTATCCATGGCGCACAGTACCGTTTCTTTTGATAGGACTGGTTTGCGTGATTGGAATTGCAACACAACTGGAATATTATGCAGGAATAACAGGAGAGGAGCGAAGGCGGCAAGGATCATCTGTGGTAAATCACATAAAGAATCTGCTGATCTACATAGGACGTCGATCCATGGCGATTTTAGTTACGCATAAATTTGTGGTGGTTGCGTGCAGGATTCTGGCAGTAAGATTATATACATCTTCAGATCGTACCGTATTGATTCTGATGGATTTGGGAATTGCGCTTGTTACAGTTGCTGCCTGTCTGATTCTGGAGAGGATTTTAATCGTCCGTATGCCTTGGATTTTTGGAAATCGTTGATTGCGCTTCAAGGTTGCAAAAGGTAAAATGCGGGTGAGGGTAAGCGCTTTCATTTTATTCTGAATCATCAATGTTATCGATATGGTGCAAGGAATGTACCGGGAAGTGCAGAGTGTGGTACATAGAATTTGGTACAAATGACGAAAATGTTATCGAATTATGATTTTTTCGGGGGGGGTACCAAAATTCATCATTTCGTGTGAAAATCATGTACAATGATGTGTATATATGTTCAGCACAGATTTGATTCCAAGAGAATCGGCTGCATGCAGACGGATTCTCAATGGAATCAAATCTGCGGCCAAGCCCCGAAGGGGCTCTGGGCGAAGCATCGAGGATTTGCGAAGCAAATGCGAGATGCGGCGCTGAAGGAGAGTATATTTGAAACCAAGAGAATCGGCTGCATGCAGACGGATTCTCAATGGAATCAAATCTGCGGCCAAGCCCCGAAGGGGCTCTGGGCGAAGCATCGAGGATTTGCGAAGCAAATGCGAGATGCGGCGCTGAAGGAGAGTATATTTGAAACCAAGAGAATCGGCTGCATGCAGACGGATTCTCAATGGAATCAAATCTGCGGCCAAGCCCCGAAGGGGCTCTGGGCGAAGCATCGAGGATTTGCGAAGCAAATGCGAGATGCGGCGCTGAAGGAGAGCGTATTTGAAACCAAGAGAATCGGCTGCATGCAGACGGATTCTCGATGGAATCAAATCTGCGGCGCTGAATAGATTTATACAGAGGGTGTAGTTTAGACAGCAAGTATATCGTATCTGCAGTTTCAGGCAAGCTGGTTGCGGTAAAGGATTCGGAAAGGATCCGGAAAAGATATGCGAGGAAGGATATTAGACAACAAAAGACATGAGGTTTCTATGGCAGAGCGAGTAGATGCGATTTACGTCAAGATGCTGGGGGGATTCTCACTGAAGTATCAAGGTGAGGAGATTGTTCTTGGACGGAATACGACAGCAAAATTTGTGCAGCTCCTGCAGTTGGTTTGGCTTCGCGGAGAAAAGGGAATATCCAAACAGCAAATCGTGCAGAATTTATATGAGGGAGACGGGCTTTCCAATCCTAACAATAGCTTTAACAATCTTTTATTCCAGATGCGCAAGCAGATGGAAACGGCAGGCTTTCCCAGAATGGACTATATCGTTAAGGTTGGGAAAATGTACGTTCCGGATCCGAATGTTGAACTGGAGCTGGATGTTCAGCAGTTTCACAATGCGATCGCAGCGGCCAGACGCGAGGAAGAGGATATACGGGTCAAGGCGACAGAGTATCAAAGAGCTTATGACCTCTATCAGGGAACACTTCTGCCGGAGGCAGAGAGTAAGACTTGGGTGGTGACAGAGTCTGTTGCCTTGCGGGATGAGTTCGCTGAGGCCGTTCGTTTCCTTGGAAATAAGGCAAAACAGGAAAACGATTACGATGAAATGTTCCGAATTTATGAAAAGGCGGCAAGAATCTACCCGGACAATGACTGGCAGGCGGATCAGATTGAGGCCTTGATCTGCAAAGAGGACTATAAGGAAGCCTTCCAGCTCTATGACAAGACCGTACATCGTTATTCTGAAGAGATGGGTCTCCCGCCTTCTGCGAAGATGCTGGAGAATTATCAGAAGATGTCGCAGAAGATCACATCGCCGACAGGACAGATTCAGGAGATTCAGTCATCCTTGCAGGAGGAGCCTTTGACAGGGGCCTATTACTGCAGCTATCCGAGCTTTATTGACGCCTATCATATTCTGGAACGCAATATGGAACGAACCGGTCAGTCGGTTTTTTTATTGTTATGTACGCTTGTGGATTATGCAGGCAAGCCGATTCAGAATAGGGATAAGCTGGAGACTCGTTCCCGGATTCTGAAGGAATGCATTGGCATGAGTCTTCGCAGAGGAGACATTTATACGAGGTATAGTGTGTCTCAATATCTGGTACTCCTTGTGGGCAGCAATCAGGAAGGCTGTGACGTAGTTTCGAAACGGATCAGTTATCAGCTGCAGGAGAGAGAGAAGACAAGAGCAGGAGTCAGATACAGCAACGTTTCGCTGGCAGATCTGTCACAATTGAGGCAGCGGCCGTGATACAGCCATTAGGAGACATGCTGATTTGATCAGCACATCCTTAGATGTAGGACAGCATAGATGAACACAATGACAAAGAGATTGTACGCGCCCAATTTGATCGTAATTTGTGTCGACGGTATTCATGGCAGTGACTATGAAGGCAGATTGTGGGATCAATACCATGAAGAAGCAGTGCATTTTGACAGCATGCTGGAGGTACTGCAGCATGTGGATCACTTTTTGGATGAATTGGATTTTCCGCAAAGATCTACGGCACTGCGAACCTTTCAGGATCAAACAACGACAATGAAGGTCAGACAACGAGTGGAAAGGAAAATGGTTATGAGCAATCTGGAAGATAAAAACGGAAAAGAAGGAACCTTTATTGTACAGGTTAAGTATCGCCAGAATGCAACCTGGCAGGGGCAGGTCGTATGGGCAGAGCAGAATAAAAAGGTTTATTTCCGCAGTGCCCTTGAGCTGCTGCGTCTGATGGATAATGCATTAAATTCCAAAGACGCTTTTGACCATGCTGGCGACGATTCAACCTTTCTGCCACCGTCCGGCAGCACCGCAGGGGAGAATAAGGCCTGAACCGGTAACCGGCAGGCCGACCTCATCGGCAGTTACAGATCCACCGAATCGGGATGTGAAAACGGTATTCAGCATGTATGATAGAACGGCAGGTTGCAGACCGGTCGTATAGGAATTCAGGAGAACAAACAGAGGGTCTTCGGAAAGAACACCCTGGCAGAGCGTCAGAAAGTGGTAGATGTTCTCTTCCATTTTCCAGATTTCTCCTTTGGGGCCGCGCCCATAGGAAGGCGGATCCATGATAATTGCATCATAACGATTTCCTCTTCGGATTTCGCGCTCAACAAACTTCGCACAATCATCCACCAGCCAGCGAATCGGTGCCTGGCCAAGGTGGGAGATCTGTGCGTTTTCTTTTGCCCAGGTAACCATTCCCTTGGAGGCATCAACATGCGTGACAGCGGCTCCTGCGGATGCGGCAGCAAGTGTTGCACCTCCGGTGTAGGCAAAGAGATTCAGTACCTTAACGCTGCGGCCCTGTGAAACAGCGTTTTCGATGAGAGGAGTAAACCAGTCCCAGTTGACAGCCTGCTCAGGGAACAGTCCGGTATGCTTGAAGCTGAAGGGCTTGAGCATGAAATGACGTTCTTTACCGTTTCCTGTATAGGAAATCATCCATTCCTCAGGGAGGGAGAAAAATTCCCAGCTGCCACCGCCGCTTTTACTGCGATGGTAATGTGCGTTAGGCTTTTTCCAGGAGGAATTCCTGGGGGTATCCCAGATCACCTGCGGATCGGGACGAATCAGACGATATTCACCCCAACGTTCTAATTTTTCTCCATTGCTCGTGTCCAGGACTTCATAGTCCTTCCAGTTTCCAGCTGCCCACATGGCGGTAGTCCTTTCCTTATCTTTTAGCTATGCCCTTTCCGCAAATCATTCGGTGTTATCTGACCGGCTATCTGCAAACACTGTACCAGTTAACACTTTAGCCAGGGTACCCATATGAAAAACGAGAAGATGCTGCACAACTTTTGTTTATGAATCATTGCAGTCATCCTCAACAAAAAGGTCGGATGCTCTTCTGCAGGGGACTGCCGTAATAGTGTATCACATTCTGACGATTACCATGCAAGAGTTGACGGAGATTAGACGGAAGGGTAGAATGTTCATTGTGCATAATTGTATACAACAAAACAATTCAAGGGGGATGGTACATTGACCGCAGGACAAATTACGATGCTGATCACCATGGGCGTCTATCTGGCAGCGATGGTTGGTGTTGGTATCAAACTTTCTGAGCAGAATGAAACTATGGGAGACTTCTTTCTGGGAGGACGTCAGCTGGGACCACTTGTCACAGCAATGAGTGCTGAGGCTTCAGATATGTCCAGTTATCTTTTGATGGGACTTCCGGGGCTTGCCTATCTGTCGGGAACCTCAGAAGTCGGCTGGACAGTCATCGGACTTGCAGTCGGAACCTATTTAAACTGGTTGATTGTCGCCAGACGGCTGCGCAGATATACAGAGCGGACAGGGTCTATTACACTGCCGGAATTCTTTTCCGACCGATGGGGGGACCGGAAGAATGTTCTGACTCTGATATCGGCAGTTTGGATCATTATCTTTTTTGTGCCGTATACGGCTTCCGGGTTTGCAGCGTGCGGCAAGTTGTTTCACTCTTTGTTTGGAACAGATTATCATGCTGCCATGATTATCAGCGCAATCGTCATTATTTTTTATACGGCAATGGGTGGGTTTCTGGCAGCTTCGCTCACAGATTTTATCCAGAGCATTATCATGACGCTGGCACTCCTGGCTGTGCTGATATTTGGCTTCTTGCAAGCGGGAGGCATATCGGCAGTGATGGAAAATGCAAAATCCCTGCCGGGATATCTGTCAATGACAACAAGTTATCATCCGGAAACGGGAGAGGCTGCGTCATATTCACTTCTTTCAATTTGCTCTACTTTGGCCTGGGGGCTTGGATATTTCGGTATGCCACATATCCTTCTGCGCTTTATGGCAGTGGAAGATGAAGAAAAACTGAGTATCTCGAGACGAGTTGCCAGTGTCTGGGTTGTCATTTCGATGGCAGTCGCTGTTCTGATTGGTATGGCGGGACTGGGAATGACGCAGCAGGGAAGAATTCCGACACTTACAGGCGCTGCATCTGAGACGGTCATTGTGGAGATTGCGAGCCTTCTCTCTACATATGGAATTCCGGCGGCGTTACTTGCAGGAATCGTTCTCTCTGGAATTCTAGCCAGCACAATGTCAACGGCAGATTCACAGCTCTTGGCGGCATCCTCCTCTGTGAGCAACGATATCCTTGTAAAAGTAATGCATATCAATATTAAGAAGGAACAGACGCTGATTTTGTCTCGAATTTGTCTGGTTGTGATTGCGGTGATCGGTGTGATTCTGGCATGGAATCCCGACAGCTCGGTATTCGGCATTGTCAGCTTTGCGTGGGCCGGGTTCGGAGCATCCTTTGGACCGATTGTATTGCTGGCCTTGTTCTGGAGAAGGTCGAACAAATACGGCGCATCAGCCGGGATGTTGACAGGCGGTGTGATGGTATTTGTCTGGAAGTTTCTGGTTCGCCCGATGGGAGGTATCCTTGGAATCTATGAACTATTGCCGGCGTTTATTCTGGCTGTTGTGGTAAATGTGCTGGTGTCTTTGGCAACACCGGCACCGGAGCGGGAAATCCTGGACTGCTATGATGCTGTGTGACAGCTCGATTTTTGGCAGATGCAAAAAAATGACAGATGCAGAGGAGAAAAGTGCACAAACCTCTGCATCTGATTTTGTTAGAAAAGCAGAAAATAATACTTGCAATCAAAAAGCCCTTCGTGTAGAATGAAATGCGTTGTGACATGATAGCAATGAAGCGAGAGATTGTCGACGGCAGAGCCTGAGAATTTCGAAGGTTTTGAGTCGGGTTACTCCGTGGAGCGAATGTCTGGGATGACCGCAGGACCTGGCGGGATATCCAAGGATCTGACGACAAGTCACTGTACCGAAAAACAGTCTGCCCAGGGCAGAAACGACGTGATAAGCGTCCTGTCAACGGTTCGCCGTTGGCCTTTCTTTTGAGAAAGGCAGGACACGCACGGGAGTGTGTACAGTCACCGCTTGTCGTACTTCATTAAAAAGTGCGAATAAGGAGGCGACTTTTTTTATGGCAAATCAGGTAATGAGAATCACATTGAAGGCATACGATCACGAGCTCATCGATGCTTCTGCAAAGAAGATTATCGAGACTGTGAAGAAGAGCGGCTCTCAGGTAAGTGGACCGGTTCCGCTTCCGACAAAGAAGGAGGTTGTAACAATCCTTCGTGCTGTTCACAAATATAAGGACAGCCGCGAGCAGTTCGAGCAGAGAACACACAAGAGACTGATCGATGTTATTACTCCTACACAGAAGACAGTTGATGCTCTTCAGCGTCTGGAGATGCCTGCTGGCGTTTACATCAACGTTAAGATGGTGACAAAGTAAATCGAGGTTTCGGAGAAATCCGCATTTGCAATAAACCATCCGCAGGAAAGGCAGCCGGAAAGACGGCCAAGGCAGCGTCCTTGTAAATGAATGTCAGCCGCGCCATTAGAAAGCATTCGAGAACTTCGGATGACCGGGCGTAGCGATAAAACCTCTACTAGTATGACATCCCCGTTAAGCACCGGCACCTGTGAGCCGACAGACGGGAAAGGAACTAACATATGGGGCAGCGGCTAAGGTCACCGCAGGTCAGACAGCAGACTACGTCTCGTATAGAAAGAAGTCACACCTTCTGTTGGAACTGATGTCCTCTGTAGGGATTAACACCAAAAGGTGTTACAACGCCGCAAAGCGGCAGAAAGAGGTAATAGGTATGAAAAAAGCAATACTGGCAACGAAGGTCGGAATGACTCAGATCTTCGCAGAGGACGGCACACTGGTTCCTGTTACGGTCCTGGAGGCAGGCCCGAACGTGGTAACTCAGATCAAGACTGTTGAGAATGACGGCTATGAAGCAGTTCAGGTTGGTTATGTTGATGCAGTTGAGCGTGCTAAGAATGTTGACAAGAGCGGAAAAGTAGAAGTTGCTCATCGCCACGGTGTCAATAAGGCTGAGAAGGGCCATTTTGACAAGGCTGGCGTATCCAGCAAGAAGTTCGTCCGTGAGTTCCGTTTTGAGAATGCAGCAGAGTATCAGCTGGGTGCTGAGATTAAGGCTGACATCTTTGCTGAGGGCGACCACATTGATGTGACTGCTACCAGCAAGGGCAAGGGCTTCTGCTCTGCAATCCAGAAGGGTCAGCACAGAGGACCTATGGGACATGGTTCTAAATTCCATCGTCATCAGGGTTCCAACGGTACTTCTTCTACACCCAGCCGTGTATTCCCCGGCAAGGTAATGCCTGGCCACGTGGGAAGCGTTCAGGTAACTGTCAGAAACCTCGAGATTGTCAAGATTGATCCTGAGAAGAACATCATCCTGGTAAAGGGTGCGGTTCCCGGACCCAAGAAGGGCCTTGTCACGATCAAGGAGACAACGAAGGCGGATGTTTAAACAGCTGCCCGAATGAAAGGAGGACCATTCAGAAATGGCTAACGTATCTGTATTTAATATGGAAGGTAAAGAAGTCGGAAAGATCGACCTTTCCGATGCAATCTTTGGGATTGAGCCGAATGAGCATCTGCTGCACCTTGCAGTAGTTCAGCAGCTGGCTAACAATCGCCAGGGAACACAGAAGGCTAAGACTCGTTCTGAGGTTTCCGGCAGCACTGCTAAGCCGTGGAGACAGAAGGGAACCGGCCATGCAAGACAGGGATCTACCCGCTCTCCTCAGTGGAGACACGGCGGCGTGGTTTTCGCTCCGGTACCGAGAGACTATTCCTTCAAGCTCAACAAGAAGGAGAAGAGAACTGCTCTGAAGTCTGCTCTGTCTGATCGTCTTGCAGGCGGCAAGATTATCGTTGTTGATGAGTTTTGCTTCGAGGAACCCAAGACCAAGAACTTTGTAAAGGTTATGGAGAACCTCAAGGCAGCAGGCAAGGCATTGGTTGTTCTTGCAGCGGATGATGCAAACGTTCTTCGCGCATCCGGCAATGTTGCTACTGCTAAGACATCTACCGTGAACACCATTAATGTTTACGATCTGATGAACGCACAGACGGTTATCCTTACAAAGGATGCTGTTGCTAAGATTGAGGAGGTGTACGCATAATGGCAGCACTTGGATATTATGATGTCATCTTAAAGCCTGTTCTTACTGAGAAGAGCATGGGCCTTACTGCTGAGAAGAAGTACACATTCTATGTACATCCCGAGGCAAACAAAATTCAGATCAAAGAGGCTGTTGAGAAGCTCTTCGATGGCGTTAAGGTTGCAAAGGTTAACACAATCTCCTGCAGAGCCAAGACTAAGAGAAGAGGCATGGTAGTCGGCAAGACTGCTAAGGGTAAGAAAGCCGTTGTTGCACTTACCGCTGACAGCAAAGATATTGATTTCTTCACCGGACTTTAATTGAATCCGGAAAGTCCCAGAGCAGACAGGCCATCCCATGGCACACATTGCTCAGGGCGCGGTGCATTTAACTAGAAAGAAGGAGTTATAAAATGGGAATTAGAAAGTATACCGCTTATACCCCGTCCAGACGTAACATGTCCGGCTCCGATTTCGCTGAAGTGACCAAGACAACACCTGAGAAGAGCTTGATCGTTTCCAAGCGTAAAAATGCCGGCAGAAATAACCAGGGCAAGATCACGGTTCGTCACAGAGGCGGCGGAAACAGACAGAAGTACAGAAACATTGATTTCCGCAGACTTAAGGATGATGTTCCGGCAACCGTCATCGGCATCGAGTACGATCCGAACCGTACCGCTAACATCGCACTGATCTGCTATGCAGACGGCGAGAAGAGCTACATTCTGGCACCTCAGGGCCTGACAGACGGCATGAAGGTCATGAATGGACCGAAGGCTGAGATTCGCGTAGGCAACTGCCTTCCTCTGTCTGAGATCCCGGTAGGTACTCTGGTACACAACGTTGAGCTGTATGCGGGCAAGGGCGGCCAGATGGCAAGAACTGCCGGTGCTTCTGCTCAGCTGATGGCTAAGGAGAATGGATATGCAACTCTTCGTCTTCCTTCCGGCGAGATGAGAATGGTTCCTCTGTCTTGCCGTGCTACCATCGGTGTTGTAGGAAATGCTGATCACAACCTGATCCACTATGGTAAGGCTGGACGTATCCGTCACATGGGCATTCGTCCTCATGTCCGCGGTTCTGTTATGAACCCCAACGATCACCCGCATGGTGGTGGTGAAGGTAAGGCTCCTGTTGGTCGTCCCGGCCCTGTAACCCCTTGGGGCAAGCCTGCTCTGGGTTACAAGACTCGTAAGAGAAAATCTTCTGACAAGCTGATCGTGAGAAGAAGAAACGGAAAGGGACTTAGATAAGGAGGTACGAAATGGCTAGATCACTGAAAAAAGGACCTTTCGCTGACGAAAGCCTTTTGAAGAAGGTAGACGCAATGAACGCATCCGGTGACAAGCAGGTTATCAAGACCTGGTCCCGTCGTTCTACAATTTTCCCGTCCTTCGTTGGACACACCATTGCCGTTCATGATGGCAGAAAGCATGTTCCGGTTTACATCACAGAGGACATGGTTGGACACAAGCTCGGTGAGTTTGTTATGACCAGAACCTACCGTGGTCACAACGGAAATAACAAGGAAGGCAGCTCAGGCAGAAGATAATCGTTGCCTGATACATTGAAAGGAGTTCAGATCTATGGCTAACGGACATAGAACACAAGTTAAGAGAGCCAGAAATGCGGTCAAGGACACAAGACCTCATGCAAAGCTCACGAATGCAAGAATTCCGGTTCAGAAGGCCTGCTTCGTAATGGATGCCATCAGAGGTAAGGACGTTACGACGGCAATCGGAATCCTGGAATACAGTCCGAGATACGCATCGGGCGTGATCCTGAAATTACTCAAGTCTGCAATCGCAAATGCAGAGAACAATCTGGGCATGAATGCTGCTGATCTCTACATCGCAGAGTGCAGCGCTTCCAATGGCCCGATCATGAAGAGAATTCAGCCTCGTGCACAGGGCAGAGCTTATCGTATCTTCAAGAGAATGAGCCATCTGTACATCACTCTTGATGAGAAGAAGGCAGAGACGACAGAAGAGACCAAGTAATTCAGGTGATGGAAAGGAGTCCATATGGGACAGAAAGTTAATCCTCATGGCATGAGAGTCGGCATCATCAAGGATTGGGATTCCAGATGGTATGCTGATGACAAGAACTTCTCTAACATGCTGGTAGAGGATCATAAGATTAGAGAGTTCCTTAAGAAGAAGCTCGAGCAGGCAGGCATCTCCAAGATCGAGATCGAGAGAGCTTCCGGAAGAGTTAAGGTTACGGTTTATTCCGCTAAGCCGGGCGTTGTAATCGGCAAGGGCGGTGCTGAGATCGAGAACACCAAGAAGCAGCTGCAGAAGCTGACTGCTGACAAGGTTGTTCTGGAGATCAAGGAAATCAAGAGACCTGATAAGGATGCACAGCTGGTTGCTGAGAACATTGCACAGCAGCTCGAGAACCGTGTTTCTTTCCGCAGAGCTATGAAGTCTGCAATGAACCGCACGATGAAGACTGGCGCTCTGGGTGTGAAGGCTTCCTGTGCAGGACGTCTGGGTGGTGCTGATATCGCACGTACCGAGACCTATTCCGATGGAACCATCCCGCTTCAGACTCTGCGTGCTGATATCGATTATGGCTTTGCAGAGGCAGACACCACTTATGGTAAGGTAGGTGTTAAGGTCTGGATCTACAAAGGCGAGATTCTTCCTCAGAAGAAGAACGAGCAGGCAGTCGCTGCCTCTGATGAATCCAAGGGAGGTGACAACTAATGTTAATGCCGAAGAGAGTTAAGTATCGTGCCGTATTCCGCGGAGATCGTCGCGGTAAGGCAACCCGCGGCAACAAGCTGGCTTATGGTGAGTTCGGTCTTGTTGCTACCGAGGCAAAATGGGTTCGCTCCAACCAGATTGAGGCAGCCCGTGTCGCTCTGACACGTTATATCAAGCGTGGCGGACAGGTTTGGATCAAGATTTTCCCTGACAAGCCTGTAACCGGCAAGCCCCTGGGAGTTCGAATGGGATCTGGTAAAGGTTCTGTTGAATACTGGGTAGCAGTTGTAAAACCCGGCAGAGTTTTATTTGAAATCTCCGGAGTACCTGAAGAAACTGCAAGAGAGGCTCTTCGTCTGGCTGGAACCAAGCTTCCTGTTAAGACCAAGATCGTTTCCAAGGCAGATCTGGAAGGCGGTGCAGAATGAAGTCTACTGAATATATGAAGGAACTGCAGGACAAGACCATCGATGAGCTGAAGGCTGATCTTGAGTCTGCTAAGAGAGAGCTCTTCAACCTCAGATTCCAGAACGCAACCAACCAGCTGCAGAACACAGCAAGAATTACCGAGGTTCGCAAGAACATTGCCAGAATTCAGACTGTTATTTCTGCTAAGGCTGCGAACTAATCCATTACCGGAAAGGAGTTAATACCGTGGAAAGAAATCTTAGAAAAGTCCGTATCGGTAAGGTTGTCAGTGACAAGATGGACAAGACCATCACAGTTGCCATTGAGAACCATGTAAAGCATCCGGTAATCGGAAAGATCGTTAAGAAGACCTATACACTGAAGGCACACGATGAGAACAACGAGTGCGGTGTCGGCGATACGGTCAAGGTTATGGAGACCAGACCGCTGTCCAAGACCAAGAGATGGAGAGTCGTATCCATCGTTGAGAAGGCAAAATAATTGCCTGATCACAAAGGTTGTTCAGAGTCAGAAAGGACGAAGACATGATTCAGCAGGAAACAAGACTGAAGGTCGCTGATAACACCGGTGCCAGAGAAATTCTCTGCATCCGTGTTTGCGGTGGATCTACCAGAAGATATGCCAGAATTGGCGACACTATTGTGGCAACCGTTAAGGAAGCAGCTCCCGGCGGTATGGTTAAGAAGGGTGATGTCGTTAAGGCTGTAGTCGTTCGCACCGTACGCGAGACACGCAGAAAAGACGGTTCCTACATCCGTTTCGATGAGAACGCAGCTGTTATCATCAAGGATGATCAGAACCCTACCGGAACCCGTATTTTCGGACCCGTAGCAAGAGAGCTTCGTGACAAGCAGTTCATGAAGATTCTGTCCCTTGCACCGGAAGTTCTGTAAGGAGGATTGAGATGGCAGCAAGTAAGATCAAGATTGGCGACACCGTAAAGGTTATCGCCGGTAAGGACCTCGGCAAAGAGGGTAAGGTTACTGCAATCGATCGCGAGAATCACAAGGTTGTTGTTGAGGGTGTGAACAAAGTAACCAAGCACAATAAGCCTTCTGCACAGAACCAGGAGGGCGGTATCACAGAGAAGGAAGCAGCTCTGGATATCTCCAACGTAATGCTGGTTGTTGACGGAAAGACTACAAGAGTTGGCTTCAAGGTTGTGGACGGCAAGAAGGTTCGCGTTGCCAAGAAGACTGGCAAGGAAATTAAATAAGAAGGAAAGGAGGAGAATCGATGAGCAGCAGACTGAAAGAGCAGTACAATACTGAGATCCGCGAGGCAATGGTTAAGAAGTTCGGTTATACAAATCCCATGCAGATCCCGAAGCTGGACAAGATCGTTGTCAACATGGCTGTCGGAGAAGCTAAGGAGAATGAGAAGCTTCTGGAGACCGCTGCAAAGGATCTGGAGACCATTACCGGTCAGCATCCTGTTTATACCAGAGCAAAGAAGTCTATCGCTAACTTCAAGATCCGTGAGGGTATGCCGATCGGCTGCAAAGTAACACTTCGCGGCGATCAGATGTATGAATTCCTGGATCGTCTTGTAAACCTGGCACTGCCTCGCGTACGTGACTTCCGCGGCGTCAATCCCAACTCCTTTGACGGAAGAGGAAACTATGCCCTTGGAATCAAGGAGCAGCTGATCTTCCCCGAGATCGAGTATGATAAGATTGATAAGGTAAGAGGAATGGACATCATCTTCACAACTACCGCGAACACCGATGAGGAAGCTCGTGAGCTGTTGAGACTGTTCAACATGCCTTTTGCAAAGTGATAAAAGGAGATTGACAATGGCAAAGACTTCTATGAAGATCAAGCAGCAGAAGGAGCCCAAGTTTTCCACACGTGCCTATACACGTTGCAAAATCTGCGGCCGTCCGCACTCCGTACTGAAAAAGTATGGTATCTGCAGAATCTGCTTCCGTGAGCTCGCTTACAAGGGTGAGATCCCGGGCGTTAAGAAAGCATCCTGGTAAATCATTGCCGGGTTTAGCTGATCATTTATATAAAAGGATATCGCACAGAAAAGGAGAATTAGAATTATGTCTATGAGTGATCCGATCGCTGATATGCTTACAAGAATCCGTAATGCAAATACAGCAAAGCACAATACTGTTGATGTACCGAACTCCAAGATCAAGATGGCAATTGCCAATATTCTTCTGGATGAGGGATACATTTCCGGAATTGACCTGGTGGACAATGGCAACTTCAAGGATATTCGTATTACCCTGAAGTATGGCTCTGACCGCAACGATCGCATTCTGACCGGCCTGCAGAGAATTTCCAAGCCCGGCATGCGTGTCTATGCCAGCAAGGATAACGTTCCGAAGGTTCTGGATGGACTGGGAACAGCAATTCTTTCCACCAACCATGGCGTTATTACCGACAAGAAGGCAAGAGAGCTTCAGGTCGGCGGTGAGGTTCTGGCATTTATCTGGTAATTTAGTTCTGGATTAAATGAGAGCGGTAGCATCAGGAGGTAAGTCCCACGGGATGGGTGGGACCTTCCTGAGTTCCGTTTCAAAACAGCAGTAGTGGAATAAGAAACAAATCGTATAAGAAATTTAGGAGGAACGGGCATGTCACGTATCGGTTTAATGCCAATCGCTATACCGGCAGGCGTTACTGTTGATGTAGCAGAAAATAACACAGTGACGGTTAAGGGGCCTAAGGGTACACTGGTAAGAACTCTTCCTGCATCTATGAAGCTGGAGCAGGAGAACGGTGAACTTAAGATTGTCAGACCCAATGATCAGAAGAAAGAAAAGGCGCTTCACGGCCTGACCAGAGCACTGGTTTATAACATGGTAGTTGGTGTCACCGATGGCTTCGTTAAGACACTGGAGCTGAATGGTGTCGGCTACAGAGCTCTGAAGAAGGGTAAGGTTCTGGAGCTGCATTTAGGATATTCTCACAACGTAGAGATGGAAGATCCGGAAGGAATCGAGACCGTTGTTGAGGGCAACAAGATCCTGGTTAAGGGTATTGACAAGGAGCTTGTTGGACAGTGGGCTGCTGATATCAGAGCTAAGAGAAAGCCTGAGCCGTATAAGGGCAAGGGAATCAAGTACGATTACGAGACAATTCGTCGTAAGGTCGGCAAGACCGGTGGTAAGAAGTAATCGGATAAGGAGCGTGTACAATGGTTAAAAAGGAAAATAGAAAGTTAATCCGCGAAAAGAAGCACCTGAAGGTTCGCAACCGTTTCAGCGGAACCGCTGAGAGACCGCGCCTCTCCGTTTACAGAAGTAACAATCACATCTATGCACAGGTCATCGATGATGAGGCTGGCAAGACCATTGTTGCTGCAGGCACGGTTGAAAAGGAAGTTAAGGCTGCTCTTGCACACACAGATGATGTTGCAGCAGCAGAGTATATTGGAGATCTTGTAGCTAAGAGAGCCATTGAAAAAGGCGTATCTAAGGTCGTTTTCGACAGAGGCGGCTTTATTTATCAGGGCAAGGTAGCAGCACTTGCAGATGCGGCACGCAAGGCCGGCCTGGAATTCTAAGGGAGGAGAGACTAGATGAAGCGTTCTAATTATGATGCAAGTCAGATGGAGCTCACCGAGAAGGTCGTTACAATCAAGCGTGTCACGAAGGTTGTAAAGGGCGGACGTACGATGAGATTCTCCGCACTTGTTGTTGTAGGTGACAACAACGGCCATGTAGGTGTAGGCCTTGGCAAGTCCACTGAGATTCCGGAAGCAATCCGTAAGGGTAAAGAGGATGCTGCAAAGCACCTGATCACAGTTGCTCTGGATGAGGTTGGATCCGTTTCTCATGACTATGTCGGCAAGTATGGCTCCGCACAGGTTCTGCTGAAGAAGAGCCCGGAAGGTACTGGTATCATCGCCGGCGGTCCTGCTCGTACGGTCTGCGAACTCGCAGGAATCAAGAACATCCGTACCAAGTCTCTTGGTTCTAACAACAAGCAGAATGTCGTTCTGGCAACCCTGAGCGGTCTGTCCAGCATGAAGTCCCCTGAAGAGGTGGCTGCAAGACGCGGCAAGTCTGTAGAGGAGCTGAAGGGCTGATGCCCTTTGGCCTTCGGTAGGACGAAAGGAGATAAAAATGGCTGATAAGCTTAAGATTACACTTGTTAAATCCACAATTGCTGCAGTTCCGAAGAACAAGGCAATCATCAAGTCCATGGGATTCCACAAACTGAACAGCAGTGTTGTTCTTCCGGATAATGCTGCGACTAGAGGACAGATCAGACTGATCGCTCCTTATGTCAAGGTTGAGGACGCAGAATAAGGAGGGACTGACAGATGGAATTATCTAATTTAAGACCTGCTGCAGGTTCTACACAGAATAACTTCAGAAGAGGCCGTGGTCATGCATCCGGAAACGGAAAGACCGCAGGCTTTGGTCACAAGGGACAGAAGGCTCGTTCCGGAAGACCCAGAGCAGGCTTCGAAGGCGGTCAGATGCCTCTGTATCGCCGTATCCCCAAGCGTGGTTTCACAAACTACAACCACAAGGATATGGTTACCGTAAGCCTTGCTAAGATTGCAGATTGCTTTGAAGATGGTGCAGTTATCGATGTACAGGCTTTGCTGGACAACAAGGTTATCAAGTCTGTTGGAGATGGCGTGAAAATCCTCTCCGGCGATAAGGGCGACAACAAGTTTGAGCTGACCAAGAAATTTACCATTAAGGCTAACGGTTTTAGTGCAGCAGCTAAGGAGAAAATCGAGAACGCTGGCGGTTCTGCAGAAGTTCTCGGCAAGTAATCGGTGCTGTACCTGACTGAAAGGCATGGTAATACGTTATGTTTGAATCCGTTAAAAACGCATTCAAGGTAAAGGAGATCCGTAACAGGATCTTCTTTACGCTTGTAATGCTGGTTATCATCCGGTTTGGATCGCAGCTCCCGGTTCCCGGTGTTGACAGAACTTATTTCTCTACGTGGTTCTCACAGCACACGAGTGATGCATTCTCTCTGGTAGATGCCTTTACTGGCGGTTCTTTCCTGAACATGTCTGTGCTGGCTCTGAACATTACTCCTTATATCACTTCCTCGATCATCATTCAGCTTTTGACAATTGCAATCCCTCAGCTGGAAGAAATGCAGAAGGAAGGGGAGGAGGGACGTAAAAAACTAGCGTCTCTTACCCGATATGTCACCATTGCGCTTGCACTTTTCGAAAGTGGTGCGATGGCCATTGGCTTTGGCAGACAGGGGCTCCTTGAAGAGTACAATGCTGTGAACGTCATCATGGTTATGGCAACTTTGACAGCAGGATCGGCTTTCCTGATGTGGATTGGCGAACAGATCACAGACAAGGGAGTTGGAAATGGAATCTCCATTGTACTGACCATCAACATTATTTCACGTATTCCGCAGGATATTACCGGGCTGTTTACACAGTTCGTGAGCGGCAAGTCGATTGCCATGGCAATTGTTGCAGCGTTCATTATCATTGCGATCATTGTTGGAATTGTTGTTTTGGTTATCCTGTTGAATGATGCAGAGAGAAGAATTCCGGTACAGTACGCCAGAATGCTGCGCGGCAGGAGCCAGTATGGCTCTGCTACCTCCAGCATTCCGCTGAAGGTGAATACGGCTGGAGTGATGCCGATTATTTTTGCATCTTCCATTCTGGAATTTCCGGTTATTATTTCTACATTGGCAGGATATAACGGAACAGGTATCTGGTCCGAAATTCTTCGCTACTTGAGTTCTTCTTATTGGTGCAATCCGGCAATGCCCAAGTACACGCTTGGTCTGGTTCTGTATGTTGCCATGCTGATCTTTTTTGCATATTTCTACACTTCGATTACATTTAATCCGATCGAAGTTGCAGACAATCTGAAAAAAAGCGGCGGCTTCATTCCTGGAATTCGCCCTGGAAAGCCTACCAGTGATTATCTGAACAAGATGTTGAACTACATTATTCTTGTTGGTGCAGTTGGACTGACGATTGTAGGTGTTATTCCGTTCTTCTTCCGCGGGGTGTTTAATGCCAGTGTGGATTTTGGTGGAACTAGCCTGATCATCGTTGTCAGTGTTATTCTGGAGACCATCAAGCAGATTGAGTCCATGATGGTTCAGAGAAACTATACGACGTTTCTGTCGAATTAGTGTAGTATGACAAACGGGTCGGAAGGCGGATTCCGGAAACGGATGAGTGGCTTTTCGATCCGTTTTGTTTAACAATTCCGCCCTATGCAATAAAGCGAGGTTATTATGAAGATTGTTATGCTGGGAGCACCTGGTGCCGGAAAGGGCACACAGGCTGCTATGATTTGTGAAAAATACGACATCCCTCATGTTTCGACCGGTGATATCTTCCGTTCCAACATTAAGAATGGTACCGAGCTGGGCAAGAAGGCCAAAGAGTACATGGATCAGGGTAAACTGGTTCCGGATGAACTGACGATTCAGCTCCTGCTGGACCGCGTTGCCAAGGAAGATTGCGCAAAGGGATACGTTCTGGATGGTTTTCCGCGCACGATTCCGCAGGCTGAGGTTCTGACCGAGGCTCTTGCCAAAACTGGTGAGAAGGTTGATTATGCCATCAATGTAGATGTTCCGGATGCGAACATTGTACATCGTATGAGCGGCCGCAGAAGCTGCCCCAAGTGCGGGGCTTCCTATCATATTGAGTACATTCCGCCGAAGGCAGAAGGAATCTGCGACAGCTGCGGAGCAGAGCTGATTCAGCGCGATGATGATAAGCCGGAGACTGTTCAGAATCGTCTGAAGGTTTATCATGATCAGACACAGCCTTTGATTGATTATTATGAGAAGGCCGGAGCATTGAAAACAGTAGATGGAACAAAAGACAAGGATGAAGTCTTTGGCGATATCGTCGCCATTCTGGGCTAATTCCTTTTGAATGAATTCAGAGAGGTATTTATGTCCAAAGCAGACGTTATTGAACTGGAAGGCGTTGTTGTTGAGAAGCTTCCCAATACTATGTTTCGCGTAAAGCTGGAAAATGGTGCAATTATTCTTGCTCATATCAGCGGCAAGCTGCGCCAGAATTTCATTCGTATCCTTCCCGGTGATAAGGTTACACTGGAGATGTCCACCTACGATTTGACAAAGGGCCGCATTATCTGGAGAGATAAATAAAGCACAGTGATTCGTTTCCCGGCGAGAAAACGTTGCGATAGCGCTGTGATGGGAATCCGATGATCTGTCCCGAAGGGCTGTATGCATTCTGCATGCAGTCCTTTTTTTAGATTTTTTTAGAGATGTAAATTTCTGACATTTTATCTTGAATAGCGCAAATTCAAATGCTATACTATAACGGCGTTTGAAAGAAATAGGGACACTATGCGCTTTTGAACGCAGCAATGTTCACATCAGAAGGTCCGGATTATCGAAGAATTCTGAAAGAGTTCGGTTGGTACAGAGTAGACTTTCAAAACAATATCTATGGAAAGGAGTACGTATCGTGAAGGTAAGAGCATCGGTTAAGCCTATGTGCGAGAAGTGCAAGGTTATTAAGCGCAAGGGCATTATCCGGGTTATCTGCGAGAATCCGAAGCACAAACAGAGACAGGGTTGATCAGAGCCATATGCTTTGATACCGCTGTACTTCGGAACACAGAGTGTTCCGGGGAAGTGGAAAGGCCGGTAAGATTCCGCCTAAAATGAAGAGGAATTCCGGCTGGGCGTGGAATGGCACCAAAGGTGCTGTGACCTGCATCGCAGAATGATTCCAAGATGGAACATAAGCAGGTTCGCCTCCATCAAAACAATTAACAGGATGTCTGAACAAGGTGAGTCTTTGCTCGGACAAGAATCCAGTAAGTAAGGAGAAATTTAAAATGGCTCGTATTGCAGGTGTTGATTTACCCAGAGACAAGCGCGTTGAGATCGGCCTGACCTCTATTTATGGAATTGGCCGCACCTCCGCTAACAAGATCCTCGAGGCAACCGGAGTAAACCCGGATACTCGCTGCAGAGATCTGACAGATGATGATGTCAGAAAGCTGGCTGATGAGATCGCGAACAACTACATGGTAGAAGGTGACCTTCGCCGTGATATCGCAATGAACATCAAGATGCTGACTGAGATCGGTTCCTATCGCGGAATTCGTCACAGAAGAGGCCTTCCGGTTCGTGGACAGCATACAAAGAACAATGCTCGTACCCGTAAGGGCCCTCGCAAGACCATTGCGAACAAGAAGCAGTAATTGTTTTGTCGCACACGCAAACAGCGTAGTGCTTACCGCGGCCGTATGACGGCAGAGCGGTATGAAGATGAAAGGATAAAAATATGGCAGCAGCTAAGAAGTCATCCGCTTCCAAGAAGCGCGTGAAAAAGAACGTTGAGCGTGGACAGGCACATATCCAGGCTTCCTTTAACAACACAATCGTTACATTGACCGACACTCAGGGCAATGCTCTTTCCTGGGCATCTGCCGGTGGACTGGGCTTCAAGGGCTCCAGAAAGTCCACCCCCTATGCAGCACAGCTGGCAGCTGAGACCGCTACCAAGGCTGCTCTGATTCATGGCCTGAAGTCTGTTGACGTATTCGTTAAGGGACCTGGAACCGGAAGAGAGGCAGCAATCCGTGCTCTGAATGCAAACGGACTGCAGGTTCTGTCGATCACAGATGTTACCCCGGTACCGCACAATGGTTGCCGTCCGCCTAAGCGCAGAAGAGTATAGTACAGGAAAAACTGCTGATGCAGTTTTTCCCTGTACCGAGTGAGGCGGCTCTGCCGCTCACTCGCGGCATCGGAGAAATCGCCTTCGCGAGTTTCTCCTCGCCAAAAACTGCTGATGCAGTTTTTCCCTGTACCGAGTGAGGCGGCTCTGCCGCTCACTCGCGGCATCGGAGAAATCGCCTTCGCGAGTTTCTCCTCGCCAAAAACTGCTGATGCAGTTTTTCCCTGTACCGAGTGAGGCGGCTCTGCCGCTCACTCGCGGCATCGGAGAAATCGCCTTCGCGAGTTTCTCCTCGCCAAAAACTGCTGATGCAGTTTTTCCCTGTACCGAGTGAGGCGGCTCTGCCGCTCACTCGCGGCATCGGAGAAATCGCCTTCGCGAGTTTCTCCTCGCCAAAACTGCTGATGCAGTCACAACAATATTTTGGATGAAGGCGCGTTTTCGCGTTGTAAACAACAATCAGAGCATTTACTCTGACAGAATGAAAGGAGCCAAAAATGGCAGTAGATAAGACACCCGTCCTGAAGAGATGCAGATCTCTGGATCTTGATCCCACATTCCTTGGATATGACAAGAAGTCCAAGAGAACTCTTAACAGAAGAAGCAGAAAGATGTCTGAGTACGGCGTTCAGCTGCGTGAGAAGCAGAAGGCTAAGTTCATCTATGGCGTTCTGGAGAAGCCTTTCCGCAACTATTATGAGAAGGCTGACCGTATGAAGGGAATGACCGGTGAGAACCTGATGGTTATGCTGGAGTCCCGTCTGGATAACGTTGTTTTCCGTATGGGCTTTGCTCGGACCAGAAGAGAGGCTCGTCAGGTTGTTGATCACAAGCACGTACTGGTTAACGGCAAGTGCATCAACATTCCGTCTTACCTGATCAAGGCTGGTGATGTTGTTGAGATCAAAGAGTCCAACCGCACCATGCAGAGATTCAAGGATATCGCAGAGGTCACTGCAGGCAGACTTACTCCTGAGTGGGTTGATGTAGATAAGGAAAACTTCAAGGGAACCGTAAGCGCACTTCCGAAGAGAGATCAGATCGATGTACCTGTAGATGAGATGCAGATCGTCGAGTTGTATTCTAAGTAATTGGTGTAACGCAAGGCTTCGGGCAAGGGCCTGGAGCTGTGCAGCTGCATTAATAAATTAAGGAGGTATATGCGTGTTTGATTTTGAAAGACCCAGCATTGAAACGACTGAAATGTCCGATGATAACAAATTCGGCAGATTCGTTGTAGAACCCCTCGAGAGAGGGTATGGTCTTACTCTCGGCAATTCCCTGAGAAGAATCATGCTTTCTTCCCTTCCGGGCGCGGCAGTCAGCCAGATCAAAATCGATGGCGTACAGCATGAGTTCAGCACGATTCCGGGCGTTAAAGAAGACGTTTCGGATATCATCATGAACATCAAGAGCCTTGCCATCAAGAATACCAGCGAGACCGACGAGCCCAAGACCGCATACATCGAGTATGAGGGAGACGGCATCGTACACGCCAGTGATATCCAGGCCGATCAGGATATTCATATCATGAATCCTGACCAGGTTATCGCGACTCTTTCCGGCAAGAAGACCAAGCTCTTCATCGAGCTGACCATTACCAAGGGAAGAGGATATATCAGCGCAGACAAAAATAAGGATGAGGATACCAAGATCGGTGTGATCCCGATTGACTCGATCTATACTCCGGTACAGAGAGTCAATGTAACGGTTGAGAACACTCGTGTTGGACAGCAGACTGATTTTGACAAGCTGACTCTGGATGTTACGACCAATGGGACCCTTGATCCTGACGAGGCTGTCAGCCTTGCAGCAAAGGTTCTCTCTGAGCATCTCTCCGTCTTCATTGATCTGAGTGACAATGCAAAGACGACGGAGATCATGGCTGAGCCCATTGATGATAACAAGACCAAGGCTCTGGAAATGAGCATTGATGAGCTGGAGCTCTCCGTACGTTCCTATAACTGCCTTAAGCGTGCAGGAATCAATACGGTTCAGGAGCTGTGCAGCAAAACTCCTGATGAGATGATGAAGGTGAGAAACCTGGGGCGTAAGTCTCTGGATGAAGTTCTGGAGAAGCTCAAGGAACTCGGCCTCAAGCTCAACATGAGTGCAGAAGCACTGGAGCAGTTCTGATCTGTTGAATGCTTTTGTGACAGACAACATTTCCTGCGGCGGTAAATCCCGTGAGGTACGCTGTGGGTCGGCAATCGCATAGGGCTGTTTTGGGTAATACCAAAGGTTCCAAAACAGCTGCCATAAGAAAAGGAGATTTAAAATGGCTGAGTATAGAAAGTTAGGCAAAAAGACCAAGCTGAGAAAGGCTCTTCTGCGTTCTCAGGTAACTTCCCTGCTGTACACCGGCAAGATCATTACAACAGAGGCTCGTGCAAAGGAAGTTCAGAAGCTGGTTGAGCCCATGATCGCTCTTGCAGCAAAAGAGAAGGATAACTTTGAAGAAGTTACCGTTAAGGCTAAGGTTGCCCGCAAGGACAAGGACGGCAAGCGTGTGAAAGAGGTTGTAGACGGCAAGAAGGTTACCGTATATGACGAAGTTGAGAAGAAGGTTACCAAGGATGCTCCTTCTCGTCTGCATGCCAGACGTCAGCTGATGAAGTTCCTGTATCCTGTAACAGAGGTTCCTACCGCTGTAGCAGGCCGCAAGAAAAATACCAAAGAGGTTGATCTTGTTGATAAGCTCTTCAACGAGTATGGCAAGAAGTACGCAACCCGCAATGGTGGTTACACCAGAATCGTTAAGATTGGCCAGAGAAAGGGCGATGCAGCTCTGATGGTTGTTCTGGAGCTGGTCTAAAGCAACAGTGTCAGCATAATTAAAACCACGAGAATCCCTTAAGTCGAATTGGCTTAAGGGATTTTTGCATTCACAAAGTTCTGGACATCAACGCCGGATGGTGAGAATATTTAGCACGTATATCCTGATGACTGCAGGAGCATGCAGAGAACCGGGCACCATATCAGGGAAAGAAACGGAGAAGGCTTCATGATACGAATAAAGAATCTCATTCATGATTATGCTACCAGAGATGAAGAAGGTAACATCAATGGCTCAGTACGTGCCATTGATGATGTCAGCTTGCATGTGCAGCCGGGACAGTTTATTGCAATCCTGGGACATAACGGCTCCGGAAAATCCACGCTGGCCAAGCATCTGAATGCATTGCTGTTTCCTACGAGTGGGACCATTTGCATAGATAATATGGATACAACGGATTCAGAGCATCTCTGGGACATTCGTCAGGTGGCAGGAATGATTTTTCAGAATCCGGACAATCAAATCATTGGACAGGTTGTCGAAGAGGATGTTGGCTTTGGACCGGAGAATATCGGTGTCCCGACGCAACAGATCTGGGAGCGGGTTAACGAGGCACTTACGACAGTAGACATGCAGGAGTATCGCAAAAAATCACCCAACCGGCTTTCCGGAGGACAAAAGCAGCGCGTTTCGATTGCAGGGGTAATTGCCATGCATCCGAAATGCATCATTATGGATGAGCCGACAGCGATGCTGGATCCGTCCGGTCGTTATGAAGTGATTCGTGCGGCAAGAGCTCTGAATCAGGTAGAGGGCATTACCATCATTCTCATTACACACTATATGGAAGAGGCGATCTATGCAGATCATATCTATGTCATGGATCATGGGGCTGTTGCACTGGAGGGAACACCGCATGAGGTGTTCTCGGAAGTGGATCGAATGAAGGAACTGCACCTGGATGTTCCGCAGGCGACCTTGGTTGCTGATGAACTGCGTAAGGCGGGGGTGCAGCTGCCAAAGGGAATTCTTACCAAAGAAGAACTGGCGGAGGCGCTGGGGGTGACTTGTACAGCGCTTGTAAAATAACTAGTACAGCGTTTGCAAAATAACTGGTACGGCGCTTGCAAAATAACTAGCCGGACAACGCAGCGATGGTATGCCGCAAAAGGATCAGAAACGCATGGCACTTAAGATTGAAGATATCACATATGTATATGACAAAGGAACGGCAATGGCCGTGAATGCGCTGGATCATATCAGCGTAGAGCTGCCGGACGGTCAGTTCATTGGTTTGGTCGGGCACACCGGTTCCGGTAAATCCACCTTTGTACAGATGCTGAATGGCATTATGAAGCCAACGAGCGGGCAAATTCTGTGGGACGGGCAGGATATTCATGCAGAAGGCTATGACAGGAAGCTGCTGCGTTCCAAGGTTGGCCTTGTATTTCAATATCCCGAGCACCAGCTCTTTGAAGTTGACGTTGTGACGGACGTCATGTTCGGACCAAGGAACCTGGGCCTTCCGGAGGCAGAATGCAGAAAGAGGGCAGAGGAAGCACTGCAGCTGGCAGGTCTTCCCGCAAGTCTTTGGGAAGCATCTCCCTTTGACCTTTCCGGAGGACAGAAGCGCCGCGCAGCCATTGCCGGCGTACTGGCTATGAAGCCACAGATTCTGGTGCTGGATGAGCCGACAGCAGGATTAGATCCCAAGGGACGGGATGAAATTCTGGATATGGTGCGTGACATGAAAAACAACATGCACATGACCATTGTTCTCGTGTCCCACAGCATGGATGATGTTGCAGAGTATGCGGACAGAATTCTGGTGATGAATGCCGGAAAACTCTTAATGGATGATACACCCGAAGCCGTATTTGCAAGATACCACGAGCTGGAGGCGATTGGACTTGCAGCGCCGCAGACGGTGTATATTCTGCAGTATCTGAAAAGTCTTGGCCTGCCGGTTGATCCGGACAAGCTGACCGCAAAAGCGGCAGCACAGGAAATCCTTGCGCATCTGGGAGAATATCGGAAGGGATCTGCACAAAAGGAGGAACTGCCGCATGTTTAAGGACATTACCATTGGTCAGTATTACCAGACAGATTCTCTTCTCCATAGACTGGATCCGAGAGTCAAGCTGATTGCGACCTTTGTCTATATTATTTCGCTTTTTGTGGTGCAGTCCTGGCTGGGGTACCTTTTCGCGGCACTGGCACTTGGTGTTGTGATTGCCCTCTCGCATGTGCCCTTTGGCTATATTGTACGCGGAATGCGGGCGATCGTTTTTTTGCTCCTTCTGACGGTTGTCTTTAATCTGTTCCTGACCCAGGGGCGGCCTCTTATACAGATCTGGAAGCTGACCATCACCTATGAGGGACTGGATTATGCATCTAAAATGGCCATTCGACTGATCTTCCTCATTCTGGGATCTTCGCTGATGACGCTGACGACAACGCCGAATCAGCTGACGGATGCCATTGAGGATGTACTGGGACCGCTGAAAAAAATACATGTTCCCGTCCATGAAATTGCCATGATGATGTCGATCGCACTTCGTTTTATTCCAATTCTGATGGAAGAGACGGACAAGATTATGAAGGCGCAGATGGCAAGGGGGGCGGATTTTGAATCCCGAAATCTGATGAAGAAAATTCAGAGTCTGGTGCCCCTTTTGGTACCTTTGTTCATTTCGGCCTTTCGAAGGGCCAATGATCTGGCGATGGCCATGGAGGCACGCTGCTATCGTGGCGGGGAAGGCAGAACGAAAATGAAGCCGCTAGTTTATCAGAAGCGGGACCATGCAGCCTATGCAGCAATGGGCATATATGCTGTGCTGTGTATCGTGATTGCGTCGGCCTCTGCCCTGAAGTGAGTGTTGGGAGACAGAACATGAAGAGAGTCATGCTGGTGACTGCCTATGATGGGACAGAATATTCAGGCTTTGCCAGACAAAAGGACCCAAGAATACGGACCATTGAAGGGGAACTAAACCGCGCACTGTCTGAACTGACGGGAGAGAGCATCGAGGTGGCCGGGGCGAGCCGGACGGATGCCGGAGTGCATGCACTGTGTAATTATGTTGTGTTTGATACCGCATCCCCCATTCCTGCAGCTAAATTCGCACCAGCAGTGAACACGAGACTTCCGGAGGATATTCGTGTGCGCAAATCCATGGAGGTGGAGGCGTCCTTTCATCCCAGAACGCAGAAAAGCGAAAAAACCTACGAGTATCGCATTTACAATGCCAGGATTCCGGATCCATTGAAAAAAAGATATGCCTTCTGCACGTATTTTAAACTGGATGTGGACCGCATGCGGGAAGCAGCGGCCTATCTGGTGGGGGAGCATGATTTTGCAAGTTTTGCGAATCCGTCAGGGAGCACCGCAACAACAGTGCGTGAAATTACAGCGATCACCATTGAAGAGAACGCCTGCAGAATTCCCCGGCTGATGCTGGATGCGCAGGGGCATGCGGACGATGAGGACGCCGCAAGAGACATTGTGATTCGGGTCAGCGGAAGAGGATTTCTATATAATATGGTGCGAATTATTGCAGGAACCCTCCTTAAGGTCGGAAGGGGAATGCTCCGTCCGGAGGATCTTCCGGTTATTCTGGAAGCAAGAAACCGCACTGCGGCAGGTGATACGGCGCCGGCTTGCGGCTTGTGGCTGGTGGACTATCGGCTTCTGGGACGCCGCGAGGATCGGTGACAAATGGGCGAGCGGACCGTGCATCTGCCGTATTTTTTTAAGAAAATGGTTACGACTTGCAACTTGCCAAGCTACAGGAAGTGCGTTATATTCGGTAACGCAACCTAATAGAATGTAGGAGAGTTTATATAGAATGTCACAAAGTCTGGTTATTGTAGAGTCACCGGCCAAGGTGAAAACCATCAAAAAGTTTCTTGGAAAAAAATACGACGTAGCCGCCAGTCAAGGGCATGTCCGGGATCTGCCAAGGAGCCAGATGGGAATTGATGTAGAGCATGATTTTGAACCAAAGTATATTACCATTCGAGGAAAGGGGGATCTGCTCGCTGACCTACGAAAGCGAGTGAAAAAGGCAGATAAGGTTTATCTGGCAACGGACCCTGACCGTGAGGGAGAGGCGATTTCCTGGCATCTGATGGCGGCACTTCGTCTGGAGGATAAAAAGGTCGCGAGAATTACCTTCAATGAGATTACAAAGAGTGCAGTGACGGAGTCCTTTAAGAACACAAGAGAGATCGATATGAATCTTGTGGATGCTCAGCAGGCAAGGCGTGTTCTGGACCGCATTGTTGGTTATCGGATCTCACCTCTTCTGTGGGCAAAGGTAAAAAGAGGACTGTCGGCGGGACGTGTGCAGTCGGTGGCCCTTCGAATGATCGGTGACAGAGAGGACGAGATCAATTCCTTTATTCCGGAGGAATATTGGACCATGGATGCCGTGTTGGACGTTAAGGGTGAGAAAAAGCCGCTGATTGCCCATTATTACGGACCGGTTGGATCTTCTAAAAAGGCAGAACTTAAAAATGCCGGTGAGGTAGAGACACTCAAAAAGAACCTGGAGTGTGCCGAGTATCAGATTTCTGAAATCAGGACAACAACAAGAGAGCGAAAGGCGCCGCTTCCCTTTACAACATCGACGCTGCAGCAGGAGGCCTCCAAGGCACTGAATTTTTCCACACAGAAAACCATGCGGATTGCCCAGCAGCTGTATGAAGGTGTAGAGCTCAAGGGCAGTGGATCAGTTGGTATCATCACGTATCTGCGTACGGATTCGACGCGCATTTCTGATGAGGCGATGGCAAGCTCTGCAGATTATATCCGCAGAGAATACGGTGAAGAGTTCCTC
This sequence comes from Lachnospiraceae bacterium, assembly GCA_963605745.1. Classification (GTDB taxonomy): domain Bacteria; phylum Bacillota; class Clostridia; order Lachnospirales; family Lachnospiraceae; genus CAG-791. The sequence goes on from CAVCWT010000007.1 coordinate 29,522, forward strand.
TCAGGCGGGGAACAGAAAAAGAACTCCGGCAAAATACAGGACGCCCATGAGGCAATTCGCCCGACGGAGATTACCCGCACGCCGGCCAGCATCAAGGATTCTCTTTCCAGAGATCAGCTGAGGCTCTATCAGCTGATCTGGAACCGGTTTGTTGCAAGCCGTATGTCCGGAGCCAGAATTGAACAGACCAGAGTGACAGTGACGGCCAAAGGGAAAGATGAGTCCTATCTTTTCACCATGCCATTTTCAAGAGTCGCCTTTGAAGGCTTCCTGAAGGTATATCGTCCTGCTGATGACGAAAAGGGCGACGGCGCTTTGATGAAGGGACTTGATGAAACCTCTGTGCTGACCCTGAAGGAGCTGGATGGGCAGCAGCATTTTACACAGCCGGTGGCACATTATACAGAGGCTTCCCTGGTGCATGCTCTGGAGGAACAGGGCATTGGACGACCTTCGACCTATGCACCTACGATTACGACAATTCTGGCAAGACGATATGTCACAAAAGAGAGCAAAAATCTCTATATGACGGAACTGGGCGAGGCCGTGAATAACATTATGAAGACCTCGTTCCCGGAAATTGTGGATCCTACCTTTACGGCTAACCTGGAGTCACTCCTGGACGGTGTTGCAGAAGGCGAGGTGAAATGGAAAACCATCATTGAGAATTTTTATCCGGATCTGGATGCTGCCGTTCAGAAGGCGAATGAGGAACTGGAAAAGGTCGAAATCAAGGACGAAGAGTCTGATGAAATCTGCGAAAAATGCGGCCGCCGGATGGTCATCAAATACGGACCGCATGGCCGGTTCCTTGCCTGCCCCGGCTTTCCGGAGTGCCGCAACACAAAGCCTTATTTTGAAAAGGTCGGCGTGAATTGTCCGAAATGCGGCAAAGAGATCGTCATCAAGATGACCAAGAAGGGCCGCAGGTATTACGGGTGTCTTGGAAATCCGGAGTGTGATTTCATGACCTGGAATCGCCCTTCCAAAGAGATGTGCCCTCACTGCGGCAGTCCTCTCCTGGAAAAAGGAAACAAGCTTGTTTGCTGGAATGAGGAGTGCGGCTACGTGACAGATAAAAAGAGCGTGGAGGTTTAGAATGAGCAAAAGTGTGAACAACGTACAGCTATTGGATAAGACGAGAAAAATCGAACGACTTCTGCACAACAACAGCACCGGAAAAGTGGTGTTTAACGACATCTGCGCAGTAATGAGTGAGATCATGGACAGCAACGTGCTGGTTTTGTCACACAAGGGTAAAGTGATCGGTGTTTCCTGCAGAGAAGAGATTCCGCCGATCGAAAATCTGATCAGAAACGGCCTGGGGGAGGTCATCGACAAGACATTAAATGAAAGACTCCTGGGAATTCTTTCCACCAATGAGAATGTTATGCTGGCAACGCTTGGCTTTGAAGGAGAGGATGCAGAGTGCAATGCCATCATCTGCCCGATTGAGATTGCAGGAGAGAGGCTTGGAACAGTATTCGTTTATAACAGAGGCTCCAGATATGATATTGATGACATCATTATCTGCGAGTACGGAACAACCGTGGTAGGACTCGAGATGCTCCGTGCTGTATCGGAGGAAACGGCAGAAGAAAACCGCAGAATTGCGATTGTAAAATCGGCATTCTCAACACTGTCCTATACGGAGATTCAGGCGATCCTGCATATCTTTGAAGAACTGGACGGAAAAAGAGAAGGTATTCTGGTTGCCTCCAAAATTGCAGATAAGGCCGGAATCACCCGCTCAGTCATTGTCAATGCGCTTCGCAAATTCGAATCTGCCGGAGTCATTGAGTCCCGTTCCTCAGGAATGAAGGGAACCTATATCAAGGTCATGAATGATGCGGTTTATCATGAGCTCGAGACCATGCGGTCCCGAATGGAAGAGATGTAACGGTTGGGCAATTGTCCGGATCACAGTCGGAAGCAGACATTTTTCACCAGGACCTGCAGATGGCAGCTGTGTGAAAACTCACACTGTGGCGTGAACGGGGTGAGGCAGGGTGAGGCATGTCAAGTTCTGCTTGCACGGCAAAGGACGGCATGATATACTCAAACGGCTGTGCGTGAAGGGATTTTCGGAGCGCATGGTGAAGGACTATAAAACACGCATTTTCAGCAGGTGCCGGTGGCCGAAAGGCTGGCATGAGTCCTTGGAAGGCTTTCGGAGTAAATTCAAAAGCCTTTTGCTGCGAAGAGGATGCGGACGGCCGGTTGCTCCCGGCACACAAAACCAATTATGGAGGATAATAAAATGAGCGTAGTATCTATGAAGGATCTGCTGGAGGCAGGCGTACACTTTGGTCATCAGACCCGTCGTTGGAACCCTAAGATGGCTCCTTACATCTTCACAGAGCGCAACGGCATCCACATCATCGACCTGCAGAAGTCTGTTGTAAAGGTAGACGAGGCTTACAAGGCAGTATTCGAGATCGCAGAGCAGGGCGGCACCATCCTGTTCGTAGGAACCAAGAAGCAGGCTCAGGATTCCGTAAAGGCTGAGGCAGAGCGCTGCGGTATGTACTATGTCAACCACAGATGGCTCGGCGGTATGCTGACCAACTTTAAGACCATCCAGACCAGAGTTGAGCGTCTCAACAAGATCAACGAGATGGAGACAGACGGAACCTTCGATGTACTGCCCAAGAAGGAAGTTGCTGCTCTTAAGAAGGAGCAGGCTAAGCTTCAGGCTAACATCGGCGGTATCACAACCATGACTCACATTCCGGATGCAATCTTTGTTGTTGATCCCAAGAAGGAGAAGATCTGCATCAACGAGGCACACAGCCTGGGCATCACTCTGATCGGTATTGCAGATACCAACTGCGATCCGGATGAGCTGGATTACATCATCCCTGGTAACGATGATGCAATTCGTGCCGTTAAGCTTCTGTGCTCCAAGATGGCTGATGCAGTCATCGAGGCTCGTCAGGGTGAGGAGAATGTTGCGGCAGATGCAGAGGGTCAGGATGCGCTGGCAGCTGAGTCCGCAGCAAGCGAGGCAGATCAGGCAGCAGAGGGAACTCTGTAAGGTACAGATAGCGTTTTGGATCAAGGTAGTTACTTTGAACCATTATCACATTATGGAAAGAGGTTGAATTATGGCAATTTCAGCAGCTCAGGTAAAAGAGCTCAGAGAGATCTCTGGCGCAGGAATTATGGAGTGCAAGAAGGCACTGACTGAGACCGACGGCAATATGGACGAGGCAATGGAGCTCCTGCGTAAAGCAGGCGCTGCAAAGGCTGAGAAGAAGGCAAGCCGTATCGCAGCTGAGGGTCTTTGCTATGTCGCACAGACTGCAGATAACAAGGCAGCTGTTGTTGAGGTTAACTCTGAGACAGATTTCGTAGCAAACAATGCAACCTTCAAAGAGTATGTTCAGAAGGTAGCAAACGCAGCACTGAATACAACCGCAGCTGACATGGAAGGCTTCCTTGCTGACAAGTGGCCGGAAGATGCTTCCAAGACTGTAAATGACAGCCTGGTTGATATGATCGCTGTGATTTCCGAGAAGCTTTCCATCCGTCGTTTCGAGCAGATCGAGGCAGCAAACGGAATTGTTGCTTCTTACGTTCATGGCGCAGGTCGTATCGCTGTTCTGGTTGAGGCTGATACCGATGTTGTAAATGATGACATCAAAGATGCTGTCCGCAACGTTGCCATGCAGGTTGCAGCTCTGTCTCCTAAGTATGTCAGCGAGGAGGACATCCCGGTAGAGGTTCGTGAGCACGAGAAGGAGATCCTTCTGGCTCAGGCTGTTGCTGAGAACGAGGCACTTCCGGAGAATAAGAGAAAGCCTCAGCAGATTCTGGAGAAGATGCTAATTGGCCGTCTGAACAAGGAGTTCAAGGAAATCTGCCTGAACGATCAGGTTTACGTAAAGGCAGAGGATGGCAAACAGTCCGTAGCTGCATACATCGCAGAGGTTGGCAAGAAGAACGGTGCGAACATCACCATCAAGAAGTTCGTTCGTTTCGAGACCGGTGAAGGTATGGAGCACAAGGAAGAGAACTTCGCAAAGGAAGTTATGGAGCAGGCAGGTAAGGCTTGAGCCCTTCCGATATACGGTTTCGTTTGAGTGAGAATCATTCACCTGGCGATTACAGAGCCGGAGGGTCAGCGCGTTTCGCTGCCTTCCGGCTCTTTTTTACACAGGAACAGAAAATATGAAGTTTAACCGAGTCAATGACAACACAGTAAATTGTATTATATCCAGAGAGGAGTTGGCTGGAAATGGGGTCACCCTCGAAGATATTATGAGCCGCAAGCCGGAGGCCATCGAATATCTGCATCGAGTGATTGCAGAGGCATCCAAGGCAGTTCATATGCAGATGACGACAGGATTTACCTCCATGCAGATCCAGGCAAGAGGTGACGGGTCCATTTTGCTGACGATTTCCAACGGAGTATCAGCTGAGGATGGCAGAGGTGGTACTGCAGATCCGATGGCGGCCATTAAGGATGCCATCGAGTGCATCTTAGGCAGCACTCAGGAGAGAATATTCGGCAAAGAAGAGGCCGAAACGTGTGCCGCAAGGAAGGATGATCTGCAGAATGGTCATAAGGACTCTGCTACGGAAGCAGCTTCCTGCAGGAAGCGTTCCTTATATTGTTACATGTTCCATTCCCTTTCTGATGCCATCGAATGCTGCAGGAGGCTGCCGCTTCTGGCCAATATGGAATCCTCTTTGTGGCAGAATCGATCGGAAGGGTTTTATTATCTGTTTGTAAAGGTAAACATTGAGGGAGAGGACGCGTTTCCGGAGCGAACCGTCCTTGCAATGAATGAGTTCGGCAGCTGCTGCGATGCAACACCAGAGTCTGCTGCCTATATTATGGAGCACGAGAAATGCATTCTGGACAAAAACGCGGCGGCAAGCCTGGCACGCATGTAAAGCGGAATCCGCAGAGTTCACACAGATCCAATGCGGGGCAGACAGACGGCAAAATCCGCTTGAACAAGTTTATCGCCTCATCCGGAATGTATTCCAGACGAGAGGCGGATGCCTTGATGGAACAGGGCGAGGTTACGGTGGATGACAGGATTGCACTGCCGGGTACGATGGTGACAGGACAGGAGAAGATCAAGGTTCGGGACCGAATCATCCATTCGCAAAGCCGCAAGGTGGTTGTGGCTTATTACAAGCCGGTAGGAGTCACGGTTACCCGTTCTGATCCGTACGCAAAGGTGACCTTAGAGGATGTTTTCCATTATCCCATGCATCTGAATTATGCGGGAAGGCTGGATCGTGATTCCGAAGGGCTCCTTCTCATGACCAATGACGGAGAACTCATTGATGCCATGATGCGGGGCGCAGCCGGCCACGAAAAAGAATATGTGGTCCGCACAAGGAGCAAGCTCAGTGACGAGGATCTGCAGCAGATGTCCAAGGGAATCTGGCTGAAGGATCTGGAGGTCAAGACAAAGCCCTGCCGTATCGAACGGCTGGGTGATTATACCTTCCGGATTGTTCTGACGCAGGGATTGAATCGTCAGATTCGCAGAATGTGCAAGGCAAGAGGCAATGAGGTTAAGAGCCTGAAAAGAATTCGCGTTCTGACCGTAAATACAAAAGGACTGCATCCTGGCATGCAAAGAGAGCTGTCCGAACAGGAACGCAGGGAATTGTATGAGGCAGCCGGTCTGACTTTGTGAGCAGGGAGTTTCCATGACACACGAAGAGTATCTTGAATTACAAAGAGTCATCGACGGACACATGGATCGCTACTACAACCAGGATGCTCCGGTGATCAGTGATTATGAGTACGATCAGCTGATGCTGCAGCTGAAGGCAGCAGAAAAGGAGCATCCGGAGTGGATTACAGGGAATTCTCCGACGCAGAAGATCGGCGGAACGGCCAAACGCGAAGCCGGCGTTAAGGTGACCCATGATGTTCCGATGCTGTCCATTGAGGATGTATTCACAAAGGAAGAGGTCGCAGCATGGGTGAGCAAGGTACAGGACCGTTACCCGGGAGCCTTGTTTTCGGTTGAGGTTAAGGTCGATGGCTTGTCCATGTCTATCCGTTATGAAAAGGGAACAGACGGGAAACTGTATCTGACGCTGGCGGAATCCCGCGGAGATGGCCTTGTCGGGGAGGATGTCACGGCAAATGCAAGAGTGATTCCGGACGTGCCTGAGATCATTGACCTTTCGGGACTGCAGGGCGGCGAGGCAGACGATGATCCGGATGCCGGCCTGGAGCTACGGGGCGAGGTCTATATGACGCATGAGGCCTTCGAAGCCTATAATGAGGAAATGGAGTCCCTGGGCAAAAAAACGGCGGCAAATCCCAGAAATCTTGCAGCAGGAACGCTGCGGCAGCTCGATCCTGCGGTGACAAAAAAGCGTGGCCTTCGCATGTTTATTTTTAATGTGCAGAGGGGACCGGCAGCGCTGATGCAGCGTCATGGGGCAGCGCTGGATCTGCTGACACAAAGAGGAGTTCCTGTTGTCTACCACAGGATCTGCGGCAGTGCAGATGAGGTGAACGAGGCAATTGATGCCATCGGTAAGATGAGAGAAAGCCTCCCCTTCGATCTGGACGGAGCGGTGATTAAGCTGGATGAGGTGGCACACCGGGAGGATTTTCCGGCTGGCAGCAAATATTCCAGCGGACATATTGCATACAAATATCCGCCGGAGGAGAGAATCGTTACGATGGACCGCATTCTGGTGGCTGTTGGAAGAACCGGGAAACTCACCTTTACCGGAGAATTTCATGACAGTGAGACCGGGAAGGCGGCAAGGCTGTGCGGAACCAGCGTCAGCCGTGCAACGCTCCACAATCAGGACTATATCCGCCAGATGAAGGTGGGGATCGGTGGGCAGTACCGTCTGTTTAAGAGCGGTGAGATCATTCCCAAGTTAAACGGCTGCATCCGGGAGCCGGAGGAAATCTATACGGCACCATCCGTGTGTCCGGTCTGCGGGGAATCTTTGGTCCGCGAAGAGGATACAGCAGATATTCGATGTGTGAATCCGGCCTGTCCGGCGCAGCTGGTAAACACGATTGCGTATTTTGCCTCCCGGAACTGCATGAACATCATGGGGCTGGGAGAAACGCTTGCAGAGTCACTGGTAAAGGAAGGCTATCTTTCGAGCTATGCGGATATTTACCACTTAAGGGAGCACCGGGACGAGCTGGTTGAGAAGGGGCTGATCGGCAAAGAGAAGAACACCGACAAGGTCCTTGCTGCGATCGAGGCTTCTAAGAGCAATTCTCCGGTCCTGCTCCTCACGGGCCTTGGAATTCGCAACTGCGGAAAGGCGGCTGCAAGAGGCCTTCTGGCTCAGTATGACAGCATTGATGCACTGGCAAAGGCCAGTGTCTGTGAGCTGACGCAGGTGCAGGATATCGGAGAAACAACGGCCGACTGCATTTATGAGTTTTTTCATCATGAGACGAATCGGCGCATTCTGCAGGAGATGAAGGATGCCGGAGTCAACATGCAGATGGAAAAGAAAAAAGGGCCATCCGGGGAAGGAAGGCTTGCCGGAATGACTTTTGTTGTGACAGGAACGCTTCCTACGCTGGGCAGAAAAGAGGCGGAGGAGCTGATTTTTGCGGCTGGAGGAAAGGCCTCCGGGAGCGTCTCCAAAAAGACCTCTTATGTTGTTGCAGGAGAAAATGCCGGTTCCAAACTGACCAAGGCGCAGACACTGGGAATCCCGGTGATCTCAGAGGAAGAGCTGCTGCACATGCTGAACGAATAAGAAGGAAGAGAATATGCCGATACGGATTCAGAATGACCTTCCGGTAAAGGAAGAACTGGAAAAAGAAAATCTGTTCATTGTAGATGAGAACCGTGCAGCCCATCAGGATATCCGTCCGTTGGAGATCTGCATTCTGAACCTGATGCCCAAAAAGGAGGACACCGAGCTGGATATCCTTCGCATGCTCAGCAACACACCGCTGCAGCTGAACATCACCTTTATGCGGGTCAGTTCCCATTTGAGTACGCATACATCGTATTCCCATCTGCACCAGTTCTATGAGTCCTTTGATGAATTGAAGGACCGTCATTTTGACGGGCTGATCATCACCGGGGCTCCGGTGGAAAAGATGGAATATGAAGAAGTCGACTACTGGGAGGAGCTGACAAGGATATTTGCCTGGAGTGTAACGAATGTCACCTCGACCCTTCATATCTGCTGGGGAGCACAGGCGGGCCTTTATTATCACTACGGACTTCAGAAACGGCTGCTGTCGGAGAAAATTTCCGGGGTCTACAGCCATAAGGTGATTCACAGGAAGGATCCTCTGGTAAGAGGCATGGATGATTATTTTCTGATTCCGCACAGCCGTTACACGGAGGTTTCGGCGAGTGCAATCCATGAGTGCAAGGAACTGAAGGTTCTGGCAGAGTCCAAGGAGGCAGGTGTTCTGTTATGCACGGCTCATCAGGGCAGGCAGGTCTTTATTTTCGGACATGGAGAATATGATCGTTATACATTGCGAGACGAATATGAAAGAGATCTCGAAAAAGGAATCCATCCAAAGATTCCGGCGAATTATTTTCCCGAGGACGATCCGACCAGGAAGCCTCTCCTGCAGTGGCGCAGCGCCAGCCAGGCAATGTACAGCAACTGGATTAATTATTACGTATACCAGGCGACACCGTTTGATCTGAATGCGATTCGGTGAGTCGAAGGATAGATGTCGGGAATTCTGGCGCATGCTGTCAGAAAATCAGGCAGATAAAGGAGCGGCACATGGCACAGGAGCAGGTACATCAGGAGTTCGAACAGAATATCCCCGGGTTCCTTGAAGACGAGCTGAGCAATGAGGATCTGGAGGAATTCCTGGATCATTACGACAGCTGTCGGGAGTGCCGCGATGAGCTGTCCATTCGGTATCTGATCGAGACAGGACTGGCACGGCTGGAAACCGGAGAGCCTTTCAATCTGCAAAAAGAACTGGACATCTATGTGAGAGCAGAAAAGGCCAAGCTCAGAAGGAGGCAGCGTTTCGTTCAGATGACAACGTTCTATGAGATGGTGACCGTTGTTACATTTGTGGCGGCCATTGCAGCTGCCTTTGTGCTGCAGCTGATTTAGGGAGATAAGAAAAGGCGGTGCAATTCATGACAGAGCACAGAGAAAAACTGGTTCTCATTGACGGACATAGCATATTGAACAGGGCATTCTATGGGATGCCGGATTTGTTAAACAGCGCAGGCGTTCACACCGGCGCTGTTTATGGCTTTCTGAAGATTCTGTTCAAGATTCTGGATGAGGAAAAGGCAGATTATCTGACGGTGGCTTTTGATGTGCATGAGCCGACATTCCGTCACAAGGCCTATGCGGCCTATAAGGGAACACGCCATCCTATGCCGGAGGAACTGCGCGAGCAGGTTCCTTTGATCAAAAAGGTCCTGAAATCCATGGGAATTGAGACCTGTGAGCAGGCGGGGTTTGAGGCAGATGACATTCTGGGAACGCTGGCCAAGAAGGCGCAGAAAGATGGCATGGAGGTCTCCCTGGTATCCGGAGACAGAGACCTTCTGCAGATCGCTGACGAACACATTCAGATCCGCATTCCAAAGACCAAGAGCGGCCAGACAACCATCGAGAACTACTATGCCTCGGACGTGCTGGAACAGCTGAAGGTCACGCCGGAGGAATTTATTCATGTAAAGGCGCTTCAGGGAGATACCTCCGACAACATTCCGGGGGTTCCGAAGGTAGGACCTAAGACGGCAACGGACCTGATCGTAACCTATCATTCTGTGGACGGTGTCTACGCACACCTTGATGAGATTACCAGGAAAGCACTTCATGAAAATCTGCAGCAGAATGAAGAGCAGGCAAGACTCTCCTTGTTCCTTGCCACCATCGAGATTCATGCTCCGGTGGAGCTGGACAGGGAAAAGGCCAGAATTCGAGATTTTTATACGCCGGAGGCTTTCCGTCTGTATACCGAGCTGGGCTTTAAGCAGCTCTTGGGACGTTTTTCCCAGGAGTCCATAGCGGCAGCTTCGTGTTCTGCTGCAAAGGGTTCTGATGCTGTTGCAGCTGCCGGCACGAAAAAAGGAAACGAAACGGGAGCAAGCCGTAAGGCCGACGGAAGGATTACGAATGCGCCGGATACCGCACAGTTCCAAGGAGCAGAGAAGGCACCGGCGGAGAACTCTTTGCCCTGGGCCTCGTTTTTTCCGATCTATGACAACGGAAAGCTGGGAATGCCGGGAGAGCTCCTGGCGGTTGCTTTCTGTGAGGGGGGAAAGAGTCAATGCTCTCTTGTTGGCAAGGAAGCTGCGGGCCTAGGGCTCCCGGTGCTGACAAAAGATGAGGTGACAGAAAGGATCACAAGGCTGAGGCACCTGGCAGCAGATCATAAACTGCATCTTGCCGTGTTCAATCTGAAGGAGCAGCTCTTTTGCTGGAACATTCCGGAAGAAGAGATGAAAGAGAAGATTGTACTGGATGGGATCTTCGATGTTTTGCTGGGAGCGTATCTGCATAATCCGCTGAAAAGCGATTATGAGCCGGAGGACGTGGCATCGGAATATCTGGGAGAGATTCTGGCCGGCCGGCAGCAGGTGCTGGGGAAAAAGACCTTCCGGGAGGCACTTTTGGAAGATCCGGAGGCGATTGCTGATTATGCCCAAAAGGCAGCCGATACACTGGCAAGAGAAGGAAGCCTTGTAAGGGAGAGACTTTGCAAAGAGGGCATGCTGCCTTTGTATGAAGAGATCGAGCGCCCTCTTTCCTATATTCTCTATGATATGCAGAGAATCGGAATCCGCGCAGTCCGTGAGCGACTCTCCTCGTATGGTGATCGGCTCATTGGACGCATTGAGGAACTGGAGCATTCCATCCATGAGGCAGCAGGGCATGAATTCAACATTGCAAGCCCTAAACAGCTCGGGAAGGTCCTGTTCGAAGAGATGTATCTGCCGGGCGGCAAGAAGACAAAGAGCGGCTATTCTACGGCAGCAGATGTACTGGAAAAGCTGTCCGGAGACTATCCCATTGTTGCTGATGTTCTGGAATACCGGGGCCTTACCAAGCTCAAATCCACCTATGCAGATGGGCTGCAGGCCTGCATTGCAGAGGACTCCAGAATTCATACGACTTTTAACCAGACGATTACGGCAACGGGGCGCATCAGTTCAACAGATCCGAATCTCCAGAATATTCCCATGCGGACGGAGCTGGGACGCGAGATTCGGAAGGTCTTCCTGCCAAGAGAAGGATATTCCTTTATGGATGCGGATTATTCTCAGATTGAGCTGCGGATTCTGGCCTCCTTGTCAGGAGATGAGGCCCTGATCGAAGCCTACCGGGAGAATCGGGACATTCATGCTGCAACCGCGGCAAAGGTGTTCCATGTGCCATATGAAGAGGTGACGCCGCAGCTGCGGCGCAATGCCAAGGCGGTGAACTTTGGCATTGTCTATGGGATCAGTTCCTTTGGCCTGTCTCAGAATCTGGATATTTCCAGGGGAGAGGCCAAAGAATACATTGAGGAATATTTCCGAATGTTCCCGGGGATCAAAGCCTTTCTGGATCAAGAGGTGTCAGATGCCAAAGAAAAGGGATATTCCGTGACACTCATGGGCAGAAGGCGGCCTATTCCGGAGCTTTCGAGCTCGAACTTTATGCAAAGACAGTTCGGCGAGCGTGTTGCCATGAATGCGCCGATTCAGGGAACCGGCGCAGATATCATGAAAAAGGCCATGATTCGCGTGTGGGAGGGACTGCACCGGGAAGGACTGCAGTCGCAGCTCATCCTGCAGATTCACGATGAACTCCTGATCGAGACGGCACCCGGAGAAGAAGCGGCAGTGCAGAGAATCCTGGAGGATGGCATGATGGGAGCAGTGAATCTTAGGATTCCACTGGAGATCGACTGCCATCAGGGAAATGACTGGTATGACGCAAAAGGGTAGGAACTGCGAGCTTCCTAAAGAAATGACACATCCGGCAGCTGGTGCCGGGAGAAGGTGACTGCAATGAAGGTAATCGGAATTACCGGGGGTGTCGGCTCCGGAAAATCAGAACTGCTGCGCTATATGAAGGATCATTATCGTTGCCGTATCATTATGGCGGATGAGGCCTCTCACGAGGTGATGCGTGTTGGCGGACGGATTCATGATGAACTGGTACAGATTCTTTTGGAGATTCCGGGGGAGGAGCCGCTGGTTGACCGGGATGGAGAGATCATTCATCCGGCCATGGCCTCCCGCATTTTCGGCAGCCCAAAGACCCTGGAAAAGGTAAATGGACTGATTCATCCTGCGGTGAAAGCGTACATCCTGGGGAGCATTCAGGAAGAACAGGAAAGGGAAGGTCGAAAGGATCCTGGGGCGGTGTCGTATTTTTTTATTGAGGCGGCTCTTTTGATCGAATGCGGTTATCGACCGCTTGTAGATGAAATGTGGTATATTTATTGCAATCTGGCTGTTCGAAGGCAGCGCCTTAAGGCTTCCCGCGGCTACAGCGATGCTAAGATCGACAGCATTCTGAAAGCACAGCTGAGTGAAGAGGAGTTTCGAAAGGGATCGGATTATGTGATCGACAATTCCGGGAGCCTGGAGGAGGCGTTCCGGCAGATTGATGCCAGATTGTTATCAGAAAACGTAACTGCAAAGGAAAACGCGGAGTAAATCAGCCCATCCTTTGCATAGCTTGGAGAACTATGAGATTTCAAACCTTTGCCAGTGGTTCCAGCGGCAATTGCAGCTATGTGGGGTCGGATACCACGCATTTGCTGTTCGACGCAGGAATCAGCAGGAAGAGAGTGCAGGACTCCCTGCATGATATCGAACTGGATCTGCAGGAGCTGAGCGGGATCTTTATTACGCATGAGCACAGCGATCACATTCAGGGTCTTGCCATGATCCTGAAAAAATACGACATTCCCGTCTATGCAACGGAAGGGACCATTCGTGCCATCCGCCGGATGGAAAAATATCAGGACTATGCGGCGGACCGGTTTATTCCGGTAAAGGCAGATGAAAAGGTGATCGTGGGGGACATCACCGTAAATCCCATGACCATTTCCCACGATGCGGCAGATCCTGTGGGATATCGGATTCAGTACGGCGGCCGCAAGGTCTCGATCTGTACGGACCTTGGCTGTTATACGGAATACACGAAGGCATGCCTGAAGGATTCCGATGTACTCCTTTTGGAGGCCAATCATGATGTGAATATGCTGCAGGTTGGACCGTATCCCTATGCACTGAAACAGAGGATTCTCTCGGATCGGGGCCATTTGTCGAATGCGGCCAGCGGCCTTTTGCTGGACAGCGTACTCAATCAGCATATGAAGGCAATCTTCCTGGGACATTTGTCGCAGGAGAACAACTATCCGGAGCTGGCCTTTGAAACGGTACGGGTTGAGATCAATGCAGCAGAGGATGATTACGAGGCGGACGAGCTGCCGATTGCAGTGGCACCCAGAAAAGAAGCCTCACAAATGATTGAATTCTAAACAGAGACAAAGACCGTGCCAAAGGCCCGGCAGAAAGGATAAACCATGCAGAAAAGAGCAATTATCACTGTTGTAGGAAAAGACACCGTTGGTATTATCGCGAGAGTCTGCAGCTATCTGGCGGATCACAAGATCAATATTCTGGACATTTCCCAGACGATTGTGCAGGGCTATTTTAACATGATGATGATTGTCGATATTACAACGCTGGAGTCCTCCTTTGGGGATGCGGCGGATGAACTGGCTGCAATCGGTGCAGAGATGGGCGTTCAGATCAAATGCCAGAAGGAAGAGATTTTTGACTCGATGCATCGGATTTGATGTACAGAATCTGATGCACCGGATCTGATGTACAGGATCTGACTCAGAAAGGAGCCAATACCAATGATCAATATCCGTGAGGTAGCAGAAACCAATGCGATGATTGAGAAGGAGAATCTGGATGTCCGTACTATCACCATGGGCATCAGCCTTCTGGATTGCATCAGCCAGGATCTGCCGACTTTGAAAAAGAACATTTATGACAAAATCTATCGCCTGGCAAAGGATCTGGTATCCACCGGTGAAGAGATTTCCAGAGAATACGGCATTCCGATCGTCAATAAGAGAATTTCGGTAACGCCCATTGCCCTGATCGGCGGGGCCGCCTGCCATACACCGGAGGACTTTGTGGAGATCGCAAAGACCCTGGATGAGGTGGCAGAAAAGGTTGGCGTGAATTTCCTGGGCGGCTACAGTGCGCTGGTTTCCAAGGGGATGACGCAGGCCGATGAGCTCCTGATTCGCTCCATTCCGCAGGCTCTTAAGGAAACGAAGGTGGTATGCTCTTCCGTAAATCTTGGCTCGACCAAGACGGGAATTGATATGGATGCGGTACGCCTCATGGGCTCCATCATCAAGGAGACAGCAGAGAAGACGAAGGATCTGCCGGTGAACGGCTGTGCCAAGCTCGTTGTGTTCTGCAATGCACCGGATGACAACCCGTTTATGGCAGGTGCATTCCACGGCGTGACAGAAGGCGATGCCGTTCTGAATGTCGGCGTTTCCGGTCCGGGCGTTGTGAAAAAGGCATTGGAATCCTGCCATGGTGCTGATTTTGAAACCCTGGCAGAAACCATTAAGAAAACGGCCTTTAAGGTGACACGTGTGGGTCAGCTGGTTGCCAAGGAGGCTTCCGACCGACTGGGAATTCCGTTTGGTATCATTGATCTGTCTCTGGCTCCGACACCGGCCATCGGGGATTCGGTGGCAGACATTTTGTGTGAGATGGGACTGGAAATGGCAGGAGCTCCCGGAACCACGGCAGCGCTTGCCATGCTCAATGATCAGGTCAAAAAGGGCGGCCTGATGGCATCCAGTTATGTCGGCGGTTTGTCCGGTGCCTTCATTCCGGTATCGGAGGATCAGGGGATGATCGATGCGGCGGCAGCAGGAGCGCTGACCATCGAGAAGCTCGAGGCGATGACCTGTGTCTGCTCCGTAGGACTGGATATGATCGCCATTCCCGGAGATACCAAGGATACGACCATTGCCGGCATCATCGCAGACGAGATGGCTCTTGGTATGGTGAATCAGAAAACAACGGCCTGCCGTCTGATTCCGGTTCCCGGAAAGGATGTCGGAGACCGCGTGGAGTTCGGCGGCCTTTTGGGGTATGCGCCGATTATGCCGGTGAACACCTTTGGATGTGATGAATTCGTAAACCGGAAAGGGAGAATTCCGGCTCCGGTACATAGCTTTAAGAATTAAGGGAGGAAGCAGATGGAGACGAAAAAATACGACGTAACTGCACTTGGCGAGCTGCTCGTGGATTTTACCCAGGGGCCAGTCAGCAATCAGGGAAATCCAACCTTTGAGGCGAATCCGGGCGGAGCACCCTGCAATGTGCTGTCAATGCTGCAAAAGCTCGGTCATTCCACAGCCTTTATCGGAAAGGTCGGCAAGGATGCCTTTGGACAGATGCTGAAGGAAAGAGCGGCAGCGCAGGGGATCGACATGACAGGACTTTCCATGGATCCGTCTGTTCATACGACGCTGGCCTTTGTGCAAAAGCTGGCAAACGGCGATCGTGATTTTTCCTTTTATCGCAAGCCCGGAGCAGATATCATGCTGCGTCCGGAGGAAGTGCGTGCCCATAAGGAACTGATTGAGGATGCCAGAATTTTTCATTTCGGAACCTTGTCGATGACGGATGAAATGGTGGATCGCGCAACGAAGGAAGCCTTGTCCATCGCAAAGGATCACGGTGTAACGATCTCCTTTGATCCGAATTATCGTCCGCCGCTGTGGAATTCAGAGGATGAGGCCAGAGAAAAAATGGTCTTTGGCATGCAGAATACGGATATCATGAAGATCTCGGACAACGAGATCGTCTTCCTGACAGGAGAAGAGGATCTGGATAAGGGCGTACGCCTTTTGATTGATCGCTATGAGATCCCGCTGGTGTTCGCAACGCTCGGTCCGGACGGAAGCCGCGCTTATTATAAGGGCGAGTGCGTGGAACGTGCGGGATTCCGCAATCCGAACACGGTGGAGACAACCGGAGCAGGAGATACGTTCTGTGCCTGTGGCCTGCATTTCGTTCTTAAGTACGGACTGAAGAACCTGGATGCCGGAAAGCTTTATGAGCTGCTGACCTTTGCGAATGCAGCGGCATCGCTGATCACAACAAGGCGCGGCGCGCTGGCTGTGATGCCGACAGAGCAGGAAGTGCGGGATTATATTGCTGGCTTTGGAGCATAAAAAACTCAAAATCGCCAGACTTGAGGCGGCCAATTCATGTTGAAACCCTCAGGTGCTAAACAGAGACCAGATCGAAAAAGAAGAGAAGAGCCTGATGCAGGGAGAAGATGCGGATGTCATCTTCTCCCTGACTTTTTCGGGAAATGATCATTCCGGGAGAAAGCAAAGATCATGCGGGATGGATCGGCAAAGCGGAGGGAGCATACAAAAAATGACGGGTGAATGTTACACAGCCGTTTTGCGGCTGGGAGACGGCAGCAGATGGGAGGTTTCCTACATTCTGAAGAAAAATCCGAGGAGGAGGAGGATGCTGTCGCTGGTGGTCCTTTCTGACGGCACCCTGGAAGTGCGCGTGCCGGCGTATTGCCGGCACGCAGACATTGACAGACTCCTGAAGGATCGGACGGACTGGATTTATGAGACGATTCGTCAGCAGAAAGAAAAGGATGCACTCCGGCAAAAGGACCATCCTGTCAAGTCGCCGGAGGAGCAAATGGCTTACCTTCGAAAGGCAGAAAAAGAAATGAGGACGCTGATCCCCCAAAGGGTCAATTACTATCTGCCAATGCTGCCCAAAGACCACCGAAGGATCACAAGAATTACGCTGCGAAACCAGAAAACGAGGTGGGGGAGCTGTTCCTCGAAGGGAAGTCTATCCTTTAATCTGCGGCTGTATTATGCCCCAAGGGAGTGTCTTGATTATGTTGTTGTGCATGAGCTGTGCCATCTGGTACATATGAATCACAGTGCGGCCTTCTGGAAAGAGGTGGAGCGGATGATGCCGGACTATCGTCGATGGAGAGAGTGGCTCAAAAAGAACGGGGATACGATCTGATCCTAGCGCAGGGAGTCTACCCGCAGGGCGAGCATGGTGATGTCATCAAACTGTTCAGCATCCTCTGCAAAATCTGCAATATCCTTTCGAAGGGTGCAAAGGAGCTCTTGCAGCTCAAAGTCCGTATGGGTATTCAGATAGGCCAGGAGCCTCTCAGAACCATAGAAGTCTTCTGCAGCATTGGCGGCTTCTGTGATGCCGTCTGTGTACAGGAACAGCCGATCGCCCGGCTGGAGTGGCAACTCGTACTGGCGGTACTGCATTCCGTCCATTCCGGCAAGGACAAAGCCTGGCTTCGATTCGAGGTAGTTCCAGCCGTCATCGGTATAGAGAAGAGGCGGCGTGTGGCCGGCGTTGACATAGGTCAGGATGCCGGACGTAAGGTCCAGAATGCCCATCCATGCGGTGACGAACATGTTGTTGTCATTTCCATCGCAGAGCATGTGGTTGACCTTGGTGAAAACCTCGGCCGGGGTATGGCCAGAGGAAGCCTCTGTTTTAATGAAGGCCTTGGCAATAACCATGAACAAAGACGCCGGAATTCCTTTTCCGGAGACATCAGCAATGACCACGGCAAGGTGCGTGTCATCGGTCATAAAAAAATCGTAGAAATCGCCGCCGACATCTATGGCGGGATCCATAATGGCATACATAGAGATCTCGCGGCATCCCTCATGGGGAGGAAAGTCGGTAGGAAGCATGTGTCCCTGAATATTCCGGGCAAGGGAGAGCTCCGTCTGAATCCTGGTGTTTTTCGCAGCAATGCGGCTCTGCTCCTCCACCATGTCACGGCCTCTTTGTGCGATGCGAAGGCAGATAAGAGTCAGCAGAATAAAAACAAAGAGCTTGGGGCTGTAATTTTGCAAAAGATACGTCAGAGCCCTTTGCAGGGGATCGATGCCGGCCGCCCGGACAGCCTTCTCGAGCGTATCTGAAACGACCAGATCAGTGCCGCCCGGCAGGTTGTAATAATTTAGATCGAGATAAGAAAAGTCCCAGTATGCACCGACAAAGGCAGAGACGGCGAATACGACTGCTGTCAAATCAGCAATATAGTGCGTAAAGCGCCTGGAATAGTAGCGGCAGGAGAGTACCACCGGAATCGCCATGATGAGCACAACATGATAGGACAGAAAGCAGTCCAGGTGCGCGATGACAAACACGACCTCCGTCAGCAGAACATATTTAAGCCACTTGGCTCTTGCCCGGTAAATTCGGCACAAAAGAGCCGGGATCAAGAGCTCCAGCAAAACCGCAACGATCAGCCGGTCAAGATCAATATATAAGATACGGAATTTGCTAAGGACCCAGTTTCCGAGCATGAACAAGCTGCCCAGAAACATCATGAAGCCGACAAGCTTGTTGGCCTGAATCTCGTTATTTTCCAGGACATTGTCTGTCCGAAGCTCTCCGTGAATGAGTTCCTGTGTGCTCATAGAATTCTCCTGACTATGTGATTATGTGCCAATAAAAAAACGAGCAAAGGTCGAAACCTCTGCTCGCTTTCACCACCGTAACACATCATTCGGTCACAGCGTATACAAGAGAAGCGGTATATGGGAATCGAACCCACCTCTCAACCTTGGGAAGGTCGCATTCTACCGATGAACTAATACCGCAGACACTTTGCATTCTAGCACATCATTTTTAGAAATGCAAACAGATCTGATTCTGATATACTGTAAAGCAGTAGCTCGCATCACAGAAAGGACATAGTATGGCAGGAAAAAAGGCATCCTCATTTATTACCGAAGAGCATGCTCATAATTTACCCACGGTTCGGATCAAGAGGGTGGAATTGCACCATTTTAAGAGTGTGCAGCAAGGCAAAATCACGTTTCATTGCGGCCGGGAATTCATTCCGCAGGGGACGAGATCGGATATTCTGGGACTCTATGGACAGAATGGATCGGGGAAAACCTCTTTCATCGAGGCACTTTCTGTTCTGCGATCCCTGATGTCCGGCGGAATGGTTCCCGGAATCTATGCGGACTGTGTTGCAGAGGGAGAGAATTGTGCAGAACTGGAATTCGCCTTTGATCTGCAATATGAGGACGGGAGAGTGCGCGAGGCCGTGTATTCCTTTTGTATGAGCGGCGAGCATCTGACCCGAGAGGAATTCGAGAATAAATACAAGAATGTACAGGATGATCCCCTGGAAGCCTTCGAAGAGGACAGCAGGGTCGTTATTTTTAATGAAAAATTTTCTTTGCAGTGGGAAGGCGCAGCCAAAAGACAGGTTGTCGTGGATACCTCACCGGAGGAAGAGGTATTTGCTCCGGCTGTTCGGAGAAAGGAACTGACCGGCGGCAGCAAAAAGGCAATGGTAACTCTTGCTGTGAATAAACAGCTGGCGAGGGAACAGTCGAGATCCTTCCTCTTTATGAAGGATACGCTGCAGATTTTTTCGGATAATACGATCAGTAAGGATCCTGCAGATGCACTGGATCCCAAAATGCAGGACTGTGGCACCCTGAATTCCTGCAGCGCAGCAGAATACTGCAGGGTTTTGCTGGAACTGCGGCTGTATGCACGCAGGTATCTCTATGTGGTTGACACGAAATCCTCAGGCTTTATTCAGCTCAATTTTGGACTGCCGATTTATACAATGAATGGCCGAATGGTCTTCTCTGCTAAAAAGCCGGAAATTATCCGGGATGATGACATGGAGAACATCCGCAAAGAGTTCGACAACATCGGCGGGGTGCTGGGACAATTGGTTCCGGGCCTGTCCATTGGCTTTAAGGAAATCGCCAGGACACTTGACAAAAACGGCGATCCTGCCGGCGTGAACCTTTTGATGGCCTATCGAAACGGGAAAGAACTGCCGCTTCGCGATGAGTCGGACGGCGTTCGCAAAATTATCTCTGTGCTGAGTCTCCTCATTGCTGCCTATAATGAAAAATCGGTTACCGTGGCAATTGATGAATTCGATGCCGGAATTTTTGAATATCTTCTGGGCGAAATTCTGCAGACGATGGAGGAATCCGGGAAGGGGCAGTTTATTTTTACTTCCCATAATCTGCGTCCCCTGGAGGTTATAGGCCGGGAATCGCTGTACTTTACAACAACGAATCCGGACAATCGGTACATTCGGCTGAAGAACATTGAAGGGACCAATAACCTTCGGGACACCTATTTTCGTGAAATTGTGCTGTGCGAACAGGAAGAAGAGGTTTATAACCGTACGAAACGGTTCAAGATCGTTGCAGCACTGAAGAAGGCCGGGAGGAATCACTGATGGGAAAGAGACCGAAACGAAGAGTGGTTCTGTTCCTTGTGGAGGGAAGGTCTGACAGGGAGGCCTTACGCCTTGCGATATCGGAATTGTATGATCGGATTGATGAGAACATCGAAGTGTTCTTTCCGGTGATCTATCAGGAATCTGCAGAAAAAGGCGGAGATATTACAACGGGCAATTATACGTCACCCAGCGGCAAAAAATACTGGGTCCATCCAGGCAATATTGAAGAGGCAATTTATGAGTCCTTTTTCAGTGACTTTTTCGATGTGGAGAAGATCATGCCAAAGGATATTGAACAGGTGATTCAGCTGGTGGATATGGACGGTGCCTTTGCACCAAAGGAGTGCATTCACTATGATGCGAGTCTTCCAATGCTGGACTCCCTGCATTATGAGGAGAACGGGATCGCCTGCTCGGATGTGGAAAAGGTTCTGCGGCGCAATCAGCAGAAAAAAGAAAATCTAAATTACCTGAGCTCTCTGGACAAGATTAAGATCAAGCAAAAATCCGTGCCCTATGCCATCTATTATTGCTCCTGCAATCTGGATCATTTCCTGCATCATTCCGCCAATCTGGATCCAGCGAGCAAGTGCCGCCTGGCGGATGCGTTTGCAGGAAATTTTCTGGGAGATACCGAAGGCTTTGTAAAAGAAATCTGTGAGGATCCTGGATCTGCGCAGGGAATGAATTATGAAGAGTCCTGGGATTTTATCAGGGAAGGAATGCACTCTCTGGAGCGGCATACGAATCTGAATGTTTTGCTGCAGGAGCTGGTGGAAGAAGGAGAATAGAATTATGAAAATTGAAAAAACGCAAAAGAATGCCACTCTGACACTTTCGATTGAAGGACGGATTGATACAACCACCGCTGTGCAGCTCGAGACAGAGCTGAAGGGCAACCTGGATGGAATCAAGGAGCTGCAGCTGGATTTTGAAAAGGTGGATTACGTTTCCTCTGCGGGACTGCGTGTTTTGCTGACGGCGCAGAAATGGATGAATCAGCAGGGAAAGATGACACTGCTGCATGTATGCGAGTCGGTGATGGATATTTTTGAAGTCACCGGATTTGCTGATATTTTGTGCATTCAGTAAAGCCGATGCTGAGATGAAAGAATACAGGGTCAGGACAGAAGGAGTGGAACTGGCGATTTTTGGATGCGCAGATGGATTCTCATGTGAGGAACGGATTCGCCTGCCCGACGGGAGCGCAACATGTTTGAGTCCAAGACGCGGGGCTTCTGAAGGAAGGCCCGCGGACGGACGAGTTTTGCGCGGATCGGGCGCTTGGCGAAGGAGGGACGAGCATAGAGAATCCCTGCGGATCCAACCTGAGCCAGAGCCACCCTTCTGACTGGCCCGGAAGGATTTGGAAGAAGTAACTTCCACCTTTGCTTATACAGAGGTTCGGAAGAAGTAACTTCCACATATGGTGGAAGTTACTTTTGCAATCGAGAAGCTTATAGAGAATATCCTGATATTGGAGAAGAACCTTGACAGCCACAGGCTGAAATGGTAAGCTACACAGCGAAGATCGCTGAAGATCTTTTTTTTGTGCGTTCATGCAACAGCAAGAGCGCACGTCAACCGGGAGGCGGATCAATTGCAGAATTCGCCGATTACCGGAGTATAGTTCACATTTGGAGGTTAAAGACTATGCGTACCAGAATTACCCTTGCCTGCACCGAGTGCAAGCGCCGCAACTATAATACGACCAAGGATAAGAAGGCTCATCCGGATCGTATGGAAGTGAAGAAGTTCTGCAGATTCTGCAGACAGCATACCCTGCACAAAGAGACGAAGTAATTCGCCTGTTCTTTGGAGGTTCGTATGGCAAATGACAAGACGAAAGCCAAAGAGTCCAAGGTAGTCAGCTTTTTCAAGGGCGTGAAGGCCGAGTTCAAAAAGATCATCTGGCCGGATCGGGATACCCTGCTCAAGCAGCTGGTGGCAGTATTGGTTGTCACCGTGATTGTGGGCGCACTGATTGCACTCATTGACTTTGGATTCCAGAATCTGATCGATTTGCTGACCAGTTTATCCTTTGGCAGCTGATAACGGATCAGAAGAGGTAGATCAATGGCAGACAAGAAAGAGACAAAGGTTCGTGTCAAAGCCGGTGTTCTCCCGGGAGTAAGGGAGATCAAACGCCCGGATTTCACCAAAAAGGCGGCAGACATTGAAAAGGCTGAGGCAGAGCGGGTACTGAATCAGGGTGATCCTGCTGAGGATGCACAGGCAGCGTTTGTGACGCAGTCTCTGGAGGCTCAGGAGGAAGGCACGGTTGGCGGTGAACAGCTCGATGAGAGCGCCATTACAGACATCGCAAAGTGGTACGTTGTTCACACCTATTCCGGCTATGAGAACAAGGTGAGAGAGGGTCTGAGCAAGACCATCGAGAACCGTCATCTGGAAAACCAGATTCATGAGGTAATCATCCCTCTTCAGGATGTATACGAGCTCAAAAACGGGGCCAAGAAGCTGACACAGAAAAAGCTCTTCCCCGGATATGTTCTGGTCAAGATGATCATGAACGATGAGACCTGGTATGTGGTTCGCAACACCAGAGGCGTGACGGGCTTCGTCGGACCGGGATCCAAGCCGGTTCCGCTGACAGAAGGTGAGATGAAGAATCTCGGAATCCATACAGCGGATATGATGGTGGATTTTGCGGAGGGCGACAGTGTTGCTGTCATCGCCGGCGTGTGGAAGGATACGCTTGGTATCGTTTCCAAGCTGGACTACAGCAAACAGATCGCAACCATCAGTGTAGAGCTCTTCGGAAGAGAGACGCCGGTTGAAATCAGTTTTGCCGAGCTACGTAAAACGAACTGACCGTAAGGCAGAAAAAGGACGAATCAGGCTGTATTTTTGTGCCTGTTAGTTGCCGCGTGGCATAGATCTGCGGCGTAAGGCCGGAATAACCCGGCAGGAACATGCGGGAGCAGGAGCCACCTGCGATGACCGCAAAGGAGGAATTATTTTATGGCTAAGAAAGTAGAAGGTTACATCAAATTACAGATCCAGGCCGGCAAAGCAACCCCTGCACCGCCTGTAGGACCTGCACTGGGACAGCATGGTGTTAACATCGTAGAGTTCACCAAGCAGTTCAATGCGAAGACAGCAGACATGGGCGACACGATCGTTCCTGTTATCATCACAGTTTATGCTGACAGATCTTTCAGCTTCATCACCAAGACCCCTCCGGCAGCTGTTCTGCTCAAGAAGGCAGCTGGAATCCAGAAGGCTTCCGGTGAGCCCAACAAGAACAAGGTTGCATCTGTTACCAAGGCTCAGGTTGAGGAAATTGCCAAGACCAAGATGCCTGATCTGAATGCCGCTTCCCTTGAGGCAGCAGCAAGCATGATCGCCGGAACAGCTCGCAGCATGGGTATCACTGTTACAGACTAAGGGTCAGAATTGGAGGTTAAATCATGAAGCACGGAAAGAAATATGTTGAGGCCGCTAAGCTGATCGACAAGTCCAAGACTTACGAGGCGGAAGAGGCAGTTGCACTGGTTAAGAAGGCTGCATCTGCTAAATTTGATGAGACAGTAGAGCTGCACATTCGCACAGGCTGCGATTCCCGTCATGCAGATCAGCAGATCCGCGGAGCTGTTGTTCTCCCTGCAGGAACCGGTAAGGACGTTCGCGTTCTCGTTTTCGCAAAGGGAACCAAGGCTGACGAGGCAACTGCTGCAGGCGCTGATTTCGTAGGCGGCGAGGAGCTGATCCCGAAGATTCAGAAGGAAGGTTGGCTTGACTTTGACGTTGTAGTTGCAACTCCTGATATGATGAGCGTTGTAGGACGTCTTGGTAAGGTTCTGGGACCGAAGGGTCTTATGCCGAACCCGAAGGCTGGTACCGTAACGATGGATGTCACCAAGGCCATCGCTGATATCAAAGCCGGTAAAGTTGAGTACAGACTGGATAAGGCTAACATCATTCACGTAACTCTGGGCAAGGCATCCTTCACAGAGGAGCAGCTGATGGAGAACTTTAACGCACTGATGGGTGCAATCGTTAAGGCTAAGCCTTCATCTGTTAAGGGCCAGTATCTCAAGAGCATCTCCATTGCTACAACAATGGGCCCTGGCGTGAAGATCGTTTCCAACAGATATTAATATGATATCAGGGGCAAAAATCTAAAGCTCCGATGAGAGCTTGCCCCAGCATCATTAATATTGCCGAGACTGCCGGCAGGCAGGATTGGATGCGGGACAACGGATATTTCTGAAAATCAGCAATTATCTGTTGACGCCGTGATCTAGTTCTGCTATAGTAGCCAATGGTCTGAACAGACCAGCCGAAGACAGCAGGTGCCGTAAAGGCGTAATGCATTGCAGCCTGCCGAGGATGATGAATGAACTTTCTCCCCCTCTGTCATGCGGCAGAGGGGATTTTCATTATCTCCACAGTCGGCAACAAGAATCTATAAGGAGGTAAGAAATGGCAAAGATCGAAGAGAAAAAACCTGTCGTACAGGAGATTTCCGAGAAGATCGATGGTGCAGTATCTGTTGTTCTGGTTGACCACAGAGGACTGACGGTTGCACAGGATACGGAGCTTCGTAAGCAGCTTCGTGAGGCTGGCGTACAGTACAAGGTTTACAAGAACACCATGATGCGTTTCGCATTCAAGGGTACCGATTGCGAGCAGCTCGACCAGTATCTTGACGGACCCAGTGCCGTTGCAATCTCGAAAGATGATGCAACTGCTCCGGCAAGAATTCTCTGCAAGTTTGCAGAAAAGGCAAACAAGCTGGAAATCAAAGGCGGTGTAGTAGAGGGCAAGGCTTATGATGAGGCTGCTCTGAAGGAGCTTTCTCAGATTCCTTCCAGAGAGGAGCTGCTCTCCAGATTGCTCGGAAGCATGCAGTCCCCGATCACCAATTTTGCTCGTGTTATCAAGCAGATTGCGGAGAAGGACGGCGAGGCAGCTCCGGCTGCAGAGGCTCCCGCAGAAGAGGCTCCGGCTGCAGAGACAGCAGAAGCTCCCGCAGAGGCTTAATTCTTTCTCATAGGAGAAAGGAAAGGCGGCATGGTGCCGCGTAGAATTACGATAATAATAGGAGGTCATTTAAGATGGCAAAGTTAACTACCGCAGAATTCATCGATGCGATCAAAGAGTTGTCCGTTCTCGAGCTGAACGATCTCGTTAAGGCTTGCGAGGAGGAGTTTGGTGTATCCGCAGCAGCAGGTGTTGTTGTAGCAGCAGCAGGCGCTGGCGCAGCAGCTGAGGAAGAGAAGACTGAGTTCGATGTTGAGCTGACTGAGGTTGGCCCGAACAAGATCAAGGTTATCAAGGTTATCCGTGAGATCACCGGCCTTGGCCTGAAGGAGTCCAAGGATATGGTTGAGGCAGCTCCGAAGGTTGTTAAGGAGCAGGCTCCGAAGGCAGAGGCTGACGACATCAAGGCTAAGCTTGAGGCTGAGGGCGCTAAAGTTACTCTTAAATAATAGAGCAACAGCGTAAAGGACGTTAAGGAGTGTGCGAAGCACACCGAGGCCGGCCTGCCGGGTCCGGCCGGGTTACTCTTAAATAATAGAGCAACAGCATAAAGGACGTTAAGGAGTGTGCGAAGCACACCGAGGCCGGCCTGCCGGGTCCGGCCGGGTTACTCTTAAATAATAGAGCAACAGCATAAAGGACGTTAAGGAGTGTGCGAAAGCACACTCCTTTTTTATGCTCTATTTATTTTCGTACTCTGGAAATCCGCTCTCTGATTCGATATACTAGAAATCGTGAGTTTAGCAGTGAGGAATTGACAGAATTTACATAAAGATACAAGGAGGATTCCATATGAAACCCGTAGTACTGGTAGTAATGGACGGCGTAGGCTGGACAGACAAAGATCAGGGAAATGCTGTAATGCATGCCTACAAGCCCCAGTTGGACGAGCTGATGACGAATTGGCCTCATACAACCATTAAGGCGAGCGGAATGGCAGTTGGCCTTCCCAGCGATGATGACATGGGCAACTCTGAGGTAGGACACAACGCACTGGGCTGTGGTCAGATTTATTCCCAGGGAGCAAAGCTAGTCAACGAGAGCATCGAGTCCGGCAAGATTTACGAGTCGGATGCATGGAAGGGTGCTGTCAGCTACCTGAAGGAGCACGGCGGCAAGCTGAACTTTGTTGGTCTCCTGTCCGATGGTAACGTTCACTCCAATATTTCCCACCTGATCGCAATGATCAAGGAGGCAAAGGCTGAGGGAATTGCTGAGGTTCGCGTACATGCGTTGTTGGATGGCCGTGATGTTCCGGAGACCTCTGCACTGACCTATGTAGATCAGCTGGAGAAGGTTTTTGAAGAACTGAATGATGACACGTTCCATGGCTGCATCGCTTCCGGCGGCGGCCGTATGACCATCACAATGGACCGTTATGAGGCAGACTGGTCCATGGTTGAGAAGGGCTGGCACATCCATGTCATGGGTGACGGACCGAAATATGCATCTGCAACTGAGGCCATCGAATCCCTCCGCGCAGAAGGCGGCTATACCGATCAGTATCTGCCCGGCTTTGTCATTGCAGACGCTGACGGCAATCCGGTTGGACCGATCGAGGACGGCGATTCTGTCATCCTGTTCAACTTCCGTGGTGACCGTGCCGTTGAGTTTTCCAAGGCCTTCGATTACATGGATAAGGGCTTTGATAAGTTCCCGATGGAGAAGAAGCCGAAGGTCTACTATGCAGGCATGCTGCAGTATGACGGTGACCTCAAGCTCCCGGACAACTTCCTGGTAACACCCCCTCACATCGAGCATACCATGAGCGAGTTCCTGGTTGAGAAGGGCGTAAAGAGCTATGCTTGCTCTGAGACGCAGAAATTCGGCCACATGACCTATTTCTGGAACGGCAACCGTTCTGAAAAGTTCTCCGATGAGCTGGAGGACTGGGAAGAGGTTCCTTCGGATGTCATTCCTTTCGATCAGAAGCCCTGGATGAAGGCAACTGAGGTGACTGAGAAGATCGTTGAGGCCATCGAGAGCGGCAAATATCAGTTCATTCGCTGCAACTATCCGAATGGTGATATGGTTGGCCACACCGGCAACTACGAGGCAACCATCATCGGTGTTGAGTCCGTTGACCTGAACCTCAAGAGAGTCATGGATGCCTGCATCAAGCATGATTATTGCTTGCTGGTTATGGCAGATCACGGTAACTCGGACCAGATGTATGACAAGGGAACCAACCCGGATGGCTCTCCCAAGCCCAAGACCTCTCATACACTGGCAAAGGTTCCGTTTGCTGTATTCAACGGACCGGAAGGCACCAAGATCAAGGAGAATGGCGACTTCGGCCTTGCCAACGTAGCAGCAACAACCGTTAAGATTCTGGGCTACGAGCCTCCGAAGGAATGGATGGAGAGTATCATTGAGTAATTACGAACACGACAATACTACGCATATTCGTTATTGCGCTATTTGCCATCGTTCGGAAGAGACAGCAGGTCACCTGGTAGATATGCCGGGTGGCCTGTCCGTTTGTCCGAACTGCATGCAGAACATCATCAATGCGGCCAGCACAGTGGATTATCAGAGCTTTATGAATGAGCTCTCCAAGGGAAACCTTCCGAACCCAGCAGATTTTGGCGTTGATGTTACAGCATGGGGGCTTCCGCCGTTTTCTTTCGGCGGGCCAAATACGACCGGCACGAACAGCGATAACCAGAGTAACAACGAAGACAATGTAATGCCTGCAAACATTTCGTCCAACGGAAATGCAGATCATCATGCAGAAGGAACGGGATCTTTAGGGAATCCGGAAGACGCAAAAAACACATCCGGCTCTGATGCGGGCAGTTCCGATGAAGGTTCTGACGAGGATGGCGATTCCAATGCGGACTCCAAGGAGGGATCCGGCAATCAGCACCGAAGACCTACGGTCAGCTTTGTGAACCTGGGAGACATCTTTGGCGGCGGAGCCGGTCTTGGCAGGCAGCCAAAAGTAAAAAAGAAAAAAAAGACAGGACCGAAACCTCTTTTTACTTCGGAGAATATTCCGGCGCCGCACCTTCTGAAGGCTGAACTGGATAAATATGTCATCGGACAGGAAAAGGCGAAAAAGACCATTTCCGTTGCGGCCTACAACCACTACAAGAGAGTAAAGACCGGCACGATGGATGACATCGAGATCGAAAAGTCCAACATTTTGCTCATCGGACCCACCGGTGCCGGAAAGACCTATCTGGTTCGAACCCTGGCAAGGCTCCTGGATGTGCCGCTTGCCATCACGGATGCGACGAGTCTGACGGAGGCCGGTTACATCGGAGATGATGTGGAAAGCTGCATTTCCAAACTTCTTGCCGAGGCAGACAACGATGTGGACAAGGCACAGCGCGGCATCATCTTCATCGACGAAATCGACAAGCTGGCCAAAAAGCAGAATACCAACTCCAGAGATGTCTCCGGAGAGGCCGTACAGCAGGGCTTGTTAAAACTCCTCGAGGGGAGTGAGGTCGAGGTCCCCGTTGGCGCCAGCTCCAAAAATGCCATGGTTCCGACCGTGACGGTGGATACGAGCAATATTCTGTTCATCTGCGGCGGCGCCTTCCCGGCTTTGGAGGGGATCATTCGCGAGCGTCTGAATAAACAGTCTTCCATGGGATTTTCGGCTGAGCTGCGGGATCGCAGCGGCAAGAACAATGACGTACTGACGAAGGTGACCAATGAAGACCTGCGCACCTTTGGCATGATTCCGGAGTTCATCGGGCGTCTTCCGATTACCTGCACGCTGCAGGATCTGGATGAAGAGATGCTGGTGCGGATCCTGAAGGAACCCAAAAATGCCATCATCAAGCAGTATCAAAAGCTTCTGGCCCTGGATGACGTTGTTCTGGACTTTGACGAGGAAGCCCTTCATGCGATTGCGAAAAAGGCGATGGAGAAGGACACCGGGGCAAGAGCACTGCGTTCCATCATTGAGAACTTCATGATGGATATTATGTACGAGATTCCAAAGGACAAGAACATCGGTCATGTCACCATCACCGAGGATTATGTCAACGGACACGGAGGACCTCGCATTGAGATTCGACAGGATCTGGAGATTCCGGTGATGCGTCTGGAGACACAGAACAATAGCCTGGAAGAGAATGGCGATTTTTAATTTGCTGCCGGCAGATTAACAGAACTGTTTTCGGACAGCACAGAGCATAAAAAGAGCACTGCAGACGAATGAATCTGCAGTGCTCTTTTATTCTTTATCATGAATCCGTGAATCCGTACAGCGAATTTTAATTAGCTGGCTATATTAATCTGTCTGAGTTTGCAAAATGCTGCAACGGCACAGAAAAATCGCTGTACTGCGAATGAGTGAATCCATCAGGCCGTGATGACTGTTCCTGCCTTTCCCTCCATGGCGGCAATGGCGTTCTCGGCTGTTGTAATGATCGCACGTCCGGAAGGGTTTGCTGTCAGGTAGCTGATGGCAGCCTGAACCTTCGGCAACATATCGTTGGTGCCGAATTCGCCGTCTGCAATATACTGCTGGGCGGTTGTCACATTCATGGTATTGATGACAGTCTGATTCGGTGCTCCAAAGTGCAGGAAGGCATTGGGTACGCTGGTGAGAATCAGCAGAACATCGGAGTGCAGGTCGCTGGCGAGCTTGCCGGCAATGTCATCCTTTTCAATCACGGCAGAAGCGCCCTGGAGTGCCTCATCCTGTACGATCACCGGAATTCCGCCGCCGCCGCAGCAGATGACAGCCTGTCCGTTGTCTGCAAGGAGCTTGATGGAATCGAGCTCCAGAATCTCCAGTGGCTTCGGGGTTGCTACAACGCGAAGGTAGCCCTTGCCGTCCTCCTCCGTGACGTGATTGCCTTTTTTTACCTCATTTTCCGCATCTTCTTTGGACATATAACGACCGATTTTTTTCGAAGGGGCGTAGAAGGCCTCGTCATAAGGATCCACACTGACCTGTGTCAATATCGTAGATACCGGTGTGGAGTTGCCGCGGGAGAGGAGCTCTGCCTTCAGGGCGTTCTGAATATCATAGCCTGCATAACCCTGGCTCATGGCGCTGCACACGCACATGGGCGCAGCGGAGTAATCAATATAGATGCGGTGCAGCTCTGTCATAGCCTTATGGATCATGGATACCTGAGGACCGTTGCTGTGCGTAATGGTCAGCTGGCAACCGGCTTCCATGAGGTCTGCAAGATATTTTGCAGTGTGGTGAACGGCATCCCACTGCTGCGTGGTGGTATATCCGAGCGCATTGTGTCCGAGTGCAACAACAACTTTCTTTGTGGTTGTGTTTTCCATATGTAGTCTCCCTGTCGATGGTGCAGATCAAGTCTGCGAATATCCTAAGTGTAGCATAAAGGCGAGGGTTTAGCATCGATGAAATTCCATCCAGAAATCCCTTGACACAGATAGGAAAAGAGGGTATAGTTCTATTCAAGTTAATCATACATGATTACTAGGAAATAAAAACAAATCAGAAATTTGCAGCTGCACCGAGATCCGGCAAGGATCTTTCGGTACGGCACGGAACAAAAGGACTCAGATTTACAAAGACGGAGGATACGATCATGGGAAAGATTTACAAGAGCGCATTGGAACTGGTAGGGCACACACCTCTTCTGGAGCTGGCAAATTTTGAGGCGAAAAAGGGCATTACCGAGACCAAGATTATTGCTAAGCTGGAATATTTTAATCCGGCCGGCTCGGTAAAGGACCGCATTGCAGTTGGCATGATTGAGGATGCAGAAAAGAGTGGTCTGCTCCAGCCCGGCGGAACCATCATTGAGCCGACGAGCGGCAATACCGGAATTGGTCTTGCTGCCGTTGCTGCGGCAAAGGGCTATCATGCAATCCTGACTCTTCCGGATACGATGAGTGTGGAGCGCCGCACCCTGCTGAAGGCTTATGGCGCGGAGCTGGTTCTGACAGAGGGAGCCAAGGGAATGAAAGGCGCCATTGCCAAGGCCAATGAGCTAAAGGAGAGCATCCCCGGTGCAGTTGTTCTGGGACAGTTCGATAATCCGGCCAATCCGAAGACTCATTATGAGACCACAGGACCTGAGATCTGGGAGGATACGGACGGACAGGTTGATGCTTTTGTTGCAGGTGTTGGGACCGGCGGAACCTTGAGCGGCGTTGGTAAATATTTGAAAGAAAAGAATCCGAACGTCAAGATCATCGCCGCAGAGCCGGATACCTCGGCCGTTCTGTCCGGCAGTGCACCGGGTCCGCACAAGATTCAGGGAATCGGTGCAGGCTTTGTACCGGCAACGCTGGATACGGGCATCTATGATGAGATCATCCGCGTTCCGAATGAGGCAGCCTTTGAGACTGGCCGCGAACTGGCACATGCAGAAGGCTTCCTGACCGGCATCAGCTCCGGTGCTGCTGTCTGGGCTGCACTGCAGCTGGCAGCAAGAGAGGAATATAAGGGCAAGAACATCGTCGTTTTGCTGCCGGATTCCGGCGATCGCTACCTCTCCACGGCGCTTTACAACACGGAAGGTTGATTTGGCCAAATAACGACCTCATGATCGGATTGGAATGGAATAGAGAAAAAGCCCCTGCACGCTTTGTGCAGGGGCTTTTTGCGTGCTGAATTTTTTTACCCCCTTGTATTCTGAAATGAAAGCAATAAAATGCATATATCTGTTTAGCACCTGAGAATTTTGACATGAATCGTCTGCTTGCAGACGAATTCATGAATAAAATTCTCAGGTGGCCAAGGGGCGAAGCCCCTCTGGCCAGCCACATCGAGGTTTTCCGAAGGAAAATCGAGATGGGTGATAAACAGCAAAATGCACCTGAGAATTTTGACATGAATCGTCTGCTTGCAGACGAATTCATGAATAAAATTCTCAGGTGGCCAAGGGGCGAAGCCCCTCTGGCCAGCCACATCGAGGTTTTCCGAAGGAAAATCGAGATGGGTGATAAACAGCAAAATGCACCTGAGAATTTTGACATGAATCGTCTGCTTGCAGACGAATTCATGAATAAAATTCTCAGGTGGCCAAGGGGCGAAGCCCCTCTGGCCAGCCACATCGAGGTTTTCCGAAGGAAAATCGAGATGGGTGATAAACAGCAAAATGCACCTGAGAATTTTGACATGAATCGTCTGCAAGGAGAAAAAACAATGACTACCGCACGCAAATCCAGCAGCGTCAAGGATATGACAACAGGAGAACCGATGCAGCTGATTCTGAGCTTTGCCTTGCCACTATTTTGCGGCATGCTCTTTCAGCAGTTCTACAGTCTGGTGGATACTCTGATCGTGGGCCGTTTTCTGGGGGTCAAGGCATTGGCCGGCGTGGGAGACACCGGCTCCATAACCTTTATGATCATTGGTTTTTGCATGGGAGTCTGCAACGGCTTTGCCATCCCGATTGCGCAGCGCTTCGGTGCTAAAGATTATAAGGATATGCGCCGGTTTCTGTCACATTCGATCTATGTGTGTGCTGTCTTTACAGTGATCATGACCGTTTTGTGTGTGGTTTTCTGCCGGCAGATCCTGACGGCAATGAATACGCCGGAGGATATTTATGAGTATGCCTATGAGTATCTGATCGTTATTTTCATTGGGATTCCGACGAACTATCTGTATAATCTGTTTTCCTGTGCGATCCGTGCACTGGGAGACTCCAAGGCGCCGGTCCTGTTTTTGGTGGTATCCTCGGTTGTGAACATTGCACTGGACCTTGTCTTGATTCTGGTCATTCCGATGGGCGTGGCAGGAGCGGCCTGGGCGACCGTTATTTCGCAGCTGGTCTCGGGACTTCTGGCCGTGTTCTACATGATTGCCAAGGTGGACGTTCTGCGGATCCAGAGGGATGAATGGAAATTCAAAGGATATTATGTCAGGATTCTGCTGACGATGGGCGTTCCGATGGGACTGCAGTATTCCATTACGGCAATCGGGTCGCTGGTTCTGACAACGGCGGTCAACGGACTGGGCTCTGCTTATGTTGCAGCGCAGACAGCAGCAGGACGTGTCAGCAACTTTATCTGCACGCCGTATGACGCGCTGGGATCAACGATGGCGACCTACGGCGGACAGAATGTGGGAGCGAAAAAGCTCGACCGCCTGAATAAAGGACTAAAATCTGCTTCTTTACTGGGCGTGGTTTATTCGCTGCTGGCGCTGGTTATTTTGGTTTTGTGGGGGCGCAGCCTTGCCGGATTGTTCGTCAGCGGTGAGGATACCGCGCTGATTCTGGACTCTGCACGGATGTGCCTCATCTTCTGGGCAGCCTTTTATATTCCTCTGGCTTTTGTTAATATTGTGCGTTTCCTGATCCAGGGCATGGGATATTCGGGACTGGCGATTCTGGCCGGCGTATTCGAGATGATCGGCCGCACATTGGCAGCGGTATTTCTGATTCCGACGGTGGGCTATGTGGGCGCATGTCTTGCAAGTCCGATCGCCTGGATCCTGGCAGATGCCTTCCTGTTCCCCGCATATTTCTACGTGCGCAGGAAGACCTATCGGCTGTTCGGCGTGAAAGAATAAAGATGTAGAAAAGAAAGAGAGAAAAAGGGCTCCGCATATTGCGGAACCCTTTTTTGTGATCAAAGAAAACCAGACAATTCTAGGGCCAATTCTCAGGCGTGTACGAGCTTTCGATAGTAGGCGGCCAGGGTGGACTGCACATAGGGGCGAACCCAGAGCGCGGCAATTCCAAAGGAGAGAACGGCGAGGAGCCACATCGGCAGGAAGCTGAGCTCCAGTACGAAGAGCTCCCACTTGTGTCCCTTCATCATGCGCACGCTGCGACGGAGAATCTCCCCGGCAGACAGATCCGGATAATCCAGCAGCAGATAGTAGGCAGGATAGAAAATGAGCCTTCCGTAAATAACGACAGCTCCCCAGACGATCATGAACAGAACGTACAGGGTAAATCCAACGGCATTTCCTGCGTAGTAGGTGCAGATCATGGCGGGGATCATGGCAATCATATATATTCCTGCCTGTACGGCACTGAGGATCAGGAGCTTGTCCTGACTCTCCCGAAAGCCAAGGAACAGATCCGTGAACCGCGGCTGGTGCCCGTATTGCAGCTTTACAAAAATGCAGGTGAGACCGTATTGATAAATGCCCGAAAACAGGTTTACGAAAAAGGTCAGCAAAAGGGACATGACCGCATAGTCGATTCCGGAGCCAGTGGGCAAAAGGCTCCCGGTAATCTGCTGAAGAGCCATCAGAATGGCAAAATAGGCGAGTATACTGAGAACAGCGATGCCAAGGTGCCCCAAAAGAGCATTGCGCCCCTCTGCCCGGCAGTCCTGTCGAAATCGCCTGGGAGTCATCACCGGAATGCTGGAATCGGTGTGAATCCAGCCGTCGGAGCCGGAGTTGTTGGTGGTATCGTATTTGTTTGCTTGGTTTGTCTGATCAGTCATGAGTGCCTCAAAAATCGTAGGTGCCTGTGTTCAAAAAAGTGGCGGATGCAATTCTGCAATCGCTGCATTAAAGAATGGTTCCTCCCGCAATGCCGGATGAAGTGCCTGTCTCCTCCGGAATCAACATGGTTCCGCTCTGAATATCGATTCCGTAGTTCTCCATGATCTGACGGATGAGATCATCAAAGGAATATCCATAGACGTTCTCAAAGAGGATGTTGGCCTCTGCACGGATTTCGGAATTGGTCATGACAAGATAGAGCGCGCCGAAGGAAGAAACCAGCAGCAGGACATTCAAAACGATGGATACAATGCCGGTGATCAAGGCTTTCCTGGCACCCTTGGTAAATTCGGCTTGCTTCCCCTTCGAAATAACAGCCAGCACCACAGCAACAGAGCCCAGGATGAGCGGCATTATTATAGGAAACAGAAAAATGCTAAGCAGTGACAGCAGTCCCAGAACAGCGGCGACCTTGCCGAGCTGCCTTCCGTACTCCGGCTCGGGATGCCAGTTGGGATCCTTGGTTGTCTGTTGGCTGTCACAGCTGTTATTGGTGCCGGCATTGCCGTTGATATTCTGCCAGTAGGGATTCTGATGCGGATCAGTATAATAGTTGCTCATTTGAATTCATCACTTTCCGGATTTAATGCGGTGCACGGCATTGTTCTTTTGGAAACGGTGTACCGATTACTATGGGAAAGAGTATAGCGTTTTTGAAAGGGAATGTCATGAAATGCGGTGAGATTTCATGAAGATTTCATAGGTGGCGTCCCTGCAACCGGACATTTTCTGCGGCGCATCTTTGGAAGGCATGCAGGCAGCAGCGCTAAGATGGGACAGATGCCGCATTTTGTTGCCCATCCTTGTGTTGACACCGCATAGGGGGATGGTCTATCATCCCATCTGTACATAGCTGTAACTATTTAGCACCCGCATCTCGTTTTTCCTCATGGAAATCCTCAGGTGCTAAACAGATACACATAACTTAATATCTCTTATTCAGAGTGGTGGAGGTACATAGGACCTGTGAAGCCACGGCAACCTTTGCCGGATGTTTTCCCAATCGGATCTGCTGCAGGATCGTTTTGGGAGTGAATCCATTCAGAATCCATGATGACAGCAAAAGGTGCCTACCTGAGCGATAGCGCTGTGCGCGCGGCGGATGCTGCGAGGCCAGAGAGTGCGATCGAGCAATAAGGGATTTGTGACACGAACAGATCCGCCTGCTTGATTTCATGCAGACGGATTTTTTCACGGAAAATCCAATGAGGATATTAAGACCGAACGAGCTGCGGTGCTTCAGCTCTTTTCATGAATGGTCGGGACAAAGATGTGCCCGGCCGGAAGGAGAATGACGTGGAGAAGTATATTTTCACATCCGAGTCTGTTACTGAAGGACATCCTGACAAGATCTGTGATGCTGTCAGCGATTCCATCCTGGATGCCTGCATGGCACAGGATCCTATGAGCCGCGTTGCCTGCGAGACCGCAATGTGCACCGGCTTTGCATTGATCACCGGCGAAATTACGACCAAGGCTGTCATTGATTATCAGAAGATCGTTCGTGATACCATTCGCGAGATCGGCTACGATGACTCTTCCAAGGGCTTTGACGCAGACACCTGCGCCGTATTCGTTGCACTGGATCAGCAGTCTCCCGACATTGCAATGGGCGTTGACAAGGCGCTCGAGGCAAGAGAGAACAACATGACCGACGAGCAGATCGAGGCCATCGGTGCCGGCGATCAGGGTATGATGTTCGGCTATGCCACCAATGAGACACCGGAGTACATGCCTTACTCCATCAACCTCGCTCACAAGCTGACGAGAAAGCTCACTGAGGTTCGTAAGAACGGAACGCTTGAGTACCTTCGCGCAGACGGCAAGTCTCAGGTATCGGTTGAGTACGATGAGAATGACAAGCCGGTACGTCTCGAGGCAATCGTTATTTCGACGCAGCATGATGAGAAGGTGACACAGGAGCAGATTCACGAGGATGTTCGCAAATACGTCATCGACGCTGTTGTAGATCCTGCCATGGTGGATGAGAACACCAAGATTTACATCAATCCTACCGGACGTTTTGTCATCGGCGGACCTCACGGTGATGCTGGTCTGACCGGCCGCAAGATCATCGTTGACACCTACGGCGGTGTCGGTCGTCACGGCGGCGGAGCGTTCTCCGGCAAGGACTGCACCAAGGTTGACCGTTCTGCAGCCTATGCAGCACGCTATGTTGCGAAAAACCTCGTGGCAGCAGGCTATGCAGACCGTATGGAGATTCAGCTGTCCTATGCAATCGGCGTTGCACAGCCTACATCTATTAATGTGAACACCTTTGGAACCGGCAAGGTAGCAGAGGAGAAGATTGTTGAGGTCATCCGCAAGCACTTCGATCTGCGCCCGGCAGGCATCATCAAGATGCTGGATCTGCGTCGTCCGATCTACAAGCCCACTGCAGCTTACGGCCACTTTGGACGTACGGATGTTGAGCTTCCCTGGGAGCAGCTGGATAAGGTGGATGAGCTGAAGGCTGAGCTGTAAGAAAACTGCCTAAAGGATATAAGCTGAACTTTCTGCCGGAGCCCATAGGAATGGGGACGGAAGGAAAATGCGAACAATCGATATATTATAAGATAGAAAAGGAGCCTACGTCATGGAAGAAAACGTGACGCAGGCTCCTTTTTGGTCGCCTGTCAGATATCAATAAAGATGCCGGTTGAAGTGCCGGTACGGTGATGATCCTTTGGGTTAAGGTCTGAACACGAAGGGAGGAGTTGAATGCCTCAAAATGCATTTGTATAATGATGATATTACGAATGATCGTATTACTGTGATTGCTGCTTAATGGGATTTGTTGCATTGTGAGCAAAGTGAGGAGAATAAATATGCCAAGAATGAGGGTTGGAATTTTGGGCTGCGGGAGAATTGCAGCAGTTATGGCGAATACCCTGAAAAGAACACCTGGATTTCGTCTGTATGCAGCGGCATCGCGGACGCTGGAAAAGGCGCAGCAGTTTGCAGCTGAGAATGGTGCCAAAAAAGCATATGGCTCCTATGAAGAGCTGCTGGCGGATGAAAAGGTAGATCTTGTCTACATTGCAACGCCGCATTCCGAGCATTATGCCAATGCCATGATGTGCATTCATGCCGGAAAGCCTTGCCTTGTTGAGAAAGCCTTTACAGTGAACGAGAGGCAGGCAAGAGAGGTGTTCGAGGAAGCGAAAAAGGCGAAGGTTTTGGTCACCGAGGCCATCTGGACGAGATATATGCCGTTCCTGCAGACGATTCAGACAGTGATAAAGAGCGGAATCATCGGTACACCGGTACAGATTTCGGCAAACCTTTGCTATAACATAACGTCCAAGTCTCGGATGACAGATCCTGCAACCGCAGGCGGAGCCCTTCTGGATGTCGGTGTTTATCCAATTCATTTTGCGGCAATGCTCTTTGGAACGGATCTGCAGCGTGTGGAGGCATCCTGCAGTTATACCCAGCAGCATTTGGACGAGCAGGACAATTACACGTTGATCTACAAGGATGGCAGGACAGCATTCCTTACCGCCGGAATGGTCGGCAGCTCAGATCGCCGTGGGACGATTGTGGGAACCGAGGGCTGCATTGTCGTTGAGAACATCAATAATTTTGAAGAGCTGACAGTGTATGGCGCGAACCATAAAAAGGTCAAAACCTACAAGCGCCCGCGCCAGATTACGGGTTACGAGTACGAGCTCTATGCCTGCAAAGAGGCACTGGAAAATGGGTGGCTTGAGTGCCCTGCCATTCCACATGAAGAGAGCCTCCAGGTGATGCGGATCTGTGATACCATTCGCAGGAAGATGGACGTTATTTATCCTTTTGAAAATGGTGAGATTCCGACTGTGTGAGGCTCCCTCAAGAAGATTACACACCTTGATAGATGTGGAAACCTCCATCGATCGGAAGGATCACGCCGGTTACAAAACCGGAGCCTTTCGGGTCTACCAGATAGAGGAGGCCGCCCACGAGATCCTCGATTTTGCCAAAGGACCCCATCGGTGTGCTCTGGGTGATGTGTGCAGCGCGCGGCGTTGGTGTTCCGTCCTCATTGAACTGCAGTGCGTGATTCTGCGTTGTGTGGAAGAAGCCGGGTGCTACTGCATTGACACGGATACCACTCTTGGCAAAGTAGATTGCACACCACTCCGTGAAGCTGGCAACGCCTGCCTTGCCGGCAGAATACCCTGGAATCCGGGTCAGCGGATGATAGGCTGACATAGAGGAAATATTGACGATATTGGCATTCTCCTGGCCCTTGAGTGCATCACCGAACACCTGAGTCGGCAGCATGGTTCCGTAAATGTTGAGATCCAGTTCGTGATGCACATTCTCAAGATCCATGGTGAAGAAGGTGGTATCGCCTTCCTTGGCCTCGCAAAAATAGTCCTGAGGAATCTGCGCACTCTTTACGGCACCGCCGGCACAGTTTACGAGAATGTTGATGTGTCCCCAGTTTGCCAGAATCTCCTCCCGGGCTGCGATGAGGCTGTCCTTATCAAGAACATTGGCGGAAACCGCCATGGCTGTGCCGCCCTCTGATTCGATCTCCTTGACGGTCTTATCACCATTTTCCTTGCTGCGTCCGAGCACAGCCACGCGGGCACCACACTGCGCGAGGGCTCGCGCATACATGCCGCCGATGACACCGGTTCCTCCTGTTACAACTGCTACCTGTCCGTTAAGATCAATTTTGAATGGCACGTTCATTGTTATCTCCCTTCACCCCTTCAGCGGGGAATATGCAATCCTCACATTAATGTCCTGACTGTAATTTCCAAAGCTCTTTCCAAAGATAGTCAGTCCGCCGATGTTCTCAGCTGTATCGGGAACACCGATGCGAAATTTGAGAAGGCTCTTGTCGGTCAGGTGGAAAGAATCAATGGTGACGTCGGATTTGTGGGCACCATCGATGAAGGTCCCATTTTTGTTGATTTGCAGCATTTTCAGAAGACCATATTGATTCCAGTTATGAAACCACCAGTCCGGTGTCAGAATACCGCGAACCTCCCCAAAATCTCCGGGAGAGGTCCACATCGCAACATTCACATCATTCAGATAAAAATAAATATCGGACGGCCAGTTGTCGTTGACGCCGGGGGCTTCGGAAGAAATCTCCATCGAAATGCAGATTTCATCGATTCGCTGCTCGTACGGAATAAAATTCGGAATGACATATT
The DNA here is from genome assembly GCA_963605745.1 of Lachnospiraceae bacterium. Classification (GTDB taxonomy): domain Bacteria; phylum Bacillota; class Clostridia; order Lachnospirales; family Lachnospiraceae; genus CAG-791. The sequence continues at coordinate 69,383 of CAVCWT010000007.1, forward strand.
CGACATACCCCTTTGTGAACCACAGAATGTCCGCAGTATAACGCTCATTATGAAAAAAATAACGACAGTCATCCACTTCACCGATGAGGTGGTTTTTAGAGGCAAGGCCGCAGGTTGGGTAGACATCGCAGTTCCCGTAATGTCCAACAGGAATAGACGTGCTGTAAGTGTTCTGATTCGGAATTTCACGGCTGAGATCGATCAGAATTTTATCCTGATTCACACTGCAGATCTTTTGATTGCCATGGCCGCCCGGCAGATTGGAAATCGAGATCAGACCGCAGTCCTCGAGCTGACGGATATGTCCGGTCAGGGCACCGCTTGTGATGTTCAGCTCCTGCGCCAGATCCTTCATGCTCATGCCGCTGTTCTCCAGCAGAATATCCAGTATCCGGATCCGGATTTCGGATCCAAGTGCCTTGAACAGGTCAAGACCATCATCAAGATGTGAGATTTGCAGCATGTTGGATCCCCCCCCTTCTATATGCGCTGTGTGCAGGGATGCCTGGTACAACGTTAATCCGCAATGGGCTGAATTTATCTCCTAAATAGTTACCCTAAAATAGGATGATACCAGGGTCAAAAGGTCCAAAGATTTGATGAGAGCCTGCTCTTAGGAAGATTTTTGCCCACAACATCATATGATAGTGAAATTGGATGACAGAATCAATGAGAAAACAATGGAATGGTTCGAAAGCAATATAAAATCGGCACATAGTTTAGAAAAATGTAAAATAAAATAGGAACATCTAAAATATTCCTTGACGCGTTATTTTACACCTTTTATGATGGAACCATAGCAAAAAGGAGCCATGAACGAGGGGAAAAAAGGAGGATACCATGTCACGCAAGACAAAACTGATTGTAGATAAGGATTTTAAGATCGGAGCAATTGACAAGAGAATCTACGGATCCTTTATCGAGCATCTGGGACGCGCCGTGTATAACGGCATTTACCAGCCGGACCATCCGACGGCGGATGAGCTGGGATTCCGCAAGGACGTCATTGACCTGGTTAGAGAATTGGACGTTCCGATTGTCCGCTATCCCGGAGGCAATTTTGTGTCGAATTTTTACTGGGAGGATTCCGTGGGACCGAAGGAGCAGAGAAAGTCCCGCCTGGATCTGGCCTGGAGAACCTATGAGCCGAATCTGGTCGGGCTGAATGAATTTACCAAGTGGGCCCAGAAGGCGAATACCAACGTCATGATGGCGGTGAATCTCGGAACCCGGGGAACAACGGATGCGTTGAACCTTTTGGAGTACTGTAACCTGGACACCAATTCCTATTATGCAGATCTTCGCCGTGCGCATGGCGACAAGGATCCCTATGGCATCAAGCTCTGGTGCATGGGCAATGAGATGGACGGCCCCTGGCAGATGGGACACAAGGAGGCCTTGGAGTACGGCCATCTTGCAGCAGAGACCTCGAAGGCAATGAAGACGATGGACCGTTCCATTGAGACCGTTGTCTGTGGTTCCTCCAATGTGATGATGCCGACCTTTGGCAAATGGGAGTCCACGGTTCTGGATGAGGCGTATGATTATGTGGATTATGTTTCCCTGCATCAGTACTGGGGCAACAACGACAATGATACGCCGGAGTTCTTTGCAGTAACGGATGATCTGGAATATTTCCTGAAATCGGTCATTGCAACCTGTGACTATGTCAAGGCGACGAAGCACAGTAAAAAGGACATCAATCTCTCCTTTGACGAATGGAATGTCTGGTATCATTCCATGGCACAGGATAACGAAGATATGGAGAATATGCCCTGGAGATCCCATCCGCACCTTCTGGAGGATATCTACAATTATGAGGATGCCATTGTGGATGCACTGGCCCTCATCAAGTTCCTGCAGCATGCGGATCGCGTGAAAATAGCATGCCTTGCACAGCTCGTCAATGTCATTGCACCGATCATGACAGAGGATGACGGACCGGCCTGGAGACAGACTATTTTCTATCCGTTCTATCTGGTGTCTAAATACGGCCGCGGCGTAGCTCTGCAGCCCGTCATGACAGGAGATGACCATTCGACCAGCAAACATGACCACGTCACTGACGTAGAGGCGGTCTCTGTTTATAATGAAGAGAAGGATCAGGTTGCTGTCTTTGCAGTAAACCGTAATACAGAAGAAAATGTGGAATTCGAGATAGATCTGCGCGGCTTTGAAGGCTACAAGGTGGTGGATTTCCAGGCTCTTGAAGGGACAGACATGAAGGCAGTGAACTCGGCAGCAGGCGAAACGGTAAAGCCGATTGCCAGAGCCGATTACAAGCTGGACGGCGGTATTCTCGCGGCGAACCTGAAGCCGGCAAGCTTTGTTACAATCGTACTGGGCAAGTGAATGAGAAGTGAATAAAAGAAAGTTTTGATGAAATAAAACTTTACAGATTCCGGAAAAATGTGCATAATTATGCGTAAGTTTTTTCTGGAGCAAGACAAGGGGGTCCTGCAGAAGATTGCCGGAAAGCAATTCTCTGCAGGATCTTTTGTATGGACCGATTTTATTCTTGTTTACGGATACTGAATCGCATAGAAAAGAGGGAGAACATGCTGAAATTCATCATGAAACGTATTGGAATCATGGCGGCAGCTATGTTTATGATTATTTTGCTGACCTTTTGCCTGATGCATGCCATACCGGGGGGACCTTTTACCAATACAAAAGGGGTGCCGGAGGAGGTCACGGCGGCCATGGAGGCTAAATACGGCCTGGATCAGCCGATGCCGGTGCAGTTCCTTAATTATCTGAAAAATCTGCTGCATGGAGATCTGGGACCATCTTATAAGTATACCGGCAAAACGGTAAATGATTTTATTGTGACCGGGGCACCGGTTTCTGCAAAACTGGGACTTGTTACGCTAGTCTTTGTTCTGGTGACATCAATTCCGATGGGAATTGCGGCAGCACTGAAAAATAACCATTGGCAGGATATGCTGCTGATGGCGATCGCAACGATCGGCGTGACGATTCCGTCCTTTGTCATTGCATCGGTTCTGATCTATGTCTTTGCATTTAAACTCAACGTCCTTCCAACCTTTGGCCTGGACAGTTGGAAGAGCTATATTCTGCCAATGGTTGCCATGGGCGGTTACTCGGTCAGCTATCTGGCGCGACTGATGCGTTCGAGTCTTCTGGAGGTCATGGGGCAGGATTATATTCGAACAGCAAGAGCGAAAGGACTGACCGAATTCGCTGTTGTAACCAGGCATGCGCTGCGGAATGCGCTGATTCCGGTTGTTACGGTGCTGGGGCCTACGGTAGCAGGACTTTTGACCGGCAGCTTTGTTATTGAGAAGATCTTTGCCATACCGGGAATTGGTTATTACTTTGTCAACAGTGTCACGCAGCGCGATTACACGACCATCATGGGAGTGACCATTTTCTTTGCTGCATTCTTGATGGCAATGGTCCTGCTGGTCGATATTTTCTATTGTCTGATTGATCCGCGGATTAAATTTGAATGATTGCAGAGGGCAGTAATTGAGAGGATCGGCATACTGGATGGGTTTGAGCAGATGTCGGATCATGGAGTGTAAACAGATATGGAAGAAGTGCAGCAGAATAAATGGGATCCTTTGGTAACAGACAGCAGTGATCGCGAAAAGATCTGGTCCAAGAGTAGGACGTTTGCCGGAGACGTATGGTTCCGATTTCGTCACAAGCCTACAGCGATTGCCGGATTCGTGTTAATCGTAATTTTGGCGATCTTTGCCCTTGTGGGGCCGCTTTTGACGTCCTACGATTACGCACAGCAGAACCTGGAAGTTGTGAATGTTCCTCCCATCATGAAAGTTTATGAGGCACCCGGTGGTGGATATATGTATATCACAACTGCCCTGAAGGTTGTCAGTGTAAATAAAAACGGAGAGCTCGGCGGACAGCTAAAACGCGTACGGGAAGAAAGCGACAAATCCATGACCATCTATGATGCGGATGGCACAGAGGTAGCCCTGTACTATGGCGGCACAAAATACGTTATGGCGGATGAGTCTACCGGCAATATCTATCCTTCCAGAATTATCTGGAATGGGTCGTATCTTCTGGGAACCGACTCTTTGGGGCGAGATATCCTCACGAGGCTGATGTATGGCACACGTATTTCATTGATGGTTGCTCTTATGGCGACCATCGTGAATATGATAATCGGCATTCTGTACGGCGGCATTTCCGGTTACATCGGGGGGAATGTGGACATGGTGATGATGCGCGTCGTTGACATTATTTCGACCATCCCGCTTACATTGTACGTGATTTTGATCATGCAGGTACTGGGGACCGGCCTGCAGAGCATTGTGGTCGCACTGGGCAGCGTCTATTGGGTTGACATGGCGCGTGTGGTTCGCGGTCAGATCCTGAGCCTTAAACAACAGGAATTCGTTCTGGCGGCGAGAACCATTGGGTCGTCTTCACGAACGATCCTTTTGGAGCATCTGATCCCGAATGCGCTGGGCTCGATCCTGGTGACAATGACGATGCTGATTCCTTCCGCTATTTTTATGGAGGCTTTTCTGGGGTATCTCGGAATCGGATTGCAGCCGCCTTTGGCGAGCCTTGGGACAATGTGCAACGATGCCTCGGCCAATTTGCGGACGAGCCCGCATGAGCTGCTGATTCCGGCGTTGATGATTTGCGCAATTATGTTTGCATTTAACTTTGTGGGTGATGGTTTGCGCGATGCACTGGACCCGAAATTAAAAAAGTAAGAGGTGGAACCGATGAACGAAGTGATTTTACAGGTGGAGGATCTGAAAACATCCTTTTTTACCTCCGCCGGAGAGGTTCAGGCGGTCCGCGGTGTGAGCTTTACCGTGCATAAGGGAGAAATCCTTGGCATTGTAGGAGAATCCGGGAGCGGCAAGAGTGTAACATCCATGTCGCTTTTGCGGCTGTTGGCGGATACTGCCCGCATTAAGAGCGGCAGTGTGATCTTCGAGGGAACGGATCTTACGAAGGTCAGTATGAAGAAAATGCGTGAAATCCGCGGCTCCAAAATCGCCATGGTGTTCCAGGATCCGATGTCCAGTCTGAATCCTTTGATCCCGGTGGGACGGCAGGTATCAGAAATGATGCGGATTCATCATCCGGATTGGAAGGAAAAGGAGCTGGAGGAGAAAACACTGCAGCTGTTCAGGGATGTGCGGATTCCGGAGGCCGAAAAGCGAATCAAGTCTTTTCCGCATGAATTCAGCGGAGGCATGCGTCAGAGAGTTATGATCGCGATGGCTCTGGCTAATCATCCGGATCTTTTGATTGCAGATGAGCCAACGACAGCGCTTGATGTCACAATTCAGCATCAGATTCTAAAGCAGATGCGCAGTCTCCAGGAAGAGTATGGCACCAGCATCATGTTTATCACGCATGACCTTGGCGTCGTGGCAGAGTTATGCGACCGGGTGGTTGTTATGTATGGCGGCCTTGTGATGGAGCAGGCAGAGATTGGTGATCTGTTTGCGAATCCGCTGCATCCCTATACGATGGGGCTTCTGGCGTCCATTCCCGGTTTGAATAAAGACAAAAAAGAACGACTTCAATCCATTCCCGGCAGTCCTCCGGATATGACAAAGCCGCCGGAAGGATGTCCCTTTGCAAGCCGCTGTGCATATGCTCGTAATATCTGTGCGAAGGAATGCCCGCCGTTTGTAGAGATTGGGAATCGCTGTGCGCGCTGCTGGCTGCTGCAGCCGGATGCCCCGTCGGAAGGAAATCCGATGCATGAAAAGATTGCGAAAGCAAAAGAGGGGATGACGTGATGGAAGAGCCAATCTTACAGGTGGAGCACCTGACAAAATTTTTTGATGTGGGTCCGAAGGCAAAAGTTCATGCAGTGGATGATGTGAGCTTTACGTTGCGAAGAGGTCGTACGTTTGGACTGGTCGGAGAGTCCGGCTGCGGGAAGAGCAGCTGTGCGAGGACCATCATACGAATCTATGAACCGAGTGAGGGCAGAATCGTTCTGGATGGTCAGGATATCACGCATATGAAACAGCGGCAGCTCCAGCCGATTCGGCGCAGAATGCAGATGATTTTCCAGGATCCGTATGCATCACTGAATGCTCGCATGACGGTGCGGGATATCATTGCGGAGCCGTTAAAGGCACATAAGGTTTGCCAGAATCGACGGGAAATGGATGACAGGATTTATGCCATGCTCGAGCGAGTCGGATTAACGGCAGAGCATGCCGGAAGGTATGCACATGAATTCTCGGGCGGACAGCGCCAGCGCGTTGGCATTGCCCGTGCATTGATTCTGAATCCGGAGCTGGTGATCTGTGATGAGCCGATCTCGGCACTGGATGTTTCCATTCAGGCACAGGTGGTGAATCTGCTGCGGGATTATCAGCAGGCAGAAGGAACCTCCTACCTCTTTATTGCCCACGATCTTTCTATGGTGCGTTACGTATCGGATGATGTCGGAGTTATGTACCTTGGACAGCTGGTGGAAACCTGCGAGGCAGAGGAAATTTATGAGAAACCGCTGCATCCGTACACAAAGGGCTTGTTAAGCTGCATTCCGATTGCGGATCCTGCATTGGCGCGCGCCCAGGATAAGCCGGGAATCGAAGGCGATCTGCCGAGTCCTGTAAATCCAGAGCCTGGGTGTCGTTTTTGCACGCGTTGTCCGTATGCAAAACCTGTCTGCAGTGAGCAGACTCCTGCGCTGCAGGAAGCGGCTCCGGGACATTTTGTTGCCTGCCATCTGTACGGGGAGAGGTGACGAATCGAATCGTAACGGGCGAGAGAGGTGAATGTTTAACTCGTAGTTTTTCATCCTGATTGGAATCCTTTTGGAGCGGATACGAGAAGGATGTGAAACAGATATAGGCCTGATATCTGACGATGTATATTGAAATCGCCGGGTACAAGGCAACAGTTGCAGATTGCAGTAGTTTTGCAATCAGGTATGGAAGGGGCCTAACCCCTGGCATATGTTAGGAGAGGAGAGTTCATATGAAAAAGAAAGCAATCAGTGCCGCGATTGTCGGCGCACTGGTGGTTTCGATGCTGACCGGCTGCGGCAGCAGTGAGCCCCAGAACATCTCAGATGTTACAGAGACGTCTGATTCTGCGGAGGAGACGGCAGATGAGGCATCCACTGAGGCAGGCAGCGATGCGGCGCAGGAGCTGACGTTTATTCTGGGCAACATTCCGGACGGACTGGATCCTGGTGTTACGAACAATTCGTTTGCGCAGTATGTGCTGACGAACTGTTTTGAAGGTCTGGTGACCTATGATTCCGACGGCTCTGTCGTTGGAGGAGATGCGCAGAGCTGGGAGATCAGTGATGATGGATTAACCTATACCTTCCACCTTCGTGATGGTCTGAAGTGGAGTGACGGTTCTGATCTGACGGCAGAGGACTATGTGTATTCCATTCAGCGTGTCCTGACTCCGGAGACGGCATCCCAGTATGTCAGCATGGCAACAGATTATATTGCAAATGCACAGGAATATTATGACGGCACTGCTACGGCAGATGAGCTGGGGGTAAAGGCAGAGGATGACCAGACTCTTGTGATTACATTAAAACAGCCGACATCCTATTTTATTGACGTGCTGAGCATGTGGGTGTTTGATCCGGTGCAGAAGGCTACTGTTGAGGCAAATGGCGACAAGTGGTCTACACAGGCAGATACATATATCGGCAACGGTCCCTTTAAGGTTACCGGAATGAGCATGAATGAAAATGTCATTCTGGAAAAGAACGAGAATTACTGGGATGCCGACAATGTAACGCTGGAAAAAATCACATATCGCTATGTGCTCGATCAGGCAACAGCACTGACAGCTTACGAGTCCGGTGAAGTAGACGGCGTGGACAGTGTTCCGTCCTCTGACTATGCAAGACTGAAGGCGGATAATGCCGGCGTACAGACCAGTGCCAGCTACGGAACGGTTTATTATGACATCAACTGCAGCGCAGCACCTTTGGATAATGTACTGGTACGTAAGGCTCTGTGCCTTGCCATCGACCGCCAGTCGATCATTGACAACGTTGTACAGGTGGATGCAGAACCTGCATACAGCTTCCTGGCTCCCGGATATGTGGTTGACGGAAAGGATATTACTGCTGACCGCGGAACCTATGGCCTTAGCGCAACGGCAGATGTAGAGGCTGCACAGGAGGCACTGGCAGAGGCTGGTTATCCGAATGGCGAGGGCTTCCCGACCCTGCAGCTGAGCTACTATGAGAACGACACGGTTAAGAAGGTTGTTGAGGCTATGGCAGAAATGCTCAAGAACAACCTGAATATTGATGTTGAGGTATCTTCTGCAGAGTGGTCGATTTTCTATGATGATGTTCAGCAGGGCAATTATATGGTTGCTGCTATGGGGTGGAGTGCAGACTATCTGAATCCCATGAGCTTCCTGCCGCTTTGCAAAACAGACGACTCTACCAACAATCTGTTCTATTCCAACGAGGAGTATGACGCTCTGGTTGAGCAGGTAATGGCAGAAAGTGATCCCACAAAGGCAGCAGAACTGACGATGGAGGCAGATGCGATCGTATCGAACGATTATGTTGTTCTGCCGCTGTACTACAAGAACAACAACTATCTGATGCATGACAATGTGAGCGGATATTACATGAATGCATCCGGCATGCTGTATTTCAGAAATGCAAAGATCTCTTAAGATGGATTTGACGAAAAATGAAGTGTATCATTGACACAGAAAATTTTGGCAAAATGGTGTTCAGACTGTATCCGGAATATGCTCCGCTCACAGTGGAAAATTTCGTAAAGGTTGCTCGCAGCGGCTTTTATGATGGACTGTGCTGGTGCCGGATCGTAAAGGACTATGTCATACAAGGCGGTTCGCCGGATAACGATATTATGACGGACAGTGAGTGGCACATTAAGGGAGAATTTGCTGAGAATGGTGTTGCCAATCCGCTGCAGCATATTCGAGGAGCATTGTCCATGGCACGGGACGATGCTCCGGATACGGCCGGAACACAGTTCTTTGTCGTCCACCGGGATGCGGCCAAACTGGACGGCCGATATGCCGCCTTCGGTGAAATGGAGGAAGGATTTGATGTCCTGGATGCCATCGCGGCTCTTCCAACGTATGGGCCGGAAACCTGGAACAAACCGGTGACGATGCCGGTGATTACGAGCATCATAATTACAGAATGATCGAAATTGAGGATGAGCCGGAAATGTCATAGCACCATGACGGCATCATGACGAATCATCTCAGAAGAAAAAGCCATCAGGAATGGGTTCCTGATGGCTTTTTTTTTATAAGGGCTTCCGCAGGTAAGGAGAAAGCCGCGCAGACATTTTCGAGTACCAAAATCGAGATGCGGGTGCTAAATAGGTGCCCTGATTTCAGATAAGACCCTGGATCAGAATAATCAGGATCAGGATCGGCAGCACGAACTGAAAGTAAGGCTTGAGCTTTGGAGAGAGCTTGAGCCCTTTTCCGGTGTTGGCCTCTGCCAGATAGTTGTCAAACCCCCATCCAAACCGGGTAACACAGAAGAGCAGGAAAACGAGGGAGCCCAGCGGCAGCAGGAGATTGCTGACCAGAAAATCCTCACTGTCCAGCACATCTCGTCCGCCTATGATCGTGAGACTGCTCCAGACGTTGTAGCCTAACACACAGGGAATGCTGCCGATCAGGACAATCGGAAAATTGCATAAAACGGACTTTTTGCGATCCCAGCCAAAATTATCGATGCCTGCTGCAATGAGATTCTCAAAAACAGCCGTGACGGTGGAAAAGCTGGCGAATGTCATAAAGATGAAGAACAAAGATCCCCACAGTCTGCCACCGGGCATATTCAGGAAAACCTGCGGCAACGTGATAAAGATCAGAGAAGGTCCCTGACCGGGATTCACATCATAGGAGAAGCATGCCGGGAAGATGATAAGTCCTGCCATTAAGGCAACAAAAGTATCCAGCGCGCAGATGCGGATGGACTCACCGGCAAGCGTCTGTTCACTCGACATATAGCTGCCGAAAATTTCCAGAGCAGCAACACCGAGACTCAAGGTAAAGAAGGCCTGATTCATGGCAGCTACAATCACGTTGCCGATGCCGATCTCCATCGCGGACGTCAGATTCGGCATCAGGTAAAACCGAACGCCCTCTGCAGCACCGGAAAGAAACAGACTATGAACTGCCAGGATAATAATGAGAACCAAAAGACAGCCCATCATCACTTTGGTGACCTTTTCCAGGCTCTTTTGTACACCGCCGCCGCAGACCGCAAAGCCTGCAATGACCGTAATGCCCATAAAGATCAGCATCTCTGTGGGATTGGCCAGCATCGCAGTGAAGACGTTTCCGACATCATCACCGGCCATGCCTTCAAAGGCACCGAAAATGAATTTAACGGCGTAATCGAGCATCCAGCCGGAAACGGTTGTGTAATAGAGCATCAGCATCAGGCAGCCAAAGATGCAGAACCATCCGTGAATGTGCCACTTGCTGCCCTTTGGCTCGAGCTTTTTATAAGCCTGAACGGCACTTGCCTTACTGGCACGTCCTACCGCCAGTTCCATAGTCATAACCGGAATTCCCATTAAAATCAGGAAGAGGAGATAAAACAAAACGAAGATTGCACCGCCGTTCGCGCCGGCAACGTAAGGAAATTTCCATACATTGCCGATTCCGATGGCACAGCCGGCACTGACCAGGATGAACCCCAGTCTGGAACCAAATTGATCACGTTCTTTCATAATACATATTCCTTTTCTGATATTCTGATATCTGTTGCTGTAAAAAATCCGCCCCGCTGACAGATTCATGAGTGAAACTCTCAGATGACCGAGCCCAAACAGGAGAAGGCAGTGCAGCCGCCTTTGAGTGTTGGCCTCATGGCCGGCCGCATCGAGATTGTCTATATGCAACTTGAAAACACCATCCGGCATTTTCAAGTTGTACCGTCGGGGATCTTCGAGTATCAAAATCGAGACGCGGGTGCTAAATCTGGGTACGAACGAAAATAGTATATAGAATAAAAACAGACTGCGCACGCACACACTTCAACGTAATAGAGTGCACGGTTATAGAGAAAACTGTTAGAATAAAACGCAATGAAAGCCTGGGTCAAAAGATCCGAAACTCCAATGAGAGCTTGCGAATGGACGGAGAGTCTATATGAGTGTGGAACGGATGGACAAGATCAAACATTTTATGCAGTCAGAAACTGTTTTATGCGTCGCAGGGGTATTGGCTCTGGCATCAATGTGCATTGTGCGGCCGGACCGGCAATATGCGGACTATATTGACTGGCGTACGCTGGCAATTTTGTTTTCATTGATGACAGTGATGGCGGGGTTAAGACAGCAGGGAGTATTTGAGAAGCTGTGCCGGACACTTCTGGCCGGGGCCCATGGGAGGATCCAGATCTTGCTGATTCTGGTGGGTTTGTGCTTTGTCAGCAGTATGTTCATTACCAATGACGTTGCACTTCTGACATTTGTCCCCTTTACGTTTATTGTGCTGGGCAAGCTGGGAGAGAAGACGATCCGGGAGCTTGCGGCTCCGGTGGTTGCCATGCAGACGATTGCAGCGAATCTGGGCAGTATGCTGACTCCAATCGGCAATCCGCAGAATCTGTACCTGTATGGGAAGAGCGATCTGAGCTTGATGGGTTTTATGCGGCTGATGCTGCCGTATTCAGCGGTATCGCTGCTGATGCTGGCATTGTGGGTGATGATCGCCGGAGGCTGGGGCAGAGGAGGTGCTGCATCGATTGAGCATGAGACTGCAGAAGAGCGGGAGACTCTGCAAGACAGAGCGGTGCAGAACCGTAGGATTATTATAATGGATCTTTTGCTGTTCCTGCTGTGTCTTCTGACGGTCATGAGGGCGGTGCCTTATGAGATTACCGTAATACTCGTCCTGATCGGTACGTTATGGATGGATCGTAATGCTTTGAAGGGGGTGGATTATTCGCTGCTGCTGACCTTTGCGGCCTTTTTTATTTTCATCGGAAATCTTGGACGGATGGAGACCTTCTCAGGGTGGATTCAGAAGAGCCTTGCGGGACACGAGGTACCGGCGGCAGTTCTGGCTTCTCAGGTGACCAGCAATGTTCCGGCGGCCTTATTGCTCTCGGGATTCACGGATCAGACAAAGGAGCTGATCATCGGGACGAACCTTGGCGGGCTTGGGACTTTGATCGCCTCCATGGCCAGTCTGATTTCTTACCGGCAGATCGCACGTGAGCTGCCGGCAGAAAAGGGAAGATATTTTCGGATTTTTACAGTATCGAATGTGCTGTTTCTGGCTGTGCTGATGGTGACGTGGCGGTTGGGCAAAATTTTTGTTTGACAGCACGACTGCTTTTTGATAATATACCTCTTGCGTTCGGCAAAACGACGCAGCAAAATCTCACAAGGATTTGATACGGAGAGGTATCGAAGCGGTCATAACGAGGCGGTCTTGAAAACCGTTTGTCCGTAAGGGCACATGGGTTCGAATCCCATCCTCTCCGCTTTTTGCGAGAAGATGAATATGGTTTTGAAAACTTCGAAATTTCTTTTTAAAAAGGTATTGACAAGTTTGAAAAACCTGTTAAAATGTTGATCTTGTGCTTGAGAGTTAGAGCTTTTGGAGAAATACCCAAGAGGTCGAAGGGGCTCCCCTGGAAAGGGAGTAGGTCGTTAATAGCGGCGCGAGGGTTCAAATCCCTCTTTCTCCGTCAACTGATCTGTCTAGCAGATTGGTTCTGTACCATCTCAATCAAATAGTGACAATCAAATAGAAATGCAACCCTGAATCAATTCTTA
>CAVCWT010000008.1:0-81766 GCA_963605745.1 Lachnospiraceae bacterium
TTCGGAAATCAGGCAAGTTAATATGGCTAGTTATTTAAAAATCGCTGTACTAGTATCAGCAATATTTTTTCAGCGTTGCACGAACTGCGCCCTTTCCTGCAATCAGCTCAGCAAAATAAGAAACGACCTTGCCGGCCAGTCCGACCTCTTCGAGGTCAACGCCAAAGATCTGCGCATTCTTAAGGAGCGGCATCACCTTGCTGCTGATCTCTTCCGCAGAAGGTACCTCGCCCAGCTTGAAATCTGCAACATACTTCTGCGCATCCTCAAGGAGCGGATCCGGAGAAGGCTCAAAGCTCTCACCGTTGTCATTCACTGCCATCAGATAGCGAAGCCAGCCTGCCTGTACCAGAGGAATCATGTTCAGATCTGCTGCATTCAGATCCGGTGCTGCCACATAGGACTTGATGGTCTCACCGAAACGAATGGCCAGCTTCTGGGAGGTATCGGTTGCAATTCTCTGCGGCGTATCCGGCATGAAGGGATTCGGCACGCGAACCTGCAGAACCGTATCAATGAACTCCTTCGGATCCAGAACGCCCGGATTCACAACAACCGGCAGGCCTTCCTTGTAGCCAAGGGTGTTCACGAGATTTACCAGCTCCGTATCCTTCATCTCATCCGAGATCTTCTCATAGCCCAGAACGCAGCCATAAACTGCCAGAGCGGTGTGAAGAGGATTCAGGCAGGTGGTAACCTTCATGCGCTCTACATTGTTCACGGTATCGCGATCAGTAAAGATCACGCCAACCTTCTCCAGGGCAGGGCGTCCGTTCGGGAACTTGTCCTCAATGACCAGGTACTCGGTCTCCTCGGCATTTACAAACGGTGCAACCCAGGTCTTTTTAGCGGTAACAACCGCATCCAGATCCTCCAGGCCGTCCTCTCTTAAAAGAGCCTCCACAGATGCGTCCGGGCGAGGCGTAATTTTGTCAATCATGGACCACGGGAAGGAAACCTTGGACTCATCGTTCAGATAGGCCTCAAAGCCGTCATCTGCAAGACCGGCTGCAATCCAGGCCTTCGCAAAGGCAGTCACAGCGCCATAAAGCTTCTCACCGTTGTGAGAGCAGTTGTCGGTCGAAACCATGGCAATCGGCTTCTGCCCTGCCTGGTAACGAGTGTACAAAAGAGATGCAACCTTGCCGATGTAGCTCTGCGGCTTCTGGGGGCCTGCTGCAAAATCTGCCGTTACAGCCGGGAGCTGCTCGCCCTTGCCGTTTACTAAGCTGTAGCCCTTCTCGGTTACGGTAAAGGTGCACAGCTGCAGGGAATCCTTTGCAAAGATCTCCTGCAGGCGGGAATACTCTGCCTCATTCTCGGAATCCAGAATAGTGGACTCACCGATGGAACCAATGATGGATTTCTCGACGTTCCCGTCCGCCTTCAGAGTTACAAGGACAGACAGATCGTCATGCGGACGATACTGCTTTTCAACGATTTCGTAGTCAAAGCCCTCGCATACCGTAATGCCGGCCTTTGCGCTGCCATCCTCGAGCATTCTCTGCGCAAGATTTGCCTGAAATGCGCGGAAGATGTTGCCTGCGCCAAAGTGAACCCAAACCGGATTCTCGTGCGTCTCCCGGATCATTGCTGCACGATCATACTGCGGAAGATGATAGCCCTTTTCCATCCATTCCTGCTGATTCTGTAATCCTGCTGTGGACAATTTCATGATATTCGCCTCCATGTTGCCGCGAGTCTGCGGCAATTCTCATTCTGCAGCTGCCGGGCACCTGCAGTGTAATAGATGCAGTACAGTAAATCATAAATGACCAGCCCAATGATTTTGCTGATTTTCCATCTGCTACGTCACCAGGCCGGAAACTTATTTTCGCTGTACTAATACAGCGATTTTTATGCGCGGGCCTCCGCTTTGTCGATTGCCTCCCACAGTCCGCAGAGATAGGCAGCTCCGAGAGCTCTGTCATACAGACCGTACCCGGGCATTGCAACCTCATCCCAGATCATGCGGCCATGATCCGGACGGATCGGTCCGTCAAAGCCGATGTCATGCAGGGCCTTTACGATCTCATACATATCAAAGGTTCCGTCTGTGGACAGATGTGCTGCCTCCTCAAAATTGGTCGGAGAAAGGAAATTCAGGTTGCGTACATGCCCGAAATGAATTCTGCCGGGCAATGCGCGGATGATATCCGGCAGGTCGTTCTCCAGATTGGTTCCAAGAGAGCCGGTGCAGAGGGTTACACCGTTGTGCACATCGTCCACGGCATTCATCATGCGAAGGAGCTTCTCCTTGCCGGTAATGATGCGAGGAAGGCCGAATACGCTCCAAGCCGGATCATCGGGATGGATTGCCATCTTGATGTCGTATTTGTTGCAAACCGGCATGATTGCCTTCAGGAAATAAACGAGATTCTCAAAGAGCTTTTCCTCATCGATGTCCTTGTACATCTCGAACAGCTCCTTGATGTGCTCCATTCTCTCCGGCTCCCATCCGGGCATTACCGTTCCGTTCATGCTGTCCTTGATGGAATCGAACATGTTCTCCGGATCAATGGCATCAATGGCTTCCTGAGTATACGCCAGAACAGTGGAACCATCCGGTCTTACTCTTGCCAGCTCGCTTCTGGTCCAGTCAAATACCGGCATAAAATTGTAGCAAACCAGGTGAATGTCTTCCTTGCCAAGGTTCTCGAGACACTGGATATAGGTTGCAATGTCCTTGTCGCGATCTGCATTGCCGGTCTTGATGGCATCGGATACGTTGACAGACTCGATTCCGCTGATGTGAAGGCCTGCTGCCTCAACCTCTTCCTTCAGCGCATGAATCTCTTCCTGCGTCCAGAGATCACCGGGCTGTTTATCATACAGAGTTGTGATAACGCCTGTAACATAAGCGGTCTGCTTGATCTGTTTGAGAGTAACGGTATCGTATTTGGAACCGTACCAGCGCATTGTCATTTCCATAGTTGTAATCCCCTTTCCCACACATGGATTGCAGTTGTTTTTAACTGTTGTAATTATCTCAAAGCTGCGCCGAGGTTTCCATTGACGTCATTGTTGTCAACATTGCAATTCTTGCGGTATGATGTATATATCATAAGGCATTTTCGAGTACCAAAATCGAGATGGGTGCTAAACAGTCACGTATTTTTAAGGAGGCCCTATGAAAGGAACTCTGCGCTCCGCCTTTAACACACGCCAGTACATGCAGGCCAAGGATTTTGAGGTGTTCTACTACAGCGACCTGCATTTTCATACGCTCCCTGCGCACACCCACGATTACTATGAATTCTATCTGTTCCTCGAGGGCGATCTGGAGCTCGAAATCTCCGGCCACGGCAAGACTCTTCGTCCCGGAGACATGGTTCTCGTTCCTCCGGGCGTCCCCCACCATGCCATTATGCATGATTCCGATACGCCCTACCGCCGGTTCGTTCTGTGGATCAGTAAGGACTACGCCGCAAGGCTTTTGCGCGAGACGCCGGACTACGTCTTTTTGATGCAGCGAGCTGCCATCGCAGGGCGCTGTTATTATCATTTCCACGAGGCCGAATTCTCTTCGATCCAGACCCGTATGCTCCGCCTTCTCGACGAGCTGCACTCCAATCGCTACGGCAGAGCAGCGGCGGTAACCCTTGCTCTTAATGATTTGATTTTGTACATGAACCGCGTCATTTACGAGCGCGAGCATCCAGTGACAGCAGGCTCCGGCGATCTGATGCAGGAGCTGACCCTCTACATCGACGGCCATCTGACCGAGGACCTCTCGCTGGATCTCATCGCAAGGAACCTGAATCTGTCCAAATACTACCTCGCCCACTATTTTAAGGACAGCCTTGGCATCTCCATTCACCAGTACATCACCAAAAAGCGGCTCCAGGGCTGCAGTGAAGCAATTGCAGCCGGAGCCGACATCACAAAGACGTTTGATGAATATGGATTTCGTGACTATTCCAGTTTTTATCGCTGTTTTCGGAAGGAGTACGGCATGTCTCCCCGGGAATACCAGGAGACACATCGATTTCAGATGGAGCAATCCATCCGTGGATCTCAATCCTTGTAGATTCTCTCCTTGTAGGTTCTTTCCTTGTGCTACGCCAGAAATTCCTGCAGCCCCCGTCTCAATACCATGTAATCCTGCAAACCCAGTTCATACAGTTTCTGATTATCCTCTGCCTTCATCGCAAAGGTACTCATCGGCAGCTCCTTACTGGGCGCATAGATAAAGACCTTGCCTTCCTGTTCCAGCTCAAAGACCCTTTGAAAATGCTCTGTGTAGCTGATGTGCCGATTGTCCAGCAGCTCCACGATCTTTGGATACTCCCGGCAGGCCTTGGTGTAGAAACTGCGGAACCCCTCCGGCTTTTTTACAAAAGTGCGCGGTTTGGACAAAATAACGACCACCCGGTCGCACCCCTTTGACAAGGCGCGGTCCACCGGAATGGGATCCGACACGCCGCCGTCATAATAAGGAATTCCATCTACTGCTCTGGGCTTGCAGGCTGCCGGCAGTGCGCAGCTCGCTTTAATCACCGTATAGTCATCCTGCGCCATCTCACTCTTGTCAAAATAACGCGGCTCTCCCGTCCGTGCATTGGTCGCAACCACTTCGTACTCCGCCGGATTCTGTTCAATTGCCGCCCAGTCAAGGGGATCCGAGCCGGTGCTGTTCGTGATCGTGCTGTAGATATAATCCAAGCCGAACAAATCGCCGCTTTTCAGAAAACTATCCGCGCCAAAATAATAGCTTTCATGAATGTGGCTCGTATAAAAGCGCAGATTCCTGCCGCGCTGCCCAGCAAGGAAGGACGCCGCATTCGCACTTCCCGCCGATACTCCGATCACATAATCAAAGCTCACCTTATCATCTAGAAAACGGTCCAGTACAGCGGCACTGTACGCGCATTTCATGCCGCCGCCTTCTACTACCAATCCAATCCGGGACAATTCTTTTGCCTCCTCATCTAAAATCCTTTATACTGCGACGGATTTTAGCACAAAGTTTCAAGTTCAGCACCCCCTTCGGGGCCTGGCCATAGTTCAATTTCAAAAGGGAACCTGGCCGTAAACAGTCAGGTTCCCTTTGAAACTGAACTATGCTGAACTTATGCAATCTCGTAAACACTTCGGATCCGCAGCTCGCCTTCCGGCAATGCTCCGGCAATCGGGATTCTCCTTGTCCCTGCCTCCATGTCAAAGAAATTATCCGCAAGGCGCAGATTTCCATCTGCCGACTCAATGCAAACGCCCTTTGCATAGGCCTGTGACGATACTACAATGCAGTCCCCTTCCACCTTTACTGTCAGCTGCGGATCTGCAAAGTGATAATGTTTCGGAGCAACAAAGAGAGCCGAACCCGAAGAAACCACTTCATCGCCCTGCACGAATTCATAATACAGGTGCATGTCTCTTTCGTCGCCGTCCTGATTGAAGATCTCCTTCTCCAGCCAGGTCCCGCTGTAGGGTGCGATCGTAATTTGGCTTTCCCCTTTACGAATCACCGAGGAGTCCGGACGGCGCAGCTGCCAGCGTACGGTTCCTGCAACCTCTTCTCCGGTTTCATTGGCCACGTGGAGCGCCGCCGAATACTCCACCGGAACCGGGAGCGAATTCACAAACGGCTTCTGATCCAGTCTGCCGTGCTCCTCACAGGTAATGGAAATCGGTGCAAAGAACCTCTTTTCTCCGTAATGCAGTGCCTTCCAGCGGCCGTAATAATCAATCGAGGACCAGGAGGCCACCGGCCAGATGTCATTTAACTGCCATACCACCGTGCCCATGCACGTCCCCCGAATCCTTCGGAAATACTCCACACCGTAACGAATGGCATCGAGCTGCAGCATCTGCGAGCAGTAGAGCAGCTGGTCAAAGTCCTTCGGGTAGCGATAAGTGGCCGACAGGTAGTTCATAATTTTGCCGTTCGCCGCCGTATTGCGCTGATGCATCTCCATGATCTCGGAGAACACGTTGCGATCTCCTTCTTCGGTGAAGGATTCTACCGTTGCCATGCACGGGAAGGACTGGAAGCCGAACTCAGACAGGAAGCGGAAATGATGCTTTCTGTAATCCGGGAACTGGTCACCGCCGTGCCACACGCCCCAGTAGTGGGCGTCTCCGATATTCTCCTCATAGGCATCCTCATAATTGCCGCCCGATGACGGAGAGGACGGCCAGTAAAAGGTCACCGGATCCTCTTCCTTCAGGATCCTCGGCAGGATATATTCATACAGCTTGATGTAATCATAATATTGCTTGTTGGAGGCTCTCCGCACCGGCGCAATTCCTTCCGTCCCGGGCACAATGCCATTGAATTCTCCGTTCCAATGATCCTCGAGGACCTCTGTCTCCATCTCATTGTTGCCGCACCAGATTCCCAGGCAGGCATGATGACGGAGCCTTCGAACCACTTCTGTAAACTCAGCCTTCAGGTTCTCCTCAAAGGCATCCTCCAGCTCGTAGCTCGCGCAGGCGAACATGAAATCCTGCCATACAAGGAGTCCATACTCGTCGCACAGATCGTAAAAGAAATCATCCAGATAATAGCCGCCGCCCCAGATGCGGATGGAATTGTAATGAGCCTCGGCTGCATCCCTCAGCAGAATCTCCGTGCGCTCCCGGGTTACTCTCTGCAGAATGTTGTCCTCCGGAATGTAATCGCCGCCCATGGCAAAGATTGGCAGACCGTTCACCACAAAATTAAAATGCCGTCCTTCCTTCCGGTCCTTGCGAATCTGCGGTCCAATGTGCGGATCCTTCTCTTCCTCCGGGAAAGGGGACACATCCACCTCTGCCGTTCGAAGGCCGATTCTCTTTATACAGGAATCCAGCTCTTCTCCTGTTGCGTCATCCACAAGGTGCAGTGTCACAGTATAAAGCGGCTGTTCTCCATAGCCATTCGGCCACCACAGCTGCGGATTTTTCAGGGTAACCTCGCCGGTCGCAGCGCCTTTTTTCCGTGCTTTTCCCAGAATATTCTGAAGAACCTCCGTATGAAGGCCCCCAGTCTCATTTTCCACTTTGCCGGTACTCTCCGCCGCCTCGGAAAAACAAACGACGTTTCCTTCCAGGTCTGTCAGCTCCGCTGTCACGTGAACACCGGCAGGTCCTGCACCGTTTGCAGACTCTGCAAGCGCCAGCTGTCTTGCCTTCTCCTCCGGATCTGTATAGGCGAGCTCCGCTGTATAGGTCAGCTGAACGCTCTCGACGCGGTTCCCGTGTACATCCTTCCCGGCAATATGATGCTCCTGCAGGATGCGGACATCATCGGTGAACCTTGCCTTGTTGACACCCAGCAGACGAACCGGTCGATAAAAGCCTGCATCAGGAAGTCTCGGACCCCAGTCCCAGCCGAACATACAATGCGCTTTGCGCAGCTGCGGATAGCCCGGCATGGCGTCGGTGCTCTCCATGTTCCCGATGCGCTCATGCGAGGCAGCGATAAACTTCGTCGGTGAATAGAATGTCACCTTCAGTTCATTCTCTCCCTCCGTCAGGATACCCTTGACCTCATATTCATAGCTGCGATGCATGTTCTCTGCATGCCCCAGTAGCTGTCCGTTCAGCTCGATATCTGCAACGGTATCAATTCCGTCAAAGCGCAGAATAACCTGATCGCTGTCCATCAGTCCGTTTTCCACAGAGAACCGTTCCGTGAAAATAAAATCATTTTCCATGAGCTTTAAGGCGTCCAGCTCATTGTCTCTCCAATACGGATCCGGCATAAGGTCATTTTCGAGAAGACAGGAGTATACGCTTCCCGGAATGGTGACCGGAATCGGATCCGGAGCAATGTGATAGACATTTTCCTTCGGAATGGTCAGTGACCACCCCTTTGACAGCATTTGTTCTTTCATTTTCAGTTTCCCCTTGCATTTGAGAAAATATCGATGCGACCGGCCATGAGGCCGACACTCGAAGGCAGCTGCACTGACTTCTCCTGTTTGGCCTTGGCCACCTGAGGGTTTTAATCCTGAATCTGTCCGCGAGGCGGCCGATTCATGTTGAAATCGCCAGGTGCTAAACAGATACAAATACAGTATCTCATCACCCGCAGCTTTGCAAACAGCAGAACCCTGTACGCAATACGGGAGGCGCTGCCTGGCAGCGCCTCCCGTATCTATGCCCTTTCAGGCGAATCATTATTGCTTATTGTCGCTTATTCTCAGTAAGTGATTACTTG
Organism: Lachnospiraceae bacterium; assembly: GCA_963605745.1. GTDB lineage: Bacteria > Bacillota > Clostridia > Lachnospirales > Lachnospiraceae > CAG-791. The sequence continues at coordinate 8,147 of CAVCWT010000008.1, forward strand.
GAAGCCTTCCAATCATCGTACTGTTTCTGGAACTCAGCCAGAACATCCTGGTAACCAGCCTCATCCAGAGCCTTGTTGTACTCTTCGATGGTAGCTGCAACATCAGCAGACGGATAGCCGCCCAGCTCCAGAACGAAGCCATACTGATCAAAGATGTTCGTGCAAGCGCTGTACTGTGCCTCTACAGGAGTGATGTTGAAACGGAAACCAGCTGCGCAGGAAGCATCAGCAGACTCGTTCATCTCCTGGTAAACCTCAACCTTGTTGTCATCCTCGCCAGCTGTCAGAGTCAGCGGAACAACAGAAGTGGACTCCCATGCGGAGTGAGCATACTTCTCATTGTTGGATACAACCTTGCCGTCAGCGTCGAGCTCGTAATCCTCGCCCTCGATACCATAGGTGTACAGATCAGCTACCGTAGTATCGGTATACAGCAGGCCAAGGAAATCGATGCAGGCCTTTGCCTCTTCCTCGGTGGAGTTAGCAGTGATTGCAAAGCAGGAGCCAAGGGTTGTTGTAGAGTGTGTATATTTGCCGGTGAAGCCTTCTACAAAGGTCTCATCCTGGCCGTCACGTGTCTCGGAGTTGGACTCATCCAGCGGAACGCAGGTCCACCAGTTGAAGCCCCAGTTCTGTGTCTGAGCCTCACTGTCGGAAGTGGTCTTGGTAACCTCATCCTCAGAGATGTAGCCCTTCTCGCCCCACTCACACATCAGTGTGCAGAAGTCAAGGTAATCATCAGTCAGTGTAGGATTGATAACTTCATCGGTTGCACGATCTACTGCGAACAGAGAGTTTGCTCCGTCAAAGAAATCATACTTGTCAATGTAGTAACGGAAGAACATTGCAGTCTTTCCTGCAAGGTAAGGATACTTCAGGCCCTTCTCGGTCTTGCACCACTCCAGATAAGGCTCCAGATCCTTCAGCTCCTTAATGGAGGAAGTGTCCAGACCAAACTCCTCAGCATATGCTGCCGGGAATTTCAGATCATAGCCTTCATAGGACTCTTTGTAAACCGGGATGAACAGATCCTTGCCGTCATAACGGGATGCTGCCCAGATGGACTCCGGCATGGACTCGTACAGGGTAGTTCCCGGAAGAAGATCGGTAATATCATAAGCACCGTTTGCCTTGTACAGATCGTTGGTTCCGATGGTGCCCTGCCAGCTAGCAGTCCAGAGCAGGTTGATCTCGTTGTTAGCCAGTGCCAGGTTTGCCTTATCGGTGTACTCACCGGAGGGAATATCTGTCAGCGTAATCTGAACGTTGATCTTATCTCCGATGTAATCGTTGATTGCGTCCTGAACCTTCTTTACCTGGTCACCATCCGGTGTGCCGATGTTGTAGGTTGCTCTGTAAACGTTAATGTTTACCTTTCCGTCAGCCGCTGCAGTATCGGTTGCCTCTGCAGTATCGGTTGTCTCTGCAGCAGAAGAATCTGCTGCAGCGCTGTCGGAAGAGCCGCTCGATGAGCTTCCGCAGCCACTCAGTACGCCAACTACCATTGCAGCAGCCAGCAACGTCGATAAGAGTTTCTTTTTCATGTGGTTTTCCCTCCATTTGCTTTGTGCAGCCTCCGAATGCTCCCCCAAAAGGTCCTCCGCTCTTCGGTTGGCCGCATATTATATCTCTTAGGTGACACCGGAATTGGCATCGCCCGAAATACCGTTTTCTAATGTCTGTTTCCTGCCGATTCCCGGTAATGACAGCCACGGATGCCCGCAAGGCAGACACATCCTGAATTCTCAGCCCTTTACCGAGCCAACCGTCAGACCTTTGACGAAATACTTCTGGAAGAACGGATACACGACCATGATCGGTCCGATGACAACCAGTACCGTAGCCATCGTCGAAGAGTACTGCGGAATGGTTCCGCCCATTGCTGCTCTCGCCTCTGCCGGAACGTTGGTGTTGTTCAGCAGGAACTCGATGCTCTTCTGGATACTAACCAGCAGCAGCTGCAGCGGCTTCTTGCTGTCCGAGGTGATATACAACAGTGCGTTCTGCCAGTCATTCCAGTATGCCGTAGCCATCATGAATCCGACAGCCGCCATCGATGGCTTGAGGAGCGGAAGCGTGATCTGGAAGAAGGTTCTGTACTCGCCGGCTCCGTCAATCTTTGCAGCCTCCATCAGCTCGTTCGGAATGCTGTTGCTGATATAGGTTCGCAGAATGATGACATTCATTGTTGTAACCGTCAGTGGCAGAATCAAAAGCCAGATGCTGTCCTTCATATGGTAGTAGCTGGTGAAGATGACGTAACTCGACAGCTGTCCTCCATTGAACAACATCGGAATCAATATGAATGCCGACAAAAATTTAGACAGTTTAAAATCTCTCCGGCTGATAGAGTATGCGAACATACTCATAACCAGCAGACCCAGCAGCGTACCAAAGACCGTAATGAAAATGGTGACCGCATAGGATGTCAGGAGCTGATCTCCGTACTTCAGAACAGAAGCCATACCTTCCAGTGACCATTTCTCCGGGAAGTAGCTGAAGCCATTCTGCAGGATTGCCTTCTCATCGGTAAACGCCGCAATGAAAACCAGCAGAACCGGGAGGAAGCAAAACAGTGTATATACCAGAAGGAAGAAGCCCAGGATGTACTGGCCAATTCCCTTTTTCTCTCTTCTGGACGGTGCCAAATCAGCATTTTTTATCTTCTTGCTCATTTCGAACCTCCCCTTTAGAACAGTGCGTTGTCAGGTGCAAACTTCCGGACCATGCCATTTGCAAACAGCATCATGAACAAACCGATCACAGACTGGAAGAAGCTCGTTGCTGCCGTAAAGCCGAAATTCGAATTCTTGAAGATTGCATTCAATACATAAGAATCAATAACCTGCGTTGTAGAGTAGAGCACGCCGCTGTTCCTCGTTACCTGATAGAACAAGCCGGTATCGGACTTCATGATGCTGCCGACTGACAACAGGAGCATAACGGTGATCATCGGGATCAGAGCCGGCAGTGTAATGTGCCAGATTCTCTGCCACTTATTGGCGCCATCGATTTCTGCTGCCTCGTAAAGCTCGGTGTCAATGCCGGCCAGAACCGACATGTACAGTACCGATCCGTAACCTACGCTGTTCCAGATCTTCACGATCGTCAGAATCAGTGGCCACCAGGATGCCGTAGAATAGAATCGGATGTTCATTCCAAGTGCATGGTTCAGAATACCGGTGTCGGTGCTGATGAAGGCATACACGATAAACTGTACTGCTGCATAAGAAATAAATACCGGAATGATCATGAGTGTCTGCATGGTCTTTGCAACCCGCTTGAACATAAACTGATCAATCGCAATTGCCAGAACAACGTTCAGGAACGTTCCCAATGCAGTGAACACAACATAGTAGAGTAATGTGTTGCGTGTCATTGACACGAAGGTGTCCTTGGATGCCAACAGGAATTTAAAATTCTCCAGTCCGTTCCACGGGCTCTGCCAGATTCCGAGAGTATAATCAAATTTTTTAAAAGCCATTACCAGGCCGGCCATCGGAATGTAGCTGAAGAACAGCAGGATCAGGAACGCCGGCAAGGCCATCACGACGTGTGCCCTGTGCTTCCATGTGTTCTTTAAGAAACTCTTCATGTTAGCCCCTCCTTGTTTTGCCGCGGCATCCCTCCGCCCCCGCGAAGTTTTCGTACTAAAAATGCCGTCATTTTTTGTTTTTCGTAATCGTTTTCGTTATTTTCGTTGATCACATGTCCATATAATAACAGCATTCTCCATGTTTGTCATCATATTTTACATAAAATCACCGTTTTTCGTTTTTTTTTGTGGATTCTGTCCTGTTTTTCGCCACGTTTTACCGCGAAATTCCGAAAACGTTTTAGTATTTTGTCGTAATCCGGTGGGGTATGTGAACGGGTCATTCGTATTGAAGCCATCCTGCGCTGAACGATCTCCCTGTGCTCAACAACCATCCTGTGCTCAACGACCAACAACACAAAAAAAAACGGCTTCCATCATGTTCTGATGAAAGCCGATCCTAAATCGCTGGGCTAGTAGGATTCGAACCTACGAAATGACGGAGTCAGAGTCCGTTGCCTTACCGCTTGGCTATAGCCCAATATTCATTTCTGTAACAACATTCAGGAACCTGTCTGTTTCAAATCAGTTCATCCGTTTCAGTTGCTACGGTTAGTTATCATAGCAGACGAAACGGATGAATGCAAGTGTTTTTTATGAATTTCTTTTCCAGATGGACGGAAGGAACAGAACCAGCATCGGGAACAGCTCCAGACGCCCGGCCAGCATGTCGAACATCAGAACAAATTTAGACAGCACGCTCAGGCCGCCAAAGCTAAGGGCAGGCCCCACTGCGTCCAGTCCGGGTCCGATGTTGTTGATCGTTGCCGCAACCGCCGTAAAGTCCGTTGTAAAGGACTGTGCAGGGTCCAGAGCCAGGATCAAGACCGACGCTCCGAACAGAAAAACATACGCCGCAAGGTATACCAGCACAGCTCGCAGGATCGACTTGTCCAGCGCCTTTCCGTCCACCTTCATGCCGGTGACCGCACGCGGATGGATGTAATGCTGAATCTCCACGCGCACTGCCTTCGCCAGGATCAGGATTCTGGACACCTTAATGCCGCCGCCCGTCGAACCTGCGCAGGCACCGCAGAACATCAGTCCCACCAGGATCATCTTGCTGAACATCGGCCACAGGTCAAAATCCACCGAGCTGTACCCAGTTGTCGTGATGATGGATGCCACCTGAAACGCCGCATGGTGCAGGCTCTCTGTCCAGGACGAGAACATTCCGGAGATATTGATTGTAATCAGAGCTGTCGATACCGCCACAATGATGAGATACCAGCGAACCTCCTCCATTTTCAGGATCTGTTTAAAATCCCTCCCCAGAAGGTAAAAATACGCATTAAAATTCACACCGAATGCCAGCATGAACACCGTGATGATATTGCGCTGCAGCGCCGTATAGCTGCCGCAGCTGTCCACAAGGATGCCAAAGCCGCCCGTTCCTGCTGTTCCGAAGGTCATACAGACTGCATCAAACCACGGCATTCTGGCAGCGAGCAACAGTACCAGCTGAATTGCTGTCATTCCCAGGTAAATCAGGTACAGGATCTTTGCGCTCTCCTTCACGCGGGGCACCAGCTTGCCAACCGAGGGTCCCGGGCTCTCCGCCTTCATCAGCTGCATATTGTAGCCGCTTGCCATCGGAATAATAGCCAGCATGAAGACAATGACACCCATGCCTCCCACCCAGTGAGAGAGACTCCTCCACAAAAGGCTTGCATGCGAGATCGCTTCCACATTCGCCAGAATACTGGCTCCCGTTGTGGTAAATCCCGATATGATTTCGAACAGTGCATCCGGATAGGACGGGATATCCCCGCACAGAACAAACGGCACCGCCCCAAACACAGACAATACCAGCCAGGCAAGGCCGACACTGACCATTCCCTCTCTTGCATACAAAACGATCTTGGCCGGCTTATGCAGCGTCAGCAAGACGCCCAGCACAAGGCAAACCGCCGCCATCAGAAAATAAGCCTTTGCAGCGTCCTCACGGTACAGGAGGCCTGTGAGTGCCGGCAGAATCAGCAAGGCCCCTTCGATCTTAAGGATCTGGCCCTGCACATATCGAACGATGGAATACCGCACCTTATTTCACCTCGAGAATATCCGTAATGTCGCCAAAGCCCCTACTGGTCGTAAAGATGACCACACTGTCCCCCACTTCGATGGTTGTGGAGCCGCTGGGCATCACAATCCTGCCCTGGCGGATTACACTGGCAACCAGCACGTTTTTTTTGATGGACAGCTGTGCAAGCGGAATCCCGACCACCGGAGACTTTTCGCGAATCAAAAACTCCAGTGCCTCCACCTTGTCCTCAATCACGTTGTACATCGTTTCCACGTTGCTGCCGATGGAATTCTGCATTCCCCGCACGTAGCTGACAATCATATCCGCCGTCACATCCTTGGGATGAATCTGGCTGTCCAGCTCCAGCTTGTCCAGAATGTAGTCCATATTGATCCGGTTTGTCTTGGTCACGATCTTGGCCTTCGGATTCACCTGCTTGGCAAACAATGACATAAAGATATTCTGCTCATCGATGCCGGTCAGCGATACAAAGGCTTCGCAGGTTTCAATCCCCTCCTCACGCAGAACCTCCTGATCCGAGCCGTCGCCCCGGATGATCAGGGCCCCAGGCAGCGCATCCGCAAGCTCCTCACAGCGGGCCTTGTCGTTTTCCACAATCTTGACGCGAATGCCGGAATTGAGCAGCATTCTGGAAAGATAAAAGGCGATCTTCCCGCCGCCGACGATCATTGCATTTCCTACGCGGTGAATGTCGACCCCGAGCTTTGCAAAGAATTTTTTGGCATCGCTGGGTGCAGAAACCATGCTGACCGTATCACCCGCCTGCAGAACAAAGGTGCCTCCCGGAATCACCGCCTCGGTTCCGCGCTCTACCGCGCCGATCAGAATTCGTCCGCCCAGTTTAGACGGAAGGTCTAAAAGCGCCGTTCCGTCCAGAAGGGAACCGGAAGGAATCACGAACTGCAGCAGCTCTGCACGACCGCCTGCGAAGGTTTCGATCTTGATGGCAGAAGGAAAACGTAGAATCCTCGCGATCTCCTCCGCAGCAGCGTATTCCGGATTTACCGTCATAGACAGCCCCAGTTCCTCTTTGATATAGCCGATTTCCTGGCTGTACACCGGATTTCGAACGCGTGCAATGGTATTGCAATGTCCGACCTTCCTGGCAAAAAGACAGCACAAAAGATTTTGTTCATCCGAATCGGTTGCTGCAATCAAAAGGTCCGCATCCTCGACGCCAGCCTCCTGAAGCACAGAATAGCTGGCGCCGTTTCCTGCAACTCCGAGCACATCGAACTGCCCGGATACATCCTCTGCAACAGCCGGATCCATATCAATAACCGAAATATCATGTGCTTCCTGCGAAAGGTACTTTACAATGGTCTGTCCAACCTTGCCGCAGCCCACAACGATGATGCGCATGTTTGTTTTCTCCCTTATACTTCGAACATCAAATCCCCGTAGGTCGGGAAGGGCCAGGTCTTTTTATCCACCAACAGCTCCAGTGCGTCGCACGGACGGCGAAGCGCTTCCATGGCAGGCTTTACCTGATCCTTGTAGCAGAAGGCCTTCTCCTTGCCATCGGTCATCGATACCGCCTGATCCTCGATGGCTTTCAAATGATCCAGCGCCTCCTGTGCCTTCTCAATTTCGTCTGCAATCTTCTGCAGCTTGTCCTTTTCGGCGTGGAAGGTTACGCCAACCTGCTGTACAGCAAGGATCGTGGTTGCCAGCTCCTTTTCGTATTTCATGCAGGCAGGAATGATCTGGCGCTCTGCCATATCGATCATCGCCAGTGCCTCGATATTGATGGTCTTAGCATAGGTCTCGTAGGTAATTTCCTTACGGGACTCCAGCTCCGTTTTGGTAAAAATACGGAACCGCCCGAACAGCTCTACCGCCTTGTCGGTCGTCAGAACATCGGCTGCCTCGATCATGCTGGGGATGTTCGGCAATCCGCGCCTTGCTGCCTCCTCGATCCACGCATCGGAATAGCCGTCTCCGTCAAAGACAATTCTCTGATGCTCGGTCAGGTTGGTCTTAATCAAATCATGGACTGCCAGGTCAAAATTGTCGGCCTTTTCCAGAAGATCCGCTGCCTCGCAGAAGGCTTCTGCCGCAATGGTATTCAGGATGGTTGTGGAGCCTGCCACGGAATCGGCAGAGCCCACCATACGGAACTCGAATTTGTTGCCGGTAAAGGCAAACGGTGAGGTGCGGTTCCGGTCTGTTGCATCCTTGGCAATATCCGGAAGTGTGGATACTCCGGTCCGCAGAACGCCGCCTTCAATATGATTCTGTGCGGTTCCCGTCTCCACCAGCTGACGCACCACATCCTCCAGCTGACGCCCTAAAAAGACCGAAACAACGGCCGGCGGAGCCTCATTTGCGCCAAGGCGAAGATCATTGCCAACATCCGAAGCACTCTGGCGAAGGAGATCTGCATGAACATCCACTGCCTTCAGAATACAGGACAGCACCAGAAGGAACCGGATATTGCGTTCCGGAGAATCTCCGGGATCGATCAGGTTGACACCGGTATCTGTCGTCAAAGACCAGTTGTTGTGCTTGCCGGAGCCGTTCACACCGTCAAAGGGCTTCTCGTGCAGAAGGCAGCGAAGGCCGTGATGATCCGCCACGCGCTTCATGGCCTCCATGACCAGCTGGTTGTGGTCCGCAGCAAGATTTGCTGTCTCATAAATCGGTGCCAGCTCGTGCTGACCCGGTGCGACCTCATTGTGCTGCGTCTTAGCCGGAACGCCGAGCTTCCACAGCTCCTCGTTCAGATCCTTCATATACTCGCCGACGCGCTCACGGATGACGCCAAAATAATGGTCCTCCATCTCCTGGCCCTTCGGGGCCGGAGCGCCGAACAACGTCCTGCCGGTAAAGATCAGATCCGGTCTCTGAAGATATTTGCCCTTATCCACCAGGAAATATTCCTGTTCTGCGCCGGTGGATGCGGTCACTCTCGTTGCGGTTGTATCTCCGAACAAACGCACGATGCGCAGGGCCTGCGTATTGATTGCCTCCATGGAGCGAAGGAGGGGAGTCTTCTTATCCAGAGCCTCTCCGGTATAGGAGCAGAACACCGTAGGAATGCACAGTGTGATTCCGGTTCCGGACTCCTTCAAAAAGGCAGGGCTTGTTACATCCCATGCGGTATAGCCTCTTGCCTCAAAGGTAGAACGCAGTCCTCCGGAAGGGAACGAGGAAGCATCCGGCTCGCCCTTAATCAGATCCTTGCCGGAGAAGGCCGTCACCATACGTCCCTCTTCATCCGGATTGGAAATGAAGGAATCGTGTTTTTCCGCGGTGATTCCCGTCAGAGGCTGAAACCAATGGGTATAGTGGGTTGCACCGTTCTCCATGGCCCAGTCCTTCATGGCCTTTGCCACAACGTCCGCATCCTGTCTCGAGAGATCGCCGCCGTTGTCCATGACATTCTTTACGTTCTTAAAGACGCTCTTAGGGAGGCACTCCCGCATCTTGCTGATGGTAAAGACATTCTTACCGTACAGCTCCTCCAGTCTGGTTCTCACCGTTTCCATATTCTCTCTCCTCTTCTGTAGCATACGATCAGCAGTCAGCTTTCAAATGCCATGGTTCCGCGCCCATTTGCTCTGCATCCTCATTCTGTCCCGCCGTGTGTACATTCCGCCGCAGCTTCCTGCGCCGCCTCGATGAATCAAAAAACCCATCTCGGTTCCTGATCCTATGATCGCGACTGCTGATGTGCGACCCACGTTCTGATCTCCACGCACATCTTACCTGTTTCATCGGTTTCCGTCTATACGAAGAATATCTCCTTCCTGTGCGTCCGCAGACAATCTCGCATACAGGACCTGCTGCGGGTGCGGTGCACTCTCCACCTGCTCTCCCTCCTCTGTCACCAGTTCCAGTACCTTTGCCGGAATATCCCGGCCGTCCGGCTTCATGATCTCGATGGTGTCACCCACACAGAACTTGTTGCGCTGTGTAAAGCGGGCCCGGCCGCCTCTGATCTCCTCCACAATACCCAGCCAGATGGACTCATTCACATAGGTATTGCTGTCGTAGACCATCGAATCCGCATCCGGTCTCCCGTAATAGAAGCCGGTCGTGAAGCGCCGATAGGTGCATTTGCGGATTTCCTCCCGGTACCATTCCATATTCGCGAGATACTTGTCCTCACTCTCATAGAAATCATCAATGGCCTTCCGATAGGTTCTGGCCACCGTTGCCACATAGAGTGCCGTTTTCATTCTGCCTTCTATTTTCAGTGAGCTGATTCCCGCCCGGCACAGATCCGGAACATGCTCAATCATGCACAGATCTCTCGAGTTAAAAATAAACGTCCCCCGCTCATTTTCCTCCACCGGCAGATACTCTCCCGGCCTCGACTCTTCCATCACTGCATATTTCCAGCGGCAGGGATGTGTGCAGGCACCGCGATTGGCATCGCGTCCTGTAAAATAATTGGACAAAAGGCACCTTCCCGAATAGGAAATACACATCGCACCGTGCACGAAGGCTTCTACCTCCAGGTCCTCCGGAATCTCTTCCCGAATCGCCCGAATCTCCGCAAGGCTCAGTTCCCTTGCACAAACAACGCGCTTTGCACCCATTCGATGCCAGAAGCGGAAGGTTCCGGCATTTGTGTTATTCGCCTGCGTGGAAATGTGAATCTCCACATCCGGGCAGTTCTCTCTTGCAAGATCGAACATGCCGGGGTCCGCCACCAGTACCGCATCCGGCCGCAGCTCCTCCAGCTCCCGAAAATATGCTGCAGCTCCTGCAAGGTCTGCATTATGCGCCAGAATATTGGCCGTCACATGGACTCTTGCGCCGTGCGCATGAGCATATGAGATCCCCTGTGCCATTTCTTCTCTGTTAAAGTTCCTTGCCTTGGCACGCAGTCCATAGGCCTCTCCGCCGATGTAAACCGCATCTGCGCCAAAGTTTACTGCCGTTTTCAGCACCTCCAGGTCCTTTGCAGGACACAAAAGCTCCGGCTTTTTTGTCATTGTATTATTCATGCTGTTTGTTCTTTCCTGATTTGTATCTGTTTAGCACCGGCCGCGCTCATGTTTTCCAAAGGATCATCCTACTTCTTAATACTGAGTGCTGCGCCGTCTCCCTCCTGCAGGAGCATCGTGGTCAGTTCCGGATTTTCCGACAACGCCAGCAGATATTCCCGCATTCGTTTGTGAATGGTGCGGTCTCTTCGCCTTACAGCATACCTTGATTCCAGAACCTCTCCATCCTTAAAGACATTGTCCGAGACGAGAAGACTTCCTTTTTTCATCAGCCGCAAAACCTCCGGCAGGAAGTGAATATACTGCCCCTTTGCGGCATCCATGAAAATAAAATCATAGCTGCCGTCCAGGTCCTTTAAAATCTCGGCTGCATCGCCCTCCAGAAGGTGAATTTTCTCACTGCTGCGCGGCGGATTCCAGCCGTTTTCACTCTGAATTCTCGCAAAATTTTCTTTTGCCTTTGCAATTCGCTCCGGATCCCGTTCGATCGTGGTCAGCTCCGCTCCTTTGGGCGCATACTGCAGCATCACGCAGGCCGAAAACCCTGTTGCTGTTCCAACCTCCAGAATCCGCATCGGCTTTTTCATTTCCAGCAGAAAACGAAGGAGGCTCTGCGTCTGCGTCCGAATAATCGGAATCGCAGCACGCAGCGCCTCTTTTTCCATTTCATTTAGAAATTCTGTATTCTGAGCCGACAAAGACTCCATAAAGGTCAGGATCCGTTCTTCTGTTTCGGTATCAATTTGCCGCATCCGTATCTTGCCCCTCAGCCATTGCCTTAATGATTTCACTCGGTTTCATTTCAGTGGAAAGCGTATAGGTCCCCGGTTGGATCTTGCCGTGATAGGAGGAAAACCGCTCCTGATACTGGAAAATCTCTCCATCCTCACTGATCAGTCCCGATGCCTGCAGCATATCACCGATCTGCTTCACCGACATATCCGAGGTAACCGTAACCTCGATCTTCTGACCGCTACCGCTCGTATCCACTGCCTTCTCATAGAAGATGCTGTAGCCGATCTCATACGCTCTGCTCGACATAGAGATGCAGAACATGACCACAACGACGATTAAGACGATCTTTATAATATCCCCAATCCAGTCGATGGTCTCCTGGCCATTTCTCCGGGTTTGTTCCGGGAAGGTGCTGCTGTACACCTGTCTGACGTCTCTTCCGCCACCGGAATATCTTCTGTTGTCCACTCTCGTTCGATTCATTTTCTCAGATTTCCATCAGCATTGGCAGGATCATGGGACGGCGTTTTGTTTTCTTCCAGAAGAAATCGCTCAGCGAGGAGCGCACGCTGGTTTTCAATCTCGCCGCATCGCAGTTACCCTGATCCAGGCAATCTCCCAGTGCATGCTCTGCCACTTCAATGGCCTCCTTCATCAAGGAGTCGGCTTCCTTCATATAGACAAAGCCGCGGCTTTCGATCTCCGGACCTGCCGCCAGATAATCGGTCCCACGCTCAATTGCAAACGTTACGATAACAATTCCGTCCTCCGCCAGATGCTGTCTGTCACGCAAAACCGTGTTGCCGACATCACCGACGCCCAGGCCGTCTACCAGAATGGCTCCGACAGCTACCGATCCTGTCACCTCTGCAACGTCCTTATTCAGTTCCAGTACATTGCCGGAATGAAGGATGAAAATATTGTCCTTATCAATTCCCAATGACGCCGCCACCTTGGACTGTGCAATCAGGTGCCGATATTCACCATGCACCGGAATCGCATACTGCGGCTGAACCAGCGAGTAAATGAGCTTGAGCTCCTCCTGGCACGGGTGCCCGGATACGTGCACATCCTGAAAAATAACGTCTGCCCCCTTCATCAGAAGCTTATTGATCACATTCGTGACCGATTTCTCATTTCCAGGAATCGGATGTGACGAGAAGATAATCGTATCTCCAGGTCCCACCTTGACCTTGCGGTGCTGATCTTCTGCCATTCTGGTCAGTGCAGCCATACTCTCGCCCTGAGACCCGGTCGTGATGATCGTTGTTTTGGCCGGAGGATAGTTTTTGAGCTCCTCCTCTTCGATCAGTGTGTTCTTGGGAATATTCAGGCATCCCAGCTCGCTGGCAGCAGCAATGATATTTACCATGCTGCGGCCTTCCACGGCAACTTTTCGTCCGTATTTGTGAGAGGAGTTGATGATCTGCTGAACGCGGTCCACATTCGAAGCGAAGGTTGCCACGATGATTCGGGTATCCCTGTGCTCTGCAAAAATACGATCGATCGTAACACCAACCGTCTTCTCGGACTGGGTGTAACCCGGCCGCTCTGCATTGGTCGAATCGCACATCAGCGCCAGAACGCCGTTCTTGCCCAGCTCTGCAAATCGCTGTAGATCAATGGCATCCCCGTATACCGGTGTGTAATCCACCTTGAAATCTCCGGTATGTACAACAACGCCGGCCGGAGAGGAAATGGCAAGTGCAGCAGCATCCACAATGCTGTGGTTCGTCTTGATGAATTCTACCCGAAAACGCCCCAGATTGATCGTCTGACCAAAGGAAACTACGACACGCTTTGTGGTGTCCATCATCTTGTGCTCCGTGAGTTTGTTCTCAATCAGGGCAATGGTCAATCTGGTTCCGTATACCGGAACATTTACTCTCTTTAAGACATAAGGCAGCGCACCGATGTGGTCCTCGTGACCGTGGGTAATGACAAAGCCTTTCACCTTCTCGATATTCTCCTCGAGATAGGATACATCCGGAATGACACTGTCGATTCCCAGCATGTCATCCTCCGGAAATGCCAGTCCGCAGTCCACCACAATAATACTGTCTTCATACTCGAAGGCAGTAATATTCATTCCGATCTGCTCCAGTCCTCCCAGTGGTATAATCTTCAGTCTGGGTCCGGTTACCTTTGCTTTTTTCTTATTCTGTTTCTTTTTTTCCGCCAATTTGTACCAGTTCTTTCCTATGGTTCTCCATATATTCTTGAAGAATCACACTGGCCGCAATCTGATCAAGATACTGTTTGCGGTGCTGTGGCGGGATCTCCATTTTAGCGAGCATTTCATCCGCTTCCACCGTTGTCAGCCTCTCATCGGACATAACTACCGGCACAGAGGTACGGCGTTCCAGGCGGTCTTTGAACGCAAGTGCCGCCTCGGCACGCTCCCCTATGCTGTCGTCCATGTTCAGCGGCAGCCCCAAAACGATGAGCGCAACGTCGTACTCGAGGATCAGCTCCTCAATTCGGACAAGGGTTTTACGAATCTTCCCTTCTCTGTCACGCCATATCGTTTCCTTAGGCTGTGCTGTCATCATCAGTTCGTCAGACAGTGCAACTCCTACTGTTTTAGAGCCATAATCAAGACCCATCACTCTCATCGCAGGCCGCCTTACGCTTCCTCATTCCAGTGATTGTTCTCGATATAGGACTCCAGGATCTCTTCTACCAGTTCATCACGCTCTACCTTCATGATCAGACTTCTGGCCCCCATGTAGTTGGTGATGTACGTAGGATCGCCGGACATAATATATCCGACAATCTGGTTCACCGGGTCATATCCCTTTTTGGTCAATGCCTCGTATACAATCGACAGTACCTTGTGCGTTCCGCTCTCCTGATCCGGTCTCACCTTGAAATACTGTGTGTTGCTCAAATCATCTTCGCTGTATCTTTTCATTCTGATCTCCATATTCAGTATCTGCATCGCAGGCGGTGACTGCTCTGCGATATCGATCTCGTCCTGCTCTGCCATTCACAGATCCCCCACCGCGTGGTTCTGACAAGACATTCTGTCTCCAGTCTTCCGGCAGGCATATGAACAGCAAACCATTTGCAGCCTCCCGGAATCGAACCGCTCGGCCCTGTGCATTAGTATTCACATCATACTCTTTTTCTGTCATTCTGCCAACACCGCAATTCAGGCGGCACAAGCTAAGAGGCGCATGTGGATTACTGCACCCGCGGCTGCCAGAGGCGAGTCCCTGCGGAGATGTCCGCTGCGGGGATGCCCCTTGGCAGCTGTGTGAGCGGATTACTCCTCCATGCGCAGATACCTTCCGTCTGCGGTGATTTCCCGCATGGTTCCTCTGACAAGCTCGCCCGGCCTATGGCCTTCTGCCGGAACCAGTACCTCCACGTAGCGCATCGTATGTCCGGTGTAATAGGCTCTTTCGTCTATGACAATCGCCTCCTCCAGAAGAATTTCTTCCTGTTCTCCCAGAAAGCTCTCCCGATAGCGTCTCGCATCATCTTTTGTCAGCTCCAGCAATACATCGCTGCGCATCGACTTTTGCTGATCGCTGCACTGGTTCGGCATTTTCTCTGCCACCGTACCTTTTCGTACGGAATATTTGAACACATGGATTTCATAAAAGCGAACTGTCTCCAGATAGCTCCTGGTGATTTCGAATTCCTCTTTGGTTTCTCCGGGGAAGCCCACAATCACATCGGTTGTGATGGCTGGGCGGTCGTAATATTTGCGCAGAAGGTCGACTCCCTGCCGGTATTCCTCTGCGGTATAATGTCGGTTCATGCGTTTTAGTGTTGCGTCACACCCGCTTTGCAGGGACAGATGAAAATGCGGACACACCTTCGTGAGGCGGCTAATGCCTGCCGCAAATTCCTCGGTAATAATCCTTGGCTCCAGAGACCCCAGCCGGATCCTTCGGATTCCGGACAGCAGTTGAATCCTCGTAAGGAGCCGGAGCAGTTCCTTTCCCGGCTCCAGACCCTTTTCCCTGCCGTAGGAGCTGATATGAATTCCTGTCAGGACCACTTCCTTGACGCCTTCTGCGGCAAGTCCCCGAATTTCCTCCAGGATCTCTTCCGGATCTCTCGAGCGGATTCTGCCTCTTGCATAGGGAATGATGCAGTAGGTACAGAACTGATTGCACCCGTCCTGAATCTTGATATCCGCTCTGGTTCTTCCCGGAACATTCAACTGCATGGATTCAAAATCAGGATGATCCGTGAGATTCGCCCTGGTTTCCTCCTGCGTCATACGGCCTTCCAGATAGTCCTGCAGAATTTCTCCGATGCTGCCTTTTCGGTTGTTGCCGATGCAAAGGTCAACAAGAGGATCCTCTTCGAGCTTTTCCCTGTCCGTTTCCACGTAGCAGCCAACGGCAACAACCACTGCATTCGGATTGGTATGTTTGGCCCGGTGCAGCATCTGACGGCTCTTTCTGTCTGCAATATTGGTCACACTGCAGGTGTTCACCAGATAGATATCTGCCGGCTCTTCGAAGGAAACCATTTCATAGCCGGCCTCTTTTAATTGCTGCACCATCACGTCCAGCTCATAGCTGTTAACCTTGCAGCCCAGATTATGAACCGCGGCTTTTTTCACCATCTCTTAACCTCGTTCTGATTGACTTTTATCCATCAGATTATTACTATAAAAGCATCTGCTGTTTCAACTGCGAATGTGTCTGCAGTACGGCCGATTCGTGTTGAAACGGGAAGGTACTAGCAGATACGCAGGATCATTTTTACATCATGCGCACTTACAGCAGGGTTTCTTTTCGATCAGATCTTCCATTGTTTTACACCAATGTCTCACTCAAAGACAGTAATACAGGCGACGGATCAGCGCTTCAAAGGTTCTTCTGCTGAAGACACAATAAAAAAGGAGGTCTCTTAAAATGAAGACTGTAAAGATTTCTCTGAATTCCATCGACAAGGTAAAGTCCTTTGTAAATGATATTACAAAGTTCGATTATGACTTTGATCTCGTTTCCGGGCGCTACGTCATTGATGCAAAATCCATCATGGGTATTTTCTCTCTGGATCTGTCCAAACCAATCGATCTGAACATCCATGCAGAGGACAATGTAGATCAGATTCTCACAGTTCTGAAGCCTTACATCATTGAGTGAGCCTGCGCTGCAGCGATCACGCATCACAGAACATTTTGAAAGGGCGGGTTCCCGAAAGGGTCCCCGCCCTTTTTGTTTTCTTCTTTTCGGCATCGGCCATTTTCGAGTATCCACGAGGAGAAATTCGCGCATGCGATTTCTCCGATGTGCGGAGTGTATTGCCGACACCGTCGGCAATCACTCCAAGATAGGCGAAAACGGCATCGGCCGTTTTCGAGTATCACATCCCGGCCTGCAGCGGATCTTCGCGCTCCTTGAGTCTGCGCACACCGTCCTGACTCACCACCAGGATTTCATCCGTGTCCAGCGCACGCTGCACCATCTCTTCAATCTTTTCATCCAGATTGTGCTCGTGCTGCTCGATGATCCCCAGATGAGGCTTTGTCACAGGATGCTTGGCCACAAAGATGGTGCAGCAATCCTCATAAGGCAGAATCGAGGTGTCATAGGTGTCGATTTTTTTGGAAATCGTAATGATATCTTCTTTGTCAAAGGCGATCAGCGGACGGAATACCGGCAGCGTGCAGACCGCATTGGTGACACCCAGACTCCTCGTTGTCTGTGACGCAACCTGTCCCACACTCTCTCCCGTAATCAGTGCCTCGCACTCCGTTCTCTTTGCGATGATTTCGGCAATTCTCATCATGTATCTGCGCATGATGATTGTCAGCTCATCGTGAGGGCATTTTTCATAAATATAGAGCTGAATCTCTGTGAAATTAATGTTGTGCAGGTAAATCGGTCCGGTATACCTTGCCACGATCGAGGCCAGATCCACAACCTTCTGCAGCGCCCGTTCACTGGTATAGGGCGGCGCATTAAAGTACGTCGCATCCAGCTTCAGGCCGCGCTTTGCACACATCCATCCTGCCACCGGCGAATCAATTCCCCCGGACAACAGCAGCATCCCTTTTCCGCTGCAGCCGATGGGGAGTCCCCCCGGTCCCGGCAGAATATGCGAATAGATGTAGATTCTCTCGCGGATCTCCACATTCAAAAGAACCTGCGGATCATGCACGTCCACCTTCGTCTCCGGATATCTTGTCAGAATCTCCTCTCCGATCTCTGCATTCATTTCCATAGAATCCAGCGGATAGCTCTTGGCAAGGCGTCTTGTGTGCACCTTGAAGGTAACATTCCTGTCCTCATACTCCATACCAAAGAAATCACCGGCAGCCTTGCGCAGCTCCTCAACCGGCACCACCGGCATGATCACGGTCGGGCAGATTCCGACAATGCCGAATACATGGCCCAGATTCTCCACCACTTCATCATAATCGTACTCATCCGGGCAATTCACAAAAATACGACCGCTCGTACGGTCTACTGTGAATTTGCCTTCGCAGCGCTTCAGAGCGATCCGGATCTGGTTGATCAGCTGCTCCTCGAAAATCCCGCGGTTTTTCCCCTTAATGCCGATCTCGGCATACTTGATCAAAAATGCATGATAGTTCATTGATTTCTCCCTTCCGCAGGCTGCGGATCATCCGGTACAGTATTTGCCAATGAATGGCTGGTCATTTAAAATTCAATGTCTGGTATATTTTCGCAGAAACGGAAGGAGCTCTTCCAGTGCATCTGCTGCCGCATCCATATCCTCTGTGCTGTTCATCACAGACAAGCTAAAGCGCAATGTAGAATCCAGATATTCCTTTTCGAGTCCGATCGCCGTCAGCGTATCCGATACATGGGGATGATTGGAGGCGCAGGCGCTTCCTGCCGAAACGTAAATTCCCTTTTCTTCCAGTGCATGGAGCAACACCTCTGCACGAACGCCCTCAAAGGACAGACTGAGCACATGGGGTGCCGTCTCCTCCAGGTCAAGCCCCTTCATGCCGTTGACATGGACCCCGTCCAGCTGCCGAACCCGTTCCAGAAAATGCCGTTTCATTCCATACAGCCCGGCCAATTCCTCTTCGAGATTCTGATACAGCATGCTCGCAGCAAGTGCCATTCCGGCAATCCCCGCAACATTCTCTGTCCCGCTGCGCATTCCCTTTTGCTGCCCCCCGCCGTACATGATCGGCGTAATTCTGACCTTGTCTCCCACATACAGGAACCCGATCCCCTTTGGTGCATGAATTTTATGGCCGCTGGCAGACAAGAGATCAATGTGCTGCTTTTTAGGATGAATCCGTGCCTTGCCAAAGCCCTGCACGGCATCTACGTGGAACAGCGTCTTGGGGTTGATTTCCTTAATTCTCCGTCCAATCTCGGTGACCGGCTCCAGCGCTCCGATCTCGTTGTTCGTATGCATCACTGAGACCAGAATGGTGTCTGGGCGCACTGCAGCTGCTACATCCCCGGGATTCACTCTTCCATTGGCATCCACCGGCAGATACGTTACCTCGAACCCTTCTGATTCCAGATACCGCATGGTCTCCAGTATGGCAGGATGCTCCACCGCTGTGGTAATAAGGTGTCGACCGTCTCTTTGGTTAGCTCTCGCCGCACCGATCAGCGCCAGATTGTCCGATTCTGTTCCGCAGGACGTAAAATAAAGGTTCTGTGGCTCACACTTCAGGATATCCGCCAGCTGTCGTTTGGCTGTGCGCAGCCTGTTCTCGGCCTCCACGCCCTTATGATGCATACTGGACGGATTCCCGTATTCCTCCAGATAAATAGTATTCATCAGCTGCGCCACCTCCGGGAAAACCCGTGTGGTTGCTGAATTGTCCAGATAAATTTCCTTTACGCTTTTCATCTGTGCGCCTCTTATGGTCCTGCGGTTTTATATACTTTCCGTCCGCTCCTATCCCAAAAACGACCTGCCCCTTTTGCAGCCGCAGTTCGTTACCGAATCTCCAGAATATAAATCAGCCAGGACAGCATCGTAAGTCCTGCGGTTTCTGTCCGAAGGATGCGATTGCCAAGAGAAATCGGCCGGATTCCAGCCTCCCTTGCCATTTCGATCTCCTCCGGAGTAAAGCCGCCCTCCGGGCCGATAAAGATGCTGACGGACTGGCCGGGCTGAATTCCTTCCAGATAGGCCTTGGTCGATCCGTCATCTTTTTGAAGCTCATACGGAATCAGCCGCATCTGTGTCTCATTCTTTGCATACTGCACGGCTTCCTTCATGGTCATCGGCAAGAGAACCTGAGGAATCACGCCCCGTTTTGACTGCGAAGCCGCAGACTCTGCAATGGTCTGCCACCTTGCCGTTTTTTTAGCCGCCTTTGCCGCGTCCAGTTTTACCACGCACCGCTCCATGCTGACCGGAATCACCTCGGCTGCTCCCAGCTCTACCGCCTTCTGTACGATGAGTTCCATTTTGTCAGCCTTGGGCAAACCCTGGAACAGCAGCACGCGGACCGGCAGCTCTGTTTCCTTTTCCTTGACAAAACGAAGGCGGCACAGAACCGCATCGCTTTCAAAGGACTCGATCCCATAGCGATATTCTCTGCCGTCTCCGCCCATGCTGACACTGATCTCCTCTCCGGGCTTCAGTCTCATAACATTTCGAATATGGTTGACCTCAGGACCTGTAATTCGTAAAAGGTCTCCTTGTACATCCTCTTCCGAAGCGAATATATGGAGCATTATTCCGCCGCCTTTCGACCGGTAACGCAGCGCCATTCTCCCTGCGCTGTGATGTTCTCAACCGTTAGTCCTGCCGCACGCATTGCTGCCGCTACAGACTCTTCCTTTCCGTCCAGAATACCACTGGTGATATACACTCCGCCAGGTTTTACCGCTGCAGCTGCTGCAGGTGTCAGAGGGATCAGAACGTCCGGAAGAATATTGGCCACAACAACATCATAGCAGCCATACCCCACCTCATCCTGAACAGCTTTGTCATTGACAAGATTCCCCAGAATCACCTTAAAGTCAGAAGGATTCACTCCGTTCACCCGAAGATTATCGGCAATGGCCGGCTCTGCACAGGGATCCAGATCCGTTCCTACGGCATATTTTGCTCCCAGCATCAGAGACAGAATCGACAGGATGCCGCTCCCGGTCCCCACATCCAGAAGAGTTGTATCCTTTGTCAGGTATTTGCGGATTTCGCGGATGCACAGCTGCGTTGTCTCGTGGGCACCGGTTCCAAAGGCGGTTCCCGGATCAATGTGAAAGGTCATGGACGGCTTCTCATTGCCGGGAAGCGGCTCCTCCCAGGACGGAATCACCAGAATGTCATCGATTCGGAACTGGTGGAAGAACTGCTTCCAATTGTTCACCCAGTCGATATCCTCTGTTTCTTCAATGGTCACGGTGCCGTCACCGATCACATCGCAGTACTGGCGCAGCTCCTGTATTTTGGCCTCGATTCCTGCCTTGATTTCCTCCGGAGTTTTCTGCTTATCATCGATCAGAAGGTGTCCATCCTCTGTCTCTTCCACAAAGAAGCTAAGGACTGCGCTTCCATCGTCCTCTTCTCTCTCCGGCAGGATGTCCACGAACATCTGCTCTTTTTCTGCTGCAGTCAGCGGAACATGGTCCTCAATCTGCGCTCCATACAGGCCGATGTCCTGCATGGAGCCCACCAGAATATCTTCGGCTGCCGCCGTTGTTCTCACGCGAAAGCGCATCCATTTCATAGTGTTTCTCCTGCTGCCGGCCGTGATCCGTGATCATTCTCTGCATCACAGCCGTTCTTGCTGTTTTGGTCCGATTCGTCTACTGCCAGAATTTCTTGCGTTTGCCCTTGCCTTCCTTGGGCTTTTCTCCGTTCTCACCGGCCCGGTCTGCTGCATGAAGGCTGTCCCCTGTCAGCTGATCGAACTTTTCAAGGAGCTCTTTGGCTTCCTTGGAGAGCTTGGTCGGAGTTTCCACAACCAGAGTGATGTACTGGTCACCGCGAATGTTCTTATTCTGCAGGTTGGGAACACCTTTCCCCTTCAGACGGACTCTGGTTCCGGTCTGTGTTCCTTCCTTTACATCATAGACCACCTTGCCGTCGACGGTATCCACGACAACGGAACCGCCAAGGGCTGCGGTTGCGTAGGAAATCGTAACGGTAGAATACAGGTCATAATCCTGACGATAGAATCTGGTGTCCTCTTCCACCAGAACCTCTACCATCAGATCACCTCTGGGACCGCCGTTGATGCCTGGTTCCCCCTTCTCCGAAATACGCACACTCATGCCGCTGCGAATGCCGGCCGGGATGGCGACCTCGATCTGCTTGCGGCTGCTGGTATAGCCGCTGCCGCCACAGGTTGTGCACTTTTCCTCAATGATCTTACCGCTGCCGCTGCATTCCGGACACGTCTGCACATTGCGGACCGTTCCGAAAAACGACTGTTGTGAATAAACCACCTGGCCCTTGCCGCCGCACTTCGGGCACATCTTTGGACTGGTTCCCGGCTTTGCTCCGGTTCCATTGCAGGTTGGGCAGGGGTCCTTCAGATTCAGGCTCAGGGTTTTGGTTGTCCCCTGCACAGACTCCATGAACGTGATGCGGACACTGGTACGGATGCTGGCACCCTTCATCGGTCCGTTGGGATTGGATCTGGCCCTCCCGCCGCCAAAGATATCACCGAAAATATCGCCGAACATGTCGCCAAAATCCGCTCCGTTAAAGTCAAAGCCGCCACTGCCGTAACCGCCGGTGCCGTCAAAGGCAGCATGGCCGAACTGGTCGTATTGTTTGCGCTTCTGGGCATCGCTAAGCACGGCATAGGCCTCGGAGGCCTCTTTGAACTTGGCAGCAGCATCCTCGCTGGGATTGGCATCCGGGTGATACTTTTTAGCCATCTTACGATATGCTTTTTTGATCTCCTCTTCTGTGGCGTTTTTCTCAACGCCCAGAACCTCATAGTAATCTCTCTTTTGTTCTGCCATAGAATTTCTCCAAACACAAACACGTAAACCCGGGACAGTTTCCCGTCCCGGGCTACATCATCTTATTTCATTGCCTGCTGTATTGCAAGCCTGCTGCATGGTTGGCCGGGATCAGACTTCACGGTAATCGCCATCTACTACATCATCGCCTGCCTGCTGGCTGCCGGTCTGCTGACCGTTTGCCTGCTCCGGTCCTGCCTGCTGGCCCGCCTGATTCTGCTGCATGTTCTGATACATTGCATTAAAGAGCTGCTGAGAATCGTTCATCAGCTTCTCCTTGCCGGACTTCAGAGCATCAACGTCTGCATCACTGATATCCGGCTGATCCTTTGTGCGGTCCAGAACACCCTTGAGCTCTGCAAGATCAGCCTCTACAGTTGCCTTGTTGGAAGCATCTACCTTATCGCCGGCCTCCTTCAGGGCCTTTTCGATCTGGAAGACAGCAGAGTCTGCATCATTTCTGGCATCAATGGCTTCCTTGCGCTTCTTGTCCTGAGCCTCGTACTCCTTGGCATCCTTTACTGCCTTCTCGATCTCCTCATCGGACATGCTCGAGCCGCCGGTGATGGTGATGTGCTGTTCCTTGCCGGTTCCCAGATCCTTGGCAGCTACTGTAACGATACCGTTTGCATCGATATCGAAGGTAACCTCGATCTGCGGAACGCCTCTCATTGCAGGCGGGATACCATCCAGACGGAACTGGCCGAGGGACTTGTTGTCCTTGGCAAATTTGCGCTCGCCCTGCAGGACATTGATATCTACTGCAGTCTGGTTATCTGCCGCTGTAGAGAATACCTGGCTCTTCTTGGTCGGGATTGTTGTGTTGCGCTCGATCAGAGGAGTTGCAATACCTCCCATGGTCTCGATGGACAATGTCAGAGGCGTAACGTCCAGCAGCAGGATATCCCCTGCAGCGGAATCGCCGCTGAGCTTGCCGCCCTGGATTCCGGCACCGATTGCCACGCACTCATCCGGGTTCAGGCTCTTGGAAGGTTCATGACCTGTCAGCTGCTGTACCTTATCCTGTACGCAAGGGATTCTCGTGGAGCCGCCTACCAGCAGAACCTTTCCAAGGTCTGCATTGGTAAGACCTGCATCCTTCATTGCGTTCTGTACCGGGATTGCTGTTCTCTCGACCAGATCATGAATCAGCTCCTCAAACTTTGCACGGGAGAGATCCATATCGAAATGCTTGGGGCCTTCTGCGGTTGCAGTAATGAAAGGCAGATTGATGTTGGTGGTTGTTGCAGAGGACAGTTCCTTTTTTGCCTTCTCTGCAGCCTCCTTCAATCTCTGCATTGCCATCTTGTCGCCGGACAGATCAACGCCTTCCTTAGCCTTGAACTCGCTGACCATCCAGTTCATGATGCAGTTATCAAAGTCATCACCGCCAAGGTGAGTATCACCATTCGTGGACAGAACCTCGATAACGCCGTCGCCAATCTCGATGATGGAGACATCGAAGGTGCCGCCGCCAAGGTCATATACCATGATCTTCTGCTCTTTTTCGTTGTCCAGGCCATATGCCAGTGCAGCAGCCGTAGGCTCGTTGATGATTCTCTTGACCTCAAGGCCCGCAATCTTGCCGGCATCCTTGGTAGCCTGACGCTGAGCATCATTGAAATATGCAGGAACCGTGATTACCGCCTCAGTGACCTTCTCACCCAGATAGCTCTCAGCATCGTCTTTGAGCTTCTGCAGAATCATTGCAGAAATCTGCTGCGGGCTGTACTTTTTGCCGTTCAGGGTACGGCCGTTGTCGGTTCCCATATCTCTCTTGATGGAAGCCACGGTGTTCTCAGCGTTGGTAACGGCCTGACGCTTTGCCGGCTCACCAACGAGTCTGTCGCCGTTCTTAGTGAATGCTACAACAGAAGGAGTTGTTCTTGCGCCTTCCTTGTTGGCGATGACAGTGGGCTGACCGCCCTCCATAACTGCTACGCAGCTATTGGTTGTTCCCAAATCGATACCAATGATCTTACTCATAATCCACACTCCATTTCCGTGCCAATGGCACCTATATTACTGTGCAACCGCGACCATGCTGTGACGAATGACCTGATCGTGGTACATATATCCCTTTTGCAGTTCCTGCGCTACAATACCGCTTTCGAACTCATCGCTCTCCACCTGCATCACTGCGTTGTGAAGATCCGGATTGAATTCCTTTCCGACTGCCTCAATCGGTGTAACTCCCATGGATTCCAGCTGTTTGACCAGCTGTGTATAAATCTTTTCCATTCCGGATACGAAGGCATCCTCTTTGTCTGCCTCGTCAACGGTATCAAAGCCTCTTTCAAAATTGTCAACAATGGGAAGGATCTTTTCGATTACACTCTTTTCCCCCATCGAGAACATCTGATCTTTTTCCTTGTCCGTCCGCTTGCGGAAATTATCGAACTCTGCCATCTGGCGGCGAACACGGTCCTCCAGGGATTCAATTTTTTCCTTCAGTTCCGCCTTTTCCTTGTCCGCCTTCTTGCTGCGTGAGAAAAAGCCCTTCTTCTCATCCTGGCCTTCGGTATTCTCTTCGGTCTGTGCTGTCTCGCCGTTCTCATCCTCCGTCTGCTGCGCAGCCGTTCCCGGTTCCTGTTCACAGCCGCAGGCTCCGCAGCAGCCCTTTTGCTCCTGTTCGCAGGAGGTTTGCTCTTCCTGCAGCGTTTCCTGACCGGTATCCGAATTCTTGTACTCTTCGTTCACCATCAATTCTTCCTCCGTTTCCTAATACAAGGCATCCAGCTGATTCATAATATCCTTCAGAATTCCGACGACCTTGTCATAATCCATTCGTTTGGGTCCGATGACTCCCACCGTTCCCTTCATTCCTTCGCCCAGCTCGTAGGTAGCTGTCACAACACTGCAGTTCTGCATTCCGTTCATTGGCATTTCGTTGCCGATGTAGACCTGAATACCCGTTCCGCCTTCCCCTTCGAGCGTTTCCTGCACGATGCTGCTGAGTGCCTTCTTCTCCTCAAAATTACTGATCAGCTCACCCATCTGAGCCGCATCGCCGGTCAGCTCCGGATAGCGCAGAATGTTGGTCGCTCCGCTGGTATAGATCTGCGGATTCTGCTCCGGCTGTACTGCCTCGGCCGCCGCATCAATCACCTTCTCAACAATTTCATCATGCTCTCCCGCCTGACTCTTGAGCGAAGCAATCATTCCGAGATTCACTTCATCCACCGGCACCCCGCACAAAGCATTGTTCAGCACCATGTTCAGCTTGAACAAGGTTTTCTGATCCATCACATCCTCAACATGAATCATGGTGTTGCGAACGATGTTCCCTTCCACCACAACGACAGCCAGGATGGTGGAGGCATCCACCTGCGACAGCTGCACGAATTTGATCTTGTTCCGGCGAATGGTGGGTGCCGAGATCATCGAGGCGTAATTGGTATTGGTCGCCAGCAGCTTTGCCACATCCTGGAGGAGGTTCTCCAACCGGTCCTGTTTTTCCAGCAGAACACTCTGCATGTTATCCAGGCGTTCCTTTTCACCGCGGAGCATATCGTCTACATAAATCCGATAACCCTGATCGGTGGGAATTCGTCCCGCCGAGGTGTGCGGCTGCATGATCAGTCCCATTTCCTCCAGATCCGACATCTCATTGCGGATGGTTGCCGAGCTGAGATTCAGATCGGTATACTTGGAAATCGTACGACTGCCAACCGGTTCTCCGGTCTCCAGGTAATTGCGGATAATGGCCTGCAATATTTTCATTTTACGTTCCTGCAGTTCCATTCTCTCTCCTATTCAGTTGTTAGCACTCAACCCATCTGAGTGCTAACAACTACTGAACATAATCTATCACCCCCCTACAGCAATGTCAACGGATAGAAAATAAAGAAAAAATAAAGGATCGACACCGTGAATATAACAAAAAGAGCATCCGGTAATCTTCCGGATGCTCCCTGGTCATTTCGTATTCGCTGTGATCCGATGTCCTTGGGATCTTACCCTCAGAATCTGAATCAGATGTCGAAGGACAGCTCGTCTGTGCCGTTAATGACAACATATGCCTTGCTGTTCTCAGGCTTTACATAGATCTGTGCGGTCTTGATATCAGCAACATTCTTGCCCTGATCATACTGCCATACATCCTTTGCGGACTGCAGGAGTCTGTCATAGGTATAATCGTTGCCCTTCCACTGCAGAACAACCTCTGCCTCAATCTTGGCAGCGGCCTTCTTAGCAGGCTCTGCCTTCTTCTCTGCTGTCTTCTTAGCAGGCTCTGCTTTCTTCTCTGCTGCCTTTGCTACAGGCGCTGCTGCCTTTGCAGGCTCTGCCTTCTTCTCTGCTGCCTTTGCTGCAGGTGCTGCTGCCTTTGCGGGCTCTGCCTTCTTCTCTGCTACCTTTGCTGCAGGTGCTGCTGCCTTTGCGGGCTCTGCCTTCTTCTCTGCTGCCTTTGCTGCAGGTGCTGCTGCCTTTGCAGATGCTGTCTTCTTCTCTACCTTCTTTTCCACTTTTTTCTCCTCTTTTACTGCTGTCTTCTTTGTATCTTCTGTCGTCACCGTCTCCGCCTTTTCTGCGGGAGCTGCTGTCTTAGAATGGAAGCTTGCCTTCACTGTTGCCACAGGCTTCTTTGCTACGCTCATTTTATCTCCTTTCAATCGTCCCTTTCTCACCCTGCGCCGTGCGCTGCGGCCAGAAATTGGCGATATCTCCTGTAAATCAAGCGTTTAAACCGTCACTGAAGGTATCACAAGAAAAACTTGCTGTCAACAAATTTGCCAAAAATTCAGCATTTTCTTTGTTCATTTGTGACTATTGCATTCTCGTTCCGAGTTCTATCTGCCAGACTGTCTGTACTGTCATCCGCGTACCAGTCCAAAGTACAGGATGACAAGCGCTCCCAACACGATGCGGTACCAGCCAAAGGGTTTAAAATCGTGCCTTCGAATGTAGCCCATCAGGAACCGAATCACCAGAACCGATACCACAAAAGCTACCAGCATTCCGACTCCGAGAATCAGTGCCTCCGTTGCCGTAAAGGCCAGACCGAACTTTAGAATCTTCAGAAGGCTTGCTCCAGCCATGACAGGAATTGCCAGAATAAAGGTGAATTCCGCTGCCACTGTACGGGATACACCAATGACAAGGCCTCCTACAATCGTAGCTCCGGACCTTGAAGTTCCCGGAAAAACAGCTGCAATCAGCTGGAACATGCCGATGAGCAGAGCATCCTTCATCGTCAGATCCCGCAGATCTGTTACCACCGGCTCCTTGTCCTTCTGGAAATGCTCCACCACAAGGAAAACAACACCCACCAGGATCAGCATGATTGAAACCACCAGCCAGTTATACAGATGCTCATCCAGCCAGTCATCAAATGCAACACCGACAATTGCCGCGGGAATGCAGGCAACAATGGTCTTTAGCCACAGCTGCAGCGTATCCTGTTTCCAGACAATGCGCGTGCGCTTTCTGTGTTTGTACAATCCCAGCGGCCAGATCGTGTTCCAATACAGCAGGATTACCGCCAGAATTGCGCCGAACTGAATCACTACCAGGAACATATCCCAGAATTCTGTCGACACGTCCATCTGAATGAACTCATTCAGCAGAATCATATGTCCTGTGCTGCTGATCGGCAGCCACTCCGTAATTCCCTCTACCAGGCCGAACAACGCAGCCTTCAAAATCTCTATCATCCATCGACTCCTTGTGTATTATCGGCTAACAGCCGGTGCAAGCGTTCCCTGCGCCGGCCTCTCCTGCCGCGAACAGTAACTCCTCATGCTAATGCAGCAACTTACCTGCGGTACACTTCACTGACAAACCTGCGGATCGCAGGGATTGCCCTTTCCACCTTCTGTGTCTCAATGCAATAGGCCACCCGGAAATACCCCGGTGCGCAGAAGGTTTCGCAGGGAACAAAGACCAGATCGTATGCCAGTGCTTTTTTACAGAAGGCTGTTGCATCCTCTTCGAGTGCCTTCGGCATAATATAGAAGGTTCCGTCCGGCTTTTGTACCTCGAAGCCCAGCTCCTGAAAGCACTGATACAACAGTTCCATGTTCGTCTCGTACACAGACAGATCTGCCGTATCATCTACAGCCTCTGCCATGGCCAGCTGGATTAATGACGAAGGGCAATTGTGTCCGATGCCGCGTGATACCTGGCCGCACATTGCCACCAGCTCATCCGCATGCTCACAGGCCGGATTCACTGCAACATATCCGATTCGCTCGCCCGGAATCGAAAGCGATTTGGAAAAGGAATAGCAGGTCAGCGTGTGATCGTAGAATTTTGCCGGATACGGAATTTCACGGCCGCCGAATGCGATCTCACGATACGGCTCATCCGACAAAAGGAAAATTGTGTACCCCAGTTCCTCTGATTTTCTGGTTAACAGCGCTGCCAGCTGTTCCAGAGTTTCCTTTGTGTAGGCAACTCCTGTCGGATTGTTCGGAGAATTGATCAAAAGTGCTGCTACGCCCGGCTGCAGCATCTCCTCCAATGCTTCAAAATTAATCTGAAAGTCCTCTACTCTGGCAGGAATGATCTCAATTCCGGCACCGGAATCGTTGATGTAAGGCGTATATTCCGGAAAAAACGGCGCCTGCACCAGAATCCGGTCTCCCGGCTTGGTTACCACTCGAATGGCATGGGCCAGAGCCCCTGCGCAGCCGGAGGTCGGAAAGATATGCCCCGCCGCATACTGCATTCCGAATCTGCGGTTCAAGGATTCTGCCAGCCTTTCCTTGACCTTTGGCAGGCCAAGACTGGGGCTGTATCCGTGCAGCCTAACCGGTTCCATCGTCTGCAGCAGCCGGATTGCTGCATCCGTAAAGCTCTCCGGCGCAGGGACGGACGGATTTCCCAACGTAAAATCGAACACATTCTCATAGCCAATCTCCTGTGCCCTTTGCGCTGCGTATTCCGACAGCTCGCGAATCACTGACTTTTTGCCCAGCATTTCCAGATAATGCTCGTTAATCATTCCACTCAAGCCTCCATTCCTCTATGATATCCTTTTTCACGGTTTCCTCTTCGATCGTATTCTTTCCGATGGCATCCTTTTCGTGCAGATGCTTCGCCCCCGGTGTCCGTTCGGATTCCGCCGCTCCTATGCACCAAAACCCAAGGCTCTTTGCCAGTGCCCTTGAGGCGGCATTGGACCGCTCCGTATATAAGGCCACACGCTCCATCCCCAGTTCCTTCCGTGCAAAGGACAGCACCGCCGTTGCAGCCTCCTTTGCCAACCCCCGGTTTCGCAGATCCTTCCGGATCAGATACCCCAGTTCGGCCATCTCCTGCCCTTTCCGGCAAGGTGAAAGACCGGCTCGTCCGATCATTTCTCCGGTCTTTTTACAGCACACCGCCCACATCCCATATCCATAGAAGGGATAGATCCGCCGGATATAGGCTTCCAGCATCTGTGCCTCTTTGCTGCGATCCTTCGACAGTAAGCCAAGGTAACGCTGCGCCGTTTCATCCTCATACAGAGCATACAGGTCATCCAGATCCTGCATGGTCATCTCCCGCAGCACGAGCCTTTCGGTTCGTGCAATGGTCCAGGGAAGCCCCGCTGCCCTCTGCCAGATTTTCTCGTACGAATCCAGATCAATCTCCTCCGGCTGGGCCACAATAAAGGTCGCTCCTTCGAAGGATTCCGTTTCATTTCCCGAATGAAGATAGCCGATTGAATAATATCCCGTTTCCAGAAGTCTTTTGTGAATCCATCCGGCATCGGTCAGAAAAAGCGTCCCCCGGAAGTCTTTCGGCCGCCAGATCTCCTGTCCCAGCAACCATTCCAGCTCCGCAGAATCCGCTGCATATGCCTTCCGGACCGCAATCCCGCATTGCTCCAGCTCATCCCGGCAGGAATCCACTTCTTTTTCGCGCATTCCCCCCGCAGCATCCGGTCTCTCCTTGGCTGTGCTATGTCCCGACAGCAGGAAAAACAAACGCTTCAGCCTGCCGGTATTCTCGATTCCGCTGTCTGTCCGGCTCTCTTTTTGATGTTCCTTTTTGCCCTCGTTTCTATCCCCATTCATAGTTTGTTCATTTTTTATTCAATGTAACTTCAAGAGGTTACCATCTTTCAGACACGATTCCCCTCTATACTAATCATCATAGAAGCAAGCCAGACAAACCAATAACTTTTTCATAATATGCCGGGTGCCGAAAGGTCCCCGGCATCCTCCCTTTTCAGGGGCTAAATCAGGTGCGAACCTTCACCTGGACAACAGAATCCTGTCATTGTCCAGCTTTTGTCCTGCCCCCTCTGCAAAACGCCTCAGCAGCGTATCCACTGTCATATTCTCGCGTTCCTCACCCTGTACATCCAGCACAATATGTCCGCTGTCCATCATAAGGGTTCGGTTTCCCATTTCCAGAGCCTGGTGCATGTTGTGTGTTACCATCAGGCAGGTAATCTTCCGTTCTGCCACAATATCCCTGGTCAGCTTCAGGACCTTCTCTGCGGTACCGGGATCCAGTGCCGCCGTATGCTCATCCAGAAGGAGGAGCCTAGGCGTTACCACCGTTGCCATTAGCAGTGTCAGGGCCTGCCTTTGTCCGCCGGACAAAAGGCCTACCGGATTCTCCATCCGATCCTCCAACCCCATGTTCAGCTGAGCCAGCTGTTCGCGAAACTGCTCTTTTTCCTTGCGGCTGATCCGTGTAAAGCCCTGTGTCAGTCGGCCAATGGTCGTGTTTTTCGCCACACTGGCCCGCAGATAAGCGACTGAGAGGTTCTCCTCAATGGTCATGTGCGGTGCGGTTCCCATCAGAGGATCCTGAAAGAGGCGGCCGATAAACTGGCTCCTCTTGTGCTCCTTCCAAAAGGTAATATCCTCTCCGTCCAGCTCAATATACCCTTCGTCCGTAATAAAGCTGCCGGCAATCGCATTAAAAAGAGTGGATTTTCCTGCGCCGTTGGATCCGACGATGGTCGCAAAGTCGCCGTCTTCCAGCACCAGATCGATATGGTCCAATGCTTTTTTCTCATTGATGGTGCCCGGATAAAAGGTCTTGGCTATGTTCTCCAGCTTAAGCATTCCGACCTCCCTTTCTGGCTGCATTTGCCGTCTTTCTGGCCTGCATGGCCGCCGTTTCCTTTTTCTTGTTCTGCAGCATCTGTTTCGCTGCAGGAGCCGCAATGGCAATGGCAACAATGAGTGCTGACACCAGCTTGAAGGCCTGCGTCGGCACATTCAGGCGAAGCGCCAGAGCAACAATAAAGCGATAGATGATAGAGCCGGCCACAACGCCCAGAATTCTGGTCATCATTTTGCCCTTTCCAAAAAGCGTTGTCCCGATGACCAAAGAGGCCAGTGCAATGGTCACCATGCCGGTTCCCATGTTGATCTCCGCATTCTTGTTGTACTGACCGATCAGGCATCCGGCAAGTCCTGTCAGAGAGTTCGAAAGGCACAAACCGACGGTGATTGTCAGATTGGGATTGATGGAGCTGGCGCGTACCATGGCAACGCTGTCTCCGGTGGCACGAATGGACAGTCCCAGTCTCGTTCCCAGAAACCAGCAGATCACCATGCAGATGACACCCACCAGAATCACCAGCAAAACGGTACGGCTCCAATCCTTCCAGAATTCGCTGCCGCTAAGCCCCTTGAACAGGTCAAACAACGTGCTCGTCCCGACGACGTTCAGACTCGTCTTCATTCCCATCACCAACAGGTTAATGGTATACAGTCCCGTATTGACAATGATACCCGCCAGAATACTCGGAACTCCCAGGCTGGTCTGCAGAAATGCCGTAACATATCCTGATACAATACCTGCCAGCATGGCAGCCGGAAGGGCCAGAATGGGATGCCCCGCAATCGTTACTGCTACGCCAACGGCTGCTCCCAGCATGTAGCAGCCGTCTGTGGACAAATCGCAAATATCAAGAATGGAAAAACTGATAAACAGTGACAACGCCACCAATCCGAAGATGAGCCCGTTGTCCAGTGCTGTCTGAATAATGGTAATCGACACCGTGATTCCCCCTGTCCCTATGATTGAAAAAGTGCGAGTCCTGCATACGCAAGACTCGCACCTCATTGTATACCATACGTATTAATTTTGCACCAGAGCCTGCAAACGACATGGGCATGCAGAACTTCAGTTTGAAAAGTTCTCTGCCGTCGTTGTTTCGGCGATCTCCGAGCAGAAAGGCTCGAAGGCTGCCTTGGTTGCCTCCAGATCATAGCCAAGGCGCTCTGCAGTCTCTGTGTTGATCGTGGCAATACCATTTCCCAGTGTCACAACCGAATAGGTGGCAGGATCCGTGCCGTCTGCCAGAATGCTCGCAACCATATCCGCCGTCTCTGTTCCAAGATCAGCATAGTTAATTCCAAAGCCAAGGAAGGCACCGTTGAGGGCAAAGGAATCTGCGCCGGTGTAGTGTGGAATGCCTGCCTCTGCCAGCTTGTCATAAATGGAGAGCTCTGCGCTCATGACGGTGTTGTCAGTAGGTGTAAAGATGGCATCCACGCCTGCCGCAATCAGAGCATCTGCTGCCTGGCTCACCTCAGTCGTATTGGTGCCGGTCTTTTCTACATACTCAACGCCCTTTTCATCCAGATAAGCCTTGGCATCTGCAATGGCCTGGGTTGAGGAATCCTCACTCGTAGAATACAGAAGACCGATCTTGTCGGCATCCGGATCCTGCGCAAAGATGAGGTCCATAATTGCCTCGGTGTTCAGGGCATCGCTGGTCCCGGTAATATTGCCGCCGGGCTCTTCCATGGAAGACACAAGGCCTGCTCCGACAGGATCGGTAACCGCAGAGAAGATCACCGGAGTATCCGTATCCTCAAAGGTCGACTGAGCCGTCAGTGCCGTAGGAGTTGCAATACAAACAACGGCATCCACACCATCGTCCTTGAGCTGTGCCAGTCCCTGGCTGATGATCGTGGAATCGCCCTGTCCGTTGATAAAGTAGTCTGCATACTCAAAGGTAGCACCCAGCTCTTCTCCCTTTGCATCCAGCTCCTTCTCAACATATTCTGTGATCTGATTCAGCGATGCATGGTCCATGTACTGAACGATTCCCACTTTGTAAGAAGCACTCACTGTCGCATCATCCGATGCTGTCTCCTCTGATGTCTCCTCAGAAGCCTCCTCCGTGGATGCAGCTTCTGTGCTCTGGGACTCTGCAGCAGTATCCGTGCTGCTGTTCGAGCATCCCGCCAGCAGCGCTGCTGCCATGCACATGGAAATCATTGTTGCAACGGTTCGTTTTTTCATAATTCTCCTCCTGGTAATATATTAATAAAACGCCTTCAGGTCACCCCAAAGGCGTTTCATTTCAATCCAGTTAATTTCTTATTTTGCCGCAGTGATAAAGGACTCGATGTCATTGATGGCTGCCTCTTCATCGGCGCCGTCGGCAGAGACCGTCATTTCATCCCCGTTATCCAGCTCCAGAGACATCATTCCCATAATGCTCTTGGCATTGACTCTCTTGGTTCCCAGCTCAATGTAAATCCGGCTGTCATATTTGCTCGCCACCTGCACCAGTTCTGCAATCGGTCTGGCCTCCAGACCATCCTTCAATGTGATCGTCATCGATTTCTTCATCATCGTTTGTATTCCTCCCACAAAGCGACATTACACCAGCCGCAGCTCCTCACCTCTGCGCCTGGTTACTCTCCTGTTCCTGCAGCTTCTGTGCCAGCTCCGACAATCTCCGCAGCCTGTGGTTCACTCCCGATTTCCCCACGGGCGGATTCATCCGCTGCCCCAGTTCCTGCAGGGAACTGTCCGGATACTGTTCCCGCAGCAATGCCATCTGCCGCAGGCTCTCCGGTATGGTATCCCAAATCTTGCTGTGCCGCAGCAGCTGAATCTCTTCGAGCTGCTTCTGGGAAGCGGCAACCGTTTTCATAATGTTGGCCGTTTCACAGTTCACCTTTCGGTTGATCCTGCTGCGAACCTGACGAACAATTCGTGCATTCTCCATGTCCATCATGCTGACATGAGCACCCAGAACATTCAGGACATCCACAATCACTCCCGAATCTCTGGTCAGAACCGCATGGCTCCTGCCATGCTCCTGTCTCCTCAGCTGCAAGCCGGTTCTCGCCAAAAGATCCAGCGTCAGCTCAGCCCGATGGTCTTCCTCCACTTCAAAGGAAAGATAATATTCCTTTTCCGGATTGCGGACACAACCGATGCACAGGAACTCTCCTGCGAGATAGCTGCGAATGCATTTCTCGTCCTGTTCGAAATGTTCCGGCGGCCGCATCAACGCGGCAATTCGTCTGGCAGCCTCTCCATGAAAATCCATGGTCCGGTCTGCTCCGGAGATCTCGTTCTCCGGCTCCCACAGCGAACTGCCAGCAAGGGCCGACACGGCAACAATATTATAAGTTTTTTCAAGCAATGTAAAGCACTTTTTCCAGGCCTGCGGGCGAGCCGAATGCAGCGTCAGCCTGCCTTTGTTGTTGGAGTCCTTGATGCACATACACTGCAGGATCGCAGACAGCTGTGCCAGCATCGCCTTTCGGGAGGCCGGCTCGAGCTGCAGCAGCTCCTGTAATACTTTTTCCTGAAAATCCATTCGTTTTCGTTTTTCTCACCCGGCCGCCGTGCTCCGGTCATCCGGCATGAGCTAAGCTCCCTTTTCCGGGCACATTCTCTCACCCGTTTCGAACATCACGATGATATAACTTGATGCCATAGTCGCCCTTGTCCTTGAGCCTGTCATACAGCTCATTGGCCAATGTCACACTGCGGTGCCGTCCGCCGGTGCAGCCGATGGCGATGACCAGCTGATTTTTCCCTTCCTTTACATAGTACGGAATGAGAAATTCGACCATATCCACCAGCTTTTTCAAGAATTCCTCCGTCTGCGGATACGACTTGACAAAATCCTGCACCGGTTTGTCATTTCCGGTCTGAACCTTGAGCTCATCCACATAATATGGATTCGGCAGGAATCGAACATCGAATACCAGGTCTGCGTCGGTAGGGATGCCATATTTGAACCCGAAGGAGGTCACCGAAATCATCAGCGAATTGTAATTGCGGTTTTCCTGAAAGATCCGAACCAGCTCCTGTTTGAGCTCTCTTGTCAGCAGATTCGACGTATCAATCACATAATCCGCATGTGCCTTGATGCTCCTTAGCATCTCCCGTTCCTTGTGGATGCCGTCCTCAATTCGGCCATCCGGTGCCATCGGATGTGCTCTACGGGTTTCTTTATAGCGCTTGATCAGCGTTTTATCATCGGCATCCATAAAGAGGATCTGATAGCTATATCCCTTTTCCTTCAGAGCCGCCAGGACCTCCTCCACATAGGCAAAGGGCTGATCTGCGCGAACATCCAGTCCCAGCACAACCTTGGAGATGGCATTTTCCGGCATGTATACCAATTCCATAAAGGTATCGATCAATCGAACCGGAAGGTTGTCTACACAATAGTACCCCTCATCCTCCAGCATTTTGATCGCTGTGGCTTTTCCTCCGCCGCTCATTCCCGTTACAACCACAAATCTCATAGAAATCTCCATCGTTACCGTTCACATATGCCACACTGAGGATTTTTGACACGTGCTATCCAAAGATCCGGCAAGGGAACATGCCCAGTTGTTCCGCAAACGCTGTGCTCGAACAGCGTTTGCAGAATAACTGCACTAAAATTCGCCAAGGTATATCACTTCCTCTTCCAGATAAACGCCTGCCGTTTCCTGCACCTTATCGCGAACGGCCTCGATGAGCGCCCTCACATTCGCAGCAGATGCATGATCCTTGTTGATCACAAAGCCGCAGTGTTTTTCCGACACCTGTGCTCCGCCGATCGTAAATCCGCGAAGTCCCGCATCCATGATCAGCTTGCCGGCAAACATTCCCTCCGGACGTTTAAATGTGCTCCCGGCGCTGGGATATTCCAGTGGCTGTTTATCTCTTCTCCTTGCTGCAAAATCCTGCATTTTCGCAAGAACTGCGTCCTTGCTGCCGGGCTGCAGTTCCATTCTCGTCTCCAGCGCAATGGCAGATATTTCCTTGAACAGACTGTGGCGATATCCGAAATGCATCTCTTCAGCAGAGACGGTCCGAATGACGCCGTCTTGCAGCAGTGTCACCTCACGAACCACCAGATCCATGCTGCCGTCATAGGCTCCGGCATTCATCACAAGAGCCCCGCCCACAGATCCCGGAATTCCGGATGCGAATTCCAGGCCCGTCAGGCCATTCTCCATCGCCAGCTGTGAAACTCTGGCAAGTGCTGCGCCTGCCTGTGCAGTAATCGTATTCCCCTCGATTCGGATGTCACTCATGCCATCCATCGAAATCACGCATCCGTCATAGCCCCGATCTCCAACCAGAAGGTTGGAGCCCCTTCCCAGGATATACCACGGCTCCCGGATCTTATCCAGATATTGCAACAGTGCCTGCAGTTGTTCTACGTTCTGCACCGATACATAATACTCTGCCGGTCCGCCGATTCGAAAAGAAGTATGAAGCGACATCGGCTCCTTTTCTCTCACATTCTCTTTTCCGAGCAGCTCCTGCAGCTGCGTTGTCATCTCCTGCGTCATAGCATCAATCTCTCTATATCTGTTCCATCTCGGAAATTCTCAGGCCTTCCTCTTTGCCACGCCGAAGAGAAATCCACGAATGTGGTTTCTCTGACGGCGCGAGTGGAACCATGCGGTTCCACTCGAAGGCGGGCAACTTCATCTTTCAGATGAGGTTCCCTCCGAGGAAAAGTTCGCGAAGGCGACTTTTCCGATGGACCGAGTGGAGCCGAAGGCTCCATCTCGGAAATTCTCAGGCCTTCCTCTTTGCCACGCCGAAGAGAAATCCACGAATGTGGTTTCTCTGACGGCGCGAGTGGAACCATGCGGTTCCACTCGAAGGCGGGCAACTTCATCTTTCAGATGAGTTTTCCGCCATTAGTCATCCTCATCACTTTCGTGTCTCTGAATCAATGCCTTCTGTACACGGTTATACAGCTCCTGCGCCGCATTGTAGCCCATCTTCTTCTGGCGGTGGTTGACGGCTGCCGACTCACAGATGATCGCCAGGTTCCGTCCGGGACGAATCGGGATCCTATGGCACACAACCGTATTCCCCAGGTACTCTGTATATTCCTCCTCCAGACCAAGGCGATCGTATTCCTTATCCTTATCCCACTCCTCGAGCTGAACAACAACATCAATGTTCTGTGTCTCACGAACGCTTGATACACCGAACAACGTCTTGACATCGATGATACCGATGCCCCGCAGCTCAATGAAATGCTTGGTAATATCCGGAGCGGATCCCACCAGTGTTTCCTCGGAGACCTTACGAATCTCCACCACATCATCACTGACGAGACGATGTCCTCTCTTAATCAGCTCCAATGCCGCCTCGGATTTACCGATGCCGCTCTCGCCGGTAATCAAAACGCCCTCGCCGTAAACATCCACCAGAACACCGTGGATCGAAATGCAGGGAGCCAGGCGAACATTCATCCAACGAATCAGTTCTGCCATGAATACCGATGTTGATTGCTTAGTCTGCAGCACCGGAACATTGTATTTCATCGCATACTTTAAAAAGACCTCATCCGGCTGCAGTTCTCTGCAGAATATAAAGCAAGGACAGCCCATTCCGAACAGCTTATCGTAGATCTCCTCCTTGCGCTCCGGCTCCATATAAGACATATAGGAATATTCCACAAATCCCAGAATCTGGATTCTGGCCGCATCAAAATGTTCAAAATATCCCGTCAGCTGTACGGCAGGACGGTTGATGTCCGGCTGCTTGATCTTGATTTTAGAGATATCCATATCCGGTGTCAGATTAACCAGCTTTTCTTTTTCGATGACCTCACTGAGTTTCACACTTGCCATGATTCCCTCCTTGCGGCCGCTGCCGCGCATATACCCGTCCTTCTAGTGTAACACAGTTTTGCACTTGCCATCACAGGAACTCCCTACATGTGCTGCTCCGGATGAAAATAACGGAACACATTGTCTGCTGCTTCCTTTGGCAGCTCTGGAATCTCTTCCAGCTGCTCTCTGCCGGCTGCCGCCAGCTCCTCGATGGAACGGAACGTGCGCATAAGTGCTTTTTTCCTCGCAGGTCCGATTCCCGGGATCTCGTCCAGTCTCGAATGGACCTGTGCTTTCGAGCGGAGCGACCGATGATATTCAATGGCAAACCGGTGTGTCTCGTCCTGAATTCTGGTAACGAGCTTGAAGCCTTCTCCGTGCGTATCAATCGGAATCTCCACATTCTGATAATACAATCCCCTGGTCCTGTGGTGATCATCCTTGACCATGCCGGCCACCGGAATCTGAAGGCCCAGCTCCTTCAGAACCGAGAGGCAGATGTTGACCTGCCCTCTTCCGCCGTCCATCAGGATGAGATCCGGAAACCTGGTAAAACTCCCCAGCTCCTCATCCATCTGGCGCTCCTGCAGCTGCCTCGCCTCCTGCAGTCCGTGGGTAAAGCGCCTCGTCAGGACTTCCCGCATGCAGGCATAATCATCCGGTCCCGCCACCGTTTTAATCCGGAATTTGCGGTAGTCGCTTCGTTTGGGTTTGCCCTTTTCATACACCACCATGGAGCCAACGTTGGCAAAGCCACTGATGTTCGAGATATCGTAGCTTTCCATGCGGTCTGCCTTGTCCAGTCCCAGGAGCTGTGCAATCTCCCGGACTGCTCCGATGGTTCGTCCCTCCTCCCGGCGCAGCCGCTCCTTGTCCTTACTAAGAAGAAGCGCCGCATTTTCCATTGCGAGGGAAACCAGTCGTTCCTTTTGCCCTTTTTGCGGCACCAGAATGGTGACTTTTCCCTCTCTTTTCTGCGTCAGCCACTCCTCCAGGACAGCTCTATCCTCAATGTCCTTTGGCAGCATGATCGAGGACGGAATGAACGGGGTTCCGGCATAGAACTGCTTGAGAAATTCCGATAGAATCTCTTCCTCTGTCTTGCCGCCCACATGGTTCATATAGAAATGCTCCCGTCCCATCAGGCGTCCGTCCCGGATAAAGAAAGCCTGCACCACCGCATCTGCATCCGCATTCTCATGATCCATTGCAATTCCAAGGATATCTCTGTCCTCGCCGACACCCTCAGACATCTTCTGTTTCTGTGCAATCTGCTGCACACTCCTTATAAGGTCCCGGTATCTGGCTGCCTCCTCGTAATTCAGCTCTTCTGCCGCATGCTCCATCTTGCCCGTCAGATCCTTCAGGATTCTGCTGTAGTTGCCGGAGAGGAATTCAATGGCAAGATCCACCTGCTGCCGGTATTCCTCCGGCGAAACTCCGGCCGGAACGCAAGGCCCCATGCATCGATTCATGTGATAGTTCAGGCAGGGCCGATCCTTCCCCGCATCCTTTGGCAGATTGCGGGAGCAGTCCCTGAGCCTGTACATTCGATTCAGCAGTTCGATGGTGTCATGAACGGCCGCCGCGCTGGTGAACGGGCCAAAATATTTTGCCTTGTCCTTTTTGCGGATTCGTGCGAACAAGATCCGTGGATAGGTTTCTCCCACGGTCACCTTGATATAAGGATAGGTTTTGTCATCCACCAGGAGTGTATTGTATTTAGGCCGGTGCTCCTTGATCAGATTGTTCTCCAGAATCAGGGCCTCCAGCTCGGTGTCCGTCACGATATATTCAAACCAGGCAATCTGACGAACCATCTGATCGATGGCAGGTCCCCGTCCGATATTGCTGCGAAAATACGACCGGACCCTGTTATGCAGTACCTTTGCCTTTCCTACATAAATGATGACATCCTTCTCGTTGTGCATGATATAGACGCCCGGCTTGTTCGGCAGCTTTTTTAATTCCTCCTGAATGTCAAAGCCTGTGGATGTGATACCTTTGGAGGTCTTGGTCGTATTTTGGGCCTTTGGCGCCTTGTCTGTTTGCTGATTCTGTTCCATGCGTCTCTCTTTTCAGAAA
This sequence comes from Lachnospiraceae bacterium, assembly GCA_963605745.1. Taxonomy (GTDB): domain Bacteria; phylum Bacillota; class Clostridia; order Lachnospirales; family Lachnospiraceae; genus CAG-791. The sequence continues at coordinate 48,247 of CAVCWT010000008.1, forward strand.
TGATCTGTTCCTTGGAATCCATTCCATATCCGTTTTACGTTGCCGGGCCACTCCCAAAACGAAACGAGCGGGACCTCATTTCGGGAGGCCCCGCTCGCGCGTCATTATGAAACCCGGTATCTGTTTTCGCACATCAGAAAATTGCAGCACAGATTATTTCATCTGGTCATCCAGCCGATCCACCGGAATATTCGAGAATCTGCCGCGAGGTGCATTGGATTCCGGCCGGTATGAATTCGGTGCATCTTCCTGTGTATTCTGATCCGATACATGCTGTTCCTCTGCAGAATTTTCTGACTGATTTTCTGCCGCTGATGAAACAGATGCGTCTACTACCGTGTTGACAGGCTCTGCCGTTTTTTCTGCCTGTTCCTGCTGCTCGTTCTCTTCGATGGTCTCCTTGAGCATTGCCGCGGTCTCTTCCGGAGCCTTTTTCTCTTCTTTTTCCAGCTGCTCTTTGAATTTCTCCTCGGCGGTCTTCGGTGCGTTTTCCGGTTCCGGAATTCCCTTCTGCTGACGATACAGCTTCATGAACTGCTCGCCGGTAATCGTCTCCTCCTTGATGAGATACGCCGCGATGACGTCCATGACGTCCATGTTCTCAGCAAGAAGCCTTTTAGCCTCTTCGTAGCAATCCTGCATCATCGTGCGAACCTCTTCGTCCACACCGGCTGCCGTTGCATCCGCACAGTCCATGGCTGCTCTGCCGCTCAGATACTGATTCTCCACCGTTGCCAGTCCCATCAGACCGAACCTGTCGCTCATTCCGTACTGCGTTACCATGGATCTTGCCAGCTTGGTTGCCTTCTCAATATCATTGGAGGCTCCGGTTGTAACAGAATGGAACTTGAGCTCCTCCGCAGCGCGTCCACCCAGAAGGCCGACAATCATATCATGCAGCTCTTCCTTGGAGTTCAGATAATGCTCTTCTTCCGGAACCTGCATGACATAGCCAAGGGCTCCCATCGTGCGGGGGACAATCGTAATTTTCTGTACCGGCTCTGCGTTTTTCTGCAGCGCATTGATGAGCGCATGACCAACCTCATGATAGGAAACGATCTCACGCTCCTTCTGGTTCATGACGCGGTCCTTTTTCTCCTTACCCACAAGGACAACCTCAACCGCCTCCAGAAGGTCCTTCTGGCAGACATATTCGCGGTGATGCTTGACCGCATTGATGGCAGCCTCGTTGATCATGTTGGCAAGATCCGATCCAACCGCTCCGCTGGTTGCAAGTGCAATGGCATTCAGATCCACGGTCTCGTCCATCTTGACGTTTTTAGCATGAACCTTCAGGATCTCCACACGGCCCTTCAGATCCGGACGATCCACAATGATCCGCCGGTCAAAGCGCCCCGGACGAAGGAGTGCCTTATCCAGAATCTCCGGACGGTTCGTCGCTCCAAGGACCAGAATTCCTTTGGCAGAATCAAACCCATCCATTTCCGAAAGGAGCTGGTTCAGCGTCTGCTCTCTTTCCTCGTTGCCGCCGCCGTATTTAGAATCGCGGCTGCGTCCAATGGCATCAATCTCATCGATAAAGATAATGCAGGGAGCGTTTTTGGTGGCTTCCTTGAAAAGGTCACGCACGCGGCTCGCACCGACACCGACGTACAATTCAATAAAGTCAGAACCTGTCAGGGAAAAGAACGGCACATGTGCCTCTCCTGCTACAGCCTTAGCCAGAAGGGTTTTGCCGGTTCCGGGCGGTCCTACAAGGAGGGCGCCCTTCGGGAGCTTGGCACCGATCTGAACGTAGCGTTCCGGATTGTGCAGGAAATCCACGACCTCGACCAGGGATTCCTTGGCCTCGTCCTCGCCGGCCACATCCTTAAAGGTAACGCCGGTGTCCCGCTGTACATATTCCTTGGCCTTGGATTTGCCGACACCGCCAATGCCGCGTCCCATCTTGCGCATCAAATAGCCCATTGCGACCCACAGCAAAATGAGCGGGAGCACATAGTTGACCAGAATCACGATGATCGTATCCATCGGATCCGGCACCGAGCTGTCTACCACCGCTCCTGCTGCCAGGGCCCGTTCCGTAACAGTCTCACTGCTCTCCGACTTGCCCGTGTAGTAGCGATACGGCGCCTCATCGTCCGCAACATGGTTCTGCTTTGGTGCAATATTGATCTGGCTGTCCTCGATTTCGATTCTCGCCACCTCTCCGTTTTCGAGCATCTGGACGAATTCAGAATATGTGACAGAACTGGTCTGCGTTGAGCTCCCTCTCATGATAAGGCTCATGAATAAAATGACACAGAAGGCCGCAATGACCATCATCATGATATTCTGCGGATTCGAATTAAAGCCGTTTCCGCCGTTCTCTCCGGAGCCATTCCCGCTGCCGCCCGAATTGCCGTTTCCGCCGGAGGAACCATTCCCCCCAAACGGATTGTCCATATGCAGGATCCGATCCTTCCAGGATCTGTGGCCTGCCTTCATCTCCCTTATTGTCTTATGCATTTGAATTGACATCCTACTCCTTCTAAAACCGAGTTCCTCTTCCCTTTGGGGCCAGGGGACATTTGCCCGCAATCTGACATCTCCCGCTCGGCGCTCGTTTCTGTCCACCGATCCGTCACAGGCAAAACAACGAGCGTTTCCCACATTGTCCGATTCATGTGGGGGCGAGTATAATCCTTTACAGACTGCCTTTCTTCGATTTCACCTTATTATAAGAGGGTGACCGCTGACGGGCAATCACGAAGATATGAAAAAAGTCTGAACTGTGAGGCTGTTATGAACGAAACCAAAAAGCTCTATGATACGAATCCATATGACACCGATTTTGATGCTGTCGTCCTTGACGTTCAGGCAGGAAAGGTTGCCGGAACGATGACGGTGGTTCTGGATAGCACGTTATTTTTCCCGGAGGAGGGAGGGCAGACCCCGGACAGAGGTGTTCTGGCAGGGTTTCCGATTGTCGATGTGCAATTGTCCGAAGGCGGTGTCATTCAGCACACACTGCAGGTGACAGAGCCGCCCCGGGTTTCCGGTCCTTGCCAAGAAGCTCTCATGTCAAAGGAGAGTTCCGGCGCAGCCAATTCCAATCCGGCAGAGGTCCTTGCCGGTACCCTGTCTCCCGGCAAGACGGTGCACGGTACCATCGACTGGACGCATCGCTTCTCCAACATGCAGAACCATTCCGGCGAGCACATTCTCTCCGGGCTCCTGCATCAATGCTGGGGCTACGAAAATGTCGGCTTCCGGCTCAGCGATAATACTGTCACTCTGGATACCTCAGGGCCCCTGTCCGATGCCGATTTAATCCGGCTCGAGAATATGGCCAATGCCGTCATCTGGCGCAACGTCACCATCCGCTGTGAATATCCGTCGCAAGAAGAGCTGTCCTCCCTGGACTATCGCAGCAAAAAGGCCATCGACGGTCCGGTCCGCATTGTCACGATTGAGGGTGTGGATGCCTGTGCCTGCTGCGCTCCGCATGTGCGCAGAACCGGCGAGATCGGCCTTATCAAGATCCTTTCTGCCGAGAAAAACCGCGGTGCCACGAGGCTCACCTTTTTATGCGGAGAACGGGCTCTTGCCGAAATGCAGCATTATCAAGCAGAGCTCCAGAAAGCCTCCCGGCTCATGAATGAACCGGTAGAGACCATTTCCTCCGGCGTGCAAAAAAGGCTGGATGAGATTCATGCGCTCAAGGACCTCTGCCGGCAAAAGGAACAGCAGTACCTGCAGCAATTACTCGCTGCGCTCCCGGCTCCGTCCGAAGATGCGCAGGATCTGTACCTGTTCGAAGAGGATCTTTCCCCTTTGTCGCAGCGGGAGCTGATGAACCGTCTGTGTGAGATGGGGTGGCGCTACGCCGGTGTCTTTGTTCGTAAAAATAACGACGAGTGGCAATATCTCATCGGCAGCCGCAGCGGCGATGCAACAATTCCGGGGAATCTTTTGCGGGAGTCCTTTGGAGCAAAGGGTGGCGGCAAGCCCGCCATGGTGCAGGGAACAGTGAAAGGGTCTGCCGAGGACATCCAGAATTGCTGTGCAGACATCGGCTAGAAGCGGGTCCTGGCGAAGCGTAATGTTATGCTTTGCGGTCAGTGCACAGGTTGTGCTATCATGATATGTTGTCTTTAATCATCACAATTACACGAGGGAGGCATGGCAATGGCGTCATCAGCAATCGGATTTGATTCTGCACGTTATCTGGAGCTGCAGTCAGCTCATATCAAGGAGAGAATGTCCCATTTCGGGAAACTGTATCTGGAGTTCGGAGGCAAGCTCTTTGATGATTATCATGCATCCCGCGTTCTTCCCGGCTTTGCGCCGGATATCAAGCTGCAGATGCTCGAGCAGCTCAAGGATAAGGCGGAGATTGTCATTGTCATCGGCGCCGATGCCATCGAGCAGAATAAGGTCCGCGGTGACCTCGGCATCACCTACGATGAGGATGCGCTTCGTCTGAAGAAGGCCTTTGAGAGCCGCGGCTTTTATGTCGGCAGCATCGTCATCACCAAGTACACCGGTCAGCCGGCTGCCGATCATTTCCGTCAGCGCCTGGAGCAGCTGGGCATCCGCTGTTATCTCCACTATGTGATTGAAGGCTATCCTTCCAACATTCCTCTGATCTTAAGCGCGGACGGGTACGGCCGCAACGATTATATTGAAACCACCCGGGATCTGGTGGTGATCACCGCTCCCGGCCCCGGCTCCGGCAAGATGGCTACCTGCCTTTCTCAGGTGTACCAGGAGAATCAGCGCGGCATTAAGGCCGGCTATGCAAAATTCGAGACCTTCCCCATCTGGAATCTCCCGCTCAAGCATCCGGTCAACCTCGCCTATGAGGCCGCAACAGCCGACCTTGCCGATGTGAATATGATTGATCCCTTCCATCTGGAGGCATACGGAGAGACGACCGTCAATTACAACCGCGACGTGGAGATCTTCCCTGTTCTGCAGCAGATTCTCGAAGGCATCATGGGCGAATGCCCCTACAAGTCCCCCACCGATATGGGCGTCAACATGGCAGGCCTTGCCATCTGTGACGATGCGGTGTGCTGCAAAGCCTCTCAGCAGGAAATCATTCGCCGCTATTACAACAGTGCCGTCAATGTCCGCAAGGGTCTGGCAGAACCCAGCGAGCTGTACAAACAAGAGCTCCTTCTCAAGCAAGCCGGCATCACTGCCCAGGATCGTCTCGTCGCAGTGGCCGCTGAACAGCGCGCCAAGGAAACCAGCCTTCCGGCCGCTGCCATTGAGCTGGAGGATGGAACACTGATCACCGGCAAGACCGGCGACCTTCTGGGAGCCTCTGCCGCTGCTATCATGAATGCCCTCAAGCAATATGCCGGCATTCCTCATGAAGAAAAGCTGGTGTCCGCAGAGTCCCTTGCTCCCATTCAGCTCCTCAAGACCAGGTATCTGGGCGGTCATAACCCCAGACTCCATACCGACGAGCTTCTGATCGCTCTGTCCATCAGTGCAGCAACGAATCCGCATGCCAAGCTCGCCATGGAACAGCTCCCGAAGCTGCGCAGCAACGAGGTTCACTCCTCCGTCATCCTCTCTGATGTGGATGAAGAGATCTTCCGCAGACTCGGTATGCACCTGACCTGCACACCGGTGTACGAAAAGAGATGAATAAGTAGCCATTTTTCGCAGACAAATGAGCGGATTACGGAGATTTTAAGAACTGCAGGAGCGCAAAGTGCAGAGCAATCCAGGTATCATGGGGCCAAAAGGACTTTTGCTCCAAACATCATATGATTAAAAAAACATCCCTGGGAAGACTATTCCCAGGGATGTCACTGTTTTCACAGCTGCTCATACGTCCAATTCGGAGTTTTTAAGTGAAACCTTTATTTTTTTAATTCCTCTTCATACTCAAGTACAGCATCATCACCCTCACAGTGAAAAATCCCATACCCATTTTCAATATACCCGAGAACATCTGAATTTTTGATCAGCTCTACAATCTCTTCCATCGGCAAATGCCATTTTTCCGAAGCAAGTCGTATTACCCTCGTTTGCATAAAAGTAATTTCTGTTTTTTACTCATTCTAGCTTCTCCGCACCGCTTACTCTGCACAAACGCAGTATTGATTCAAAGCTGTTCTGCTATGCTGCTGTTCATTTCTTCAGGTTCACATGACGTCCGTTGACCTCTACGGAATGAATGTTGCGATTGAGATACACAGAGAAACGGGTTACGCCGCTCTTACGGATGGTGGCATCCAGATTCGGATTCATATCCTGCAGTTCCTCTTTGAGCACACTGAGCAAAAGATCATTTGCATTATGACGCCGGAATACGCTTAAAATCTGTTTTTCAATTTCAGAGTCGGCCGTTATTTTCTGGCTGATCCAGACGCCGCTGTCTCTTGTTGTGACGCTAAGAGACGGCAGGTCCTTGAGGAACTCGGACAGCTTGCTGTAGTGATAGTTGCGGATGTCAAAATCCGGGAAGATCTTCACCAGGCGGGATCCAACCTCTCCAAGGCCGGTTTCCTTGCCGTCCGCCGCATTATCTGTGATCATCTTGACAATGGCAGCCTCGATGTCAGCCTTGTCCGTAAAGCCCGGTTCCTCCGGCGCGGCATCCCCCGGCAGGAACTCCTCATAAGGATCTGCTGCCGCAGGCGTCGCTGCTGCGGTCCCGTTTTTCTTCTTATTATTCGCAGCATTCTTGCTGCTGCCGGCCGTGGCCTTACTGCCGGAGGGTTTCTTTTTCTCTTTCCCTTTTGCCTTCGAAGAGGTCTCCTCCTCTTCGTTATCCGTGCTGCCGCTGATCACATCAAGAAAAATAAAACGTTCGCACGAAGCACGGAAGGATTCCGGAGTCTTTTTTTCTCCCATACCAATGACGACCTTGCCGGCCTCCCGGAGCCTTGTCGCCAGCTTGTTGAAATCGCCGTCGCTGGACACGATGCAAAATCCCTGTACCGCATTGGTGTACAGCGTATCCATGGCATCAATGATGAGTCCGATGTCCGATGCATTCTTGCCCGGCGTATTGTTGGGCTGCATCACCGGTGTCAGCGAATAACTCGCAGAACAGTTAAACCAGGAACGCAGACGATCCTGCGACCAGTCACCGTACATGCGGCGGATCGTTATTTTGCCGTATTTAGACAACTCGCTTAAGATGACCGAGATGTATTTCGAGCTGATGTTGTCTGCATCGATGAGCAGCGCAATATTAATATCTTCCATAGTATCCTTTCCCTGTGCGGGACACAGTTCAAACATCAACTCCAGACAGGTCCTGGCGGAGATGTATAAATTACGGCCATGCGGTAACAGTTCCTTTTTCTTGACCGCTATGAAAAAATCAATTCAGAACGTATAATAAAGAGCGTGCCCATTTCCGGCACGTTGTCTTCATTATAAAGGAATACAGCCGTCAATGCACGGCTGCGTTTTCGTCGGCAGATGGCTGCATCATCCAAAGAGTCCCATGCAAAGCACCACACGGTGGGTGCTCCAGGAGGACACCTTCGCCAGCCCGTCTCCGACCGATGCATAAGGGTGACCTACTACAGGAGGGTATCATGATTAAAACAGATCTGAAGGATTACGTTCGCACCATTCCGGATTTCCCGGAGGAAGGCATCATGTTCCGCGACATCACTACCGTTGCGCAGGATGCCGATGGTCTGCACCTTGCCATCGATACAATGCAGGATCTGGTCAAGGATGTTGATTTTGATGTTGTTGTCGGTGCCGAGTCCCGCGGCTTTATCTTCGGGACACCGCTTGCCTACAATCTGCACAAGCCCATGGTTCTGATCCGCAAAAAGGGCAAGCTCCCCTGGAAGACGGTTGCAGTAGACTATTCCCTGGAGTATGGCACAGCAACGCTGGAGATGCATGAGGATTCCATTCAGCCCGGACAGAAGGTTCTGATCGTGGATGATCTGATGGCAACCGGCGGCACCGCAAAGGCCATGATCGAGCTCGTGGAAAAGCTCGGCGGAGAGGTTGCCGGCGTTCTCGTTCTCATGGAGCTCGAGGGACTCAACGGCCGCGCTGCCCTGGAGCCGTATCCGGTTTATTCCGCAATCAAGTACGAGGGTAAATAAGCTGCATGCACAAGAAATTCATTTCCTGGAATGTGAATGGTCTGCGGGCCTGCGTCTCCAAGGGAACCTTCTATGAGTTCGTCGAAAAAGAGGCTCCCGATGCGCTGTGCCTTCAGGAGACCAAACTGCAGGAGGGACAGATTCAGCTCGAACTGCCGGGTTATCACCAGTATTGGAACTATGCAGAGAAAAAGGGGTATTCCGGAACCGCGATCTTTGTCAAAGAGGAGCCGCTCTCTGTCACCTATGGACTGGGAATCCCCGAACACGATCACGAGGGGCGCGTCATCACACTGGAATATCCGGATTATTATCTCGTCACGGTCTATGTTCCGAATTCCAAACAGCAGCTCGAGCGCCTGGATTACCGCATGACGTGGGAGGACGCCTTCCTTGCGTATGTCAAACAGCTGGAAGAGTCAAAGCCGGTCATCTTCTGCGGTGACCTGAATGTAGCCCATAAAGAGATCGACCTTAAGAATCCTTCCACCAACCATCACAGTGCAGGATTCACAGATGAAGAGAGAGAAAAAATGTCTGTTCTCCTCTCCAGCGGCTTTACCGACACCTGGCGGCATTTTCATCCGGACACGGCGGACATCTATTCCTGGTGGTCCTACCGGTTCCACGCAAGGGAAAAGAACGCCGGCTGGCGGATCGATTATTTTATCGTCTCGGATGTGTTGGTTTCCCGGCTGCAGAATGCGATGATCTACACCGATGTGTACGGATCGGATCATTGCCCGGTCGGCGTTGAAATTGAGGTCTGAAAAGCCTTTGATTTCATTGCGCTTTTCTGCGAAGGCTCCGCCGGATCACATACACTCAAGGCAAAATTATTTGCTATGCAGCAGGGATCCTATGGGGACACTCAAATCAGCATTTCCTGAATATTAAGAGGTGTTTACAATGTCTCAGAACAATGAAACGACAGAAGGCAAAAAGGGCAAGATCCCGATGCCGGTTGCAAACTTTAAGGTAGATGCCAATCCCGGCAGCCATGTCCGGAAAATGATCGGCGTTGTCAGCGGAAAGGGCGGTGTCGGAAAGTCCTCTGTCACAGGTCTTTGTGCTCTGTGGGCCCTGCGCCACGGCTACCGCACGGCCGTCATGGACTGCGACATTACAGGTCCCAGCATTCCCAGAATGTTCGGTGTCACCAGCAGCGACATTGATGTCGAGGGTGTACAGCCTGATGGACAGGGCGGAACCCTGATTCCTGCCCAGACCTCCACCGGCATCAAGATCATGTCCATGAACGTTCTGATGGAGAACGAAGAACAGCCTGTCATCTGGCGCGGCCCGGTCGTTGCCGGCGTTGTCAAGCAGTTCTGGACCGATGTCCGCTGGGGCGATGTGGACTACATGTTCGTGGATATGCCGCCCGGAACCGGCGATGTTCCGCTGACGGTATTCCAGTCTCTCCCAATTGACGGCATCATCATTGTCACCACACCGCAGGATCTCGTCTCCATGATTGTGAAAAAGGCTGTCAACATGGCAAAGGATATGAAGATCCCTATCCTCGGAATGGTCGAGAACATGAGCTACGTTCCCTGTCCGCACTGTGGCGAGAAGGTTTACATGTTCGGCGAGAGCCACGCTGCAGAGGCTGCCGCTGCGGAAGGCACGGTTCTCATTGACTCCCTGCCTATTGATTCTAAACTGGCACAGGCCATGGACAACGGGACCATCGAATACTACGAAACGACGGCGCTCGAGAAGCTCTCCGAGGTTCTGCCGCCGCTCTGATACTGCGATTTTTAAATCCTGGTACAGCGTTTGCAAAATAACCAGCCAGATGACGCAGAATAATTTTGGGATTGTGCGCATCAAAAGGCCCTCACACCGTCTGTATGAATACAGACGGTGTGAGGGCCTTTTTGATTACTGCACTGCAAGACTCACTCTGACTTCAAAGCTGGTCCCTTCGCCTTCCTTGCTGCGTACCTGGATCGAACCGCCCATGGTGCTCATCACCTTTTTGGCAATGGCCAGCTCGCTCTCCGGCTGATCGAACAGTACTGGGAGCTTGTCCTCCGAGATTCCGCTGCCGTTGTCCACAATCAGGAAGTGGTAATACACGCGTCCGCGAACCGGAGCATCGGCCGATGCCGTCAGCGTAATCTGGCCGCCGTTTGCCGTATTTTCGATGGCATTCTCCAGAATGCACAGAAAGGCCAGCTCCAATCCCGCCTTTGCTCCTACCACCTGGTCCGGCATACCTTCTGTCATCTCTACAGAGAAGGCAATGCCCTTTTTCCGGCACTGCGGCCAGATTACAAGGCGCACCAGATCCAGACAGGAACGCAGTGAGAACGGCATTTCCTGGCGATTCGTGCGCTCGTTCGGATTGATGACTGAGATCTCTGCAAGGTCCTGAATATATCCGGGAAGTGCGGTTGCCGCCTCGGCCATCTTGTCGATCTGCCGGTGCAGATCCTGTGAACGGTTCTCACCCTTTGCCGCCTTGAGCGCACTCTGAATGCTGCCCATCTGGCCCTGCAGAAGGCTCTGCATCCTGCGGATGGATTTGTCCTTTTCCTTGGAGAGGATCCGCTGCTCCGTTTCTCTTTGTGAAAGAGCTGTCTCCTGGCGAGAGAGCTCTCTTTGCTGGCGAAGGATCGTTCCCTCGAGCTCACCGAGCTGTTCTCTTACCTTCTGCAGCTCCGCATCCTTTTCTCCGGTAATGACGGCTTCCCGTTCCTTTGCCGCAGTCTCTGCCTGCTGCAGTGCCTCTTCCTTGTCCTTTGTCAGCTGCTCCTGCAGTTTCTCCTGTGCCTCCCGGGCCTCCTTCTCTATGCCGTTGACCTTCCATTCCAGCTTGAGAATGCGGTCCTGATATGCCTTTTCTTCCTTTGCGATTGCTGCCTCTTTGGCCTCCTTGGAGGCCTCGGCCTCTTTGGCACGCTCTTCGGCCGCCTCAGCTGCCTTTGCTGCGGCATCCAGCTGCCTTTGCAGCTCCTCCTTTGCCTTTACCTGCCGGTCCTTTTCTTCCTTCCAGACCTGTGCGTACTGGTCGGTCAGCTGCTTTTTAGCCGCTTCGACTGCCTGCTGCTGCTCCGTGGCCGCCTGCTCGAGCTTGGTCTTAATGAGAACAGCCGCCGCCTCGGCCTCCTCATTGGCCATGCTCCTTGCCTCCTCCAGCTCAGCCTTTGCCTGATTCAGCTCTGCCTCCAGGGCAGCCCTCGTCTGCTCCAGTTCCTCCTGCATGGCAGCCTTCGTCTGCTCCAGCTCCTCCCGGAGCGCCGTCATGCCGCTCTGGTCTGAGGCCTCCTGCAGCTTTTTCTCCAGATCTTTTCTTACCTTCTCTGCCTTTTTGCGTTCTCTTTCATTCTCCTGCACAACATCGCTCAGTTCATCGAACATCAGGTACAGGATCGTCCGGCTGCCATCCTTGTAGGGGGCGCAGATCGACATATGGCAGGGGAATGTGTATTGGGCCTTTCCTTTTGCATCGCTCTGATTCAGCTCTTCCTTTGAAAGGCGCAGTCCCTCCTTGTTCAGGAAAGATACCTGCATGGCAAGCGGCTTTGGGTGCTTGAGCGAGGCCATTTCCGACACAAGGGTTGCCATGCGCTTCTGGTCTTCGTCCGGCATCATGTAAAAGACGCTCTGGTCCATTCTTTCATAAATAACGGCCTCGTCCTCGCCCAGCTTGTCCAGAAACCAGCCGTTGACGTACATCACACGAATGTCATTTCCAAGGACGGTCAGCGTCATCACGCCGCCCGGCAGGGCATCGGCAAAGCTGCGGATCTGCTCGATATCGGTCCGCTGGTATTTGCGCGACATGCCGACATAGACGATGGAAAAGCCAACGCCCTGCTGCCGCATGCCCAATGTGACCCGGAGATTGACGGAGGATTCCTCATGTTTAGGGATCAGGTTGACGTCATACACCGTGATGTTGATCGGCTCGAGCCCCGGTGCGGAGCGAATGGAGGCAATATCCACGTTATAGGCCTTTGGATCCTCCTCCAGCGACTCCCGAAGGAACTCCCGAATATAGCGGACGCTCTTTAAGTGACGGATGTCATTCGGCGTAATCCAGATGATGTCATCCGACAAAAAGGCACTGGTGGCATCCGCGTCTTTTTTACTAAAATACTGTGTCAGAAAATTCTTACCAAAATCAATTGCACTTTGCATGTTATTTCCTTATGTCTTTCACACTTTGTCCAGGGCCGCATACGTTACCCTGTATTGAACGAAGTGATCTTCTTCCTTCCAGATACTGCTGTGACTGCAGGGCTCTCATTGCAGAAACCGCAGCTGTTCCTCCGGCACGCGAATCTCCAGATGATCTGCCTTGCGTTTCACCTCACCGTCTGTGTGGACCCACATCGGCGCGGAGGTTCGAATCTCAATTCTGCTGCCACGCAGCTCATGCATATACCTCGACCGATAATGCCTTCCCACCATCACCATCGGGAGAATCCGATAGAAAGCCCGATTGCTCTCCGGGTCTGCTGCGCACAGATTCAATATTCCGTCATCTGCCGATGCATCCGGCGTAAAGTTAAAGCCTCCGCCCTCATATTGATGATTCATACAGGCAAGGAGCAGGAGTCTGTCATAATGGACCTCTCTTCTGGCGCTGCTGTGCACATCGCTCCTGCCGCTCTCCTCCTCCAGAATAATATCCACCTCACCGCAGCGCTGGCTACGGATAACACGAAAGGCTGCCGCCAGGTAGATCAGTTTGCCAAGGCCAATCCGGTTCAAAAGGTCCTTTTTCGGAGAACGGCCGGCCAGCTCACAGACTCCGGCATCAAAGCCAATGCCGCAGCTGACAGCAAAGCGTTTGCGCTCCCCTGTATCCAGGTAGGTCAGCTCTCCGATGTCGCAGGTTCTCTTGACCTTTCCCTCCAGAATGACGGCAGCCAGCTGCACCGGATCCTTCGGTAGCCCCATGTCGCGCAGAAGATCGTTTCCGGAGCCAGCCGGAATATGGCCGAGCAGAACACTCTCCGGATGCTCCAGGCCATTGATGGCCTCATTCATCGTGCCGTCTCCTCCCACAATCACAAGGATCGTGTCCGGCCCCTCCTGCTCCAGCTCATGACAGATTGCTCCGATTCCCTTTTCCTTCGTAGAAAAATGAACCTGATAGTCCTGTCCGCTCTCCGCAAAGACCGGCTCCAGTCTGTCCCAGGTCTTCCTCGCCTTCCCGGAGGCTCCGGCCGGATTCACTACAATATGAAAGATTCGATTCTCCTGCCTCAATGCCATTTCCCCTATCCCGTCATTTCTCTATGCTGTCATTTCTCTATGCCGCCATGCTAAACAACACCCCGCAGGCCGGCAGGTATCGGCTTTCGAAGTCCGCTATACCTACGTTTTATTACGCGCACTCTCCGCAAATCATTCTGTGTTATCTGGCTAGTTATTTTGCAAATGCTGTACTAGGAAATCACTGTGCTCGTAATCTTCTTTACGCGCCGGTCAAAGGTAAAGATCCCGTTGATCTCTTCCTCCACATCGGACACCTGTGTGTAGACATAGCCAATAAAACCCTCGTCCTCTAGAGATTCTGCCCACCGGATCATCTCCTGAAACCGCTGGTTCAGATCCTTTTGATCCTTCACCGAACCATAGCCATACACCTTTTCTGCGGCAAGATGCCCTTCCACGCCAAAGGGAAGGCCGCCGAACTCGGACAGCATCCGCATTCTCGGATCATTTTTGTGATACACAAAGCGAAGGTAATAATGGTGAACGCTCTGATAATCGCCGCACCTTTGGTCGAACCACCCGCTCGCTGCGTCAATCAGCCGATCCGAGTGAGAGGCCATCGCCTCCTGCAGGCGCTTTGTCAGTCTCTTTGTATCAAACTGTCCCCAGCCTTCATTAAAGATCACCCAGGTGCAGATGCACGGGTGATTCCCAAGGTGCTCCTGCGTCTCTAGCATTTCCTGTTCAAAAAACGTCTTTCCTGCCGCATCCCTTCGCGAGAACAGCCAGGGATGATCGTCGCTGACATGGATCATCAGCTGGTGCAGCAAGGTCGCACCGTAGGTCACAAACCACGCACGGTATGGTCCTCCGCCGCATACCATATCCTGCCACACTGCCATTCCAAGGCGATCACAGTGATAATACCACCGCTCCGGCTCGATCTTGATATGCTTGCGCAGCATATTGAAGCCAAGCGCCTTCATCTCGGTAATATCATAAATCAGCGCTTCATCCGAAGGTGCGGTATACAACCCGTCCGACCAGTAGCCCTGATCCAGAACTCCCCGCTGGAAATGCGGCTGCCCATTCTGCAACAGACGCCCTTGCCGCTTCGTTTCGCTGCAGCTGTCACTCTCGTCCAAATCGGCCTGACTTAAGGAGCAATCCTCTCCCGTCTCCCGGCGCTGCTCCCGCTCAGAACCCATGCAGCTCTTGCTGCGGTAGCTGCAAAGAGCAAGATACCCGTCAATCTCATCTTCTCCAAGGGTCACCGTTATTCCATAGAGCCAGGGCGTATCCTGTGTCCATAGCTGCGGCTCATCAACCTTCACCAGTGTCCATTTCCCGGCCTCTGCTGTGAATTCCTGCAGAACCTTTCTCCGAAGGCGCACGGCATCCTCAGGCGTCCGGATATATTCCTCCGCCCGGCAGGACGGCTCCCGCAGCTGAACCAGAACCTCTTGCTGCCTGTAAGTCTTCGCCGATTCCAATGGCTTTTGACCAGCCATCATCTCCGAATCATCCGAAGACTCCTGAGCCCTTGTATTCCCTTCCGTCTCGTGATTGCGCCCCAGCTCCGCCCCGGCCGCCTTTACCAAAAGCCATAGCGTCCCCGTCTCCGGCTCCCATTTTGTCTCATAGCCTTCAATGTACGCTGCCGGCACCTCTTCCAGCCAGACACTCTGCCAGATGCCGCTTGTTGCCGTGTAGAACATACCGCCCGGATGGAGCTTTTGTTTGCCCCTGGCATGGGTGACCGTGTCGGAGTCATCCTGCACGCAGACCACCAGCTCGTTCTCGCCCTCTGTTAAGAGTTCCTCCACCGACAAGGTAAACGGAAGATATCCTCCGACATGTCCCCCGGCATACTGCCCGTTGATCCACACATCGGCAATCTGATCCACCGCGCCGAAATGCAGCAGCACATGTCCCCCGCCCGTTCTCTTGTTGCAAAATAACGTTCTCCGATACCAGAGCCTCTCCCCCGGCAGGAGCTGGCGGTTTACACCGGAAAGGGTGCACTCCGGTGAGAACGGGACCCGAATCTGCCCATCCCCTTCTCCATAGCTCTCCACATACTGCGAATACTGTGCCGCACCGGTTTCCTTCCCGGCCCCTCGAATGGCATAGTCCCAGTATCCGTTCAGGCACCGCCAATTCCGGCGCACCATGGATGGTCGCGGATATTCCGGAAGAGGGATCTGCTCCGGATGGTTCTGCAGCTCCTCTCCCCATGTTGTCAAAAGCGGACGTAGCCTCGCCATAACCTCTCCCCCTGGTTGGCTCACACATCTGCCGCAAGCTGGGTGAACCATAGCTGTTTCCTGTCCACGCTCCAGCCAGCGGCAGGGTGGCGGCAGAATGTCCGGCTGTGGGGCCTTTCGCAAGCCTCAGCACTTGTGAGCGTCCTTTGCGAACTTAGTGCTGCTAGGTCTTGCGAACGGAGCCGAGAGGCGTCCCCACAGCGGACATCTCCGCCAGGACCCGCCGATGGCTGATGTGTGGACAGGCGTGGAACTTTGCCTCTTATCATACCACGTATCCGCCATGCTTGAATATTCTCTGCTACAGTAGCATAATGATAGCGCTTTACAGGGTTCGGAATCTCTGGTTCCGGATCAGTCTGTGTTCATGCCGCTGTCTCCTGCTGCCTGAAGGGTTTTCATTTATCCTGTTCTGACCGCAGTACGAGCTGTTCATGCGGCGGAAGGGATTTATCATGTCAAATGCTCGCAATCCGCAAAAAATTTCCACCTACTTTCTGAATGAATGGAAGATTCTCTTTCTCGTTACAGTTACGGGACTAATCTACAACTGCGGCATTCTGGCCGGTCCCTGGCTGGAGGGTCTGATGGCCGAGTGCCTGGTGCAGCTCGTCGGCGGAAACGCTGTTTTTACAGATATGCTGCAGCTTTCTGCTGCATACCTGGTGCTGTTGTCGATCGTACAGCTGGCGAGGTTTATCAAACGGCTGTATGTGCGGCGGTTTGCCAATGAGATCAGCCGCAGCATGAAGACCAATCTGTATGCCAATCTGCTGCACATGGAAAAGGCACAGCTTTCGGCGGCGGATGCCGGCACGATCCTGACAAAGGCCATTTCAGATGTGGACGCCTGTGCAGAGGGCATGCGCAAGTTCACGACCGAGATTTTTGACACCGGTGTTGCGCTCCTTTCCTATGCGTGGATGCTGCTGCACTATGACCTTCGCCTTGCCCTTTTATGTCTCATCTTCCCGCCGATTTCCTATGCCCTTGCAGAGCACATGAAAACGCTCGTGCAGCGAACGGGAGCAGCCTCCAAGGAGAGCGCAGGGCGCCTTTCTGCTGCAACGATGGACCGCGTTTCGGGTGCCATCACCTATCGCGTTCACGGCATGGAGCAGCAGCGAAACAACGACTACGAGGCACACCTTGCCGATTATCAGGAAAAGGCCGTCCTTGCGAACATCTGGGTGCAGGTCATGCCGCCTCTTTACCAGATGATCTCCATGCTGGGAATTCTCTTCATCCTGTATTACGGCTCGCGCAACGTCCTGGGAACCGGCTGGTCCGCCTGGAGCATTGCCGCCTTCACGACCTTCCTCTCCTGCTATATGAAGCTCTGCGTGAAATCCTCCCATGCGGCCAAGCTGTTCAATGCTGTCCACAAGGCGCAGGTCTCCTGGAAACGGATTCAGCCGCTCCTTTCGGATGTTACAGACGTTTCGCAGGTGCCGCGCATCGAAAGGCTGGATGAGCTACGCTCTGCCATCACGAATCCCTGCGATCCCAATCGGGTTCTGACTCTGACTCAGCCTGCCTTTAAGGCCTCTGCCGGCCAGATCATCGGCATCACAGGTCCTGTTGCCTGCGGCAAGTCCACCTTTGGGCGCGCCTTTCTGTGCGAGTCTGAATTTCCCGGCAGTATCACCTTTGCAGGCTATGAGCTATCCTCTCTGCCGCCTGTTGTCCGCAGCGGCATCATCGGCTATCTCGGGCATGACAGCGAGCTCCTAAGTGATACCATCGAGGCCAATATTCTCATGGGCGATGCCATCGATCCCATGCCCTTCGTGCATGCGGTCTGTCTGGATGAGGACCTTGCCTCCATGCCCCTTGGGCTGCAGACCCGGATCGGAGACAGCGGCATCCGTCTCTCCGGCGGCCAGCAGAAACGAGTCGCCCTCGCAAGAACCCTGGCACACGCAAGGCCGGTTCTCGTTCTGGACGATCCGTTCTCTGCCCTCGATCGCAGGACCGAGGAACAGATCTTTCAGAATCTGCAGGAAATGATCCGGGAAAAGGGGCTCATTGTTCTCCTCATCTCCCATCGCCTGACCCTGTTCCCACAGATGGACCAGGTGATCTGGATGGAACGGCTCTTGCCTACTGAGAGCAGCACCACCGAGACCAGCGCCACCGAGAACAGTCCCGGTCCGAATACAAATGCTACTTTCGGCGGGAGCCTCTTTACGGTTTCCACCCACCAGGAGCTCTGCCGCAGCTGCCCGCATTACAATGAACTCTATTCTCTGCAGAAGGCGCAGGGAATGGCAGCGGAGGATCATTTCGAAGCTCGCGCCACACCCGGCGATATTCCTCAAGCCGTCCATTCCGGGAAGGGAGGTGATCTTTTGTGAGACATCTGCATATTGCAAAACAACACGCGGCCTCCACCATGTCGACCCGACAGAGCAAGGCTCACGCAGGAACTGCGATCGGTGTAATCCTTCAGGTCCTTCGCTCTGCACCTCTCCTTCCTGCAGCTGCCGCGGTCTTTATCCTTGGTTCTGTTGTATGCTCGCTCCTGCCGCCTCTTATTCTGGAGGTGATCATCAACGAGCTGGCAGCCGCCCGCGGTCTGAGGCTGTCGCTTGCCGCCTTGTACCTCCTCCTTTTGGGCAGCGCCTCCCTTTGCTGCGCTGTCCGGGACGGGCTCCTTACCATCTGCGGTCAAAGGATGATAAGGGGACTGCGCCACGAGCTGTGCGAGAAGCTTTCCCGCCTCCCCGCAGGGACCCTTGCTGCGCAGGAGCCGGGAGCTGTGGTTTCCCGCTTTGTCGGCGATGCAGAGACGGTCGAGAGCCTCTTTACCGACGGGATTGCCAGCCTGTTCGCCGATGCCTGCACCATGGTCGGCATCCTGGCCGTGATCCTCTGGAAGAGTAAGGGTCTTTCGCTCCTTCTCCTTTTCGTTCTGCCGATGATTTATCTCTTCACTCGAACCGTCCAGAAACGGACGCTCCGGGCACAGCTCGATAACCGCAGCGCCGTGGCCAGAGCCTCCTCCATTGTGCCGGAGACCCTGCGCTGCATTCGGACCATCCACTGCCTGAACAAAGAGAACTACATGCAGGAGCATTATGATACAGCCATTCAGGAGAGCTTTACTGCTGTAAACAAGGTGAATTTCTATGATGCAGTCTATTCGCCCATCATCCAGATCCTGCAGGCTGTGCTCGTCGGCCTTGTGATGCTCCTTGCTGCCTCCGGGAATCTGCGAGTGCAGGAATTCTTTGGCATG
Source organism: Lachnospiraceae bacterium (assembly GCA_963605745.1). Lineage (GTDB taxonomy): Bacteria > Bacillota > Clostridia > Lachnospirales > Lachnospiraceae > CAG-791. The sequence continues at coordinate 66,978 of CAVCWT010000008.1, forward strand.
TCGGTCGGAACCGCCGTTGCCATGATCTCCTATATTGCCAAGATCTTTGACCCCATTGAGAGCATCGGCATGGAGCTGCAGACCATTCAGTCTGCCGCTGCCGGAATGCATCGCATCAATGAATTCCTGCAGCAAAAGGAGCGCTGGGAGACCGATCCTCCTGTGGAAACCTGTGCAGATTACGAGCGCTCATCTGCGGCCGCAGCTCATTCAGCAGCAGCTCCTGCGGCCGCAGCTTCTTGTGGCTCCTTTGCTGCAGCTCCCGGCTCTTCGGTAGCAGTCGCTGCAAATCCTGCTGCCCAGATCCCTGCCATCGCACTCCAGGGCGTTACCTTTGGCTACGAGAAGGGTCAGCCGGTTCTGCAGAATCTCTCCTTTACCATTCTGCCCGGTGAGCAGGTCACTCTGACGGGGCGAACCGGCAGTGGGAAGAGCACGTTGTTTAAACTCCTCCTCGGGCTCTATCGTCCGCAGGAGGGCTCCGTTTGGATCGAGGGGCGGGATGCCTCCCGGATTGCCGATGCGGATAAAAGGCACCTCTTTGGCTACGTCGAGCAGAGCTTTCGCATGGTTCCCGGGACCGTACTGGAGCAGATCACGTTGTTTGATCCGCAGATTACAAGGGAAGCTGCCGCAAAGGCCGCAGCTCTCACCGGAATTGCCGCTGCGATTGACACTCTCCCGCAGGGGTATGACACGCCGTGCACCGAGGATCTGTTCTCACAAGGGCAGTGGCAGCTCCTCTCCATCGCAAGGGCCATCGCTGCGAATCCGCGCATTCTCCTTCTGGATGAGATTACCGCAAGTCTCGATGCGGATACCGAGCAGCAGGTCCTCTCTGCACTTCGCCGCGCCTGTGAGCACCGCACCGTCGTGTCCATTTCCCACCGCATCTATGAGAAGCTGGGCGGACGCAAGATCGCACTGACCATAGATGCTGATTTCTGAGGACACCGTTGTTTTATGGTCCTTTGTATCCAATTCGGATAGATCTACGAAAAAGGTATCCAATCCGGATACAGTTCTCCACTGCAAAACCACCCGCCCCGCTGCAAAATCTGCAGCGGGGCGGGTAGTTTATGAGCGGAATCACTTCGAATCACTTCGAATCACTTCAGATCACTTGATGAATCCAACCTGCTTGCTGATGAGCTCAACCTGCTCATCCTTCTTCTTGTTGTACTCGACCTTCTTCTCTTCAAAGTAGTTCTTGCCATAAGAGTCGATGGAAACGATCAACGGTCCGAACTCCTTTACGTGGCAGTGCCACAGCGTCTCCGGCATTCCAAGGTCCTTCCACTCGGCCTCTACGATCTCTTCAACCTCTGCGGCTGCAACAACGGCGTTACCTGCCGGGAAAACGCAGTGGATGGCACCGAACTCCTTGCAGGCTCTCTCGGTGTTCTCCTTCATGCCGCCCTTTCCGACAATGACGCGGACACCCGTGGTCTGAACGAACTCGTACTCGAATTTTTCCATACGCATGGAGGTGGTCGGGCCTACCGATACCATCTCATATTTATCATCGCCCAGGGGACGAATGATCGGGCCAGCATGCAGGATGGCTGCATCGCGTACATCCACCGGAATCTCTCTTCCCTCCTCCACAACGCGGCGGTGCGCCACATCGCGGCAGGTGGTGATGTCGCCGGTCAGATAAATGATGTCTCCAATATGAATATCCTTCAGATCCTCTGCGGATACGGGATTGTGCAGAATCTTCTTTCCATCTTTGATTTCTACGGACATGGTTTCCTTCCTTTCCAGATTGTCAGCACGTAAATCTGTAAACCTGACGTACGTATTGGTTTCAGGCTTCCTTGTACTCAAAGCCGGTGTGTGTGTCCACGGTAAAGTTCAGGTCCTTATCGAATACGATATGGCCTCTTCTGTGGCTCCAGCAGCCGACGTTCACCGCTACACCGATTGCAGAAGGGTGACGAGCCGTATTCTCAATGTTGACTCCCATCACGGAGTAGTTGCCGCCCATGCCCTGCGGTCCAAGGCCGATGGCATTGATGCCGTCCTCGAGAAGCTTCTCCATCTTAGCCGCATTGGCATTGTCATTATGGGATCCGATGGGACGCATCAGAGCCTTTTTAGAATTCAGGGCTGCCGTCTCAACAGAGGTGCCGACACCGACGCCGACCAGAAGAGGAGGGCATGCATTCAGGCCATAGCTGGTCATGCGGTCCAGAACGAACTTGGTAACGCCTTCGTAGCCTTCGCCCGGCATCAGAACCATGGCATGGCCGGGAAGCGTACATCCGCCGCCTGCCATATAGGTATAGATCTCACACTGATCGGAATTCGGAACGATATCCCACCATACGGTCGGGGTTCCCTTACCAACGTTCTTGCCGGTGTTGTACTCATCAAACGTCTCGACGGAGTTGTGACGAAGGGGGGTTGCAAAGGTGGCCTGCACAACGGCTTCCTTCAGGAGAACCTCCAGATCATCGATGTAAGGGAATCTGGTTCCGCACTTTACCCAGAACTGCAGAACACCTGTATCCTGACAGGAAGGGCGATCCAGCTCCAGCGCCAGCTCCTGGTTGCGGAACATGGTATCGTAGATCACCTTCGTCATCGGGCTCTCTTCCTTGTCGCGCAGCTCCTGGAGCTTTGCAATGACGTCATCGGGGAGCTTTTTAGCTGTGAAGCCCACGAACTGGGCCATAATATCTGTCAGCTTTTTAACCTGTGCTTCATTAGACATAATTCTTACCTCCACATGGTGCTTAACATCTTCGTATCTATTCAACAATCGCAATGATTGCACGGATCATCCGTAGAACGGGAAGGCGATCGGCAGAATGATCATGCTGATCACAGTTGCGATTACGATCAGAGGCAGCCCTGCCTTTACGTAATCATTGAACTTGTAACCGCCGGCGCCGACCACCATGGTGTTAGCAGGCATTCCGATCGGTGTTGCATATGCGCAGGAGCCGCCGATGACGCAGGCCATCAGAACTGCTCTGGGATCTGCACCCATGCCCTGTGCGATGGAAAGGCAGATAGGAGCCATCAGTGCCGTGGTTGCTGTATTGGACATAAAGTTGGTCATGACGCAGCACAGAATAAACACGACAAAGGTGAACAGTACCGGCGAAGGATTCTCGCCGAGTGCACCGATTACGGTATCTGCGATCATCTCGCCTGCACCGGTATTCTCCAGTGCGGTTGCCAGAGACAATGTGCCGCCGAACAGGAAGATGGTCTTGAGGTCGATGGACTTTAAGGCGTTCTTCTCCGAGATAACGCCGGTCAGGATCAGCAGAATTGCGCCGACGCATCCTGTCACGCAGAGCTTGATGCCGATCTGATCCTCAAAGATCATGCCGATCAGGGTGACGATCAGGATCACCAGAGACAGAATCTTTTTCCACTGCGGAACCTGGCTGAAATCCTGTACCTCATCGAATACAGAATCTCCGGTATCCGAGGTGTCATGGTTTGGCAGGAGCTTGAAGCCGATGGTTGCATAGAAAATGATTCCTGCGATCAGGATCGGCAGTCCGACGATGGCATATTCAAAGAAACCGAACTTTAATCCCAGAGGCTCCAGTGTGGACTGTGCGATCATGTTGCCGGGTGCACCGATCAGGGACAGATTTCCGCCCATCGCTGCTGCGAATACCAGGGGCATCAGGAGTCTGGATCTCTTAAAGCCGGACTTTGCTGCGATGCCGATGACAACAGGGATCAGCACTGCTGCGGTACCGGTGTTGGAAAGAAAGCCGCTCATCAAGCCAACAATGACCATGATAGCGACAACCAGACCTCTTTCGGTTTTCGCAAATTTAGTAACCAGGCTTCCGATCTCGTTGGCCATGCCGGTTTCGAACAGCGCACCGCCGACGATAAACATTGCTACGAACAGAATGACATTACTGTTGATGAAACCTCCGAAGGCCTCGCTCACGCTCAGCACCTTCGTAACCACCAAACCAACGCAAATGATCATGGACGTCAGGCCGAGCGGAATCTTCTCCGTCACGAACATGACAATGGCAAATGCCAGAAAAATTAATGTAATGACAGCCGGGCTCATAGTCCCCTCCTCTTATTCTGTTTACTGTTACATTTGTCCTGCGGTGAAGGAGCGCTCCTGTATCTACTGCATCGGCGCCCTTGCCTGCAGGCTTTCGACGTGGCCATGTCGTTTACTCTTGTGACCTTATCGTAAGGGATCGTCAGCATAATGTACATTTGATATAATTGACGTCAGTATAGTTTTTGCCTATGCTGAGTATAGACAAAGCCGCGTAGGCGGTTTCCCCTGCAGCACGGAGTGATCGAAGCCACTCCAAGGTAGGAGAAAATGCGAGGAGAAATCTGCGTAGGCACTTTCGAGTTGTGCCATCAGCCATTTTCGAGTACCCAAATCGAGATGCAGGTGCTAAATAGTTACAGAAGTGTAACTGTTTAGCACACATCTCGATTTTCCTTCGGAAAACCTCGATGTGGCTGGGCAGAGGAGCTCCGCTCCTTGCCCACCTGACAATTTCAGTCATGAATTTGTGCGCGAGGCGCCCAATTCATGATTGAAATCGCCAGGTGCTAAACAGATACACAGAAGTTTCATATTACGCAACGAACAAGGAGGTACCTCATGACCTTGACACAACTCGAATATTTCTGCACCGTCTGTCGCTACCACAGCATTACCCGTGCCGCGGAGGCGCTCTATGTCTCCCAGCCGACCATCTCTGCCTCCATTCGTGATCTGGAGAAGGAATTCCATCTGCGTCTGTTCAATCATGGACGAAACCGGATTCACCTGACAAAGGACGGCGAAGCCTTTTACCAGAAGGCAGAATATATTCTGCGGCAGACACAGGAGCTCTATACCGACTTTTCGAACATCGATGAAAACCGCCACCCCCTTCGGATCGGCATTCCGCCCATCATCAGTACCGTGTTCTTTCCCCGCGTCACCAATCAGTTTCAGGAACAGTACAACATTCCGATTCAGCTCCTGGAATATGGTTCCATCCGGGCCAGAACCATGGTAGATGCCGAGCAGCTCGATGTGGCCATGGCCAATATGGACTTTTACAATCTGGATAAATACAACAGCTATGTCATGATGGAGGATCGCTATGTCTACTGCGTCTCCAAGACGCATCGATTTGCGAAAGAAAAAGAAATTACGATAGATATGCTGCAGGATGAGCCGATCATCCTGTTCAATACTGACTCCGTACAGACGCAGACTATCATCACGAGAATGCGCTCTGCCGGCATCACACCCAATGTCCGTATGTACTGTAGTCAGCTGGTCACCATTCTGAACTACGTGCGCAGCGGCAACTGCGGGGCCTTTCTCTATTCTACCGTCGCCACCAACCCCAGAGACTTTGTCACCCTTCCGGTTTCACCGGAATTCACCAGCAAATTCGGCATCATCTGGAAAAAGGGAATCTTCATCCCGGATCACCTGACAAAATTCGTGGAATTCATCAAGGCTTATGATGTGTCGCCCTATATTCCGACGCAGTAGACATGCCATGCCTTCACCAGAATTTTTCGTATCTGTTTAGCACCTGACGATTTCAACATGAATTCGTCCGCAAGCGGCCAATTCATGTTGAAATCCAAAGAGCTAACCAGAAAAAAAGCGGCTGCCCATATCGGGCAGCCGCTCTTTCTCGTTATGAATCAGAAAATACCGTTTCCATGCAGGATCACCATCTCGGCAACCACGCTGCACGCCAGAACCATGCCAACGAGGGCAGATTTTGCAATTAAACAGAGGATTTCACCTTTTCTCACGTCTTGTTCTCCTTTTCTTCCTGCCCGCATTGATGTTAAGTCCTGCGGCCCTGCGATACGCTTGTTACCTCTGTATATACGCAGCCGCCGGTTCAAACGTTACAGGTATCTCCCATCTATCTCCCATCTCGCGGCGTGCAAAAAACACCCCCTGCAAAGGCCATTTCCGGCCCTTGCAGGGGGTGCATCTCATTTATCTCTTACTCTTCTTCCTTCTTTTTCTTCTTGGCAATCGCCCATCCGATCAAACTAAGGAACGCTGCTCCGCTCAGACCGCCAAAGAACATTCTGGAGTCATCTCCGGTTCCGCGTCCTCTGCCTGCTCCCGCTACGACACGTCCAATCCCCTGTACGTCGCCGTCGCTGCCGCTCGAAGGCTTGTTGCGGTTCGCGCCTCGAACCGATCCGGTTCTGATCTCATAGTCCTCATCGGTCTCACGGCTGTTCGTTACCGTGAACAGGTAGCTGCCGTCGTTGTTTAATCTCGTATCGTAGGAAGCCGTGTAGTAGTTGCCTACCTCGTCCTCGGTGACAGCATAGCTGATGTTCACACCGTTCCTGGTCTTCGGCAGACTGCCAAAGCTTACCGTCCAGTTGTTGCCGGCATTGGCAACGCCCGATCCGATCTCAACGCCATCTGCGAACAGGTGGAAGGTGACGCTCGAAGGTCTCACGCCGTCCTTGTTGTCCTTATCGTTCCATACCTTGACCGCATTAACCTGGATGTTCTCGTCAACTCGTCGGTTCGTCACACGAACGCTCGCAGGTGCAGCCGATGTTGTGCTGCTGTTAATCGTGAAGCTAACCTGTCTGCTGTCCAGAACGTATCCGGAAGGTGCCGATGTCTCTACAAAGTAGTAATTCCCGTAGGTCAGGTTATCCACGCGGATCACACCGCTTGCATTCGTTGTGTAGGTTCCAACCTTTGCTCCGCCCTGTCGGAACAGATCAAAGACAGCTCCTGCAAGGCCTGTACCTGTGGTCTCATCGACCTTGGCCAGTGTCACACTGCCGTATGCGTTCAGGGTGTTCGTCACATTGTAGCCGTTTACCGAACTCGTGTAGCCGCTTACGGCATCCTCGGAAATGGTGTAGCTGTACGCTCTGCCATTGCTGTCGTATCTCGTGAGTCCCGTCCAGTTCCAGGACCAGTTGCTGCTCGTTACCGTCTTGCGATCAATCTCGGTTCCGTTGCGGTACAGACGGATCGTAATGCTGTTCGGACGTGTGCCCGCTGCGTTGTTGTTATCATTCCAGGTCTTAGATCCTGCTACCTGCACTGTCTGCGGTGTGTGTCTGTTGGTGATCGTCACACTGTAGCCGTCTCTCCAGTTGCCTGTGGTGCTGCTGACACTTCTCTCGTAGCCGCTCGGGATTCCAATCTCATCCGCAGTATAAACAACAGCCGTCCCGTTATAGTATGCCGGCAGATCACTAATGGTTACCTTCCAGCCATTGCCAGCATTCAGGGTGTACTCTCCGGAGTCATAGTATCTCTCTCCGTTCACCGTTCCGTAAACCTTCACCTTGATGGATGTCGGCCTTACTCTGTCACGGTTGCTGTCATCCTCCCAGTTCTTGTTCACGGTGATGGATGTTCTCTTGGATGCGTCCTTCATGGTTACGGTGTCGGAATTATTCACCTTACCATTTGCATCCACCGTGAAGGTAATGCTCTCTGCTACGTCGTAGCCATCCGGTGCTGTGGTCTCCGTCAGAGTGTAGGTTCCCATCGTGAGGGTGACCTTGTGTGCCGTCTTGGTCGATGTCCAGGAATCTACTACATTTCCGGATGCATTCTTGATCTCAAGTCGTGCGCCCTCCAGCTCTGCTCCGCCGGTGATATCCACCTTGGAGATGGAGATGGAGTTCTCCGTCATCTCGTCAACCATGGTTACCGTGGTGACTTCCTTCCCGTTTACGGTGACCTTGCCATTGATGTCTACGGTGAAGGTAATGTCATTCGTTACGTTGTAGCCAACCGGTGCTGTATCCTCGTGCAGTACGTAGGTACCAGGCTGTACGGTTACCTTATGCGTTTCCTTGGAGGAAATCCAGTCAGCAACCACCGTGCCGTCATCAACATCTCTTACGGTCAGATGCGCGCCCGGCAGCTCTTCGCCGCCAACGTTCTTCTTGCTGATGTTGACGGTGTGATCGGAATACTCGTCGACCATGGTTACCTTGTCGACATCCTTGCCAGCAACCTGTACCTTGCCATTGATGTCCACTGTGAACTCGATGTCAGAAGCCAGCACGTATACATTGGAACCAGGTGCCTTGTCCTCGTGCAGCGTGTAAGTGCCCGGCTTCAGCTCTACTTCATTCGTCTTTCCTGCCTTAGATGTCCAAGTGATCGGATCGATTTCCTTTCCATCCTTGGTCTTACCGGTAATCTTAAGCTCTGCACCCTCGATCTCCTCGCCGTTGATGTCAGTCTTGGAAACCTTAACCTTGTGGTCGTTGTACGTGTACTCGTTCGTGATGTCAACGGTTGCGGTCTTGTTTGCCTCAACCTCCGTCTTTCCATCCTTCACACTGTACGTTGTAGTTACATTCCAGCCAGTAACCTCTGCGTTGCTCTCGGTTACCGTGTACTCGCCAGGTGCCAGATTCTTGATCGTGTAGCTGTACTTGCCATCTTCGCCCTTCGTCATCTCGGACAGCTTCACGGTCGCTACTGTGTCGTCGCCCTTCTTAACCTCGAACTCGATGTTCTTCAGATCATCCTCTGTTACTGCTCCCTCTACGGTCTTTGTGAATGTAAGGCTTCCGGCCTGCTTTGTATATGTGTTCGTGATGTTCACAGCTGCCGTTTCGTTATCCTTAACTGTGGTCTTTCCATCCGTTACATCATACGTTGTGGTTACATTCCAGCCCTTAACCTCTGCGTTCTTCTCTGTTACCGTGTACTCGCCAGGTGCCAGATTCTTGATCGTGTGGCTGTACTTTCCATCCTCGCCCTCCGTCATCTCGGACAGCTTCACGGTCGCTACTGTGTCGTCGCCCTTCTTAACCTCGAACTCGATGTTCTTCAGATCATCCTCTGTTACTGCTCCCTCTACGGTCTTTGTGAACTTCAGGTTTCCGACCTGTTCCTGTTTCGTATTCCCGATCGCAATCGTTGCGCCGTCGAGATAGATGCCCTGCGCCAGATCCTGCGTGTTATTTGTAGAGATCTGGAAGTAATGCGGTGTCTTATCTAGCTGGTAACCAGCCGGAGCCTTGGTCTCTACCACGTAATAATATTCACTGGGATGGAGGGCCCAACCCGTATTACCTGCGCTCATGGTTCCGGTGATCTTACAGGTACCATCCGCTCCCGTGGTAAGTTTCTGTGCCAGGCATTCCCAATCATCCGTCGATTTCGCCTTATGATACAGACTAAACTCTGCTCCCTCTAAGGTATCAGACATTCCTGTATCCTGATCATATTTAAGGATTGTGATCGCATGCGTAGAAGCCGAGCCGTAACTTTCGGCATCTACCGTAATTTTTTCGTTACTGCTAGAACTCTGTCCAAAGAGAGTTGCTGTATTCTCGTAGCTTACCTTTCCTGTTCCGATCGGCTTTGCCGTATAGGTAATGGTAACAGCCATCCCATCCTTAACAACAATGGTTCCTTTCGTATCGCTAAAGTTATAAGACACCAGTGCATCGGCCGGATCTGTCCGTACTGATGTCGGATTCACTGCCAAATTCTTGAATTCATCCGTAATGGTGAGATTATTACCATCATTCAGCTGTGCGCCGCTTTCATTCACCTTAATCGTAAATGTAAGGTTACTATCTTCATCTAACCGGTTGGTAGTCGTCTTTGAAATCGGCTTGTACTGGTATGACGCAGCATTTGTCGATGAACTCATTCCATTGTAGGTTGCAGTATTGCTAAAGGTCACAGGATTCGTTGCGGATGCCTTATTCAGCGCATCCAATGCAGACTTATCCTTGACAATCAGATAATAGCTGATGCCAATCTGACTGGTCTTGCTTAAATCAAAACCGTCCTCAAGCGTTACTGTCAGTGTTGCTCCCGCTTTCGTAGCGGTTGCAGTGACTGTTCCCTGCGCAGATTTCCAGTCCTCAACACCTCCCCACTGGTCAAGAGAAAATGCACCATTTACTTTATCCGGCGCATCCTCATAGAATTTTAAATACGTCGTATCAAAGGCATCATCAATTGTAAACGTCGTACTGGTGAGTCCCTTGATAACTAACTGATATTTATATACCGGATATTGAACTCCATCAATGGTAGCCGACAGCGTCTTATCCAGCTTTTTCGTTATACTTGCCGTTGTAGGGCGCGCAATCGCATCGCTCTCATCCAAATATGTTTCGCCCTTATACAGCACGACCTTGTTGGTATGCTGTGTCGCCGAATTTGACAGCCAATCCGGATTAACGATTGTTTTATAGGTAAGAATCAGTTTTCTCTCTTCTCCCGTACCGCTAATTCCATTTGTGAAGGAAATCGTAAACTTGTCGCTTTCACTCGTGCTGTCAACGGTATACTGTCCACCGTAAGCGCTTCCGTCTTTCTCTGTAATTGCCAAGGAGTTCTCTACATATCCATCAATGGCATGAAGCTGTCTCTTATTGGGATCCTCACCTATCCATTCTTCGTTCTTAGGCAGAATATCCACAACCTTTGCATTGCTGATGCCGCTTGCAGGCACCGTTATCGTAACCTTCCAGGAAATCTCACTTGTTGAGACAGCAGTGACCTCTTTATCAATTTCCGCCGCTTCTCCAGGGCGCGGAGTAACGTTGACAGAACTGTTCTGAGGATCCTTACGGCCATCCGTAATCGTATTCTTTACTGGCGTCTCTGCATTCAGACCATCCAGTGCGACCTTTGTCTGGTAGGTGAATACATAAGTATAAGGCTTTGTATCGTTCTTAGAAATCGTGAATTCCCAGGAACTGCCGCTTGCATTCTTAACAGCAGTTTCTGTACCGCCTACCTGCTTACCATCAGCATCTTTTTTGATATAGGTGACCGCGCCGTAATATGACATGATGGATCGGGAGTTCTGATCAATCGTGTCGGTGATCGTTTTGCCGGCCACGGAGAATACCGGATTTTCATTGTATGTAACGGTCCACGTTACAAGGCGGTACTGTTTGCCGTCAATTGTTTCAATATTTGCATCCGTTACATTTCCATTTCCATCCTTTTTATCGCTCTGAACAGCTCCTGACTTGGTCAAAGACGGTGTGTAACTGATCTTATTGGCAAGATTCTTTGAAACCGTACCGTGGTCACCATCACTCTTATAGGTGACCGTATTGGCAGAATTTTCCTCCGTAAGTGTTCCGTCTACGCCAAGTTTTGACGTATCAATGGTTGCCGTATACTTAATCGTTACGATCTCACCATCCACCATAGACGGGATGGTGTATTTAAATCCTTTACTTGTTACGTCTGATATTGCAGTATGTGCTGCAAGCTCCTTATTAGAGCTTATATCCGCATCCTCATTGTATTTAAGGATGTCACCGCTAATTGCATCGGTAATCTCTACATTCTCACTCTTTCCCTTGGATTCCACGGTAACAGTATACTTTACCGTCTTCTTGTCACTGCTGATTTCTGCATCTTTTTTTACCTTCAGGCTGTTCTTCGTATCAACGACTACTGTCATCGGAACCGTTGTGCTCCAGCTGATGATTTCAGCACTTGCAGAAACCTTTCCCCAAAGCTTCAGCTGAATCGTTCCATTTGCAGCCTTGCAAAAGTCAGTCCAGCCCTGACCAGACTTGTCCCACGTATAGGTCAGAACTCCGTTTGAGATTGTCCAGTTGTTGGTAAAGGTGGTGCCGGTCGTCTTGTTCTGAACCTCGCTGGTGCCAGAGGTTGTAATCGCCTCAAAGCCGTCCGGGAGCGTATAGGTCATTGATGCGGCATCGGTATCGAACTGCAAACCGCCAGTTGCATCTTTCTCAGCAAACGTGATGTTGAATGCATATTCTGTATTTGCCTTCAGTTCATACTTGCCTTCACTGTTCTTCGATACGCCTTCAATCGTGGCGGATGTTACAAAATTGGCAAAGTCACTGGAGTACACGTAGTTATCGTCCAGCGTTGCCTCATCCTTCTGGGCCGCTACGCCGAACGGGGAGAAGTGATCGGTCTCGAAGGAGAAGAGCATGCTGTCAAACTCATCCTCTGCGACATCGCTAACCTCAACATTTTCTCCGACATGAACCTTGGCAAAACGAGCGGCAGGGGAGAGGCTCATCAGCTCAGCTTCGCCAATCTGCAGTTCCACCTTAACAGGTCCTGCAGGCTTTACTGTCTCGCCATCCTTTTCCAGGGTAATGTCATAGAAAACACCTGTGTTGTAGCTGTCGCCGACTCTTGCCAGAATCGCCGATACACGGTCTGCTGCGATCGACTCAACCTTAACCTCGGTTCCTTCCGGAATCATGGCTTCGGCAGAGGGAGTAACCGTAACCGTCGCACCTGCTACAGAGCTGGTGATTGCGTCGGTGGTGGTCGCTACCTCTTCTACGGCCTTCTGATACTCATATACGATCTCGCTGTCAGCCGTGAGCTGCTCGCCATCTACATAGTATTCGTACTGTCCATCCAGAGCAGACTTCTTAACGGTCTTGATCTCTGCGCCGTTCAGCGTAGCCTTGACGAATTCATATCCTGTGATCACCGGAGCGGATGCTGCTGCATCGTTCTCGCCAACACTGTAGGTTACCTTGGCTCCCTCAATGACATCGCCGTTCTCATCCACAACCTTTGTCGTCAGTGCAACAGCTACAGGCTGTGCATCCTGATGATAGGTATAGGTGAGAGTTGCTGTGGATCCGGCCTCAATCACATTGTCTCCATAGATATAGGAAATTTCGGTGATGATTTCGGTGTCGGTTTCGGTCGTGTTTGTCTGTTTCTCAAAGGCCGTGGACGCATCGATCTCGGCGTCATCCAGAGTTACCGAAACCAGTGTGTAGCCGTCGATCGCCTTTGCCTTATCTGCGGCGGTAAAGCTGTCACCGATAATCGTGATCGTTCCGTCGAGTGTGGCACCATCCTCATCAATATATGCAGCTCTCAGAGTTGCGGCCTTGTTAACCTCGTCCTTCTTGATGTCCTCTTCGGAAGTCTTGTCTGTGGTAGCATCTGTTGCTGCATCATCGGACTTCTCTGTGGTCTCTTCAGCAGCAGACTCGTCGGAATCGTCATTCTCCTTGGATGCATCTTCCTCGGACTCCTCGCTCTTTTCGGAGGATTCTGCAGAAGACTCTTCCTTTTTATTAGAGGAATCGTCCTTCTTGTCTTCTTTCTTGGAAGACTCTGTGGAGGCATTATCCTTCTGATCTTCCTTTTTCTCTGTGGTCGACTCCGCAGAGGCGTCGTCCTTTTTATCTTCCTTTTTCTCGGTGGTCGCTTCCGCAGAGGCGTCGTCCTTCTTCTCAGTGGTTGCCTCAGCTGCGGCATCGTCCTTTTTCTCGGTGCTTGCAGCAGGAGTATCGTCCTTTTTAGGTTCTTCCTTGACAGGCTCTTCCTTTTGAACAGCTGTGACGTTCACGGAAGCCTTCGGCAGTTCAACGCCGTCTGCCAGGTCGTAGCGGTCCTTCTGATCCCAATCCTGATCGAACTGGGAATAAAGGGTATAGCTGCCGGCTGCGGATCCATCATAGGAGCCGTCCCAATCCACCGGAATCTCTTCTTCGTTGCCATTTACAACAACCCTGACCCTATCGCCCAGGTCGGACATAAGGGCATCATACGAGGGCGCATTCTCTGTTGTGTACTCAAAAGACATGTCGCCTGTGAGCACCTCTGTGATGACATAGCGTTCCTCGTCCTGCTCCTTAGCCTGTTCCTGTTCTGTAGACTCTGTGGTCTCTGCCGTAGAAGCCTCTGTGGTTACTGCCGTGGAAGCCTCTGTGGTTACTGCCGTGGAAGCGTCCGTGCTGGCTGCTGCCTTATCGGTAGATTCTGTGGAAGCGTTCTGGGCAGAGTCGTCCTCTGTAACAGCATTGCCGGAATTCTCGTTTCCGCTCGAGTTGCTCTCAGCGGAATTGTTCTCGCCAGACTCTTCCGCAGAGGTCTCCTCCGGACTGCTCTCCGCGGAATTGTCTTCACTCGAGCCGCCATCTTCGCTGCTGCTCTCCTCAAAGTTTTCGTCGGAGCCGCCACCCTCGCCGGGATTCTCCGCAGGTGCCTCCTCGACCTCTTCCGAAATCGCCATCGGCTCCTGCTGTGGCTCTTCCTGCGCAGGTTCCTCTGCGGACGCTTCTTCCTGCACGGGCTCACCTGCAAATTCCTCGGGTTCTTCTGCGTAGATCGTCACGGGACTGACCGCATTGGTAACGGTGGACAACATCATTGTCGCCACTCCGAGGGATGCAATAAACCTTCTGAATTTTGTGTTCTTCATAATTCCCCCTTGGTAATGTGTATCTGTTTCGTGCCCTTTGGTTTCTGTCCTGCTAACCCCCATGGCGTCATTCACGTCCCTGCAGGGAAAGACCTCATGGGGTTTGGTAGGACAATTGCAAACCAAGAATGCCCCGTCACCGGGACAAACGCTTTATAAGGCACAGCTATAGCAACCGTACATTATAGTATATATGCGTTTGCTTGCTTTTGGTAGCCATTTGAGAGGTCTGAGATAAAAATCAGCAGTTTTCATAAATATACTGACAAAACCCCTACCATAATCGACATACCGTTAAGGCTAAATGCGATAAAGCAGCGTAAAACGTATTCCATGCGCAGGCATTTTATTACATTCAGACTGCAGAATTGTTGGAACTGTCACGCATCTTTTAAAAGGAGATTCTTTGATGGATGGCATCGGAGATTGCCTTGCTGAAATGGATGCATGCGAAAGCGGATGTCGACCTGCTGCAGTCGACATCCGCCCGGGATGAAGGATGTTGGAGAGAAAACGCGAAGAGAAATCCGCGCATGCGGTTTCTCCGACGCACCGAGTGTATTGACGACGCAGTCGGCAATCACTCCAGACAAGGAGAAAACGGCA
>CAVCWT010000009.1:0-47195 GCA_963605745.1 Lachnospiraceae bacterium
CTAGTTATTTAAAAATCGCTGTACTAGTACAGCGTTTGCAAAATAACTGGCCAGAATCAAGCGAACAGCCCCAGGAGATCATTCTCCCAGGGCTGCTCATGGTTTTACGCTATTGTTCACCAAAAGAACCGATTTCAGAGGCTCTTTTGATCTAACGGATCCTTTACAATCCTCACTTCGCAAGGTTCGCTACGATCTGCACGACCATGTCCTCGAGGGCATGACCACTCTCGCTGAGGGTAAGGTCGGCATATTTTTCGTAAAGGGGAACCCGCTCCTCGTAGAGCTGCTCAATAGTCTGCCCCTCCCGGAGCGTGACGCCGCGGTTTTTGGCATCGTGCAGGCGCTCGTTGAGCATGTCCAGATCAATCTGCAGATAGATTACCTTGCCAAGACTCTGCAGATGTTCCATGGCTTTCTCGCCGTAGATAATGCTGCCGCCGGGAGCGATCACCGTTCGATGGCATTCCAGAGACAGCGCCGTTTCTTCCTCCAGCTTCAGGAACCCGTCAATGCCCCTATCTTCCATGATTTTGGCCAGCTTTTTACCGGCACTTTTCTGCATCACGAGGTCCAGATCAACGAAATCATACCCAAGAGCCTTGGCCAGAATGATGCCAACAGTGCTCTTGCCGGAGGTCGGCATTCCGATGAGAATCAGATTGTCTCCATGTTCACGCTGTGTCATTGCTGTTCTACTCCTATCTATTGTAAAACCTTGTCGTCTGTGTAGCCAGACGTGGCAGTGCTGATACAGACGAACTGCCTCTTAGATGAACGGATCTCTTTGGTTTGAACCTAAAAACGGTCGTGTTTTCACACGATTCCATGATACTCCCGCCCTGCCGCAAGGTCCTTTTGCATGGTCTCTTCGAGTTCCTGTACACCGGAGAATTTGTGCTCGCCTCTTCGATAATTCAGAAGGGACGTTGTGATAACCCGGCCGTACAGATCGCCTTCATAGTCATACAGGTGCGTTTCCACCGTAACGGCTCCCGAGCTGGACACCGTCGGCTTGCTGCCGATGTTGGTCATGCCGGGATACTCTTTCCCGTCCAATGTGACGGTAGAATAATAGACTCCTCTTGGCGGCAGGAGCTTGTCGCTCTCTGGGATCTGGTTCACTGTCGGGATCCCGATGGTCCGCCCCAGCGCATTGCCATGAAGGACCGTTCCCAGGATCTGGTACGGGGCTCCGAGGCACTCTTTTGCCTCTTCCATTTGGCCTTCCCGCACGAGGCTTCGGACGAGCGTCGAGCTGATCTCTCTGCCCTTGTATTCTTCCTTTCCGATCTCCCGGGTTACGAATCCGCAGCACTCCGACATGCGGCGCAGCAGCCCAAAATCGCCGCGGCCCTTATCTCCGTAAGACAGATCCGGTCCCGCTGCCACGAGCCCTGCGTGAAGCTTTCCCTGCAGGATGTGCGTCACAAAGTATTCCGGCTCCATCCCGGCGATCTCTTTGCCAAAAGGGAGCTCGACCAGAAGCTCAATCCCCATTTTATCAAAGGCTCTTCTCTTCTCCTCTCTCGTTGAAAGGAGTCCACCCTCGAGACAACCAAAATACACCTCCGGCAGGGGATCAAAGGTCACGACGCAAGGGACCAGGTCCCCTGCCTGCAGGATCTCCTGCAAAAGCCTTTTGTGACCCCGGTGCAAGCCGTCGAACTTGCCGATCGTCACCGCTGTCTTTCGGTCCGTATGAAATTGCGTAAGATCTGTAATAATCTGCATCGTATCATCCGTATGTCGCACATGCCTATCAGCACCTATCTGTCATTCTCGCGGGAATCCGTGTCATGGAACATTTTGGTCGGGAGAATCCGCCGCCTGCCTTTTTCGTAGTGATAGAGCGCATAGAATTCGCCCTTTTCGTCATAGACACGAATTCGGTCCGTTTTAGGCAGGATGCCTTCTACGGTATTGGCTCCGGACAGAGCGTTTCCGTTTCGCAGGTATTTCATATCCGCATCCAGAACGTGCACCGCCGGTGCCGAGGCAAAAAACGAATCCACCGGAATGATATGTCTCTCAATCCCACTCGCCCCTTCCCCGTCCATCAGTGCCTGCAGCTCACTAAGCCGCAGAGCCTTATCCATTGTAAAGGTTCCCACCCTCGTTCGCAGCAGGTGATCCATGGCAGCGCCCGTTCCAAGGTACGCTCCCAGATCCTCACATAACGTCCGGATATAGGTTCCCTTGGAGCACACAACGCGGATCGTCACATACGGAAGGTCAATTTCCTGCAGCTCCAGCTCATGGATGGTGATTTCTCTTGCCTTTCGCTCCACGGTTTTGCCTTCTCTTGCCAGCTCATACAGACGTTTTCCGTTCGCCCAGACTGCCGAATACATTGGCGGAATCTGCTGCACACTCCCGGTAAAATGCGGCAGGGCCGCTCGTATTGTGGCCTCTGCGTCCTGCGGGCCGCCAAGGTGTTCCAGGATTTCCTTTTCTGTCTGCTGTGTCAGAACCTTTCCCGTCATGTCCTGCGTGTCGGTTGTTACGCCAAGGCGCAGCCTTGCCACGTACTCTTTGTCACGATCTGCAATGAGCTCTGCCACCTTGGTTGCGTTGCCAAGGCATACCGGCAGGACGCCTTCTGCCATCGGATCCAACGTGCCGGTGTGTCCGATCCGCTTCATATGAACAATCCCGCGCAGCTTGGCCACCACGTCGCTGGAGGTGAACTCCTGCTCCTTGTTGATGACCAGCATCCCGCAGAAATGATTTTCAATACGCTGTGCCATGTAGGTTCCTTTTCTCTTTCGCTTGGCCGCCTTGCCACTGTCTTGCTGCACACTGCCCTTTTTCTGTCGTTTCAGCCATCTGGCAGTTTGCATTTTCAGACAGCTGCATATTCATAGGCTATCCGAAAAATCGCATCGGTTCAGCAGTGCACGCCGGCAGCCAGCTGCTCTTCGATGTGCGGTGCGAGGTTATTGATGATGTCATGGAAGGATCCGTTGCTGGTAAAACCGGCGGCCCTGGCATGTCCGCCGCCGCCGTATATAGCAGCAAGCTCTGCCACATTCACCTCTCCTGTGGAGCGCAGGCTCACCTTATAGCTCATCGTCTCCAGCTCATAAAGGAAGATCGAACAGCAGACACCGTCCGTCTGTACCAAATGACTGGCAATGCCCTCTACATCTGCACTGGTTGCCTGGTAGAATCGCATGGTCTGACGGTCAATCCGGCTGACAATGCAGCGACCGTCCAGAAAACGGATGCTCTCTAAGAGTGCCCGCCCCAGAATCTGCTGCTGCACATAGGTCTTCTCATAGAATACGTCCCGCACAATCGCAGAAAAGTCAAAACCGTAGGTGATCAGCTTACCTGCAATCTCCATGGTCTGCCGCGAAGTATTGGAATACATAAAGACGCCGGTATCTGTCACCATGCCGATGTACAGGTTCTGTGCCACCTTGGCGTCAATGCGCTCCTCCTCCATGGTCAGATAGGCCAGCTCGCAGGCACTGCTGGCGGTAGGAACAACGTAATTTACATCGCCGCTGCCCTCATTGGTTCTGTGGTGATCGATATTGATTCTCTTTCCTGCCTTCATGAACAGATCCAGTGCATCCCCCAGGCGCTCTTTTTCGCAATCGAGACAGATAAAAGCGTCGTAATGCTCCACATCCGTGTGGTAATCGTGCCTGATCTTTTCTACACCGATGATATTGCGCTCGAGTGTCACGCCAAAATTTTCCAGGAAAACATCGACCCGCACGCCGGGCAGTGCCTTCTCCAGATACAGCGCCATTCCCATGCAGGAGCCGACGCAGTCTCCGTCCGGCCGGATATGGCCGCTGATTCCGATGGTTCTGCAGTCTCTTACTTCATCCAGAATGTTCAGCATCTTTCGCCTCCTTTGTTCTCCTTTTTGTTTATGATCGCTGCCACCGCGGCCATTCGTTGGATCCTGTCATCGCACGGATCAAACGATCGTTTCGTCATCTTCTTCCTCATCGCTGACATAGGCACTGGTGTCATTGATATCAATCCCCTTGGCGCGACGTGCCTCTTCGGCCGCGGCATCCTGTGCCTTTACTTCGTCAATGCGGTGTCCCATCTCTACGCCGTAGGCAATGGAATCATCCTGAATGAAATGCAGCTCCGGTGTATTGCGAAGGTTCACGCGGTGAGCTAACTCGCTGCGGATAAAGCCGTTTGCACTCTTAAGGCCCTTCATGGTATTCGCCTTGTCCTCTTCGGAACCCAGGACCGAAATCCAGATCTTACAGTTCTTAAGGTCCGGCGCAACCTCTACCTCAATGACAGATGTCATTGGAGAAACCCGCGGATCCTTAATGTCCCGGATAATTCCCGAAAGGCTCTTTCGAACTTCATCATTAATACGACGGTTTTTAATACTGTTCTTTCTCATATTCCTTATCTCACGTTTACTATATGTCCCATTCGAGAACCTGCCCGTAAACGGTCCGTTCTCTCTGAAATCGTTCTGTGCTGAACATACGAAGGCTGCCGTGTACTGCCAAATGCAGCACACTGGCAGCCTTGCAATGTCAGTACATATGGTACGGTTATGCGTTCTCTTTAGCTTTCTTGGCCGCTTCTCTCTCCTTGCGGGCAATAACCTCTTCCTTGGGAACCTCAACCATCTTGTAGGCCTCGATCTGATCGCCTACGTTCATTCCGTCAAAGTCCTCGAATACCAGACCGCAGTCATAACCAGCCTTGACTTCCTTCACATCGTCCTTGAAGCGCTTAAGCGATGCCAGGGCACCCTCGAAGATCTGCTCCTTGTCTCTGGTGATGCGAACGGTGCAGCCCTTCTCGATTACGCCGTCCAGTACCATGGAACCGGCGATATTGCCGATCTTGCCGGACTTGAACAGCTGACGAACCTCGGCATGGCCGATGACCTTCTCCTCATAAACAGGAGCCAGCATACCATTCAGAGCAGCATTGACATCATCAATCGCCTGGTAGATGACCTTGTACAGGTGAATCGATACGCCGTTGTGTTCCGCGATGGATTTAGCCGTCGATGCCGGCTGTACGTTAAAGCCGATGATCGCCGCATTGGAGGCTGCTGCCAGATCCACGTCGGATTCCGTAATGTTGCCGGCTGCGCTGTGGATAATGCGTACCTTAACCTCATCGTTGGAGAGCTTCTGCAGGGAGGCACACAAAGCCTCCACAGAGCCCTGTACATCTGCCTTGACAATGAGCTCGAGCTCCTTCATCTTGCCCTCACGCATCTGATCGAACAGATCCTCTACGTTCATGGACATGACGTTCTCTTCCACCAGCTCTTCCTTGTGCTGTGCCTTGTAGGTCTGAGCGTAGCTCTTAGCCTCATCGTTGTCCGGATGTGCGACGATGACCTCGCCGGCTCCCGGTACATCAGAAAGTCCCAGGACAACCACCGGCTCCGAAGGACCGGCTTCCTTTACGTTCTTGCCCTTGTCATTGATCATGGCGCGAACCTTACCAAAGGCAGGCCCTGCGGAGATAAAGTCTCCCACATGAAGGGTTCCCTTCTGCACCAGAACGTTTGCAACAGGACCGCGGCCGCGGTCCAGTTTTGCCTCCAGAACAAGGCCTCTTGCCAGACGATCCGGGTTTGCCTTGAGCTCCATGACATCAGCCTGCAGCAGGATCGTATCCAGAAGATCATCAATGCCTTCGCCGGTCTTAGCGGATACGTTGACGAATTCAGTCTGTCCGCCCCAGTCTGCCGGGATCAGCTCGTATTTCGACAGCTGCTCCTTGACGCGGTCGGGATTCGCATCCGCTTTATCCATCTTGTTGACCGCGACGATGATCTCAACGCCGGCTGCCTTTGCATGGTTGATGGCCTCAACGGTCTGCGGCATCACGCCGTCATCCGCAGCAACGACCAGAACTGCAATATCCGTGGACTGTGCGCCGCGCAGACGCATTGCCGTGAAGGCCTCATGTCCGGGGGTGTCCAGGAAGGTGATGGTGCGGTCATTCATGGTAACGGTATAGGCGCCAATGGCCTGTGTGATGCCGCCGGCCTCCTTCTCCGTCACTCTTGAATGACGGATATAGTCCAGAATGGAAGTCTTACCATGGTCTACGTGACCCATAACGCAGACAACGGGAGCTCTGTCAACCAGATTCTCCTCCAGATCCTCGTCCTCCTTGAGGAGCTCCTGGATGACATCAACCTTTTCTTCCTTCTCGCAGAGGATGTCATAATCCGAAGCAATGTTCTCAGCCTCTTCATAGGTTACCTCGGAGTTTACCGTCATTGCCTTTCCGGCAAGGAAGAGCTTCTTGATCAGCTCTGCCGCCTTCATGTGCATCGCATCTGCCAGATCACCGATGGTGAGCTTCTCCGGAATGGAGATCACCTTGATCTGCTCCTCCGGCTCCTCCACCTTTTCCACTACCGGCTTAATGAAGCGGCCGGAGCGGTTCTTGCGCTCTCTCTGCTCGTTCTGCTCGAACGCCATATCCTTTTTGTTGTGACGGTCTCTGCCGTTGCCGGCCTGGTTCCTGCGCTTTCCGGATGCTGCATTTCCAAAATCCGGTGCTGCACTTGCCCCGCCATTGCCGCCAAAATTACGACTGCCCTGTGCGCTGGGACGTCCGCTGCCGCCCTGTCCGGGACGAGCTGCAAAGCCGGGTCTTCCCTGGCCTCTTCCTCTGTCATTCTGACCACGATCATTCTGGCCGCCCTGTCCGGCATAGCCTCTCTGTCCGCGGTCGTTCTGACCGTTATTCTGTCCGAAACGACGATTCTGTCCGTTGCCCTGACCATTGCCCTGGCGCTGGCCGTTTCGGTTAAATCCGCCGTTTCCCCTGTTGTTATTGTTATTACTGTTCGCAGAGGAGCCGTAGCCCTCGTAATGCTTGTGAATGATGATGGTTGGCGTACTGTCCGCAATGGAGCTGATGGTCTGCTTTTTAGCCGGCTCTTTTGCAGGCTCTTCCTTGTGTGCCTGCTGCTCCTTTTCTACGGCCTTTACGGAAGACTCCTGCACAGGTGCCTTTGCTGCAGGCTCCTCCTGCACAGGTGCTACCTTTACGGCAGGCTCCTCGACCTTCGGTGCAGCGTTCACAGGTGCTACTGCCTTTTCCACAGCAGCTGCCTTTGTCTCTTCTGCCTTCACCGCCGCCATTTCCGGTGCCGCTGCCTTTTCCGGCATGGGCTTTTTCACAGCTGCTGCCGTTTTCTGTTCCGACCTGCGATAATCATCGTTCATCTGAGACGGTGCGGTCTTTGGCTTAATCGGGCGGTACGCTCCCTGATTTCCTGCAGCCTGCTGGTTTCCTCTGGCAGGTCTTACATTGTTATTGTTTCCGGACGCATTCTGTCTGCCCTGCCCGCCTGCAGAATAGCTTGCTGCTGCATGCTGTTTGTTCGCATTGCCACCGGTCACAATAATGATCTTCTTTTTCTTGACAGGATTGGCCACCTTGTGAACCGCTTTTTCCTCAGCGCCCGCAGAAGGCTCCTGTTTTGCTGCAGACTTTTTATCCTCTGCTGCCTGCTCCGTCACATTTTTCTTACCACCAAAATGAGCATCCACTAACTTCATCACATCCTCATCTACACTGCTGCTGGCCGTCTTGACTTCAATTCCGTGTTCCTTCAGGAAAGAGGCGACGTCGCTCTTCTCTATGCCATAGTTCTTCATAATCTCACTGATTCTTGTTTTCGCCATCTGCTCCTCGTTCTCCCTCCCTCGTGACCATCAGCTTTGTCATTGCCTGTGCAAATCCGGCATCTGTAACGGCAACGCAGGATCGGTATCCCTTTCCCATCGACTGCCCCAGCTGCTGTTTTGTTCCGTATTCGTAAACCGGTACATGATAGAACCGGCATTTGTCCAGTACTGTCTTGCGGCTGTTCTTTTCTGCATCCTCAGCCAGAATAACAAGATTCGCCTGACCGGATCGAACCGCCTCCTCCACCAGGAAGGTTCCGCTCTTTACCCGGCCCGCTCTGGTCGCAAGTCCCAGCAGATGCTCAAGCCTTGCGTTCGAATGCTGCGTGCCATTCTCTGTATGTGCTGCAGCACCGTCTGATCCATGATTCACTGCGCACCTCCTTGCCTTTGTGCATCCTCAGAGGAACTCATCAGCGCAGCCAGCTCTGCGGCCGTCTTTTCAACATCCTCTCTGGCAAGCTCTGCATGAAAAGCCCTTGCGAGTGCCTTCCTGCGGAAGGCCTTTTCCAGACATTCCGGATTCCGGCACAGGTATGCGCCTCTTCCTCCGGCTCTTCCGGTGGCATCTACCACCAGTGCCCCCTCCTTAGAGTGGGCGATCCGGACCATCGTTTTTTTGTCCTGGCATGCTCCGCAGCCAATGCAGGTACGCATCGGAATCTTTCTCGGCATGTGTACTGGCCTTTCTGCTGCCTTACTCTGCAGCTTCTTCTACCAAAGTCTCCTCAGATTCTGTTCCTTCGGCAGCAAACTCCTCTGCTGTCTCATTCTCCGACTCGTAAGAATCTGTCTCCAGAGGATTGCCGTTCTCATCAACAGGGTTACCGTTCTCATCGACGTACTCGAACTCTTCCTCATCGCCGTCATCCATATCATAATCCTCGTAGCGGAAGCCCGGTGCATCCTTTGCCTGAGTCTCATCCTTGATATCAATCTTGTATCCGGTCAGTCTGGCAGCAAGGCGCGCGTTCTGTCCCTCTCGGCCAATGGCCAGAGACAGCTGATAATCCGGTACAACAACCTTTGCGCTGTGCTCTTCCGGATCTGCGAATACAGCCACGATCTTAGCCGGAGACAGTGCATTCTGGATAAGGTTCCCGGGGTTATCGTCCCAGTTCACAATATCGATCTTCTCGCCGTTGAGCTCATCAACAATGTTGTTGACACGGTTTCCGTTCAAACCAACGCATGCGCCTACCGGGTCCACGTTCGGGTTGTTGCTCCATACAGCGATCTTTGTACGGCTTCCTGCCTCTCTTGCGATGCTCTCAATCGTAACGGTGCCGTCACGAATCTCTGCAACCTCCTCTGCGAACAGGCCCTTTACCAGATCCGGATGCGTACGGGATACGAGAATTCTGGTTCCGCCCTTGTTGGTCTTGCGAACGTCCACAACATACACACGAATGCGGTCACCGGTGCGCAGCTTCTCAGTCGGAACCTGCTCCTTCTCATTCAGCATACCCTCTGCCTTCAAAAGACCATCCTGCGTTCCCAGATTGATGGTCCAATTGCGGCCGACCTGACGCTGTACCACACCGGTAACAACGGTCTTGAGCTTGTCCTCAAAATAGGAATAGACCGCATTGCGCTCCTCCTCACGGATCTTCTGAAGAATAACATTCTTAGCTATCTGGGTTGCAATGCGTCCGAAGGATTTGCTGTTAAAATCAACGCGGACTACTTCACCGATCTCGCCCAGGATGTGCTGTTTTTTCGCCTCTGCTGCCGTGATCTGGTACTGATCGTCCTCGACCTCATCCTCCGTTGCAACAATGGTCTTTTCTGCCCATACATGATACTCAAAGGTATCACGATCCACCTCCACCTTGACATTGTCGGTCTTGCCAAAGTTGCTCTTGCAGGCGATTACCAGTGCGGATTCAATGGCATCGAACAGCGTATCCGCGCTGATGTTCTTTTCCTTCTCCAGCACGTCCATTGCGAGTTTCAGTTCTTCGTTCATGGGTTTCTCCTTCTCGTGTATCTGCAGGGGGCAGCCTTTGGGTCCTTGTATCCCTGGCTGTTCCCTTTTACAGCATCTGTCGGTCTATGCTCCTTTGTGCATCGTGTGCAATTGCTGTGCCAATTATTTTGCAAACGCTGTACCAGCGGCCGTCTCACGCCTTGAACTGCAGACGGAGTTTGGCAACGTCCTTGCGGGCAAGGACGAGATTCTCCATCTCATTGCCTTTGGCATCCGTTCTGCCGATCGTAAAGGTTTTATCATCAAAGGCTTTCAGAATTCCGGAAAAGCTCTTGTTCTTTCCCTCATACGGAACGTAGGTATTGCCTTCAACCTCCATTCCGATGCTGGCCGCATAGTGGCGGTCCTTGGTCAGACTCCTGCCCAGTCCCGGGCTGGAAACTTCCAGCGTATAGGCATCCTGAATGAAGTCCGCATCGTCCAGCGCTTCTGAAAGGTCCCGGCTCACATCCACGCAGTCGTTGATGTTGACGCCGTCCTCCTTATCAATGAAGACTCTAAGGTAATACTCCGAACCTTCCTTCACATATTCCACATCATAGATCTGTACCCCGTGGGATGCGGTAATCGGCTCTGCGAGCTGTTCTGCCAGTTCCTCGATCTCTTTTCGTTTTGCCATGATAACCCCTGTTCCTCTTTCGTGTTCGCACATCTCATGAAAAAGAGTGGACCGCAAGGCCCACTCTTAATGTCAACACTATTTAATCAAGTGCATCATATCGCAGTTTCCCGTGATATGCAAGGGTTTTCGCACATCTTAGCCGCTCCTCTTCGTTATTTCTCTTCGTTATTTCGTTATTGTCCACACATCCGCCAGAACCAGGTCCTGGCTAAGATGTTCACTGCAGGAACGGCGCGCGGACCTGCAGCAGTTGTGAGACGGCCCTTTGCCCACTCGAAAACGCTCCGTTTGCAAGGCCCAACGGTTCTAAGCTCCTACGCTCGCAAAAGACGTCCGTGTGCGGCCCGTGTCACGAATTGTAGCTGCGCAGGTAGTCGAGAAAGAGTTTCTCCGAAACGGGTCTTGAATAGTAATAACCCTGAAGGTAGTCCACCCCTTTTTCTACCAGCATGCTGCACTGCTTTGGCGTTTCAACGCCTTCGATCACAACCTGACGTTTCAATCCGCGGGCGAGCTGGAGCATATTGTCAAAGATGATGACATTCTCCGGCCGTTCCGGCAGGGACCACAGGAAACTCTTGTCCACTTTGATCAGGCGGAACGGGAATTTCAGAATGTAGGAATAGTTGGCATGCCCGGTACCAAAATCATCCAGTGCAAAGGTAAAGCCTCTTTGGCTGAGGTCCTCCATCACCTGTGTCATGGTGTCCTCGGAATAGATCATTGCCGTTTCTGTGATTTCCAGATTGATTCTGTCAGGGGAAACGTTATATTTTGTTGCAATCTCCTCCAGACGTTTCCCCAGGTCCGTATCCATGCATTGCACAGTAGAGAGATTCACCTCCACATACTGCAGTCCGTATTGTATCGCGGTTTCTTCTGACAAAAACCGGCAGACCGTTTCGAACACGAATTCTCCGATCTGGCCGATGATCCCGCTCTTTTCCGCAATCGGGATGAATTCCTCCGGTGAAATCATGCCGAGCTCCGGGTCCTTCAGACGAATCAGCGCCTCCGCAGAATGAATTTTGTTGGCCTTTGCATCACAGATCGGCTGATAATAGACCTCAAAGCTTTTGTGCTCCAGAGCCCGCAGAATCGCCAGTTCCACAGAAGCCCTTCGCTCCTCATCCTTCATCTCATCGGCAAGATACACATGTTTCGCGGGAATTCTGTAATCGTATTTGGAGGTAATAAAAATAGCGAGCTGCCCTTCCGTGCGCACCTTATCCGGTACACTGGTCAGCCAGACCTGTGCCGGCACAAAGATCGTCATCCTCTTGTACTGCCAGGGGTGTTCAAAACGCCTGCGAATCTCCTCCGCCAGAGCCTTTGCCTCTTCTGCGCCGGAATTGTAGCACAGCACCGTAAACTCACTGTTGCCTCCCCGATATACCTGCACCCTCTCCCGGCTCTTGCTATCCAGCCATTCTCCGATCATCCGCAGAATGTCGCTGGTGGTATCCACGCCAAGGTTCACATTGTAGTAGTTGTAATGCTGCAGCTTGACAGCAATGACATAGGTGGAGTAATGTGCCCCGAACAGGGTTCGCATATCCTTGATCAGGGTATTGTAGCTGTACACTCCGGTCTCCGAATCCAGTGCCTCTCCCTCTCCGCCAAGGAGCACCATACAACCGGCAACGAACAGAGCCTGAATGAAAAGAGAGATCCGAAGGTACGGACTGATCACCTCTGAGAGCATCCCAAGACCATACCCGGCATACAGGCCTATGGCATAGACAAAGTCATGGCGGATCACCCTGCGGTAGCACAGGAGGACGATCATGCAATAGGCTGCATAGAATATGACCACCAGAATATAGATGTTATAGAGTATTCCGCGGTGATAAACACCTGCTTCGTCATAATAGAACATTTCTGACCGGATCCATGGCAAGATCAGGCAGCACACATAGATGATCTCCGGAAAGAGCAGCAGCATTTGCCGTGCTCTGGACAATCCGTAGATTCTTCCTGTCAGATGCAGAATATACAACGCCAGCAGGAACTCCACTGAGACATAGGACAGGTGAGCAACGGCCGTCACAACATCAGGCATCGTTCCTAACGTATTGCCGGTATTGCGCAATACGCCGGTGCCAAGCTCTGAAAAGGAAGCAATGCAATGGACCAGCACCATCACCATAAAAACTCTGGCCCTTGGGCTGCGCGTCCTATGGCGAACCAGCATGGATACCAGAATCAAAAGACTCAGTAACCCCGCACACAGATCAAATGTAGTATTGTATTGCCCGACTCCGCTTATCACCTTTTCCTTGTCACCCCCATAAGCGCCGTTCCGGAAGAGATCCGCCCGAAATCCTGCTGCATATTTCGGTTGCCATCTCATTATTCCCGCATCATGGCTGCTGCAATTCTCCTGCTGCCGCTGCCGTCCGTCAGTGCATGCATGCGGTTCGACTCCTCTTCTCGCAGTTCATATCCTGCGATGCCATTGCAGCGCTGCCAAACCCATTCTGTCACAAAACTCATTATATTGGCAACCGTTTTTCTATCACGAATGTCTCCCAGATAGGATACCGCTCCTGCTCCTTGCATGGCATTGGCAAAAATCACCTGATTGTCTGCCATTGCATAGGCAAGGGTTGGTACTCCTGCTGCGCACAGCTCATACAAGGTCGTTCCGGCCGCCGAAATGGCCAGGTCACATTCCTGCATCAAACGTGCCGGCTCTTCGACCCGCGGATGCCCCGGTGCCATATAGACCGGCTCGAAAATCAGCCGGAGCGCCGGTTCTGAGCTTCTTTCTGAACTCGATTTTGAGTTCGTATCCATATACTGTCCTGAAGCCGATTCTGAATTCCATCTCGAATTCTGTTCTGCGTTTTCTCTCTCCGGCAAACGGGACATGGCATTCAGAATTCCGGTCAGCCTCCCTGCCATATCATAAGGATCGGTTCCGCCTGTAGAAATGAGAATCCTGCAGATACCGTCTCGAAACACTCGTTTCACGCAAGGCACCAGTCCCCGGAACTGTGAGCGCAGCGGCGCGTAGGCCGGTCCCAGAAGGCATTGCCTTTCATGAAAGGAATCCGTTTGATTCACGGAACCTGCCGAGTTCACCGGATTGATTTGGTCAGATACAGACATAAATGGCCGACAGGACCGATAGAACAACTCCATCTCCGGAGTTACCGGATCATAGTTAATGACAAGATCTGCCGGAGCCGCAAAAGCCCTTTCATCATCCAGAAAGGCAATTCGCACCCTTCCGATCTGCCGCAGTGCTCCCAGCCACTCTCCTGTCACAGCATAGGAATCCACCAGAATCCAATCCGGCCGCTTTGCAGGAGACGTTTCCAGGTACAATCCTTCCAGAAGCGGCAGCTCCCTCTTTGGCATCCCGTAAGGAACCCCCAGAATGATAGCAGGAACCTCTGCATCAAACCTTCGCAGCATGGCAAAGCTCGTCTCATCTGCCACCAGATAGGTCACCGCAGCACCCATCTGCTGCAGCTCACCGGCAATCGAGAGTGTCCGCATAAGGTGTCCGGATGCAATCTCTTCATTCCCGTCTGCACGAATCCAGACAATTTTATCCTGTTGATGTCGATTCTGATCTTCTTCCATCATGCACTCTCTTCCGGCTTTTGGGTTCCGGTTTGCGGAACATCTGTCATCCAGACTCGCCGGTGACAAATGAGCGAGCCATTCTATTCAAAGTCTCCTTCTTTTAGCGGCTCTCCCCGCTCCAGGTCCCTTGCTGCCGCTTTGCCCAGAACCTCCTCCAGGCGTGCCGGTGAGAGACCGTTTCCAGGTCGAATCGAGCGGACGTTGTCTGTCGTTATTTTTTCACCCTTGGCAATGTCCTTCACAATGAAAAGAGATCTCGTTCCGCTGTGTTCCTCTTCCTGCCAGGGAGTCAGATGATATTCCGAAGAGCCAAGCGCCTTTTCGACGTTCCGGATGTCCCGCACCATCAAAGCGAACTCCTCCGGCTCCATGGAGAATGCCCCATCCGGGCCGCCGTCGCTGCGCCGGAGTGTCATATGTTTTTCGATCATGACGGCCCCCAGCGTTGCTGCTGCCACCGGAACCGCCGACCCCATGGTGTGATCCGACAGGCCGCACAACGTCCCGTATTCGCTTGCAAGCCCAGGCATCATGCGAAGGTTCACATCCTCATAGGGTGTCGGATAGGCGGACACGCACTTGAGCAGAATGATCTGCTCATTGCCTTCCTCTCTGCACGCTGCAACTGCTGCTGCGATCTCTTCCGGATAGGCAACGCCGGTCGCGAGGATCACCGGCTTGCCGGTCCTTGCGCACAGACGAATGAGCGGAATGTCCGTAATCTCATAGGAGGCAATCTTGTAGGCCGGCATATTCATTTCTTCCATGAATTCCACGGCTGTAGGATCAAACGGAGATGAAAAGCAATCCATTCCCAGCTTTCTTGCCTCTTCCATAATCCTCGGCTGCCACTCCCAGGGCGTGTAGGCCTTTTCATACAGTCCATGGAGTGTCTGTCCGTCCCACAGGGTTCCCCCTGTAATGCGAAAATACGGCTTGTCCGAATCAATGGTGATCGTATCTGCCGTATAGGTCTGGAGCTTGATCGCATCTGCGCCGGCCTCCGCTGCCGCATGCACGATCTCCAGTGCGCGGCCATAGTCCTGATTGTGATTGGCCGACATCTCTGCCACCATGTAGACCGAAGATCCCTCTCCAATGATCCTGGATCCTATGGTAATGCTCTTTGCCATATCTTCCTCCTTATTCCACGCTGCGCCGGCGCAGCAAACATTAACACAGAGGACGCACTGCCCAAATCGCTTCCTGTGCCGGATTGCACTGCATCACAGCAGTCCTCCCTGCCGGTCCGTTCTGCCGATCTGTCCTGCTGTTCCATGCATCACAGCGAAAGCATTCACTCCCAGTGATTTTTCTGCAGGAACTCCTCATTGGTCCAGGCTTCTCTTGCTGTGTACCTGCTGCCGTCCTTTCGGACAACATAGACTGCCGGAAAATAGTGAATGAAAAGCGGCGTAAGGCAGACGGTGTATCCTCCTGCGAGGTCATATACCACAAGGTCCCCGGGCTGCAGCTCCTTTTCATCTGTCACCTCGAATAACCGGTCATATTCCATACAGGTTGCTCCGCAGATCATCTGGGAAGAGATCGTCCTGCGTGCGCTTTTTGTGCGATATACGAAGTGATGTGGGTACCAGCGCCTTGTCACCTGCGGATTCAGATTCACCCGGCTCCCATCCGTCACCACGTAGACATGGTCTCCGATGCACTTGACATCTCTGACCGAAGTCACAAAGGTAAAGGAGGCCGAGACCATCGACACGCCGGGCTCCATGACAAGGGTCACCTTTTTTTTGTCAAAATAACGTTCCAGCCGGCCGGCAATGGCCGGCACGTAGTCATCAAAATCCGGTTTGCCGGGAACCCCGCCGTAGTAGCCGCCGCCCATATCAATATAGGTAATATCCTGCAGCTGATAGCGCCTTGCCAGCTGCCCGGCATAATCTGCCACCGCTTCATAGGCGGCCACCGATCTTGATTTGGTCGATGAATGCAGATGGAGGCCTGTGATCTGAACGCCGGGCAGAGCCTTCAGCCGCTGCAGCGCTTCCTGCAGACTCCCACTCTCCTCACTGTAGCCAAAGCGGCTTCCCTCCGCATCCGCAGGGACCTCCTCCGGAACCAGCTGCGCATAATTCACATTGATGCGAAGGCCAATTCTCCAGCGCGTCTCGTCTGAGCCTTTTGCAATCTCCGTGCCGTTTTGTTCTCCGGCAGGTCCTTCACCTTGATTTCCTGCCCGTTTGACATCCTGCTGCGCCCCCCGAGCCTTTCCTTGTTGGTCTCCCTCTTTGAAGTTCTGCTGCCCGGCCAGCTCCTCCAGCCACTCCAGCTCCTCCGAGGAATCCAGATTAACCAGTCCGCCGCCTCGCAGCACCTTTTCAAAGACTGCTCTGTCCTTCATCGGACCATTGTAAATCACGTGGTTGTCCGCAAATCCAAGGCGTGAAACGAGATCATATTCCTCTGCCGATACGACCTCTGCCCAAAAGCCTGCGCTTTTAAAATGCGTCAAAAGCCATGGCAGTGAATTCGTCTTGACAGAGCACGCAGCAACGCTGTTCTCTCCCCAGAACCTGCACAGTGCATTCATGAGCTGCCGGATATCCTGATCCAGCTGGTTTTCATTGATTTCATAATACGGTGTTGTCACGTTTTGTCCTCATTGCGCTGCCGACAGCTCAGCCGCCTTTTCCAAATGATCTGCACGCCCTACCACGGCTCACACATCTCCCATCTAAGGATAAGCGGATCAATCAGCATTTCCCTAGCAACCGGTATTTCAGTTCGGCAAGCTCCCAATCCTCCTGCGTATCGATATCCTGCACCTCTTTTTCCTGCAGGATGAGGGGCACCATATCCTCAACATCCGTTGTTCTGCCGCGAAAGAAGGCCTCTGTCCTGCAGGCATAGAACTGCCCGGCATCATGATAGATTTTCTGCAGATCCTGCGATCTCGTATGCTCGAACTTTGGCATCCAGCGAAGAACATTCCCCTTCTGACTGCCAACAACAAATCCTCTTTGCGGCGGATAGGAGAAGGCGGTTACCGGAAGGACCGATTCATGCTCCTTTAGCAGCTCCATCGCTTCCCGCAAACGATCCGCCGTCAGGAACGGTGCCGTAGGATAGATGCAGCAAAAGCTGTCATAAAAAACGCCTCTTTTCTCATATGCTTCCAGTACCTCTGCAATCACCTCGTCCGTTGTCGCATAGTCATCTGACGTCTTCTTTGAGCGCCGAAAAGGAACGGCCGCCCCCGCCTGCAGCGCAAGCTCTGCAATATGATCGTCATCGGTGGATACCATCACCTCATCAAAGGCTCCGCTTGCAAGCGCAGCCTCAATGGAATACCAAAGGATCGGTTTCCCGCAGAACTCTTTATAATTCTTGCCGGGGATTCGTTTGCTGCCGCCCCGAGCTGTAATCATTGCCAGTTTCATGGCTGCCTCGCTTTCTATGACCCGCGTTTTTTTATCTGCAATGTACGGCAAAGCTGTTCGCTTTTTGGGGGACGTCTCTTTGCTCCGCAGTCAGACATTCTATGTCGCACATCTTTGCCAGGAGACATTCATAGCCTCATTTCGTGATTCGAAATGCATCCCGAATTCTCTCATCTGCAAGGTCGAGCTCTGCAGCATCCTTACCTTCCAGAATGTAATAGCCTCGTCCCATAACGGAGGCTCCGTCCCGAACCTCTCCCAGGATGTCACCCGGCCGAATTCTGCATTCATAAGCGAGCAGCGGATATTCCTGTTCCAGCTGTGCTTTGTCCGGAATCGATACAACCCGTCCCGGCGGCAGGTCATAATACCGGATTCGGAGCTTGCGGATCTTTTGGGGCCGGAACAGCTTGCTTTTGATACGTTCTCTTTCCGCTTCCGAAAAAGAGACTGCATTCATTTCTGAATCAGGTTTCGCATTAGGTTCCGGATTCATTCCCGAATTCATTTCCGGAACAGCCAGTTTTAAAAAATCCTCCACCAGGGTTACGCCGCTGGCAAGCGGTGTGAAAAGATTGGACAGGTTGTGCCCGGACGGCCTTGCCGATGTCTCAATGACAAAGGGTCCATCATCCGGGATCCTCCGAATCACATCCGCATGCACCACACAGTTTTCAAAGCCGATCACTTCCCCCATCCGCTGCATCTGTTCAATGCACGCCGCATAAAATGCCGACTCTTCTTCCGGCAGGACAGATTCGTATCCCACACATTGACGATACGGCGGCGGCGTGTTTTTTTTGCTCCGAAGGAGCACCATGCGAAACTCGCCGTCTACATAGGCGCCGTCAATGCCATACTCCGGACCCGCAGCGCAGGTCTCTGCAATATAATCTTCTTCCAGAGCCTTTTCTCCTGCGCAGATTTCATAGCGAAGGAGGCATTCCAGCTCCTGATCGTTTCCGCAGATCTCAACGCTCCTGCTGCCGGAACCATAGCGCGGCTTTACTACCACCGGATACTCGGTCAGCTGATCCAACAGCTCCTGCATGGCAGTCCCGTATTTCATGCCCTCCGGCAGCAGAATCTGCTGCGCATCCCGCAGGCCTTCCCGGAACAGTTCCTGGTGAAAGAGATATTTGTCCGTACAGATGGATGCTGCCTTTTGGGACACGCCGACCAGTCCATAGCGGTCATTCACAGCCCCGACCGTTGTCAGGCAATGACCAATGGGAGCAGGCAGCACCACTGAAGGCTCCACGGCATCGGTAATGCGGTACACCGCCTCCAGATCATTGATATCCACATGATGCGCCGCTTCTGCCCGGGACATGCCGGCTGCATTTGCATTGCCGTCCAGGGCATCGACATGCAGTCCATAGCGATGTGCCAGATCGATGGAGAAAATGGCCTCCTCGTTAGCTCCGATGACCACTGCATTGTGTGTGTTCATAGGTTTCTTCTGATCCTCCTTGTTGCCACCTCGCCTCCCGGTACAGCGTTTGCAAAATAAAAAGCGGTAACTATTTAGCGCCCACCGGAAGGTTTCAATCATGAATCTTTCCGCGAGGCGGCCAGTTCATATCGAAATCGCCAGGTGCTAAACAGATACAAAAAGCGCAGCGTCTGTTACTGAATACTGCCTCCGCACAGGATGTGCTCTCCGTCATAAAAAA
Organism: Lachnospiraceae bacterium; assembly: GCA_963605745.1. Classification (GTDB taxonomy): domain Bacteria; phylum Bacillota; class Clostridia; order Lachnospirales; family Lachnospiraceae; genus CAG-791. Next base: position 18,957 of record CAVCWT010000009.1, read on the forward strand.
CAGCCGCCTGCCCCGGCGTAACAGCCCGAACCTTCTGTTCGAATTTGGCCGTGATGGTATCCTCCCCGGTCCTTGTCAGAACACAGGGCACAGCCTTTGCTCCGTAGCGAATCTTGCCGGCAGCCGTCATGCTGGCCCCGATGGGCAGCTCCTTTTCATCGACGGCCATGAAATTGAGCTCACTGCATGTCAGCTCATCGGTAAAAACGTCCTCGTTCTCTCCAATAAACACCGTATTGGTTTGCGGGTCAATCCCCGTTACGAATACCGGATGCCCCATGGCCAATCCGAGGCCCTTTCGTTGACCTACGGTGTAATGGATGATGCCCTTATGCGGTCCCAGATCCGTCCCGTCGCGGTACACAAATCGTCCCGGCCCCGGCACCGATTCCTTGGCGTTTCGCTCTACGTATCCTGCATAATCATCATCTGCGACAAAGCAGATCTCTTCGCTGTCCGGTTTTGCTGCAACCGGAATTCCGATCTCACGCGCCATTTGCCGGATCTCTTCCTTGTGGTAATCTCCCACAGGCATCAGCGTATGCTCCAGCTGTTCCTGCGTCAGGCGGTACAGTGCATAGGTCTGATCCTTGGCTGCCGTCACGGAATTGCGAATGGTGTACCTGCCGGAGGAGAGCTGTTCAATTCTGGCATAATGGCCGGTCGCAATGAATTTTGCCCCGATCTCACCTGCCTTATGAAGAAGTGCCTCCCATTTTACATAGCGGTTGCAGGCAATACATGGATTCGGCGTTCTGCCCTTTACATACTCGCTCGTAAAATAATCAATGACCTTTTCCTGGAAGATCTCACGGAATCCCATGACATAGTACGGAATTCCCAGAATTCCGCATACTCGTCTCGCATCATCTACTGCACTCTGCCCACAGCACCCCCCCTCCCGTTCCATCTGAAGGGAACAGGCTGCATCCCAGACCTGCATGGTGACGCCGATCACTTCATATCCCTGTAACTGCAAAAGGTATGCCGCGACGGAGGAATCCACCCCGCCGGACATACCCACGATCACTCGATCTGCCATACTGTTCTCCATTCCGCAGGTTGTGGCCAAACGCATTTTTATCCAATTGATAACGGTTTAGCGACCATTTCGATTTTGGTACTCGAAGATGCCCGATGGCCTCTTCTCCAACCTGCCTTTTCCCGGATCTCATGAAACATTTTCCTCTGCGGTTTTCTCATTCTTCTGAGTCAGCTGCAGCGGCATTCGAATTCTCCGAATCTGCATCCCCGGCATTCTCAGCATCCGAGGAGCCTCCCTCTGCGGCATCGCTCCCTTCAGAATCGGATGATGCCTCTTTGGTAGTGTCCTCTGTCGTTTCTGTCACTTCCGGCTCAATCCGGTTAAAATACTCAGCCTTAACATAAGCCGACTGTCCGTTATAAATAATCTCGCTCCAGCCATCCGAGAGCTCCTCAACGAGCTGGAACCGATCGCCTTTCGAGGCCGAACCGATTCTGGTTCCGTCCGCAGAGGACGACTTGCGAATATTGATATTGTCCGACGCTGCCTCCAGGTAGACCGTATTCTCGTCGGTCTGATTCCTGCTCTCATTCAGAGCCGCCAGCTGCTGTCCCACGGAGATATCAATGGTAGAAGCGATCTGATCCAGGTAATCCGCCAGCTCCGCATCCGATGCCAGCAGCTCGTTATACTCTGCCGCCGTCTGATTGTTCAGATCCACAACATCATCCTGTACGGAAACCTCCTGAATGTATTCCGATACTGCTGCCGGCTGCGTCTCATCATTGTTGATATAAAGAGATCCGTCCTCCTTCGTGCAGACATACATAGTCTGCAGTCCCGGAATCTGCCAGTCTCTGTCCGTCATCTTGAGCTTGGTGTATACATAGGCCACATAAGAGCCATCTACCGGCCCCGTCTTGGTATAAACATCCACCTGCGTATAGCTATCGATGTAGTTGGCCAGCTCCTGCACGCGGATCTTTTCCTCATCGGAGAGCTCAGAGCTCATGCTCTGAATGGCATCTGCATCACCGTCTGCCACCGCCTGATAATAATTCGTCATTAAGGAATTGACCGCGTCGTAGGCGTTGAGCTCCATCTCAACATCCTCAGCCGACGTCTCTGTACTGGCCTGTGCTGCTGCCTTCTCTTCCTCTGCCGCCCGGCTCCCTCTGCGCAGTCCAAAGGCAAGGCCAAAGGTCAGCAAAAGGCACAACAGCAAAAATAACGGCATCACCACTTTTTTGTGTCTGCCGACAAAATCTCTCGTATCGTAATAGATATCCAGTAACCGATCTCGGAACATGCTCTTCTCTCAGTCTCTTATTGGCGTCTCTTATTGACATCCTTCCCCCGACATCCTTCGAGGTTTTGGTCAACAGCCATTATACCTGTATTCCGACATAAAATGAAGGCAGCGGGCTTACCGCTGTAACAAATGAGCCGCCGCACCAGGCTGTTGCTTCGTGCGGCGGCTCTATTCTCTATGCGTCCGACAGGAATCGAACCTGCATTAAAGGCGTCGGAGGCCTTCGTTCTATCCATTAGACTACGGACGCATGTGGTTCGCAAAGGGAAATTTCTTTGCGAACCTGTTTAGATTAACATATTGGTCTGCGAATCTCAAGAGGTAATTCGGAGGGCATTCTGCCGCCACCCTGCTTCCGGCTGGTGCGTGAACAGTCTCTTAATCCTCTAAGGACTCGATCAGGTCCAGGCTGTGCTCTTCGCACATGCGGTCACACAGATCCAGGAACTCATCCAGCGGTACGTTGTTCAGCTGCTTGTTGCCGCGGATATTGATGGAAACGGTGCGGTTTGCCGCCTCGTTGTCGCCCAGAACCAGAATGTAGGGATCCTTGTACGTCTTGAATCCTTTGATCTTGGTCTTCATGTTATTGTCGGAATAGTCAGCCTCGACGCGCAGTCCGTTCTTGCGGCAAAGGGCAGCCACTTCCTTTGCGTACTCGTTGTGCTCCGGACGAATCGGAACAATGCCGATCTGCATCGGAGACATCCAGAAGGGGAAACTCCCCTTAAAGTTCTCTGTGATGATGCCGATGAACCGCTCCATGGAGCCAAAGATTGCGCGGTGAATCATAACGGGCTGTTTCTGGGTGCCGTCTGCAGCGGTATATTTCATGCCAAAGTTCAGGGGCAGCTGGAAGTCGAGCTGGATGGTCCCCATCTGCCACTCGCGGCCCAGTGCATCCTTCATCTTAAGGTCGATCTTGGGGCCGTAGAAGGCACCGTCGCCTTCGTTGATTTCAAAGCCGCCCTCGCCGTATTTATCCATCAGGATCTTCTTGAGGTCGTCCTCTGCCTGATTCCAGGTGTTGATATCACCCATGAAATCATCCGGGCGAGTGGAGAGTTCTGCACCATAGGTCAGTCCAAAGGTCCCGTAAATCTGCGTTGCAATGTCCATGATGTCATTGATCTCGGACGCAATCTGATCCTCTGTCACCAGAATATGGGCGTCATCCTGGCGGAACTGCTGCACACGGAAGAGGCCGTTTAACTCGCCGCTCTTCTCCTTGCGGTGAATGACATCCACCTGGTTGATGCGAAGAGGCAGATCCTTGTAGGAGCGGGGCTTGGTCTGATAAACCTTGATGGCGTTCGGGCAGTTCATCGGCTTTAATGCATAGGTCTCCTCCTCCGATGCGCCTTCTGCCGGAGGGATAATGAACATGCCATCCTGATAATGAGCCCAATGTCCTGAGGTCTCCCACAGCTCCTTTTTCGAAATCACAGGACCGGAAATCTCCTGATACCCGTGTTCCTCATGAATGCCTCTCCAGAAGGTCAGAAGGGCATTGAACAGCTTCCAGCCTCTGGGCAGCCAATAGGGCATACCCGGTGCTGTCGGGTCAAAATAGAACAACTCCTGCTGTTTGCCGATGATCTTGTGATCGCGTTCTTTTGCCTCGCGAATGAAGTCCTTATGAGCCTTCAGTCCAGCCTTGTCCGAGAAAGCATAGGCATATACACGGGTCATCTGATCTCTGTGCTCATCACCTCTCCAGTATGCACCGGATACACTGCGCAGCTCAAAGGCCGCCGACAAAAGATCCTGGGAATTCTCTACGTGCGGTCCGCGGCACAGATCCACGTAGTCCTCACCGGTATAGTAAATGGTAATGATCTCATCCTCCGGCAGATCCTGAATCAGCTCCATTTTGAAGCGCTGATCCTTAAAGATTTCGGAAGCCTCAGCCTTGGATACCTCTTTTCTGGTCCAGTTCTCTTTGCGCTTTAAAATCTCGCGCATCTTGTCCTCGATCTTTTTAAAATCAGCCTCCTGAATCGTTGCGCCCTCCGGCAGAACAAAATCATAATAGAATCCGTCATCAATCTGCGGCCCGATGGCATACTGTGTCTCCTTGCCATACAGTTCAATGACTGCCTTCGCCAGAATATGGGCCAGGGAATGACGATATACCTCCAGATACTGTTCTCTTTCCATTGCTTCCTCCTTCTATTACATAACTACACTGAACTGTAACAGTCCTTGTTCAGCACACCTCTTGGTTTTCCTGCGGAAAACGAGGATGCAGCTGGCCAGAGGTCTTTCGGACCCCGGCCACCTGGTTTCAATCGCGAATCCGTCCTCGGGCGGCCGATTCGCGCTGACTCCCACGTGCTGAACATCAGCAAAAACGCCCCTGACACTGCAGCATATGCCACAGCATCAGGGGCGTATTATACGCGGTTCCACCCTGTTTTATTACTCATTCATGATGGTTACGGAATCACCGGACCGGATTAGGGCCACTCAGAGCTGGTCTTCAAACTGTGTTCCGCCAGACTCCTTGCAGCATCCTGCGGATTGTCCTCCGCGGAGAAGTCCTCTCTGCGACGTTCGTACAGCTCTACTCGTCTCGTCATCGTGTTGGTTCGTTCAGCATCTCTCCATGTCCCAAAGGAACACGGATCCATTCAGCATCCGCATCTCGAATTTGCGTTGCAAATCGTCAGGTGCTGAAGATTACGTTATGCATGATACCCTTCACCTGCAGAATTGTAAAGAGGAGATTCCTCCAAACCGTTCCATTTCACCGCATTCTCTGCGGAACAGATACAGCGAATTGGCCAGGAAATCTCCGGGTAAAACCGCTGTCCGGTTGACCTCCATGATAACCGACAGAAGCTCCCCCGGCTCCCACAGCTGATCTGCCTGCATCAGGATCAGCTCATGCACAGAGCTGGGAATCACGTACAGATCTCCCTTCAGTCGTTCTGCAATCTCTGCCATCAGTCCAGGATACAGCATGGTTGCCGCTCCATATCCTGCCTCCTTACAAGTCAGGACGTACAAAGGAACCGCCTCCTGCGGCAGGAAATCCTCCAACTGCAGAATTTCTCGCATCGGACGCAGGATCGGCGGATGGAGCCTTCTGCTCTCTAAAAGTGCCTGCCGAAGGAGTCCGTAACAGTCCAGCCCCCAGGCAGTCAGATCTTCCCGAAAAACCGGCATCGGATGATCCTCCTCTTTTCCTTCCTCCCCCACATAGAAAAAAGTGATTGCCAGATCCTCCCATTGAATATGAGCCAGATTCTCCAGTTCCTTTCGATAATGCTCATAGTTCAGCATCCTCACACAGATGCGGCTCTTGATCTCTTCATAGGTGTACTGCGTCGATAATAAAGTAAAACAATTCATTAAATTTCTCCCCCTTGGAAACGATAATCAGAATCTATTCAGCACCGCCACAACAAAAGAAAGGCAGTGAAAACCTTTTTTGGTTTTCACTGCCTTTTGAGATTCTGATAAAAATGATCGAAGAAACTAAGATCAAAGACGATCGATTATGCTCTGGAAAGATACTCTCCGGTTCTGGTATCGATCTTGATCTTATCGCCAATGTTGCAGAACAGCGGTACAGAAACCTGTGCTCCGGTCTCAACGGTTGCAGGCTTGGTAGCACCGGTAGCAGTATTGCCCTTAAAGCCAGGCTCGGTCTCAGTGATCTCGAGCTCTACGAACATCGGAGGCTCAATAGCGAATACATTGCCATTGTAGGAATCAACCTTAACCATGTCGTTCTCTTTGACGAACTTCATGCTGTCACCGCAAACGTCAGCTCCAAGGCTGATCTGCTCGTAGGACTCTGTGTCCATGAAGGTCCACATATCGCCGTCCAGATACAGATACTGATAATCTCTGCGGTCGATACGTACCTGAGGGAACTTCTCAGTAGGACGGAAAGTTGTCTCAGTAACACCGCCGTTGATGATATCTTTCAGCTTAGTTCTAACGAAGGCTGCTCCCTTGCCGGGCTTAACATGCTGGAATTCAATAATCTCGTATACGTTACTATCCTTCTCGATGGTAACGCCGTTTCTAAAGTCACTGGCTGTGATCATGTAGCAATCCTCCTGGAAATTAAAAAGTCACAATTACATGGCTCATGATACTCTGCCTGCGATGGTTTTTCAAGTGCGAAGTATTCAGCTCTTTCCTTTTGCCTTTTTGGCAGCATCTTCTTCCAGTTTTTTGCGCCATTTTGCTGCCATTTCATGGAGCTCTGCATCATTTTTAGGCGGCGTTTTCTTTTTCTGGGCAAGAAACCACTCGTAGGCGTCGCAGGTTTCCTGCACATCTGCCGAATAGCACACCTGCTGCCCGTGATCGAGCCAGAGAATTCTCGTGCAGAGCTCACGCACCTGCGGCATCACATGCGATACCAGAATCGCTGTTACACCGCTCTGAATGATTTCCTGCATCTTGTCTCCCGACTTTTTGCGGAAGGCACCGTCACCCACCGAGAGCACCTCGTCCAGAATCAGGATATCCGGATGCACCAGGCAGGCAATGGAAAAGGCCAGTCTGGATTTCATGCCGGAGGAGAGCTGTTTAAACGCATGATCCTGGAACTCCTCGAGTTCCGCGAACTGGATGATTTCGTCGTATTTTTCATCCAGGAATTTGCGCGTATAACCAAGGAGTGCTCCGCGAAGGTACGTATTCTCCCGAACCGTCATATCGTTGTCAAAGCCGCTCCCGAGCTCCAGAAGGGCTGCGACGTTGCCTTCTACCTCAATGCTCCCCTCTGTGGGCAACATGATGCCGGTAACAGCCTTCAAAAGGGTTGACTTGCCGGCTCCGTTCGAGCCCACAATCCCCATCATTTCGCCCTTTTCCAGGTCAAAATGAACGTTTCGGTCCGCCCAGAATTCCTTGATCTTGTAATTGCCGGTCAGCTTGCGGATGATGAATTCCTTAAGGCCGATCGATTTAAAGTCGCCCGTTATGTAACGGATGCTGACGTTGTCGCAATGAATTGCAATTTCTGCCATATGAAAATACCTTTTCGCGCCGCTTACGTTCTGCACCCCGCATCTCACAGCGCTCCGCGCTCCTTCGATGTGGGCGGCCTATAGGCGCTTCGCGCCTTGGCCGCAGAATGCATGACAGGACAATCCCGACCGCAAGCGGTCGTTTTTGTCCTCCCTCTCGTTCTGCACCCCGCATCTCACAGCGCTCCGCGCTCCTTCGATGTGGGCGGCCTATAGGCGCTTCGCGCCTTGGCCGCAGAATGCATGACAGGACAATCCCGACCGCAAGCGGTCGTTTTTGTCCTCCCTCTCGTTCTGCACCCCGCATCTCACAGCGCTCCGCGCTCCTTCGATGTGGGCGGCCTATAGGCGCTTCGCGCCTTGGCCGCAGAATGCATGACAGGACAATCCCGACCGCAAGCGGTCGTTTTTGTCCTCTCATGCATTCTGTGCAGAACTTTTTACAAGTAGTATAAAAACGAATGATTGCACTTTTTGTAGATCAGCATGCCGAGGCCGAGGTAGAAGGCTGCATAAAAGACGCACAGCCCGTGGTAGGCCGGGGAGGGGATGATCCCATCGATGACAATCAAACGCATGTATTTAATGTAGACGTATACCGGATTCAGATACAGCGCCTTCTGCAGGTGCTGCGGCAGCTTGTCCACCGAATAGAATACCGCAGACATATACGTGATCAGGGTCAGGAAAACCTCGTACAAATACTGGATGTCGCGGAAAAACACGAACAATGCGGACAGAATTGCCCCGATACCGATATCCATAATCAGAAGACACAGAATCGGAAATACCAGGAGCACCATCATCGGACGGAAGGTAATCCCATCAATGATGCAGAACGCAAAATATACCAACAGCGTCAAACCGAAATTTACCAATGCCGAGACATTTTTCGACAGCAGGAACAGATATTTCGGCACATTGATCTTGGTAAAAATCTTGGAATTGCTCATCAGGGACTGCATGCCGTTTTTCGTCGATTCCTTGTAATAGGACAGCACAATCGTTCCGGTAAACAGATACGTCGTATAATGTGCAATATCCTTGCTGAAGAAATTCGAGAAAATAATGTTCATGACAAAAAGTGTCAACAGGGGAGACAATACTGACCATGCCATTCCCAGGACACTTCTCTTATATTTCTGCTTGAAATCCCGTTTGACCAGCTCCTCAAACATGAACTGGTATTTTTTTACGCAAGTTAACATTTTGTTCATAAGTTCATCATATCCATCTGTTCAGCACATGTCAATTTGTATCTGTTCAGCACCAGCCTGTTTCAACATGAATCGACTGCTTGCAGGCGTATTCATGATTGAAACAGGCTGATGGCCAAGGGGCGAAGCCCCTCTGGCCTGCCTCATCGAAATTTCCGAAGGAAATTGAGATGAGGGTGCTGAACATCCCTTCAACATGAATCGACTGCTTGCAGGCGTATTCATGATTGAAACAGGCTGATGGCCAAGGGGCGAAGCCCCTCTGGCCTGCCTCATCGAAATTTCCGAAGGAAATTGAGATGAGGGTGCTGAACATCCCTTCAACATGAATCGACTGCTCGTAGACGAGTTATCCTGATATCGTCCACACGCCTGCTATCAGCAGGGTGGCGGTAGAATGTCCAGCTGTGGGGCCTTTCGCAAGCCTCAGTACTTGCGAACGTTTTTTGTGAGCTTAGTACTGCTAGGTCTTGCGAACGGAGCTGAGAAGCGTCCCCACAGTGGACATCTCCGCCAGGACCCGCTGATAGCAGATGTGTGGACAATATCCTTCATCTCACCAATTTCTTTTTCAGTGCCTTGCAGACTCCGCTGCCTTTCCTGCGCCACAGCCCGGAAAGCCCCATCACCAGAAGCCCATTTACCGCAGACAGCAGCAAATATATGGTCATTTTCGCATTTGAAGACATCGCTGCCAGTGCCGGAACATCACCTATGTGCTGTGCAAAATACAGATGTCCCAGATACAGCGGCAGGCTGTACTTTCCAAGCAGCAACATCGCACCAGGCACCGCCTTCTGCGCTCTGCCCATCCCTTTCTGCTGCAGCTTTTCCAAAAAGGAATTCAAAACCGCCTCCATTCCCCATCCCGCAAAGGCGGTCAGCACCAACAGCATCAAAAGGAACATATAAAAGTAATCTTCCTCCGACGGTTTATACAGCCACATATAGCGGACACTGACGGACAGCATCAACAGCTGCGCAGCCGCAATCAGGATATTTCCAAGGCTGGTCAGCCCCTTCGGTGCTCTCCTCTTCCACCGGGAAACTGCCATGTAGATGACAACACCGACACATAGCCCTGCTACCGTGCGCAGAAACCCCTTATAGAAAAGCCCTGTCCACAGAGACGGATCCCTAGGATGCCCATACTCGCGGCACAGATATCCATAGAGAAAGAGTGCCAGTAAAGGACACCCGATGTGCGACATCATATCCCGAAAACGTACCAGCAAAGGATACAGAATCGCCATTGCGAGCAGCATCGCAGACAGGTACCACATAGCGCCGTCGATGCCATTTGTAAAAAGCCCGCTCATCTTCACTAAGGTCAACTCCCAGAAATCATCCCGGAAGGCAGCCCACAGCTGATGCAGATTCCACCGATTCACGGCAGCAACAAAGGCAAAGCCAATGCCCCAGGCAATCACGAACTCCGGAAGAACCCCCTTGATCTTGTGCAGAATGAACTGCAGCGTCTGACTTCCCAGCACAGAACCTGAAGCCTTTTGCACGGATGCCATGAGGAGGTATCCGGATACAAACAAGAAAAACTCGACGGCCATTGAGCCGCCGAGAAAATAACAGTTGTCATCACCCAGAACATATCTTGAGTGATGCACCACAACGATGCTTGCAAAAAGAAACCTCAGCAGTTCAATCGTGAGATTCTTTCTGCGTCTTTTGCTGATTTGTCCGGATTCCGGTGTCATAAAAATTGACTCTTTCTTTACATCTATGTACCGACTGCAAAATAATCGGCCAGATAACATAGATTTGATGCGTATTATTCGAAAATCACTGTACTGATTTTTGGGTCCACTCCAGCACCTGATCTGCAATCCGCACCGACGCATTTCCGTCGTCCATACATCCCTTATCGGAAAGGAATTCGGTTACACGCTTCTGGAACAGCTCCTCATCAAAGGCAAGAATCGCATCCTCCAGCTCATCGGAATTGGTTGTAACAGGGAACGGCGTATCCTCCAGGCGGAAATAAAAACCGCGCTCGTTGTCGTATTTGTCCCTGTCCATTGCGAATAAAAAGCCAGGCTTACGCAGGAGAACATAATCGTAAATCCACGACGAATAGTCCGTAATCCCGCAGTCTGTAAAGGCAAGGAGCGATTGCATATCCGGATAGCTCGTCACATTGATGACATCCTCGGACCGCACGGTGCTCTTTTTGGTACCATTCTTTTTGTCATTGTCATGGTAGCGGACCATCAGCTTCCAGTCGCCGCCGAAACGCTGTTCAAGGGCCCGCACCGTCTGCACGGCATCCAGATCATACACTGCAAAATCATGATCATCCCGGAAGGTCGGTGCATAGAGTGCGAATTTAGTGTCCGGAGCCAGTCCGTAGCTCTCGCAGAAGGATCGTCTTAAATAGTCCCGCACCTTCTTAGACTGCTCAAAAAAGATATCGTTTCTTGCGTGCCCCAGCTTTAAGATCGGTGTTTTCTCCCAGAAGGTCTCCCGGAACACGCCGTCCTCAAAGGTGGAATTCGAAATAATATGGGTCGTCAGTCTGCCGGTGCGCTTTGCTGCAATCGGCCAGCTCACATTCGTGTTGTAGTGCGCAGGATCAAAGCGCTTGATGCCAAGGGATCCATGCCAGGTCTGTACCACCAGCTGATCCTTCCGCACCGGGAAGGGATAGAACTTGTCCCCCAAAAGAGAATTGGTGAACAGAACCTTTGAAGCCGCCGCCGCTGCAAAATAGTCATACGTATTCGTTTTGACAAAATGCACGTGTTCCCTGATAAAGGCCGTAATGCGCCGGATCTCATCTGCTGCGCCCTGCTCCTCCTTTGTCGGATTCAAAACACGACGTCCCTTTGCCAGCTGTGCCACGCGGTCTGTAATTTCGTAATCCTTTGCCGCAATCTCCGCCGCATCCATCTTTACGGCAGACGGATTGGTAACACTCCAGTAAATTTCCACCGGGGCCTGCCTGCGGATCAGCTCATCGCTGATATATTTCAGATTACAGGAAACCGCATGCGCAAACGGAAAGAACATCACCTGGTTCTCCACCGTTTTCGTATGACTCCACTGCACCTTCCTGGCCCCATAACCGATCTTGCGGTCCGCCCAGGTAAAGAACTGCTTAAAGCAATTCCCGATTCGCTTAAAAAACTTGCCCTCCACCATGACGGGGCCCAGGTAGCGGAACTTTTTGGCAATTACATGTAATACTGCACCCATTTAATACTCTTACCTTCTATCTAGTCTTTGCTCAATACATTTCTGTCTTTTTCGCATATCGCAGCCGGATGACAGAGAATGGCCGGCATCACAATCCAAATGCGTTCGAGCTCTCCTTGGCATTCTCGATCGCTTTGAAAATAAAATAGTCCACCGGTGTCGTTATTTTGATGTTCTCCGTCTTACCCTCCACGGCGAACAGCTTGTAACCGTAGTGGCGCATCAGGCTGGCCGAATCGATAAAGTCACCCCGTCCTTCTGCTCTTGCCTTCTCGTGGGCGTCCAGAAGGTCATGGATCCGAAAGCACTGCGGAGCCTTTGCCACCTGACAGACGGAACGATCCAGAATATTGCCGACTTCGCCCCCTTTGGATTCCGTAATGATGGTTTCCGTGGCAGGAGTTACCGTGATGGCAGAGCCATTGTCCTTCACACACTGGATGGCCTTCGTGATCGTCGTTGGATCCACGAGCGGCCGTACGCCGTCATGCACCAGTACAATGGAATTGCCGGGAAAAATCTCATAAATTTTGCTGAGTCCGTGGTAGATGGATTCCTGCCCGGTCTCCCCGCCCGGCACAATGGCCTGCACCTTTGTGATGTGGAATTTGTTGCACAGCTTCCACATTTTGGGGATATATTCCTTCAGACAGGAAATCACAATTCCATCAACTTCGTCGTGATTTTCGAATTTTTCGATCGTATGAATGATGATCGGCTTGCCGTTCAGCTCCAGGAACTGTTTCGGCACGCCGTTGGTATTCATTCGTTTTCCTGTCCCCCCTGCAAAAATCAGAGCAACATTCATTTCTCTCATTGCGGATCTACCGGCCTTTCTGTGTCTAACATAAAGGGAGCAAAAAAGACATGCTTTTCTCTCTGCCCTTCCTCTGGGATCTGCATATAATCGCCGTAAAGCCTTGTCAGATAGTGATCATACCGGGCGGGTACGAGGTACTCCGTATCTCCATATGCCATGGAAATTCCAGGCAGCAGCTCCTCCCTTCGATATAACTCCCGGAAAAAATGTCCTCGTCCGGATGGCATCGTGACATACCCTGAGGATGCATCCTTGCAGCTCTTATAGACCCTGTCGCAGTGTCTCGTCCATCCGTCCAGACTGCGAAAGGAGGTCAGCTTGCCGATCAAAGCCTTCGTTCGGAACACCTTTTGATAATGTTCCCTCTCCTGCGGTTCCTCGATGGAGTCGGCCAACTCCAACAGTTCCTTTTCATCGCGGCGGAATTTTGCACAGGATTGAAAAAATCCTGCTGCCATACTACGCAGTCCATGCAGCTGTCTTAAAAAGCTGTTGTCATAGGTATTCTCAATCGGAAAGATATCAATAAAGGCCCCGCACTCCTCATTGTGAAAATCCTCCCTCGTTTTCACCGAGGTCCCCTTCAGGAGAATGCGGGACAGGGTCAGGCCATAGCCTTTTGTCTTTTCCGGCGTATGCACCCAGTAGCGGTCACCATATTCCTCTTCGAATACCTTGACAAAGACATCGTGATCCGCCCTCGGCATATTGACATCCACATCATCGTCCCACGGGATAAAGTCATGATGCCGCACCGTTCCAAGGCACGAGCCGCCGCCCATCAAGAAGATCAGATGATGTTTTTTGCAGCACTCTGCAAGGTCCTTCAGCATTCCGTTCAATGTCCGTTGCAGCGCAGCGAGCTCTTCCTCTGAGAGTGTGATGGCATTCTCGGATCGTATTTTTTTGAAAGCATCCACCGTGGATAAGCCCATCTGAAAACCTCATTTACTGCACAGCCTGCGGCAACTCACTGAACCTCGTATTTTTCATGAAGGAATTTAGCCCGGAGGAACTGCCTTCCCTTTTTCCACCAGTTCACCCGTTCCACATACAGATACGGCAGAACCTTGATGTCACCTTCAGAAAGTTTCCCGCTCTGCACCTGATAGCGCAGCCAGACATTCAGAATCAGCTCTCCGACGCGGCCGCAGTAACGTCCCTGAAAATACGAATAATTCCGGATGTCCACCTGCCCCTCCAGGGTAAACAGAATATCGAACAGCCATGTGCAGTACTCATCCAGAAGTCCCCGCTCCATGATCATCATGTTGAACATATGCGCTGAAGTTTCTGCCATCACTTCATCGTAGGCCGGCAGGTATTCCGGATATTTATCTGCCAGAATCGTTCTCGTTTTGTTCAGATGCTCGATATAGTGCGAGTGCTCGTAATGGGAATACAGACTCTCAATGACATAATACCGCTTGGTAGGGACGAATACCTTGTATCGACCCAGCATAGGCTCCAGCTCCCGGTAGGTCAGCACCTTGTCAAAGATGTCACCCTTAATCCCGGAACGATGGGTTCTGCCGTTCCCTCGGAAATGTCTTCGGTAATGGACCAGTCCGACATAGTCGGTGTGGATATGCTTCCACGCCCAGTAGAGTCCTGTCAGCTCGCAAAAATACGGATTTCTCGAACTGATATTGACTCCCACATTGTCCTTGACATAGCCCAGATCCGGTTCCTGTTCTGATCCGTTTTTTTCAATCGCTGCACCGACGTGAATCGGCAGATACATGGAATCGGCCGGGATTCGATATTTTTTATGTGTTGTGACGATGATCTTCACCGTCGGGTTTTTATGCATTTCCCCAGCCATAGCGTCAGATCTTCTGCCTCTTTAAATCCTCTGTCACAAAGCTCTCGCCACTCGTTGTTCGCAGCAGCTCTTCCGATGCCTTCGACAACCCATTGGACAGGCAGGTTGCGGACAGATCACAGGTTGAACAGGCATCCAGCTCTTCCTTGGTGATCTTGCCGTCTCTAAAATCCCGCACCGCAGGAATCTCATACATAGAATATTTTTTCTTGCGTCCAAAGCGAAGGAATTTATGACGAATGACCCAGAAAGCCGGCTTCCAGATATATTTGTGCATTGCCGGTGAAACTGAGCCGATCATCCAGCACTGTCTGTCGCAGTGACGCACCTTGCTGCGGACCTCCTCGGCCTTCGGTGAATTCCAGACCTCCTCCCAGGTCTTGTCCGTGAGGTTTCCCATCACCTCTTTATCCTTTGTTCCGTTGCAGGGCATCACGTCTCCATAAGGATCAATAAAGAAGGTATCAAAGGACATATCGCAGGGCAGGAGTCTCTTCTGGCCATAGATGTAGTTGATCAGTCCATGATTAAAATAAGCCCGGAACCACTTTTTAGGCTCGTTGGAGTCCAGCAGGCGGTTAACCAGGTCTTCAAAATGCTGGGCCACCATTGGCCGGTCATGAATGATATTTTTAGCTTCCACAAAGTAAAAGGAATTGTGAAGACTCGCTGTGGCAAATTCCATTCCCAGCTGATCGGACAGATCATACAAAGAAACCAGATCCGGTGCATTGCGGTCCTGGACCGTCATGCCAAAGCCGACGTCCTTCAGTCCCATTTCTTTGAGCTTGCACAGCGTATCATACCCTCTTTGAAAGCCGTTCTCGAGGCCCCGGATTTCGTTGTTGGTCGCCTCCAGACCTTCGATGGAAATGCGGATTCCGACATTCGGGAATTCCTTACACAGGTCGATAATCCGATCGGTGAAGAATCCATTCGTTGAAATTACGATGCGATCTGAAATCTTATTCAGTTCCCGGACAATGTCCTTTAAGTCAGAACGTATAAAAGGCTCCCCACCGGTAATATTGGTAAAATACATCGGCGGGAGCTTTTTTATCGTCTCCAGTGAGATCTCTTCCTCCGGAAGAGACGGTGCTTTATATCGATTGCACATCGTACATCTGGCATTACAGCGGTACGTTACAATCACAGTTCCGTTGAGTTTTTTCATAATCTCCGTGGGAAGGACGCATTCCCTCAGCAATTCACGTCCAAAAGAGTTGCTGTCCCCTGCAGTTCCATCTGCTGACTTCCTGCCGGTACAAAAAAGCAGTCCCCCTTCGAAAAAGGAAGCCGCATTCCATTACAGAGTATCACTCCATTGCCATCTGTGCAAATCAGGACATGGAAGGAGGTCTCATCTGCCGCAAACTCCACGCTCCACCGCTTCTTTTCTGCGCTGCATTCGCTTCCCTCTGCGGCTCTTGCACAGCTCCTGTCTTCGGGATCTGCGATCTTCCCGTTCGCCGTGCTGATTAACAGACGTTTCACTTCAAAATAACGACAACGGCACAAAAATTCTGATGCAGAACCGGGTCGATATCGCAGAACACGCATCGGCTGTCTCGGTGAACCGGCGCCCTTCAGGTCCGCTACCTCCAGAGCCTTGTCCACATGAAGCTCCCGTTCCTTTCCGTCCTTACCGATCCTGTGATAGTCATACAGGCGATAGGTCAGATTGGAGCTCTCCTGAATCTCGGCAATCAGGCTCCCGGCCCCGATGGCGTGCACCGTTCCTGCCGGAATAAAGAACACATCGTCCTTTTCCACAGGAACCTTCTGAAGGCTCCTCTCCAGCGTATTGTTCGCGATCTCTTTCCGGACGCTCTCCTTCGTCATATCATGAGAAAAGCCATACACCAGCTGCGTTCCGGGAAGTGAATCCACTACATACCACATCTCACTTTTGCCGAGCTGTCCGTTTTCGAATGCCTTGGCATAGTCATCATCCGGATGCACCTGGACAGACAGATCAGACAAGGCATCAATGAATTTGACCAGAATCGGCAGCTCGCCCTTTGCAGCAGCCTCCGGCATGCTCTTTGCAGGGTGTGTTCCCATAAATTCCGGGTGCTCCAGCAGGAAAACCTGTAATGTTTTCCCTGGATCGGATGCAAGCCTGCTCTGTCCGTCCGGATGTGTGGAGCACTCCCAGGTTTCCGCAAGCGGTGTCAGATCAATCTGCTTGCCGAATTCCTCTCTTAAGCGAGTTCCGCCCCAGAGATAATCCTTTCCTGCCGGCAAGAGTTTCCACGGAATTCTCATGGATTCTGTATTCTGTTGCATCCACGCAGATGTCTTTGTCAATCCTCCGTCTCCTATCTTAGAATGACTTTGTCATGCATTTCGAGCAGATCAAATCTCCAGGTCGTATTTTTGCTTGTCCTGTACACTGATCTCCTTGCCGAGCTGGACCTCAATAATCTTAAGCTCTGTGTCAGCAACAATCGTATGCTTGCAGCCTGCCTGCATGGTGATCACATCCCCCGCCTGCACCTTCTGCTCCATGCCGTCCACAATGGTTCGTCCCGTTCCGGAAACAATGTTCCAGATTTCGTCGCGATGCGCATGGCTGTGATAATTCATCTGATGGCCCTCCTTGAGGTTCACCAGAATAGTCAGACTCTCTTTTTCAATGTCCAGAACCTGAAAATATCCCCAGGACTTTTCTGCGAACATGATCTGCTGATCCATCGCATCTACAAAGGGCTTGATGTAACTTGATTGTTCTTTGTCCGATACCAGAATTCCCTCCGGAGATGCTGCAACAACCGCATTTTTCATTCCCATCACCAGGATCGGAACATCCAGCTCGTTGATGACATTCACATTCGAGCAGGTCTCGTTCAGCGTTCCTTTTCCGATCACCGGCTCTTCCATGGCCTCGGTCAGAGTGTTCCAGGTTCCCATGTCCTTCCAGTCACCGGCAAAGCGCATCACCTGAATTTTCGGTTCGTGCTCAACGACGGCATAGTCAAAGGAGATCTTGTTCACAGTTTCATATTTGCTGAACAGATCCCCGTAATCGGTAAAGTCAATCAGCTCATGGGCTTTCTGCAGAACGTAGCCGACCTTGTAGGCGAACACGCCGGCATTCCACAGCGCACCGGAGGCAATGTAGCCCTTTGCCGTCTCTACATCCGGTTTTTCCTTGAACGTATCCACCAGGCTGACATGTTCCTTGCCTTCCGGCATAATGTAGCCGTATTTTTCGGACGGATAGGTCGGCTCAATGCCCATCAGGGTCAGATTGCAGTCTCCGTTTTCCGCAAGGTTCGACAATTCCTTTAATGCCTCAAAATAATCCTCATTGACATACGGATCCACCGGGCATACCACCACGGACTCATTCTCCGGGACCTTTTGAACATCATGCAGATAGGCGGTCGCCAGCGCAATGGCCGGGAAGGTATCCCTTCTGCAAGGCTCCAGTGAAATCCCGATGTGATCTCCCAGCTGATTCTTGAGCTGCGAAACCTGGGATCTGCTGGTTGCAACTGTCACCGTAGCCTCAGGATCTACCTTGCAGATCTGGCGGTACATCCTCTGCGCCATGGACTCGTATTCCCCATCTGCAGTCGGGAAGATCTTGATAAACTGTTTCGAGCGGACATCGTTGGAAAGGGGCCAAAGGCGTTTTCCGGAGCCACCGGACAATAGGATGATATGCATACATATTCCTTTCTACTTACTCTGTCTTTAGTGGGTCGAATGCGCATGCACGCACTCCTGTGAAGGAGGAGCGCCATCAGGCGCTCCGAGTTCAGGTCGCGAGGCAAAATTCGCGTAGGCGATTTTGCTGATGCGGGAGTGCCGTGCGCATGCACGCACTCCTGTGAAGGAGGAGCGCCATCAGGCGCTCCGAGTTCAGCGTTCTGCGCGCATGGGATTATTCAAAAAGTCTTCATAGGTCAGCCGGATGCCGTCTTCGAGAGAGGTTTTTGCCTCCCATCCCATTGCCTTGGATTTCGACACATCCAAAAGCTTTCTGGGGGTTCCGTTTGGTTTGGACGGATCCCAGCGAATCTCGCCGTCGTAGCCGATAACCTTTGCCACCAGCTCTGTCAGCTCTTTGATGGTCAGTTCCTTGCCGGTTCCTGCATTCACGGTTTCGTTGCCGGAATAGGTATTCATCAGGAACACGCACAGGTTCGCCAGATCGTCCACATACAGGAATTCACGAAGCGGTGATCCATCACCCCAGCAGGTTACCGACGTAAGTCCCTGCTCCTTTGCTTCATGGAATCTGCGAATCAGTGCCGGCAGCACGTGACTGTGGGTCGGGTGATAGTTGTCATTGGGGCCGTACAGGTTCGTTGGCATCACCGAGATATAATCGGTGCCGTACTGGCGATTCAGGAATTCGCAGTACTTCAGGCCAGAGATCTTGGCCAGAGCATAGGCTTCGTTCGTTTTTTCCAGAGCACCGGTCAGAAGGCAGTCCTCTGTCATCGGCTGCGGTGCCATGCGGGGATAAATGCAGGAGCTCCCGAGGAATTCCAGCTTTTTGCAGCCATTCTGCCATGCACTATGCACCACATTCATCTCAAGGATCATGTTGTCATACATAAAATCTGCAAGAGCAGACTCATTGGCAACAATTCCGCCGACCTTGGCGGCAGCCAGGAATACGTATTCCGGCTGTTCCTTGGCAAAAAACGCTTCTACCTGATCCTGTCTTGTCAAATCCAGTTCCTTGTGCGTTCTTGTAATAATATTGGTATAGCCTTGTCTTTCCAGCTCACGCACAATCGCAGAACCGACCATTCCGCGATGGCCGGCTACATAAATCTTTGCATTCTTATCCATCATATTTTACTGCCTAATCCTTCTGAAATCTTAATGGTGCTGCCCTTCA
This sequence comes from Lachnospiraceae bacterium, assembly GCA_963605745.1. GTDB lineage: Bacteria > Bacillota > Clostridia > Lachnospirales > Lachnospiraceae > CAG-791. Next base: position 38,181 of record CAVCWT010000009.1, read on the forward strand.
CACTTTTGCCGAAGACGCAGCCCGGTACAGGAGCAAGCCCATAACGATTCCTGTATTGTTCCCATCGGTGCTCCGAATTGTCAGGCATTCCTGGCTGTCCGTACCGACTCCCGGATCTTTTCCTGTTCCCGTTCCACGGCAACCTTCTCCATGTCATGATCTACCATGATACGAACCAGCTCTTCAAACGAGGTTTTTGTCGGATTCCATCCAAGGTGTTCTCTGGCCTTGGTAGGATCGCCCCAAAGATTTACAACATCCGTCGGACGATAGAAATCCGGAGATACCTCAACCAGCACCTTGCCGGTTGCCTTATCGATTCCCTTTTCCTCCATCTCGCTGCCCTGCCACTCGAGTTCGATGCCGACATTGTGGAAGGCCAGCGTTGCGAACTCCCGAACCGAGTGCTGCTCGCCGGTTGCGATGACAAAGTCCTCCGGAACCTCATTCTGGAGAATCAGCCACATGCACTCTACATAATCCTTCGCATATCCCCAGTCACGAAGAGAGGACAGATTGCCCAGATACAGCTTGTCCTGAACACCCTGCGCAATTCTGGCAGCTGCAAGCGTTATTTTCCTTGTAACAAAGGTCTCGCCGCGGCGCTCGGACTCGTGGTTAAATAGAATTCCCGAGCAGGCGAACATGCCATAAGCCTCGCGGTACTCCTTGGTGATCCAGAAGCCGTACTGTTTTGCCACTGCATAGGGGCTATACGGATGGAAGGGCGTCGTTTCCTTCTGCGGAACCTCCTCCACCTTGCCGTACAATTCTGAGGTCGATGCCTGATAGATGCGGCAGGTGTCCTTGAGACCGCACAGACGGACTGCCTCCAGAACACGCAGAACGCCGACAGCGTCCACGTCCGCCGTAAACTCCGGAACATCAAAAGAGACCTGTACATGCGACTGCGCAGCCAGGTTGTAAATCTCATCCGGACGAACCTCACCGACAATCTGAAGAATGCTCATGGAGTCTCCCAGATCGCCATAATGCAAATGAAAATGCGGATTGCCCTCCAGATGTGCAATGCGCTCTCTATATTCGACAGAGGAACGACGGATGATGCCGTGCACCTCATATCCTTTCTCCAAAAGGAACTCGGACAGATAGGAACCATCCTGTCCGGTAACGCCGGTAATCAGTGCCGTTTTAGCCATTGAATTCTCTCCTTCTTTGATTACTCGTATATTAAAATCGATTATATCTCATATTTCCTGTTCCGCACAGAGGAAATCACTGTGCCAGGTCCCGCAGCCGTGCATCCGTTGTTACTGCCTGCACAGGCCAGGCGGAATCGGCCCCGGCAAAAATGTCCGCTGATGGAGCGCTTTCATCTGATGTGCAGGCCGCAACCGATTCAGATCTGCCACGTGTGCTGCACGCCTTCTTTGAGTTTTGTGTATATGATCACAGCATCACCTTCCCGGATATAGGTTCTGCCATCCGGAATAATCGTCCTGTTCCCGCGGCGCAGCATGACGATGAGCTCGAGCCGTGAGATGTCAAGGTCCTTGATCTGTTTGCCGACCCACTCATTTTCACCCTTGACGATGATCTCCTTCAGATGAATGGAGCCGTCGCCGTGGTAGTGTTTAGCTCCGATAACCAGTGTGTCATTTTCCTGCAGAATCGTATTGCCGTTCGGCACCATGGGTTCGCCGCCTCTGATGATCGTAACGAGGATGACCTGTGGCGGAAAGGGAACCTCTTTCACCTTTTTGCCGCACCAGGAATGACCATGCGGCAGAATCGAGGACACGAATTTGAGATCATGGGTCTCCGAATCCTCTTCTGCCTCACGCAGCTTGGTATACTGCTCCACAAAGCCGGCCGAGATGATACCGGTCGGAATGGCAACCATCCCAACGCCCAGAAAGGTAATGATGATCGCCATCACCTTGCCGGCCGCAGTCACCGGATAGATATCTCCGTAGCCAACGGTCAGCAGCGTCGAAACAGACCACCAGATTCCCGAGAAGGCATTGGCGAACAACTCCGGCTGTGCATCATGCTCGAGGCTGTACATGCAAAGGGAAGCCGCCACCATAAAGATCAGGATCAGGCAGACGGATGAGATCAGCTGATTCATCTTGTCAATCAGGACATTGATGATGACGTTAAAGGCATCATATTGTGCGCTGATCCGGAAGAGGCGGAAAATACGAATCACCCGGAACATCCGAAAGGCCACGGTTCCTGCCGGGAATACCACTGGCAGATAATAGGGGAAAAAGGTCAGAAGATCAACGATTCCATAGAAGGAAAAGGCAAAACGCAGTACGGCCTGCCAGCGTTTCCTCTCCGGATAGAGATACTCTGCCGTCCACAGACGCAGCAGGTATTCTATGGTAAACACAATGATTGTGAACCGCTCCAGGTGATTTAGAATGGCGGTATAGGGTGCTGATTCATCAAAGGTATAGAAAATCGTGATAAACAGGTTCAGCAGAATTGTTGCTACAATAAGGACATCGAAGGCGCAGCTGAGAAAATCCTTGCGTGAACCAATCTCAATGATCTGAAATACTCGTTTTTTAATCTTGTTCATAGTTTCCGGTCACATGCAGTGATGATGTCAGATTCCGACAATGCTCCATCTCCAGTGCTGTAAACATTGCAAGCAAAATGAGCTGGATGTTTATTGAAACGATCCCCGGTTCCTCCAGTTACAAATCCATGCTGTTTTGCAAGTAAATAACCGCCAACATTATACCCCTTTCCCCTGAATTTTGGAATTCCCTGCAGGAGTTACGTACCGCTGCAAAGCTGCAATGTACTCCTGTGCGAGCCTTCCGGTTCGCATATGACGATGCAGCAGATATCCCACTTCCATGTAGTCCTTGGCTTTTAGCGGAACCGACACGATATTTTCTCCGTTTAATTTACTGTTGATCACACCGCTGCAGATCGTATAGCCGTTTAAGCCGATGAGCAGATTGAACAATGTCGCGCGATCTGTAACGACGATGTCCTTTTTGCGAGGGAGCGTACTCTGCAGCTCTTCATAAAAATAAAAGGAATTGTGTTCCCCCTGCTCGTAGGACAACCTTGGATACGGTTCCAGATCCTCCAGTGTCACAAAGGTCTTTCCTGCCAGCGGATTCTCACGTCCCAGGAACACATGCGGCGCCGCACGAAAGAGCGGATGAAATTCCAGGTCATGCTCTGCAAATGCCCTGTTTAGGACCACCTCGTTATACGGATTGCGATAGAGCACCCCCACCTCACTGCGCAGCCTGGCTACATCTTCAATGATGTCATAGGTTCTGGTCTCCCGGATGTGAAATTCGTATTCCTCCTGACCGTAATCCTTCAGCAGATCAACAAACGCCTCTACCGCAAAGGAATAATGCTGGGTCGAAACACAGAAGGAATATTTGCCATGAGAATCTCCCATGTATTTTTCACGGATCAGGCGTTCCTGCTCCAGCATCTGACGCGCATACCCCAGGAATTCTTCCCCTTCAACGGTCACGATGATCCCGTGATTCGTGCGCAAAAACAACGTGATCCCCAGTTCTTTCTCCAGCTCCCGGATCGCCGCTGTCAGGCTCGGCTGGGACAAATACAGCCGCCCCGCAGCCTCCGTGATGGAGTCACATTCTGCAACCGTCACAATATAACGCAGCTGATTCAAAGTCATGGATGGCCTCTTTCTCGTTGTTTTGCCATAGATTCAATCTATGACAGGTGCCAGTTATTCAATATTTTCCAATAGTACAACCTCTCCGTATAATGAGCAACATCACCCACAAACAAAAATCGCAATACTTGTTTGCCATCGACGGGTCCTGGCGGAGATGTCCGCTGCTGGGGACCCCTGTCGCCGGCAAACAAGTATGTCGCAACCAATTTGGAGGAAAATTATGAGCAACCTGCACACCCCTTTTCGCTATGATTTCGTCGGCAGCTTTCTGCGTCCTGAGGAATTAAAACAGGCACGCCGTGCATTCGAAACCGGCACGATTGACGCCGCAGCCTTAAAGGCCGTCGAGGACCGCTGCATTCTGGATCTGATCGGTAAACAAAAAAAAGCAGGCTATCACATCATCACCGACGGTGAATTCCGCCGTGCCACCTGGCACCTGGATTTTCTCTGGGGCTTTGACGGCATTGGACATGCACCTACCAAAACAGGACTCCCCTTCCATGATGAGGCAGCCATGGTCGACGATACCTTCCTGACAGGAAAGGTTGCCTACAAGGGAACACACCCGTTCCTTTCTCATTTTCAGTTCGTACAGGAGCAGGAGGATGACAACACAGTAGCTAAACTCACCATCCCGGCTCCCGCACAGTTCCTCGAGCAGTTTGATATGCCCTTTGCAAAGGCCAATGTTGCGCAGTTTTATGAGAGTATCTCCGCACTCGAAGCCGATATCGTGAAGGCCTATCTGGACTTCATTGCAGATCTGTATGCCATCGGCTGCCGGAATCTCCAGCTCGATGACTGCTCCTGGGGGCTTCTCGTTGATCCTCGCCGCCATGACTTTTTCGGCACAGACGATGCCGGAATCGATGTCATCCGCGAGCGTTATCTGAATATCAACAATGCCGTTCTGGACAAGGCGCCGAAGGACATGATCATCAATACGCACGTTTGCCGCGGCAATTTCCATTCCACCTATGCCGCTACCGGCGGCTATGACGGCATCGCCCGTTACCTCTTCTCCCAGGAGCACGTCAATGCCTACTATCTGGAATATGATTCCGATCGCTCTGGCGGCTTTGCTCCCTTAAAGGAGATCACCGGCGACAAAAAGGTTGTGCTGGGACTGATTACCACCAAATCCCCGGAGCTCGAGGACAAGGATAAAATCATTGCCCGCATCAAGGAGGCTGCCGGCTACATCGATTTAGATCGTCTGTACCTCTCCCCTCAGTGCGGCTTTGCCTCCTGTGAGATTGGCAACAAGCTCACCGAAGAGGAACAGTGGGCAAAGCTCGCTCTGGTTAAGGAGATTGCAGAAGAAGTCTGGGGCAAGGACTGAGCGGAACAACGGTAGTAACCTGTTACATATACTTTTATAAGAATAAAACAGAGCAGAGATTTGGGAACAATTTCCGAAATCTCTGCTCATTTATCATTTACGCGCCTGGAAAATTCAGTGTTTCTGAGACATTTTTCTATCCCACCATTAAAACAGACTTCCGTCAATCATCATAGTGTCCTCGACAAATCAGTCATCCACCTCGATCAGGTCGTGTTCCACACCCATTCCCGCATCCAACGCCTCTGCGCCGCGCTGAAGGTGTTTCATGTTGCTCTCTGAGTAAAACGGATCCTTTGAGACTTCGAAAGGGATCCGGCATTCATTTCCCAGTTTGACCAGATATAGGTTGATCGCTGTTGCAAGCGGAATGCCCAACTCCTTGCAGGCTCTGGTGGCTCTTTCCTTTACGTCATCCTCTACCCGAAGACTAATCTGTGTCATAATCTATCACCTCCACATGTATAGAATAACTTTGTCTCCGATTGCAACCAGTTTGCTCTACATTTACTACATGCGGAACATAGAATGACCTCCACTGCCGGGCTCATAAGGCTTGTAAAGGCTCTCAAACCTGATAACGGCAAGTTCCTGCACAACGAGTGTTTGGTACCCTTCTGAACTTACAAGGCTCTCAAACTTGGATGCTACTCTCGATGCTGTCTCAGCCGTTTGGTACCCTTCTGAACTTACAAGGCTCTCAAACAAGCATCTGGTAGCAAACGTGTGTCTAAAAGTTTGGTACCCTTCTGAACTTACAAGGCTCTCAAACTTGGATGCTACTCTCGATGCTGTCTCAGCCGTTTGGTACCCTTCTGAACTTACAAGGCTCTCAAACAAGCATCTGGTAGCAAACGTGTGTCTAAAAGTTTGGTACCCTTCTGAACTTACAAGGCTCTCAAACTTGGATGCTACTCTCGATGCTGTCTCAGCCGTTTGGTACCCTTCTGAACTTACAAGGCTCTCAAACGCTCCAACGTGGGCGAGATCCGGACGGACAGTTTGGTACCCTTCTGAACTTACAAGGCTCTCAAACCTATCGGGTTTGGTGCACTCGATGAGCGCCGTTTGGTACCCTTCTGAACTTACAAGGCTCTCAAACTCATGCCGATCGCACGGAAAAATGACGAGAGTTTGGTACCCTTCTGAACTTACAAGGCTCTCAAACTGAACAATAAACATAAACATTGTCTGAATTGTTTGGTACCCTTCTGAACTTACAAGGCTCTCAAACACCTCATGAGAGCGAGTGCCATTGACGGCCGTTTGGTACCCTTCTGAACTTACAAGGCTCTCAAACGCATACCAATCAATGCTGAAGTGTGGAGCGGTTTGGTACCCTTCTGAACTTACAAGGCTCTCAAACTAACTCATCGATGAGACTAAACGCCGTCTGGTTTGGTACCCTTCTGAACTTACAAGGCTCTCAAACAGATATGTCTTGCTTTCGCATCGACTGCCGGTTTGGTACCCTTCTGAACTTACAAGGCTCTCAAACTGGTACTGTGCTTCATGAGGTTGGAGAGTTGTTTGGTACCCTTCTGAACTTACAAGGCTCTCAAACGCATCCTGCACCGCATCATTCAGTTCTTCCGTTTGGTACCCTTCTGAACTTACAAGGCTCTCAAACGCTCAGTGCTGGGCGGCCAGACTGGTTCAGTTTGGTACCCTTCTGAACTTACAAGGCTCTCAAACCAAGATGCCTTGGAAGCGGAAAGGAAGGATGTTTGGTACCCTTCTGAACTTACAAGGCTCTCAAACGCTCTGAGTGTCTCCGATGGTAGCCTTGATGTTTGGTACCCTTCTGAACTTACAAGGCTCTCAAACTTGTTCAGCGTTTTCCTGATCTGGGTGTAGGTTTGGTACCCTTCTGAACTTACAAGGCTCTCAAACTCTACTGTGCTGCATTCATGGGCGCTTTGTGTTTGGTACCCTTCTGAACTTACAAGGCTCTCAAACCTGGGTGTTGGTTACAGATGTTACACATATGTTTGGTACCCTTCTGAACTTACAAGGCTCTCAAACGGTTTAGCACGCCATTGCCAACGGCGATGTGTTTGGTACCCTTCTGAACTTACAAGGCTCTCAAACCAGCGCCTTTTTGATTGCATCGAGCGTCTGTTTGGTACCCTTCTGAACTTACAAGGCTCTCAAACTACTGGCAGTTGTGCTCCCAGATCTCCAAGGTTTGGTACCCTTCTGAACTTACAAGGCTCTCAAACGAAATGCCTGGACTCGCTCTGCAACCAGAGGTTTGGTACCCTTCTGAACTTACAAGGCTCTCAAACCCTTGACTGTCCGTTTCTGATACTCGCGAGGTTTGGTACCCTTCTGAACTTACAAGGCTCTCAAACATGCGCGCCTCATTTCTTCAGATACTGCAGGTTTGGTACCCTTCTGAACTTACAAGGCTCTCAAACCCGGTGCTTTCCCTTGCCGAACATATCTGTGTTTGGTACCCTTCTGAACTTACAAGGCTCTCAAACCCGCTCTCGTCTAGAACAGGCACTACAGATGTTTGGTACCCTTCTGAACTTACAAGGCTCTCAAACGGCAAGAGCGGCGAGTTCGCTGAGAAGTATGTTTGGTACCCTTCTGAACTTACAAGGCTCTCAAACGCTCATGACGGCTGATAGTATACGTTCACGGTTTGGTACCCTTCTGAACTTACAAGGCTCTCAAACTGCAGCATTGGCGGCCTGCCCGATAACATGGTTTGGTACCCTTCTGAACTTACAAGGCTCTCAAACGGTAAGGACAAGGTGCAGACTACTCCTGCGGTTTGGTACCCTTCTGAACTTACAAGGCTCTCAAACATCTCGTCCACGCGGCGCTCCATCACAGCAGTTTGGTACCCTTCTGAACTTACAAGGCTCTCAAACCGGGATTCGTGTCAACTCGGCGTGTCAACTGTTTGGTACCCTTCTGAACTTACAAGGCTCTCAAACGCGTGGGGAGAGATGCCACCACAGGATCAGTTTGGTACCCTTCTGAACTTACAAGGCTCTCAAACAGCAACTCGTTTTCCGTGTCGTTCATTTCCGTTTGGTACCCTTCTGAACTTACAAGGCTCTCAAACAGGTGAGCGGGCTTCATCATTTCCAGCCACGTTTGGTACCCTTCTGAACTTACAAGGCTCTCAAACTGGAGTCCGCTGTATCCTTCCACGGCTCGGGTTTGGTACCCTTCTGAACTTACAAGGCTCTCAAACGGCCTTCTGGGTGGTGTTGCTCTGTGTACTGTTTGGTACCCTTCTGAACTTACAAGGCTCTCAAACGGCAGGCCCAGGGGGTGACGAAAAAGTCTGGTTTGGTACCCTTCTGAACTTACAAGGCTCTCAAACATCAGCTTACGGACGTCTGCCACCAGCTTGGTTTGGTACCCTTCTGAACTTACAAGGCTCTCAAACCTTGTTCCTTCCAGCTCTATCCCGTATGCTGTTTGGTACCCTTCTGAACTTACAAGGCTCTCAAACTACGATCCTCCGGCCAGAGGCATTCCCAGAGTTTGGTACCCTTCTGAACTTACAAGGCTCTCAAACCAGCGCATTGGTGATTGCAGCGAGAGTCGTGTTTGGTACCCTTCTGAACTTACAAGGCTCTCAAACTCTTGCTGCGCCCGTACTATGCTTATCTGAGTTTGGTACCCTTCTGAACTTACAAGGCTCTCAAACCTTGTCCAGTCAATGTGAACATCGGATCATGTTTGGTACCCTTCTGAACTTACAAGGCTCTCAAACCGGGTCGATTCGTTTCGTATTCGCATCTTTGTTTGGTACCCTTCTGAACTTACAAGGCTCTCAAACGAGGATTCAGGAGCCTTTGCAGACTCCTGCGTTTGGTACCCTTCTGAACTTACAAGGCTCTCAAACAGAAAGGACACAAGCATGACACAAGATGAAGTTTGGTACCCTTCTGAACTTACAAGGCTCTCAAACCATCGCTTGGCGGCGATGACGAGTCCATTGTTTGGTACCCTTCTGAACTTACAAGGCTCTCAAACTACAAGGCTCCCTGTCAGC
>CAVCWT010000009.1:47714-50079 GCA_963605745.1 Lachnospiraceae bacterium
TGATCTTGGTCTGGATGTCGTTTGGTACCCTTCTGAACTTACAAGGCTCTCAAACTCTACAATTACGCCAACCACTTCTACCATAGTTTGGTACCCTTCTGAACTTACAAGGCTCTCAAACAAAGCACTCGGCCGAGATGACGAAATATGCGTTTGGTACCCTTCTGAACTTACAAGGCTCTCAAACCAAACGAGGCCGTCCTCGCTTCTGGCTCTTGTTTGGTACCCTTCTGAACTTACAAGGCTCTCAAACCCGCCGATCCGACCTGTCATGGATAACGCCGTTTGGTACCCTTCTGAACTTACAAGGCTCTCAAACCGATCTCTTGGCCTGCTCGTTACAGATCAGGTTTGGTACCCTTCTGAACTTACAAGGCTCTCAAACGGGGATCTACGACAAGCCGCTCCCGGAAAAGTTTGGTACCCTTCTGAACTTACAAGGCTCTCAAACTGCCCTCATTGCATTATGAATTGCCTGTTCGTTTGGTACCCTTCTGAACTTACAAGGCTCTCAAACGCAATACCCTGTCATATCGAATGATCTCTCGTTTGGTACCCTTCTGAACTTACAAGGCTCTCAAACGCCGCCTCCATACGTTGTCGCGTTGCTACCGTTTGGTACCCTTCTGAACTTACAAGGCTCTCAAACTAGGTGGTTGTCTTTTCTGCGCCAGCCGTAGTTTGGTACCCTTCTGAACTTACAAGGCTCTCAAACATGGCCTTACAAGCGCTCTTAAAAAACCCCGTTTGGTACCCTTCTGAACTTACAAGGCTCTCAAACCGTTGTGCTCATTCGGTCACGCTCTCCGGGTTTGGTACCCTTCTGAACTTACAAGGCTCTCAAACACGCTTCAAAATCAATCGGCGTTAAATAATGTTTGGTACCCTTCTGAACTTACAAGGCTCTCAAACATGTCCGTCCGGATCTCGCCCACATTAGAGGTTTGGTACCCTTCTGAACTTACAAGGCTCTCAAACTTTCTGTTATTATTGTGGTTTTTTCCGCTGTTTGGTACCCTTCTGAACTTACAAGGCTCTCAAACCATCCAGATTGACGATCCCCCAATCCAGCAGTTTGGTACCCTTCTGAACTTACAAGGCTCTCAAACCGGACTCCTTGATCTCTGCCAGTGTGCAGTGTTTGGTACCCTTCTGAACTTACAAGGCTCTCAAACCGTGACGATCGTCCCCGGGAACGCGTTGAGGTTTGGTACCCTTCTGAACTTACAAGGCTCTCAAACCTCAAATCGAGGTTCTCGCCGAGCCTATATGCACTGGCATGCACCGAAAATCAGAAGGATATAACACAGCAATCGCTATCTATAACCGTATATTTTTCCCCTTCCAATGCCTGGCCTTGCTGTGATTCTATCAAAACTATTGACACCTTCTGGTAGGACGCTTCACGGTATAGCAACTGCAATTCGTCTGGAGACAATATAGCATGTAACCCCCAAAAGAACACTACCCTAATTCCGCATAAACTCCCTAATATCTTGACATACTCCACCACTCGTTCCAAAAATGTCTCCGTTTCAACATCCAACCGCACATCCAGCCATTTCAGCAAATCTGCATTTTCAAACTCTTCGTTGTATGAAAGTGAATAGGAGGAAGATTCTGATATCAACTCCAGATATTGGAACAACCGCCCTCTTGTCTTTATAAACTCCTCATAGTGTATATCCTGCGCAATATCCGTCAGGTAATGCAATAGTTTTGATTTAATTCGCTTCCCATTCAGATCCAATGACCACGGGTCAATCACAAGGTCTGACACTTTTTCCATCGGTAGAATGTCATTGGAATCAGATAAAATCCACTCTGATTCCCCATTCGATACTGCACAACGCAGTTCCTGAATCAGTCCAGATAAAACAGTTGGGCTTTCCACCACTAACACCCCGACATTATTCTCCGGTAAATCCAGTTCGATTCCGATTTTCGTATTTACCAGCTTCATAGAACCACCAGACGCTCATCTGTATTTAAGATTTCCGATTCACTGCTACCAACAATGTACTCCATTTTCCCGTATTGTTTCTCCGTCACCTTCAAAACCTGTACCAGGCCTTCCGGCGGCTTATTCTTCTTGACATTTTCAATAATGGCATCGGCCATGGTCGTATTTTGCGCAATTTTCGTATAGACAGATTCCTGAAGCATCAGAAAACCAGCCTTAATCAGAAATCTGCGAAATTTTGCATATTCTCTTCGTCCCGCCGGCGTGACAATCGGCAGATCAAACATTACCAGGACGCGCATATATCGATAGTTCATTCCAATGTGTAAAAGCGGATCAACGAAACGTCTTTCTCCTCAATGGCATCGAAGATACTTCTGGTATAGATTTTAATCGCATTCG
>CAVCWT010000009.1:50648-80338 GCA_963605745.1 Lachnospiraceae bacterium
TTGCGCTTTTCATCGCAGAAAATCACCTTAATCTTGTGATTGACCAATTCCTGCAACAGTGCCGCTGTCAACGAAACAGCTGTTGATTCCACCATCAGCGTATGAATCTCACTAAGATGAATCTTGGTCACCGTGTCCCTGCGAATCACCAGAAATCCCATTTGATAGTCCAACTTCGCACTGCTGGAAATAACAACCGTCCGCCAGCTCATGACTTCACGATGGTCGTGCGGTGTTCATAGAGGCCTGTAACTGACTGATGAATGATTACAAAGGAATTTAGCGATCCAATCTTTTTCCCCATTCTGCACAAGCCAGCATGAGCACTACCTCCTATAGAACTAAGATCGATTGTCCAGCTCTCCAACTGAAACCATCGAACCAATTCTCGTAATAGCGAAATCTGTTCAATCGTCTCAAGCTGAACAAACTGTTCTCTTCCTTCTTCCAGTATTTGGAAAACAGGTGTTTTCTTGCTGATGTAGGCAACTTCCATTTTTCTATGCAAATCATCATACAATTTTGCATTCTTCTCTCGCGAAATATTTCTAACTTCTCCTGCTCTCTCCGCTGCCTTATCCAATTGTTTAATGTATATTTCGGACAAATAATCCAAAATTAACGGACGAGCATTTTTTATATAGATAGCAGATTCCGTTTTCCCACCAATCCAGTACTCAAATCCATCCAGTTCTATTTTTGTATTGAACGGGACTTTTTTCAGCCTGATCTGAACATCTGATACTGCCTTCTTTTTGTTCTCCAGCGTCAACGCGCGCATCAGATACTCGACCAGCTTCGCATCCTCAAGCTCATCGATATTTCCCAGATATGTCGGCACTGCCTCCAGACTTAGAACCTTCTTCCCGCCGACCATATATTGCGTCAGACAATAACACTGGGTTTTAATCGATGTTTTGCCGCCGTATTTTGTAACATCCGACAATCTGCTGTCGGAACTCATTGCAATATAGGATTCCGGTTTGGATTTTCTAGCCGGAACAATTGTTGCATCAGAGTGTCCGCCGTGAGCCACATATGCACGTCTGGTAATAAGTGGGCTGTTCTTGCGTACCGTTCTTTTGACAAGATCAATCATGTCGGTTTTATTTTCTGTTCCAATCCAGGCAACCTCATTTCCGCGAATAATATCCCGCTCAAAGATCTTGTCCATGTTGTACTGATACAACTTATTGTCAGAATGGTGCTCGGACTCCTGAATATATCGTAACGGGCTATCCGTAAACTTCACATAGTATGCGTTTCCAACGACGATATTCAGATAGGCATCCTTGGCATGATGCAGATCATTCACACTGCGAACCTTGATCATGTCATATTTCTTCCGGAAATCTGACACCAGTCCGGCCTTTGAGAACACCACCTTTGCATTCGGAAAAGCAGTCTGAATGACTTGGGTGATCGCTTTTGTTCCTTGCTGTGTCTCTACTAATTGTCTGCTGATAAATGCAGCCTTTTCCTCCTCTGTGAAAGCCGTTTTCCTTGTCAGGCGGTCAAATTTTTCCTTTGTGATAAATCCGCCTTCCTGCAAGCTCTTCCAGAATGCATAACGCTCATTTTGCATGGATGGTTCTAACGGGAAAATATCCTGCTTGTGGTTATTCACCGTTTTTTTCACCAACACCAAATTATTCTCAATGCTGTCATCCTTCACAAAATGCCTTGGATAAATATGATCAATATCATAGGCTGTGTTGTCTCTCATCAACTGCTCGAGATCAATCACCTCTTCTGTATACATGCAACGTCCCTTTTGTACGTAATACAGGTACAACTTCTTTATCTGAAAATCCGACTCATCTCTTGCGTCAATCTCTTGCCGCCAGGATTCTCCTTCGCTTTCGAGCTTAGCATACAGATTGGAAAGTTTCTTCTTACGTGATGTGGTAGGAGTCTTTTCTCTTTCCTCTCTCGGCATTTCAACGAAGATCCGCTCTGGCTCATGATCGGTAACTTCCACTAGCTCATTCATGATCTTTATGGTCTGCCACACCATTCTTTTTACAGGTGCAGACAGATACATATCGTCAAGATCCTCATATGTCCATTCCGCCAACGGCTTTTCCAGGCTGATAATCTGGTCCTTCAGCACATCGCGATAGGTGTACTCTTCGCTCAAAAGAGTCATCAGGTTATCATTTGTTTCCCATAGTGCCTGTAAAACGGACCTTTCCACGCCATCCTTTTTGGAAACGCCGCGCATTTCCAGAAAGCTTTTCGACAGTCTTCCCCAATCGTTGAATTTAAATCCCAGCATACGTTTCATCTGCTGATCGGTGAAAACACCTGGATATTCTTCTTCGATCCGCTCCCGAACAAACTTCCGATCGTTTCCATAGATGGTAAGCCAGAAAATAATCTTCTCTATCATTGCCTGATTATGATCCAGCAACACATCATCGCCGAAAATCCCACGAAATTTCCCAATAGACGAAAGCCGTGCCTTCGGACCGCCTTCAAAATCCATTCCGCTGATGGAATCAGTGTCATCTTTGGGCACAATGCCATTTCTAACAAAGTAATCCTTCAAATCCTTGGTGGTTACCTTATTTCCATTTTTATACAAAGTGTCATAAATGTCCTGTTTGATCTCTACAGATATCTTGTACCCTTGCACACGCAGATTGTTGATCTCATTAAGGACCATGTATTTTTCATACAAAAGAGAACCCTTTGGCAGACACGTTTCTCCATTCAGATATGTACAATGGCGAACCATGCGTTTGATAAATTCCTCTGCAGTCCGTTTGGTATCAATAATTTTCTCAAAATTCCATGGATAAATCGGTCCAGGCAGGCGTCTCCCGTTGTTTTCGTTGCGAATTGCCCATGCATGTTCGTTTTTTGCATCTTCGTATTGTTGTCCCAAGGGTCCTACATAATACGGCACGCGGAAAGAAAACAGCTGCAGAATGCGTTCGGAAATGGAAAGACCAGAGTCGTCCTTCTCCTTCAGGAACGGGAGATAGTCTTCTGCATTGTTCAAAATAGCTCTCATTTCCCTCACATACACCTGATTCGGAATGATACCATTAGCAGATGTGAGCTGTTTTGGAAGAAAAAGAGGCGATTCCGAATCTGCTGTCTCCTTCAAAATCTTCTGTACATCCAGATCATCCTTTGGACAAGACGACAGCATTTTCCTGATCGTTTTATAGAGATCTGCATATCCTCGTCCCTTACCCTCATTACGTCTAACTTTCCCTTCTCTCCCGGAACTGTTGACACTGCCGACATAAGCGCTGTAATTTCCTTCTTTCATAACTCGGAACATTTCGTTATATGCCGTCTGATTGTATTTTTTTAGGACCCTTTTTAGAAGATTTAAATCTTCTTTATGCTTGTCATATGTAGACACTCTCGCAAAGGTGAGATAATTTTTATTTCCACATTTATCGTTTTTTATGATATTTGCCAGATAACTGACGTCGTGGACCATTTTTGCACTTTCAATCAGTTCAAAATAGTCACTGCCAATCAGTTCCTCCGCCTTTGCAGCAGCCTCATCATAGTCTGTTGCCCGGAAGCAAATGCTCGCCCCGTTTTCTTCTCCAACAATTTCCTTTCCATAAATTTTAATCAGTTTAGCGGTTCTTCCAACCAGCAAATTTACCAGTTCTCTTTCAGCCTGTTGTTTTTTATCCAGTTTCAAATAATCATATAGATTGTTGGAAATCACGGTTTTCGTACAGCCTTTATCCCCCAAAATCCGTATAATCTTTTCCGGATCAGCCTGGCTGTTCAACTTCATTTCGAATTGTGCCGCGCAAGAGCAGAGTTCTTCCCATGCATCCGTCATATCGGACTCTTCCGCAGTATCAGAAAAGGATTCGTTCAGGAAATTTCCCCTGTGTTTAAACATATTAAGCAGCGCCAGAAAGACCAATCTGACATCATAAGTTCCCTTATTATTTTCAATCAATTCCTTCCGCAAATGAAAAATTGTCGGATACTCCTTGTAATAGTCCTGATCTGTATAATCCTTATCCGCAAAAAGAGCATACTTCTGCTGGTTTCTCTCGGAACGATCCTCCAGATGATATTTGCTCTCTTCCAGGCGCTGATAAAATCCTGGATCCACCTTGTCAATTTCATCTGCAAAGTAGGACATCAAGGTCGCTATTCGTGCACGCTCTCTCTGAATTCTGCGACGCGCGCAGCGGAATGATCTCCTTTGAGCACTGGTCTCTGCCTCATCGAATAACCTGCTGCCCCATAAGTCCTTGCCCTTTGCTCTGCGCAGCTGATAATTCTCATCTGTAACGGCCCAGCCGACAGAATTCGTTCCCATATCAAGCCCCAGATAGTATCGATCTCCGTATGTTGTCATATTCATCTCCCCATTGACTGCCTCGCCAGGACAGTGTTATCATCTTCTCGAACTTACAAGGTGAGTGCAAATAAGGGATTACCCCGACAGCGTTTGCCCGCATTGTGCGGCATTTGTTTTTGTCCACCTTGTTTTTTTGTGTCTTTTATGCAATCTAAACAAATTATACGTATCAATTCATATAACGTCTATTCATTTTTACAGCAGCAACCGTCTTTTACCACCATTACATGTATCTTACTCCTGCATAGGTACATTTGTTTGTACATCACATAAATCGATGGACATTTTTTTACATGCAAAATGACCATGCCCTCCGTGATTCCGGGCATGGTCACCATCTTTATCACATCATTCAGTTATTGCAATCGTTCTAACAAAAAAACGATATTCAGCACCCACCTGTCAATATCAATTGTAAATCTATCCGTGGGTATCCGATTCGCATTGCAGTCGCCAGGTGTTGAACTGATACCAGAATTCTACTAACTCCACAAGCAGGCATCGCCAAAGCTAAAGAACCGGTATCTCTCCTGTACTGCCACCTCATACGCATGCAGCACATTCTCTCTGCCGGCAAAAGCGGACACCAGCATAATGAGGGTCGACTCCGGCAGATGAAAATTCGTGATCAATCCGTCCATCACCTTGAACTGATATCCGGGATAGATAAAGATCGATGTGTTATCAGCTCCGGCCTGCACGATTCCGTTCTCATCCGCAGCCGATTCCACTGTGCGGCAGCTCGTTGTTCCGACGCAAATAACGCGCTTCCCTGCTGCCTTTGTCCGGTTGATCAGGTCCGCAGCCTCCTCGGACACATTGTACCACTCGGTATGCATATGGTGGTTCGTTACATCATCCACCTTGACCGGGCGGAAGGTACCAAGGCCTACATGAAGCGTTACGTAAGCAAGATTGATGCCCTTATCCTGAATTTTCTGCAGGAGCTCCGGCGTAAAGTGAAGGCCGGCCGTTGGTGCCGCAGCGCTTCCGTTGAATTTCGCATAAACCGTCTGGTACATGTCAGGATTTTCCAGCTTGTGCGTAATGTACGGCGGGAGCGGCATCTCTCCGAGACGATCCAGAACCTCCTCAAAAATCCCCTCATAATAGAATTTTACAAGGCGATTTCCCTCATCTACTACATCCAGAATCTCTGCCTTCAGCTGGCCATCGCCAAAGGTCACTTTCGCGCCGGGACGGAGCTTCTTGCCGGGACGCACCAGTGTCTCCCAGACATCTCCTTCTCTTCGCTTCAGCAGCAGGATCTCCACATTGGCACCGGTTTCCTCCTTCGTTCCAAGGAGCCTTGCCGGGATGACCTTGGTGTTGTTGAGAACCAGTGTCTCCCCCGGCTCCAGGTAGTCAATGATGTCATGAAAGACCTTGTGCTCGAGTGCACCGGTCATTTTGTCGACGCACAAAAGCCTGCAGGCATCCCGAACCTCATTGGGATCCTGTGCGATCAGCTCCTTAGGCAGGTCAAAATAATAGTCTGACGTTTTGTGCCCTACCGGCACGGTATTCTCAGCCATGTGGATTCCTTTCCATTGCTTTCGTGTTGGTGCCCTGTCTGTCGCAGACAGATGTACAATCGAGCATTACATATTTCTCAGGCACGCTGCCTTCAGGAAGGCCTTGTAGCCGCGGTATGCCTCATACAGATCCGCCTTGGAGATGGTCTCTGCCGGAGAGTGCATGGACAGCACCGGAACGCCGCTGTCGATGACATTCATGCCGTACAGGGCCAGAATGTAGGCGATGGTTCCGCCGCCGCCGACATCAACCTTTCCGAGCTCTGCGGTCTGTGTCACAATGCCCTCGCGCTCAAAGATGTCGCGCAGGTGTGCAATGTACTCGGCATTGGCATCGTTGGAGCCAGACTTTCCCCTGGAGCCTGTGAACTTGTTGAATACCATGCCTTTTCCGAGGAATGCTGTATTCTTCTCGTCAAAGCACTCTGCCCAGTTGGGATCGTAGGCTGAGGATACATCACTCGAGAGCATGCAGGAGTTGGCAAGGCAGCGGCGCATCGCAAGGTCGCTGTATTCCCCTGTCAGATTCATCACCTCAGCAAGAGCATTTTCAAAATAACGAGACTGCATGCCGGTTGCACCGACAGATCCGATCTCTTCCTTGTCCACCAGAAGGCAAACGCTGGTGCGCTCGGGTGCGTTATTGGCGCTGTCGAACGGTGTGTCCACAATCGCACGGAAGGACGGATATGCGCAGACTCTGTCATCGTGCCCGTAGCCCAGAATCATGCTGCGGTCAAAGCCGGCATCTCTTGCAGGACCTGCGGGTACGATCTCGAGTTCTGCGGATTCAAAGTCGTCCTCTTTGATCCCGTACATTTCCTCGAGGATGGTGAGAAGGGATTCCTTCACGCCTTCCTTGACGGTCTTCTCTTCTGCGTTTTTGTCCTTGCGGCCTGCCTTGGTATTCTCATCGATGATAAGGGGCTTATTGCCGATGATCAGGTCCAATGCCTCACCGCTGATCACCTCGGTTGCCTTCTTCTGCAGCTGGTCCTGTGCCAGGTGGATCAGAAGGTCTGAGATGAAGAAGACCGGATCGTCCGGATCCTCACCCACGTTCAGAACAACGGTCTCCCCATCCTTTTTCACGATAACGCCGTGCAGAGCCAGCGGGCGAGCCACGAACTGATACTTCTTAATGCCGCCGTAGTAATGGGTATCCAGATAGCCAAAGCCTGCCTTCTCGTACAGAGGGTTCTGTTTCACATCCATGCGGGGGCTGTCGATGTGCGCGCCCAGAATGTTGACGCCCTCCTCCATCGGCCGCTCGCCGATGCGGAACATCACCATCGACTTGTTCATCCAGGTCATGTAAACCTTATCGCCTGCCTGCAGCTTTCTGCCGGTCTCTTTGGCCTGTGCAATGGCACGGGAGAGCTCCACAAAGCCCGCCTCCTCGGCCGCATTGACAAAGGTGTCCACGCACTCACGCTCTGTCTTGTTCTCTGACAGGAATACGCGGTACTCCTCTGCAAAATCCATGCAGTCCTTCTGCATGTTCAGATCATAGGTGTTCCATACATTCTCTCGTTCCATATTCTCTCCTTTGTTTCTCAGCATTTGTATCTGTTTAGCAACTGGCGATTTCAATATGAATCGGGCGCCTTGCGGACAGATTCATATTGAAACCCTCAGGTGGCCAAGGCCGACACATCGCTTTTTATCGTTTACTCTCCGCAAACGCTGTTCTTATGATAGTACTCGCACAGCTTTACGTTAACCCAGTCCTCCGGCTCCGGACTGATGTCCAGATAATAGAGGAGCTCCGGCCGCGATTCATGTCTTTGGATGACGACATCCTGAACCGACGAATTCGTAAGGAGCGACAGTCTCGCTTCATTTTCCTCTCCGTAGGCTTTTGCCGATCCGTTTAAGAGATCCTCACACGCACTGCTGAAGGTATAAAAATACGGATTCCCCTTCACCATAAGTGCAGAGAAAACAACGAATAGACCGGCCAGTACTGCCAGTGCCTTCACCTCTGCGGTGCCGCCTTTTGCTGAAGGATCTCTGCTTTCCGTTTTTTCTGCGTCATCTCGAATCCTGTCATGAACCACTGCGTGATTCACACCGCTTGCCTGACCCGCAGAATCTCCGACCACACCGGTATCCGGATTGTTGTTCCATCCTGACTGTCCCAGCACATAACGGTGCAACGTGCCGACCAGATACCATTCTAACAGCACGAGGATCAGAATAAAGTGCAGCCAGAAGGTGCTCTGAATTCTCCCTGCGCCGATATTCCCCTGGGCGAACAAAGCCGGCGTGATTGTCGCACTGACAAGGCCGTAGGCGAACAGCGTCATCAGAACCGGATAGCGATAACTGCAAATTCCGCCTGTCCGAATGTCCTCCGCGTCCTGCAGCTGCAGGTTCATCCAGAACAGGATTCCTGCCACAGCAAGGATCAAAAGGACCGCCCAGTTCATCCACTGATTCAAGGGATAGGACAGCGTGTAATACAAGGATAATAGAATCGACTTGATCGCCCCGTACCCTTCCGTGCTGCTGCCGCGCACCTGATTGCCGGGCGCCATGCAGTTTACGGCAAAGCCTGCCAGCATCAGAATGCATGGCAGGACGGTCGTATTTTTCCTGCCGCGGCGACGCATTACAATGACTGCTCCCAGTATGCAAACCGATACAATGGCATAGGACAGTGCGCTCAGGTAATTCCCGCCGCCTGTCAGAAATCCCAGAAGGCATGCTGCAATAAGGAAGCCGATATGACCCTTCCCCGCGTGCCGCTCTCCATTTTTGGCAGGAGCGTCGTTGGGTTCCAACGGCTTTTGACAACTGCCTTTTCCATATCCGGAAAGCTCTTTGCCTCCCGCAGCCAGAATAAGGCACGCCAGATACAGCAGTCCCAGTGCAAAGGTCAGCGTATAGTTGCCGGCCCCGCTGTACCAGTAAAAGGCCTCAACCCTTAGTCCTCCTTCCGGCATCAGCTGGATCATGAGGAACAGCACCAGCACGGTCATGCATCGGCGCACATACCGATTCATTCCCATCACCTTTTCCATCAACACATATAAAAAGGCAATGACGCCGACATGGAGTCCGCCCAAGGTGATCACGACCGACAGCGGATACCACTTTTCGCCAAAGGTCGCCGGATTGACTGTTGTGAAAAGACACGAGGTAAAATAGCCGATCCAGGTTCGGTAGTATCTTGCCGTCTCTGTCAAAATCTTCTGCATCACGGCAAGGATCTGCCCGGTTTCTTCATAAACCAGCCGCGTTCCAAGGGCCATTGTAAAGTCGTCACCGGAAGGGAAATTATACTGCCCGATGACAAGGAGCGGGATCAGGAGCACAACATAGATGACAATCATTCCCCAGCTAAGCGGCCTGACTACGCCCTGCCTGCAGGCAGACTTCACAGGAGCATGCCCTATGCATCCTTTATCGCCTGTCGGTTTGTTTTTCATACCTTCCATCGCATTCCCATTCGTTGCCATTCGTTGTCATTCTTTCCCATTCAGTCCCCATTCAGGCCCCATTCCGTTCTCGCCGCGTTCCGCAAAGGCTCCCACAGTTCCTCTCTTACGGCTGCATTCTCTTCGTCAGCCGGCGATGGGTTCCCTTCTCTCAAAAGACATCAGGAGGGCAGAGCCTTCTGTCAGACCTCTGCCCTCCTGCCGGTACCGTTTATGCGGATATCCCGTACCCAAAGTCTATGCCTTATGCCTGGTAACGCATTTTGCTGAATAACCGGTACAGCGTTTGCAAAATAACCGGACAGATAACGCAAAATGATTTTGCAGGTCGTTATCCGGCAATCGCTGCCCCGGCTCTCATCTCTTATCAGGAGCGCAGCTCGATGCCCAGCTCCTCCAGGCCCTTCAGAATCTTCTTCATTGCCTTGTCGACCTCTTCGGTCTCCAGTGTCTTGTCCTTATGACGGAAGGTCAGGCTGTAGGCCATGGACTTGCAGCCGTCCTTTACCTGCGCACCCTCATACAGATCGAACAGGTGGTAGGATTCCAGGAGCTTCCCTCCTCTGACATCAATCACTTCCTCGATGGCTCCTGCGAATACCTCTTTGGGAACCACCATGGAGATATCACGGCTCATGGCCGGGAATTTCGCAATGCCCTCGTAGTGGTGTGAGAAGGATGCCTTCTCGAGGACGAGCTTGAGATCAATGCAGGCAATGTATGCCCGGTCGTTGATGCCGTAGGCTTTGGCAACCTGCGGATGAACCTCGCCAAGGAATCCGACGGTCGTATTCACGGCTGCGCCTTTGGGGCCGCCGTGAGGATCTGAGAGGATCAGCAGTGCCTGACGTCCCGGATGCAGATACGGCTTTCCTGCCTCAGGATCGCACAGAACCTTCTCCTTCACGCCTGCAGAGCGGATGAAATCCTCTGCAACACCCTTTAACGTATAGAAATCACCCTCGCCGTAAAAGCCCATGGTCAGCTGCGGTCTCTCATCCGGATAATCGGTCAAAGGCAGCTGATCTGCCAGATAAATCTTGCCCAGATCAAAGAGCTTCACATTCTTGTTGCGGCGCGCATAGTTCGTGCCAAGGGAGGTCAGGATGGAATTTACCATCTGCGTACGCATCACAGAGAAGTCCTCGCCGAGAGGATTGGAGATCTTAATCGCTGTTCTCTCCTTGGCATCCTCTGCCAGCTTCAACGTATCGAACACCTTCGGACTCTCAAAGGAGAACGTATCCGCCTCGGAATAGCCATAGTCCATGGCAACGGTTCTCGCAATATCCTGCAGCTTCATCATCGGCTGCAGTCCTCCGACCGTTGCTGCGCTCGCCGGCAGCGTTGACGGAATCTTGTCATAGCCATCAAACCGGGCCACTTCCTCTGCAATGTCACACATTGCCTTCAGATCCTGACGGAAGGAAGGAATGATCAGCTCCTTGGTGCTCTCCTCGTAGGTCAGACCGGATCTGGTAAAGATGTCCAGCATTCTCTCTTCACTATACTGCGTTCCAAGGTATGCGTTGATCTTCTCCGGCTCAAAGGCGATTCTGCGCAGCTGGGGCAGTTCTTCATGAACATCTACGTAGGTCTTTGCGACCTTTCCGCAGCCGAGCTCTTCCATCAGCTGGCAGGCACGGTTCATGGCATCCAGCGCATTGTAGGGATCCAGGCCCTTTTCAAAGATGGCCGATGCCTCGGTGCGCAGACCGATTCTCTTCGAAGACTTGCGGATGTTGGTTCCATTGAAGGTTGCCGCCTCAAAGAGAACCGTCTTTACATTCTCGGTGATCATGGAATCCTCACCGCCCATGATGCCGGCAATGCCAACCGGACGCTCTGCGTCGTTGATCATGAGGACGTCCTTGTCCAGGAGACGTTCCTGCTCGTCCAGTGTCACAAATGTGTCACCGTCTGCCGCTCTCTTTACAATAATCTTTCCGCCGTGAATGGTATCATAGTCATAGGCGTGCATGGGCTGACCATATTCCATCATGACAAAATTGGTGATATCTACCAGATTGTTGATGGGACGAATGCCGTAATTGGCAAGGCGTCTCTGCATCCAGCGAGGGCTCGGTCCGATCTTCACATCCGTGCAGATTGCTGCCACATAGCGCGTGCACAGATCCTTGTCCTCGATGGTGACCTCCACATAATCCGAGGTGTCCTTCTCGCCCTCGTGCCGCACCTCGACAACCGGGGGAACGAACGGCTTTTCAAAGGTAACCGCAGCCTCTCTTGCAATTCCCAGGATGGAATAGCAGTCCACACGGTTGGAGGTAATCTCATATTCAAAGCTGGTGTCATGCAGACCCAGAGCCTCGATGGCATCGCTGCCCAGCTCGAGCTCTTGTGCCTGATCCTTGGGGAAGACATAGATGCCGTCCTCCGGCGCCTCCGGATACATATCACGGCTTGCGCCCAGCTCCTCAATGCCGCACATCATGCCGGCACTGGGCAGTCCTCTCATCTTGCCGGACTTGATCTTAAAGCCTTCCGCGGGCGGAACCTCTCCGTCATGTCCTGCTGCCACACGGCCACCGTTTAAGCAGGTCGGGATCACATCGCCAACCTGCAGGTTCTGCGCACTGGTAACGATCTGAATGCAGTTGGCCGTTTCTGCGCTGTGCTCTGCAAGGCCGTCTGTTTCCTCCGTATAGCCGCCTTCTGCATAGGCACTTCCGATTCCGATGCGGCAAACCCAGAGCTTATCAGCATCGGGGTGCTTCTCCATTGCCTCGACGCGGCCGACCACAATCTTCTCGCAGTTATGGTCGAGTCTCTTCCAGTTCTCAACCTTTGTGCCGGAAAGCGTCATCTCGTCATAATATTCCTTGTCCGTGCAATCCAGCTCCGGAACATAATCCTTAATCCAGGAAAGTGGTGTATTCATTTGATTCTCCTAAATATGCTGCGATACCAACACAGCGTTTTCCAATAACCGAGCAGTTATTCAGCAAACGCTGCACCAGGGTCAAGCCTTCCGAAATGCCGATAAGAGCCTGCTCTCACCAGGAGGATTAACCCCAGTATCACACTCTGCAGTAACAGTCACATGCGCTGACCCGAACGGATCAGGACGGATCAGAACTGATCAGAACCGATCGGAACGGATCAGAACTGATCGATAAATCTCTTATCATTCTCGTAGAGAAGGCGCATGTCGTCGATCTCGTACTTCAGAAGAGCAATGCGCTCCAGGCCAACGCCAAAGGCAAAGCCGGAATACACCTCAGGATCAATCTGGCTCATCTCCAGAACGTGCGGGTGCACCATTCCACAGCCAAGGATCTCGATCCAACCCTCGTTCTTGCAGAAGCTGCAGCCCTTGCCGCCGCACTTATAGCAGGAGACATCCATCTCTGCAGAAGGCTCCGTGAACGGGAAATGATGCGGGCGGAAACGAACCTTTGTGTCCTCACCAAAGATCGATTTAGCAAACTCGGCCAGGGTTCCCTTCAGATCAGCAAAGGTAATGCCCTTGTCGATCACCAGACCCTCAACCTGGTGGAATACCGGGCTGTGTGTGGCATCCACTTCATCAGCACGATAAACACGACCGGGCGCGATCATTCGAATCGGAATTCTGCCCTTTTCCATCTCATGAATCTGGGTGCCGGAGGTCTGCGTGCGCAGCAGCATCTCGCCGTTGATGTAAAAGGTATCCTGTTCGTCCTTTGCCGGGTGATCGGCCGGAATGTTGAGTGCCTCAAAATTGTAGTAGTCCTTCTCAATTTCCGGTCCCTCTACAACCTCGTAGCCCATGCCGATAAAGACCTCTTCGATCTCACGAAGAGCTACTGTATTCGGATGAAGATGTCCTCTTGTCTCCTTTTTTGCAGGAAGCGTAACGTCAATCTTTTCTGCCTTGAGACGTTCTGCAAGAAGCTTGTCCTCGATTTCCTTCTGATGTGCGCTGATGGCATCCTCAATGCGGCTTCTGGTCTCATTGACCATCTGTCCCACCTTCGGGCGCTCCTCTGCTGCTACATCCTTCATTCCCTTCAGAATGCTGGTGAGCTGTCCTTTTTTGCCCAGGAAATCAACTTTAATCTGATTGATTTCCTCCGGAGAGAATGCCTTCTCGAGACGCTCTCTTGCTTCCTGCCGGATCCGTTCCAGATCTTCTTGAATCATATATCTTCTCCTTCTATCGGAAGGCCGGCTTCTGCGCCGTCTCCCGTTCATTGATGATTCTGAAGCCCAGCGCCGCAAGGCACTGGTCAGACAGAGTCAATTATACATATAATTTCAGTAATTGCCAGCCTGAACCGGATGCTGTGCGATTCCCGCAGTTGCCTCCGGCAGGTCCTTGCGCAGATGCCCGCTGTGGGTACGCCGCGCTGACTTACGTCAGCAGACAGCTGGATACTCTCGCGCCGCCCTGCCTCCGGCAGCTGCATGAACTGCATTCGTTCCGTCATACACCTGCGAATACAATGCGCCAGGCCCTCTGCACAGCTTCTACCATCAGATCGTACATTTCCAGGTGCTGCTCTAAAAAGCCCTGCATTCCGTATACACGGTCGAGCTG
Source organism: Lachnospiraceae bacterium (assembly GCA_963605745.1). GTDB lineage: Bacteria > Bacillota > Clostridia > Lachnospirales > Lachnospiraceae > CAG-791. Next base: position 64,524 of record CAVCWT010000009.1, read on the forward strand.
CGCACTGACCGCCTCGTAGCCCTGCCACGCGCCCAGAAGGTTTCCTGTCAAAGATCCGATGGTGTCTGACACTCCGCTTTGGTTCACAGCCGCATGGATGGCCGTATAGAAATCATTTTGATACCGCATCGCAATATAGATTGCCATGGCCAGTGCAGAGTCCGCTGTCACACCCTTTCCCAGCCTTGCCAGCGCTGTCCCCGGCTTCATAGCAGGAGTCATGGCCATCTGAATGGCCTTTTCAATCAGAGCAATGAACTCCGGCAGCTCCTTGATCCCCCGGAACTGCTGCTCCACCTGATACAAGGCATTGAGCATGAGACGTTCCAGCGTCGGATCTGCCTGCGTCCGGTAGGTCATCCGGTGAATGATCTCTGCCAGAAGCGCCGCCGGAAGCCACCCCAGAGGATTGCCGTGGGTAATTGCCGCACCTCTTGCTGCAACCAATGCGACGCTCTCTGCCCGAAGATTGTAATTCTCATCATTTAAAAGGAGGCCGATCGGTGCGCAGCGCATGACTGCGTCGCACTCCTTGCTGTCATTGATCGGATTCTCCAGAGTCCCCCGCTTCTTCATATTGAACATGTCCCGCGGATTGTCGATGTTCACGAACTGCCTGGTCAATGCCGCCAGACTGGTGCGCCCGGGCGTTCGTTGCCCCTTCAGGCGAGGATCCGAATAAATCGAGGTAAAGGCTCTGGAATAATGCAGCCTTGACTGCTGCGTTGCAAACCAGTCAAGGTAAGCCCGGTCCAGATAAACCTCTGCTCTGGCATCGGTTCCGTGTTCCCTCGCCCGTTTCATTCCGGTTGTCAGCCCGTCCAGCGTAAACAACGTCATCTGCGTATCATCACTGACAAGAGCCCTTCCGTTCGGTCCCAGCTCCAGTCCCACAATGCCGTGATTCCCGTAGCGCTCTACAATCTCCGGAAGCGTCATGAATTCCACAGGAAAGCCCAGAGCATCGCCAAAGGCGCCGCCCAGAATGCACCCCATGAATATGTTGTAAAAACGACCTGTCGGATCCTGCATACCCCTCACTGTACCTTTGCTTGCCTTTGCTCTATCCCTTTGCTTATCCTTGCCCTGTATCTTTGTTCTTTCTCTTCACCCCGGCTCATCCGGGTGACCAAGGAAAAGGCAGGCTTTTCAGCCTGCCTTTTCTCAACACAACATATCCGTCCAGCGAACAGATACAACAAACTTCTCTGCAAAAGCCCATCGGCCCTGCGTACTTTGACTCCTAGCCTCGGCCAGGTGGGTGCCCTCATCAGAACTTATTGCCATCCCCGAATCCGTCTCCGGACTCTCCGCCACAGCGGGGGCGCGGCAGCCATGCTGCACTTTTGGGTTCCCGTTTAAAGTATTTGTAGGTTCAAAATATCGCAGGAAAAATGCTCCTGGGCTGAACTCAGTATACCAATGTCACTGCGCCTTGTCCATGGCGGATTCTGCCGCGTACACTGTGTTATTGTCCACACATCTGCCATCAGCGGGTCCTGGCGGAGATGTCCGCTTCAGGGACGCTTCTCAGCTCCGTTCGCAAGACCTAGCAGCACTAAGTTTGCAAAGGACGCTCACAAGTGCTGAGGCTTGCGAAAGGTCCTGAAGCCGGACATTCTGCCGCCACCCTGCTTCTGGCAGGCGTGTGGACAGCACCGGGTCCTGTTCTTCAGCCTTCGCTGTGGTGCTCGGCCGGAATGAACAGACGCTCCTCTTTGATCACATCTCTTGCCTTCTCGGCCGCTTTTTTAGCCTCCTCGGAGAATACCAGCTGCGAATTCACCTTTTCCTTGCCGCGGCGGTCTACCTTTTCATAGGTGCCGTCTTTTTGCATAATGCTCGCCTGTTCGGTATCCGCCAGCTCCGTTTCCAGGATGTGCCATGCCTTGTCTTTTACGTGTTCCTCCTCGAGCGGGAATACGATCTCGACGCGGCGGTCGAGGTTTCTGGGCATCCAGTCGGCCGAACCTGCGTAGAATTCGCGGTGCCCGCCGTTTTCGAACATAAAGATTCGTGCATGCTCCAGATAGTTTCCGACGATGGATCGCACGGTGATGTTCTCGGATACTCCGGGAATTCCGGTTCGGAGGCAGCAGATGCCGCGCACAATGAGCTCAATGGGAACACCGGCTGTGCTGGCTTTATAGAGTGCCTCGATGATATCGGGATCGCACAGCGAATTCATTTTCGCAACGATCCGTGCCGGCTCTCCTCTTCTCGCATTTTCTGCCTCCCGCCCGATGAGCTCGACAAAGCGGTCCTTCATCCACAAGGGTGCCAGAATGAGGCGATTCCAGGATCTGGGCTCGGAATATCCGCTGAGCATATTGAATACTGCCGTTGCATCCTCGCCAAAGGGCTCCTTGCAGGTCAGAAGGCCGACATCGGTATAGAGCTTTGCCGTGGTGTCATTGTAGTTGCCGGTTGCAAGGTGTACATAGCGCCGGATTCCGTCCTCTTCTCTTCGCACCACCAGCGTGATCTTGGAATGGGTCTTTAAGCCCACGAGGCCGTAGATCACGTGGCAGCCTGCTTTTTCGAGCATTCTGGCCCAGACGATATTGTTCTCTTCATCGAACCTGGCCTTGAGCTCCACCAGTACGGTGACCTGCTTGCCGTTGTCTGCTGCCTTGGCAAGGGCCGCTACAATCGGTGAATTGCCGCTGACACGGTACAATGTCTGTTTGATAGCCAGAACGTCCGGATCCACGGCTGCCTTTGCAACAAAATCGACGACCGGCTGAAAGGTCTCATACGGATGACTTAAGAAAATATCGCCCTTTCGAATCTGCTCGAACAGATCGCACCCTTCCGGCAGTGCCGGAATCTCCTGCGGCGCATTGTAACGATGCTCATGAAGATCCTCATATCCCTCCACCTTGCGTACCTTGGACAGGAAGGTCAGATCCAAGGGGCCGTCAATGCGGAAGATTTCCTTTTGGTTCAGCTCCAGCTCCTCTTCCAGGATCTGCACCAGTCGCTCATCTGCCTCGGCCTCAATTTCCAGACGAATGGCCTCGCCGTGCCGGCGCTGTTTGAGTGACTTTTCAATCTCCTTTAACAGGTCCTCAGCCTCATCCTCGTCAATATCCATGTCGGCATTGCGCATGATGCGGAAGGGAGCTGTGCCGATCACATCATACCGCTGGAACAGCTGTCCCAGATAGCCGCGGATGATGGTCTCGAGCAGGATCACTCTGGTGCGAACGTGCCCGTTTCCCTGCGCATTCTCGTCTTCCGTTTCTGCCGGACTCTCCGGCAGACGAATCACGCGAGGCAGAACCGACGGAACCTGCACCGTTGCGAATTCCAGGCTGTCCTTTTCACTCTTTAAGGCCTTCTTGCCCTTTTTGGTATGTGACAATATGCCGGGGCCCGCATTCTCCTTCCTCTTCAAAAGTGCACCGATGTTCAGCGATTTGTTCAGAATGAGCGGAAACGGTCTTGAGGAGTCTACTGCCATCGGTGTAATGACAGGATAAACCTCCGTTTCAAAGTATTCGTCGATGAATTCCTTTTCCTCTTCGGTCAGCTGCTGGAGCTGCGTCACAATCGTGATGCCCTCCTCGCGAAGAGCCGGAATGATCTGCCGGTTCAGCGTTGTGTATTGGAGCTCGATAAACTCATGGGTCTGTTCGAGAACAGCGCTCAGCTGCTCCTGCGCAGACATTCCGGAAATGTCCTTTTTGGTATAGCCCGCCTTGCACATATCCTGAAGCGATGCCACGCGCACCATGAAGAACTCATCCAGGTTCGAGGCCGTAATCGAAAGAAAATTCAGCCGCTCCATGAGCGGATTCTCCTTGCTCCTCGCCTCGCCAAGGCATCTTCGATTAAACTGCAGCCAGGACAGCTCGCGGTTCTGGTAATAGGCTGGATCTCTCCAGTTGATCTTCTGTCTGTCGTTTGCTTCGATCTGCTCGTTTTCTTTTTTCTTATCCGATTTATCAGACATGGCTGCCTCCCGTTCTCTTCCCCATCCGAATGGGTTGGTTTCTCTGATATCTGGTCAAACGCCCTTTTACCGCTGCCGGATGACCGGCGTGATCCCGAATACCTCCGCAAAGAATCCTGCTCTTGCCTGGAACAGCCCCTTCTCCAGAGTCAGATCCACGTTGCTCTTTGCCGAGATCACCAGTTGATCATCCCGGACAGCAACCCTCATATCATCCAGCTTCTTTTTATGGGTTCTGTCCAGACCGTTCGCAAGCCGCAGAATGGCCGTCAGCTTGGTAATGGTCAGATAGGCCTCCCGGCTGAGGTCACTGGCCTCAATCTGCTGCTCGTAATAGACAAAATCATTGTGGTTATACAGCACCACATTGGCAACGATCTCGCGCTCGATGTGTGAGATTCCGATAATCTCCGTACTCATGATAATGCTGTACGAGCACTCCGAAACGTTCGCAATGGAAACGAACTTGCCGCAGTCATGCAGAATGCAGGCAAGGCGCAGCAGCAGGCGTTCGCGTTTGCCAAGGCCGTGAATCTTGCGGGTCGCATCAAAGAGCTTCATAGCGATCAGATCCAGCGATCTGCCTCGTTCTGCGTTTCCCTTATACCTGGCCGAAATGTTCCTTGCGCAGGCGATGATGTCCTCTTCAAAATCATGGCTGGGCGGCAGTATTTTTTTGCGTTCTGCATATTCATAAACTATGCCGTCGGTCAGAGTAACGCCCGGCGCATAGATTCGCTCTGCGCCGATGGCCTGCATGATACAGCCCATGATGACGCCGGAGACACCCAACAGGAAAATATTGTCCTCTGTCATTCGGTATTTCCCGGCAATCTCGCTCGTTGTCCGTCCGGCAAACTGCTGCGCCAGGGCCTTGAACTCCTCCCATTCTGCAATCTCCTGACCGCGCGCTTCCATAAAGGAGGAGATGTAGTCATCGATGATCAGAATGTTGGGAATCCTCTTGTCCCCCAGATAAAGATCCTTAAAGACCTGCATCTGAGAATTCACAATGTCACTGATGAGCTTTTGCATCTGGGACTGTCTGGCATCAATGCGGCGGATCTGTTCGCGGATGCGCAAAACGCCGAGCCGCAGATTCTGCGTCGACTGCAGAACACCGCCCTCGAACAAAGAGATCTGCAGACTGCTGCCGCCGATGTCCACGATCGCACAGCCTTCTGCCACAATACGGTCAAAATTACGTCCGCGGTATGCCAGTGATTTATAATCCAGAAAACGCTGCTCCGAATTGGTAAGAACGTCGATGTGAATGCCGGTCTCCTCTTCCCACTGGGACAGTATGATCGAGGCATTGGTCATCTCGCGAATGGCGGACGTGCCATAGGCCTGATACTCCTCCACGCGGTAGGTGTCCATGATCCTGCGGTATTCCTTCAGAACATCGCGGACCTCCTGGATGTGATGAAGGCTCAGCTTGCCGGTCGCATAGGTATCACTGCCAAGGTCCACCTTGCGCACAACATGATCAATCTCGCGGATGCCCCTTGCCTTGGACACCTCGAAAATCTCCATTCCCAGCTCATAGCTGCCGACATCAATTGCAGCAAAGGTATGTATTGCCATGCGTTGCCTCCTTTATTCCATTTGCCTGTGACAATCCCCGACGAAGATCTCCGCTGCGAAGGATCTTCGCTGCCTGGCGAAGATGTCCTCTGCGAAGAACCTGCGCTGCCTGGCGAAGATGTCCTCTGCGAGGGACCTGCGCTGCCTGGCGAAGAAACTGTCTGTTCTTACTCCTTAGCTCCCAGCAAATGATCGATGAACTGCTGAGCGGTGCGCCCGGAGAGCCCCCCGTGGTTCATTTCCCAGCGGGTTGCTTCTTTTTTGAGCAGTTCCTTTTCCATCTGAATGCCGTTTCGGTCTGCAAGCTCCGATACGATGGTATGGTATTCCTCAAAGGTCGGGGCGCCGTAGTAGATAGATACCCCAAAGCGGCTTGCCAAAGAGAGCTTCTCCTGCACAGTGTCTCCGCCGTGCTTGTCCGAAATCTCCACACCGTCTCTGTCATGGAAGCTCTCACGAATAAGGTGCCTTCGGTTGCTGGTTGCGTAGATCAGCACGTTGGACGGCTTTTTCTCCAGGCCCCCTTCAATGACGGCCTTCAGGTATTTATACTCCGTCTCATTCTCCTCAAAGGACAGATCATCCATGTAGAGAACAAAGCGATAATTGCGGTTTTTGATCTTCTCAATCACCTTGTTGAGGTCCCGGAACTGATACCGGCTCACCTCAATGATGCGAAGACCCTTGTCATAGTATTCATTGGCAAGCGCCTTGATGCTGGAGGATTTCCCTGTTCCTGCCTCGCCGTAGAGAAGGCAGTTGTTGGCAGGACGACCTGCCACAAAGGCCTCGGTATTCTCGATCAGCTTCTTTTTCGCAATCTCATAGCCGACAAGATCCTTCATGCCAACATGCAGAATGTTCCGAATCGGCACGATTCTCGTCTGCCCCGCCAGCTCGCCCGCCTCATCGTGCTCAATGCGAAAGGCCTTGTGCAGACCGAACATTCCGACGCCGTAATCCTTATAGAACTGTGCAAGGAGGTCTTTCATCTCCTGCGCACTCTCTGCCTTCCCAAGCGCTGCCGCAAGGCTGCAGATACAGTCGCGGATCCTTTTGCTGTACTGCACACTCTTTGCTCCTGCCGGCTTAAAGTCCGTCACCAAGCCTAACTCCGGAAGGTTAAGTTCCTGCGAGACCTTCGTAAAATCGTAGTCAAAATAACGACGCAGCACGTCCAGATCATGGAGCACCGCTTCGTTCACGCTCCCTTCCGCATCTCCTCGCTTCTCGCAGGCGAGGGAATAGTAGTTCTCATTGCTGACCAGGAGCATCGCCAGATAATCGTGCCAGAGGTTTCCATAGAAACCCTTTTCGCCGGCCATTTCAATCAGCCCGGAGACGATAGCCAAAAGATGCTCCCTTGTCTCTTCCTCCTGCTCCCCGGACATAATCCCGGTCATCGCATCCAGCAGCTCACTGTTGTCAAGCTTGCGATATAAAATACATTGATTCATAATCTTTTTCTCCTGATAGCTCGCCGCGCGGCTGTGCAGACATGCGGTGAGGATGTACGCAGGCGCGACCCTGCGGAACACGAAACGGGACGAAATCCCGGCAGGTCGCAGCGACCGTGTGGTGGGATGGGAACAAGTGGCGGGGAGCACTGTGCATGGGTGTGCCAGCCCCGGCGCTGTTCTCCAGCTCGGTAGTGGTGAGAAATCTGTTGGTTAAGAGCCGCAGGGCCCAGCGACGCGTACGCCTCGCCACATGGCTGTGCAGACGCATGGTGAAGATGCGCGTCTGCTAAGTGTCTGCGGTTAATAGTTCCCCAGCACCTTGAGGTTTTTCGCCTCATCCCGAAGGCCCCGAAGCGCATTGCGCACGGCGCTGTCCTGCAGATTTCCGTCAAAGTCAATAAAGAACCGGTATTCAAAGCTCCTGTCCCGGATCGGCCGGCTCTCGATCTTGTTCATATTCAGGTTGTTATAGATAAAATGCGACAGCACGCGGTACAGAGCACCGCTCTCATGCTCGGTTTCGAGAACGATGGAAATCTTCCTTCCGTTTCTGGGGAACACCTTGCGATTCGTTACAATGATAAAACGCGTGGAATTGTTTTCCGAATCATTGATACCCTTTGCAAGGATCTCCAGGCCGTAAGCCTTGGCCGCATATTCGGATCCGATGGCGGCCTTGGCAGGATCCTTGTCTTTTGCCACCTTCTGTGCGGCGTAAGCGTTATTTTGCATGCCAACCTGCTGCCACTCGGGATGCTGGTCCAGATAATGGGCACTCTGCATCAGTGACTGCGGATGCGAATAGACGGAGCGAACGGATTCCATCGTCGTTCCGGGTGTTCCCATCAGGCAGTGGTGAATGGGCAGAATCTGTTCACCGACAATGTAGTTTTCGAATTCGAATAAAAGGTCGTAATTTTGCGAAACAATTCCGGCAGTGGAATTCTCGATTGGAAGAACGGCATAATCTGCCGCGCCCTCTTCGATGGCACTCATGGCATCCCGGAAGGTCTCTACATTAAAGCTGTCAATGTCCTCTCCAAAGAACTGCTTCATCGCCGCCTCGGAATATGCGCCGGGGGCTCCCTGATAAACCACTCTCGTATGCTCATCCACCAGGGTATCCACGGGAATAAACGGCAAACCGTGCATCTGACCGGCATCATCCATGATGCGGTACTGGCATTTCCGGCTGATCGCCATGATCTGCTCATAGAGCTCATGAACCGCCCGACGGTTAAAGTCCGTACTGGCCATGTTGGCCAGCGTTGTCAGCTTCTCCTGCTCTCGTTTTTTATCCAGAACGCGTTTGCCAGACTCAATTTTATCCTTCGCCACCAGCTGTGAAATGGCCATTCTCTTTTCAATGAGCTGTACCATCTGCGCATCAATCTCATCCAGCTGCTGTCTGTATTCCAGAAGTCCCATATTGCTTCCTGCTCTTTCCCTGTGATGCCAATATTACCTTTTATGACCTGCCTCTGCACGATCCGAAGAGATATCCTCCAAGGAGATGTCTCATTGCTTTGTTTCAAGGCCTGCCGCGCGAAGGAAATGCTGATGAAATCACCAGTTCCCCCAGCTGCCGGCGGAAGCGTTCGTTCGTGTTCGTTCGTGTTCGTTCCGTTCGTGTTAGTTCGTTCCGTCCTCGACCTTGGCGAGCTTAGCCGCCTGATCAGCGGCAATCAATGCGTCCAGAATCTCATCCAGTGCTCCGTTCATCACCGCATCCAGGTTGTACACCGTCAGCTTGATTCTGTGGTCCGTCACGCGGGACTGCGGGAAGTTGTAGGTCCGGATCTTTTCAGAACGGTCACCGGTTCCGATCTGTGATCTTCGAAGATCTGCCTCCTGGTCATGACGGCTTTGAACCTCGAGGTCATACAGCTTGGAACGCAGCAGCGCCCAGGCTTTATTCTTGTTCTGGAGCTGCGAGCGCTCTGTCTGTGAATAGATCACGATTCCGGTCGGAAGGTGGGTCAGACGGACCGCAGAGTCCGTGGTATTGACGCCCTGTCCGCCGTTTCCGGACGCTCTGGTAATATCAATGCGCACATCCTCCATCGGAATATCAATATTGATGTCCTCTGTCACCTCCGGCATCACGGCCACTGTGATGGTCGAGGTGTGAATGCGTCCCTGCGACTCCGTTGCAGGAACTCTCTGCACTCTGTGTACACCGCTTTCGTATTTCATTCTGGAATAGGCACCCTGCCCGACAATCATGAAGTTCACGAACTTCATGCCGCCGATGCCGCTCTCCTCAAAGTCGAGGATCTCTGTCTTCCATCCGCGCCTTTCTGCGTAATGAACGTACATGCGGTATACCTCAGCAGCGAACAGCGCAGCCTCATCTCCGCCTGCACCGGCACGAATTTCAAAGATGACGTTCTTGTCATCATTGGGATCCTTGGGCAGGAGAAGGACCTTCATTTCTCCGGTCAGCTGTTCCACCCTCGCCTTGCCATCTGCGAGCTCTTCCCTTGCCATTTCCTTGAGCTCAGGATCGCTCTCTGCATCGATCATTTCCAGCGCATCTGCCACATCCTGATTGGCCTTCTGATAGGCACGGTACGTTTCTACCACCGGTGTCAGATCGGTCTGCTCGCGCATCAGCGCGCGATAGCGATCCATATTCTGCACGACCTCCGGTGTGCTTAATTCCGTTGCAATCTCCTCATAGTGAAGGAGAACCGAATCCATACTCTCGAACACGTCTATTCCTCCGGGCGATTTCCCTGAACCACACGGTCCAGTCCGCCGTAATCCTGAAAAATTCTGATCTTTGTAAAGCCTGCTGCCTGCATCAGCCCGGCAATGGCCTCTGCTTCGTCAAAGCCAGACTCTACTATTATAGTCCCTGCAGGGTTTAAATGTCTCTGTGCTGCCTCAATGATCTTCCGATAGAACATCAGCCCGTCTGCTCCGCCGTCCAGGGCCGCATAGGGTTCTCCCGATCGAACCTCCGGCTCCAAGGTCGGAATAACCTCCGTCGGCACATATGGCGGATTCGATACAATGAGATCAAATCGTTCCTCTCCCACCGGCTCCCACAGATCTCCCCTGCAAAACAGCGAACGCCCCGACAGTCCCAGTGCCTCCCTGTTCTGCTCCGCAGCCTGCAAGGCCTCGCCGCTGATGTCAGTGCCCAGTCCCGTCGCCTCCGGAATCTCGTGCAGAAGAGACAGCAGAATGCAGCCGGAGCCTGTGCACAGATCCAGAATCCGCAGTCCCGTGTCACACTCCTTACGGCTTTCTTTCCTGTTTTCTTTCTTTGCCGCCGTGTTGCTGCCTGTTGTCCCGTCGGAGCGGTTTTGGTCCGAGGGTTCGTTTTTTCCCCCGTCTGCACTTGCATCTATCCCAGTGCGTTTTCTTTCGGCATTCCATTCCAGAGCGACTTCCACCAGACGTTCCGTGTCCTGTTCCGGAATGAGCGTACTGCGATTTAGCCGGAAGGTCAGGCCCATAAAGTCCCATTTTCCGAGGATCATCGCCGTTGGTTCCCGGTTCACACGCCGCCGGATATAGTCCCTGTACCGTCCGGTCTCCTCCTCGGAAACCATTTTGTCCGGATATACCAAAAGGGTCTGCAGATTTGTTCCGCAGACCTCTTCCAGAAGGAGCCTGGCATCCAGCTGTGCATCCGAAAGTCCAATCTCCTCCAGCGCCTGTCTGCCCTCCTCATAGAGCTTACGATATTCCATTTGATGTCCTGCCTTGCTGTGCATTATCCTTTGTCACATTTCGTCGTCCGACATCCTGCCGCAGCATCCTTTGTCACGTTTCGTCGTCCGACATCCTGCCGCAGCATCCTTTGTCACGTTTCGTCGTCCGACATCCTGCCGCACTATTACATCTGCTCGTAGTACGCCAGCTCCTCGTCCGTGTATCCAAAGCTGCGCTTTAAATATCCTCTCCAGTCAAAGACCGCATCCACAGCCGCAATGGCAACCTCAGCCATTCCCTCATCCGGTTCCTTCGTCGTAATGTGCTGCAGCCAGACGCCCGGTGCCGAAATGATATCCACAAACGTATTGTTGTGGCGTCCTGCATAGCGCAGAAACTCAAAGGAAATTCCGGCAATCACCGGAATCAGCAGGATTCTTACCAGAATCCGCATGCCATAGCTTTCGACCCGAATGAAAAAGAACAGAATAATGCTGATGATCACGACCAGCACAATAAAGCTGCTCCCGCACCGCTTGTGAAACCGGCTGCTCGACATCACGTTCTCCACTGTAAGGGGCTTGCCGCTCTCAATGCAATTGATGCACTTGTGCTCTGCACCATGATACCCGTAAAGCCGTCGGATATCCTTCATCAAAGAGATGCCGACCATATACGCAAGGAAAATCGCCAGTCGAACCACTCCCTCCAGAATTGCCATTGCCGCATCGCTGCGAATGGTCTTTCCCAGAAGGCTTGTCAGCGCCATCGGCAAAATAACGAACAGCCCAACCGCCAGAACAAGGGACAAAGCGATGGTAATCCCGGTAAAAAGCTTCTCTTCTCTTGCCTTCTGCTCCGGTGTCTTGTCTCCCTTTGCCTCCTCCTCATCATAAAACGAGCTGGAGAATTCCATTGCCTTCATGCCGATCACGAGAGAATCAATAAAAGCCAGAACTCCCCGAATAAAGGGAATCTTTGTCCAGATTGTCCGATCGCCGATTCCGTGGACCTCATCTACACCGATTTCAATCTCTCCGTTCGGCTTACGAACCGCCACGGCCATCTGGCTCTTGTTGCGCATCATAATGCCTTCGAGGACTGCCTGTCCGCCGATTCCGGAATAATGCTGCCGTTTTCTCTTTTTTGCCATAACTCTCCCTGTAACGGATAAAAAACAAAGAGGTTGGGGCAGCTTGCTGCTCCAACCTCTGTCATCGCCTGAAATCGATATCTTACTTAAGACCGTATTTCTTGTTGAACTTATCAATGCGACCCTTAGCATTTGCTGCCTTCTGCTGGCCAGTATAGAAAGAATGGCACTTAGAGCAAACCTCGACGTGGATCTCTTCGTTGGTGGATCCCGTTACGAATGTGTTGCCGCAGTTGCAGGTTACGGTTGCCTGATAATACTGAGGATGAATTCCTTCTCTCATGTTCGACTACCTCCTTCGTGCAAGCGCTTGCGTGAATGATCTATCATTCACTCACCTACATGAGCCGCCGTATCCGTGAAGACCAGTGCCCTGTAAACAGAGCCTTTGCCCACAAAATGGCTGCGTCATCGCTGTTCTGCTCAGAACAACGCGATGATTATATCATCGGCCCCAGACAGTTGGCAAGCAGTTTCTGGTGATTATTGTCTGGCGCTTTCAGCAATATAATCCATGGCATCCAGGTATCCCTGCAGGCCGCGTCCCACGATCTGGTGATCACAGGCCGGCGCTGTCACAGAGGTCTTGCGGAACTCTTCCCTCGTGTTGATGTCACTGATATGGATCTCCACCTTCGGAATAAAGACACTCTTTAAGGCATCATGAATGGCATAGCTGTAATGCGTGTAGGCCCCCGGATTGATCACCACTCCGATCAGGTCCTTGTCATAGTAGGCTTCCTGAAGCTTGTCGATGATTGCACCTTCGTGATTGGACTGCCAGCACTCTGCCGTTATGCCGAGTGCCTCTGCATGCTCCCGGATCATGTCCAGAAGCGCACTGTAGTCCTGTGTTCCGTAAATACTTTTTTCCCGAATTCCCAGAAAGTTCAGATTCGGTCCGTTGATAACCAGAATTTTCTTCATAATGTATTCGTTCTCCCTGTGTTTATTCTCTGCACGAGGCCTGCAGAATCTCATCTGCAATTTCGTAAGGGGTACGGCCGTCTACCCTGACAATTCGATCTGCAGCAGCTTCATAAATGCTGCGCCGATCCTCCAGAAGGCTTTGCACCTTTTCCATCCGATTCTCACCCTGCAAAAGCGGCCTTGTTGTATCATCACCAAGGCGACGAAGGACCTCCCCGGGACTAACCTCCAGGTAGATTACCGTCCCCAGCTGCCGCAAAAGTGCCCGGTTCTCCTCTCGAAGAACAATGCCGCCGCCGGTGGAATAAATCTGATTCTCACATCCTTTTGCTGACAGTCTTCTTAAGAGACCAGTCTCCCGGTCTCGAAAGCCCTGTTCTCCCTCTTTGGCAAAGATCTCTGTCACCGGCATCCCGGCCTCTTTAACAAGAAGCGCATCCGTATCCGGATTTTCCCATCCGGTTCTTTCCGATAATGTGCGGCCGATCGTTGTTTTGCCGCAGCCCATAAAGCCAATCAATACGTAATTATTCAACTTTTCTCCTCGGTATCCGCACTCATTGCCACCAGATCAGACATTAGCCGCTCCGCTTTATTGCCCCTGCCCGTCACACCGGATCAGCACCCGCTTTTGCGATCAAGCCTTGATGAACGCATGCAGTTTGTTCCGTACGCGCTCTGTCAGATCTTGTTCCGGCTCTTTTCCGGTCCAGAAACGAAAAGCCAGAATTGCCTGCCACAGCAGCATGTCCATACCGTTGCGACCAGGCTTGCCTGCTGCATGCACCAGCTGCAGAAATCTCGTTTCCTCCGGATTATAAATGCAGTCATAGGCCGCATCGATTCTATGATAAAATGCAGGATCTTCCACAGGTACAGCATCAACCAAAGGTGCAAGGCCTACATTGGTACATTGAATTGCCAGGACCTTTTTGCCCTCGCTGCGGATCTCGTCCTTGCCATCTTTGCAGTCTTTTTCTTCTCCGATTTTCTCTTCGATTCCTTCTCCGTGCCCTTCTCTAAGTCTTTCCGCCTCGTCCGCAGCCTCGTCCAACGTTCCGCTATGAATCTCCATTACAGGAAATACTTTTGCAAGCTCCCCGGCAAGAGAATCGGCTTTTTCCTTTGTACGGTTCAGAATCGTGAGTTTTGCGACTCCGGCGTCGCCGCACATAAAGCCTGCCGCCCTTGCCGCACCTCCGGCGCCAATGAGAATTACATTCACCGACGGCAAATCGATTCCCATCTCCTCCAGTGCTCTTCGCAGTCCCAGATAATCGGTGTTATAGCCTTTATAGCCGCCTTCTGTCCGCACCAGTGTATTCACTGCTCCGATGGCCTTTGCGACAGGATCCACTTCATTCAGAAATGGAATCACTGCGCTCTTATAGGGAACCGTCACATTCATTCCCTGCACTCCCAGCGCATAGGCACCATGCACAGCGTCACCAATGCGATCTGCCTCCGTCACCGGAAAGGTGGTATAAACCAGATTCTGCTCCAATCCTTCCGCCAGTGTATTGTGAATCAGCGGCGAAAAAGAATGTCCCACCGGATTCCCGATGAGTCCGTAGACTGCGGTTCTTCCATTAATCTCTTGCTGCATTTCCAATCTTCCTTTGTATATAACCTGCCTCCGTCTCTGTGATATGTTCTGACCTGCGATGGTTCCATTGCAGCGCTGGCTGGTGCAGGATTCGTGTTTTTCGCAATAATGACGATAAGGAACGCTTTCCATCGATCATAATTACCGTGTTTCGAGTTCCAGTTTCCTGCGAACCGGTTCCTCCAGACGTCGTTTCCAACAAATCCAGAATTCCTCCTTCTGTGTCAGTGGCACCGTCAGAATGGAGGTCACGTTAGCATTATTGGCTCCCCAGATATCCGTATAGAGCTGATCTCCGATGAACACCGTGTTCCCCGGGTTCGTTCCCATGACCTGCATGGCCGTTCGATATTTGTGAGGAAGCGGCTTCATCGCTCTGGCAACCACCTGACTGCCCACTTCCCTGGCAAAAATTCTGGCACGCTCACCGGTATTGTTCGAGAGGATAACCGTTTGAAAGCCCATTTCCCGCAACCTGCCAAATAACGCTTTCGCCTGTTCATTGGCCGGAGCATTCGGTTCTACCAGCGTATTGTCAATATCAAAGATAATGCCTCGAGTGCCGGACGCATACATTTCTTCATAATCTATGTCATAGGCCGAAGATACATAACGATCCGGTATAATATTGATTCCCATTCATTCAGCTCCGTACTCCCAGTGCCTTTTTGCCGTTTTCTGTCTTCAGTACCTTCTCTAACTCATCCATAAAGGTTTCCACATCTTTGAATTCACGATAGACTGAGGCAAAACGAACATAGGCAACCGGATCTAAATCATGGACCTTGCTCATTACAAGCTCTCCGATTTCCTGGCTGGAAATTTCCTTCTCCTCGCGGTCAAAAATCTCTGTTTCAATTTCATCGACCGTATGTTTGATCTGATTGACCGAAACAGGACGCTTATGGCAGGCCCGCAGGATTCCGCCTTCAATCTTTGATCTGTCATAGCTTTCCCGATTGTTGTCCTTTTTGATCACCACCAGAGGAATTGTCTCTACCTTTTCATAAGTCGTAAACCGTCTCCCGCAGTCATCGCAGATCCTGCGCCTGCGAATAGAATTGTTCTCCTCCACCGGTCTTGAATCAATTACCCTGTTATCTTCTTTTCCGCAAAACGGGCATCTCATACCAACACCTTCCTTACATTGACGCAAAATGCTGTTCGCATAACAAAACGCTGTCTAAAACGCTCTTGTAATTCTATCACACATCGATACCATCCTGCAGTTTAATGGCCGTCTTCTGCGCCGTCTTTTTGCCTACAGCCTGAACTTCCTTCCCTTGAGCAAAGCCAGCATAGGAAGAATACAGGGATAAACATACTTTCCCTTTTCTAATGCGATTTGTACACATTTTTTAGAACACAAAAAAAGACGCTGAAATTCAGCGTCTTTCACATTTCGTGCCTTCAAAACCGAATACAGATTACTGGAACATTTCCGTTCCACAAGCT
>CAVCWT010000010.1:0-77825 GCA_963605745.1 Lachnospiraceae bacterium
ACCCATCTCGATTTTGGTACTCGAAAATGGCTGATGCCATTTTCTCCTACCTTGGAGTGGCTTCGCTCACTCCGTGCTGCGGAGAAACCGCATACGCGGCTTTCTCCTTGCATTCGGAAAACCTCGATGTGGCTGGGCAGAGGAGCTCCGCTCCTTGCCCACCTGACAATTTCAGTCATGAATTTGTGCGCGAGGCGCCCAATTCATGATTGAAATCGCCAGGTGCTAAACAGATACAAAAAAGTATTGACAGTACGAATCGATCGCGATAATGTACTGGTGTACAAAATAATAGACATGAACGAGGAGCAAAGGTGCTTAGATTTATCAGGCAACCTTTGCTCCTTTTTGTGTTGTGTTTGTCCAGCGCTGGACAAACACAATTGCATGTACACCACACACCAAGGAGGAGACGATCATGAAATTAGCAGACACTGGATTCACCGCACAGGACATCAAGGACAAGGTCAAAAAGTATATGATCGAAACGTATGAGCGCTTCGATTTCGTTGCAGAGACCGCTGAGGGAATGTATCTCTATGACGAGAACAAGACTCCTTATCTTGATTTTTACGGCGGCATCGCTGTTAACAACGCCGGCAACTGTAATCCGAAGGTTGTTGCAGCCGTAAAGGACCAGGTGAGCGATATCATGCACACGTTCAACTATCCTTACACCATTCCGCAGGCACTTCTGGCAGAGAAGGTTTGTGAGACCATCGGTATGGACAAGATCTTCTTCCAGAATTCCGGTACCGAGGCCAACGAGGCCATGATCAAGATGGCTCGTAAATACGGCATCGAAAAATACGGCCCGAACCGCTATCACATCGTAACCGCAAAGGATGGCTTCCACGGCAGAACTTTCGGTGCTATGTCTGCAACCGGCCAGCCCGGCAATGGCTGCCAGGTGGGCTTTGGTCCTATGACCTATGGTTTCTCCTATGCGCCCTACAATGATCTGAAGGCCTTCAAGGATGCCTGCACCGAGAACACCATTGCGATCATGCTCGAGCCGGTTCAGGGCGAGGGCGGTGTACATCCTGCAACTCCTG
Source organism: Lachnospiraceae bacterium (assembly GCA_963605745.1). Classification (GTDB taxonomy): domain Bacteria; phylum Bacillota; class Clostridia; order Lachnospirales; family Lachnospiraceae; genus CAG-791. The sequence continues at coordinate 1,056 of CAVCWT010000010.1, forward strand.
AGTTCCTGAAAGGTCTGCGCGAGTTCTGCGATGAGAAGGGAATGCTCCTTCTGATTGACGAAGTACAGACCGGATGGTGCAGAACCGGTGCGGTGATGTCTTACATGAACTACGGCATTAAGCCGGATATCGTTTCCATGGCAAAGGGCCTGGGCGGCGGAATGCCGATCGGTGCAATCTGTGCAACCGAGGAGGTTTCCAAGGCATTTACTCCCGGCTCTCACGGAACAACCTTCGGCGGACATCCGGTAAGCTGCGCTGCTGCACTTGCCGAGGTAAACGAGCTCCTGGATCAGGATCTGGCCGGCAATGCAAAGGTCGTTGGCGATTATTTTGCAGAGCAGCTGAAGGCACTTCCTCATGTAAAGGAGATCAGACATCAGGGACTCCTCGTTGGTGTTGAGTTCGACGATAGCATCTCTGGCGTAGATGTTAAACACGGCGCACTGGAGAGAAAGCTCCTGATCACAGCCATCGGCGCACACATCATTCGTATGATCCCTCCGCTGATCGTTTCCAAGGAGGACTGCGACAAGGCTGTTGCGATCCTGAAGGAGACCGTAGAGGCGCTGTCTAAATAAGTACCGGCATTTTATCATCAAGCTGACAAGGGCGTCACGAATCCATGCGGTTCGTGCGCCCTTTTGTTAATGAAGGGGACCCTATGGAACATCTTGTTATTACCATCGGATGCGAATACGGTGCAAAGGGAAATCAGATCGGCAGAATGGTTGCACAGGATCTGGGCATTCAATTCTATGACCGTGATACGGTGGACGCAATCATCAAAGAGGTCGGCATCCCAAAGGATATTATGGAAAAGGTGGAAGAGGGCGTCACCATTGCAGGAAAAGGTGCAGAGGGTGATGTCCGCGGATCGTTTTCCAAATACGCGGATCTGACGGATCGTGCCATTCATGTACAGAAAACAATCATCCGCAAGCTGGCAGATCGCAAGGCCTGCGTGATCATCGGCCGCTCTGCGGATTATATTCTGAAGGAACAAAAGCCGATCCTGCGGATCTTTATTTATGCGCCGGATGCGGTGCGCATTCAGAATGTCATGAAGAGCCACAACCTTTCGGAGGATGATGCAAAACTCCTGATCATGGAAAAGGACAAACGTTATCACAAGCGTCACCTTGCGCTGACCGGGAGCAATCGCGGCGACCGTCACAACCGGGATATGCTGATTGACAGCAGTCTTCTTGGTGTGGAAGGAACGGCAAGGCTCATCGAGCAGGTTGCACAGGAAGTTTTCGAAGGCAGGAGGTGATACGAAATGGCACAGAAAAAATCGGAATTTGATAAAGTATTCAGCGCCTGGGACATTCTTGTGATCGCCTTTGGCGCCATGATTGGCTGGGGCTGGGTTGTTTCCTCCGGCGGATGGATTGAAAAGGGCGGCGTTGTCGGTGCAGCCATCGGATTTGCCCTGGGCGGCGTCATGATCTTTTTTGTCGGTATGACGTATGCCGAGCTGACAGCGGCTATGCCGCAGTGCGGCGGCGAGCATGTCTTTAGCTACCGCGCCATGGGAGCGACCGGTTCCTTTGTCTGCACCTGGATGATTATCCTGGGATACGTTGGCGTTGCGTGCTTTGAAGCCTGCGCATTCCCGACGATTATCACCTATCTGTGGCCCGGCTTTCTGAAGGGATATCTGTACACCATTGCCGGCTTTGATGTCTATGCGTCCTGGCTGATTACAGGCATTGTCATTGCCTTTCTGATCATGCTGATCAACATCATGGGAGCCAAAACAGCGGCCGTCCTGCAGACCATTCTGACCTGCATCATCGGAGGCGCCGGCATTTTGCTGATCGTTGCCTCGGTCCTCAACGGCTCTGTCGATAATCTGAACGGCCAGATGTTCATTGGGACCACTACCGGAACGAGCATCAAGGCGGTGATTGGTGTTGCGGTTTTATCTCCGTTCTACTATATCGGGTTTGATGTAATTCCGCAGGCAGCAGAGGAGATCAACGTACCGCCTAAGAAGATCGGCAAGATGCTGATTCTGTCTGTTATTCTGGCCGTTATTTTTTACTCCATGGTAATTGTAGCAGTCGGTCTGGTGCTGAACACAGATGCCATCAAGGCTTCGGAGGCGACAACCGGACTGGTGACGGCGGATGCGATGGCAGTTGCCTTCGGCGCACCGATCATGGCGAAGGTTATCATTGTCGGCGGCATGTGCGGCATCATTACCTCCTGGAACTCCTTTATGCTGGGCGGTTCCCGCGCCATGTACTCCATGGCGGAGTCCTACATGATCCCTCCGTTTTTTGCAAAGCTTCATCCTAAGCACAAGACACCCATCAATTCCCTGATCCTGATCGGCGTGCTGACGATGCTGGCACCCTTTGCCGGCAGGAAGATGATGGTGTGGATCTGCGATGCCGGCAACTTTGGCTGCTGCCTTGCCTACTGCATGGTCGCCATTTCCTTTGTGATTCTGCGCACCAAGGAGCCGGATATGCCACGCCCCTATAAGGTGCCTTGCTATAAATTCGTAGGAGCCATGGCAATCCTTCTGTCGGGACTGATGGTAGCGGTTTACTGCATCCCGGGAAGCGGCGGGAGTCTTATTCTGCCGGAATGGCTGATGGTCCTTGCCTGGAGTGGTCTGGGGGGCGTATTTTACGTCATCTGCAAACACAGATATAAAGAATCCTTTGGTATTCTGGTCGAGCTGATCTCGGATGAGGATGCCGCAACGCTGCTGCCGGAGGCAGACGAGGAAGAGCTGGATCTTGTCATCGATGCAGCGATCGACAAGGTTCTGGCAAGGCTTGCTGCATGAGAAGTGCATAAGAATTACGCCCGCATGTACCGGTGATGCAGCAGCGAATGCGTATTCATGAATAAATATGTCGTGAAACTCATTCTGCGTTATCTGGCTGGTTATTTTGCAAACGGTGTACAGGGTGCCTGCGGGCGACAACATGGAAGAGGTGAATCAGAGATGAATATGTTTAATTTTTCTGTTCCGCAGGACATTACGGTAGGAAAGGGATCTCTTGCAAAGCTCCCGGAAATTGCGGGGAAGCTGGGAGGCTCCCATGGCTTTATCATTTCGGGACCGCATTTGAATAAGATGGGCCTCGTGCAGAAGGTGGCAGATTATCTGGCGGATGCCGGCATTGCGGCAGACAGCTATACGGACATTGAAGCCAACCCTTCTGTTGCAACCGTGGAAAAGGCGGCAAAGGCCTTCAAGGAAAGCGGCGCCGATTTCATCGTAGCCTTTGGCGGCGGGTCACCGATGGATGTTGCCAAGGCTGTTGGCGTTGTTGCGAAATTCGGCGGCAGCATCACGGAGTACGAGGGAGCCCACAAGGTGCCCGGCAAGATCATTCCTCTCATTGCAATTCCCACAACAGCAGGAACCGGGTCTGAGGTAACCGCTTTTTCTGTCATCACCGATCACAGCCGCAATTACAAGCTCACGGTCTTTAGCTATGAGATCCTGCCGGCCTATGCCATTCTCGATCCGGAGCTGTTGACCATGGCACCCGCAAGCGTTGCGGCTGCCTGCGGCATTGATGCCTTTATTCATGCCGAGGAGGCGTATATCTCCACGGCGGCCTCTCCGTTCTCAGATGCGATGGCAGAAAAGGCAATGGAGCTCATCGGAGCCAACATCCGCCGCTTTGTGGCAAGACGCGATGACATCGAGGCAGCAGAAGCTATGCTGGTTGGCTCGTTGTTTGCCGGTATTGCCTTCTCATTTGCACGCCTTGGCAATGTGCATGCCATGAGCCATCCGGTCAGTGCGTTTTTTGACGTGCCGCATGGTGTAGCCAATGCAGTTCTGCTGCCGGTGATTGCAGAGTACAATGCACTGGCAGATCACGGCAAATATCTCAGGATCTACAATTACATCAGCAAGATTCCTGCCTGCGCAGAAGCTTTTGAGCCTATGCTGCTGGTGGATGCGATCCGCAGCCTTTGCGCAGATATCGGAATTCCAGAGAACCTGACCATTGCCATCAACAATGCCAGCAAGAATGGCCCTGTCAGCAAGGAAGAGATCGAGAGCAAGATCGAGGCTATGGCAGCGGATGCGATGAAGAGCGGCAACATTGCCGTCAACCCGAGGGCTTCTCGCCAAAGTGACATTGAGGCACTGTACCGAAAGGCACTGTAATATGGATTATCTGACACACAACGTTTCGGTGAATCTCAAGAGAATTCGCCAGTCCAAGGGCATGAGCCTGGACCAGGTCTCGGAGCAGACCGGTGTCAGCAAGAGCATGCTGGCGCAGATTGAAAGAGGGACGGCGAACCCGTCCCTGGGTGTCCTGGGCAAAATAACGAGCGGCCTGCGCATTGAATTCCAGACCCTCATTGATCCGCCAAAAGAGGAGTTCTGCCTGGTGACCCCGGAAGAACTGGTTCCGACCAAGGAACTGCCGGGACATTACAGGGTCTGGACCTGTTTTCCCTTTGAGGACTCAAGGTCCGTTGAGGTCTACCGTATCGATCTGGCGCCCGGGGCATATTACACCAGCGGTAGCCACGGCGAGAACACGAGGGAATATCTCTCAGTGACAGAAGGCGTGGTGACCATCGAATGCAATTCTCATGTGCAGAAAATCCATAAAGATCAGGTCTATAAATTCGAGACGGATCAGCCTCACGTGTACCGCAATGAAACAAAAGAGGCGGCGCACTGCATCTGCTTTTTCCTGGATTATTCCAAACTGTCATCGCACTGAGTGAGATGTCAAATCGGCGACAGGATGGCGGCAGAATGTCCACCTGTGGGGACGTCTCCGCCGGGACCCGTCGCCGATTGAATCTATACTCAGATCGATTGCAGCATGCTCTTGCGGTACTGCAAGGGACTCTGCCCGGTGATTTCGGAAAACCTTGTGGAAAAATTGCTGGCATCTCCAAAGCCGACCTCACCGGCGATCTCACTGATGGTGCGGTTCGTTAAAACCAGCAGCTCCTTGGCCTTTGTGATGCGGTAGTTTACCAGATAGTTGTAGGGCGTTGTACCGATATAGTTCCGAAAGAGCCGCAGGAAATAGCTCTTACTCATGTGAGCTTCCTCCAGGAGCTGCCAAAGGCGGATGTCCTCCTGGTAGTGATGCCGAAGGTGCCTTGCAGCCTGCAGAATGACCTGACGGTTGTTGTCTAAGGCCTGCTGTGCAAAGCGCCCCTGCAGACATTGCACCAGCATTTCATGGAGGACCAGTCCGCATTGAACCAGACTGTCAATGGTGCCGTGGTCCATTTCCTTCATGGCAATTTCAAAAAGCTCTGTTATCCTCTCCCCGTCCACCGTGGCCGGGGAGATTTTCTTGTCCGGGAGCAGGAAGGGCTCGAGAGCTGCGACACCGGAGCCATCGAGGTGAATCCAGTAGTGGTGCCACAACGCAGCATCCGGATCGGTGTAATAGCGCTGCGGCGTACGGCAGTTAATGAGAAGCGCCTGTCCCGGCTGGAGACGGACAAGGGTCTCATCCTGCTCCACGAACCCGGCACCGCGGAGAGTATAGAACAAAAGGTAGCTGTCCTTATCTGACCTTGCAGTGGAAAAGTGCTCGCCGGCATAAAACAGCCCGGCCTCGGTGCAATAGAAAGCCTGTGACAAGCCGGCCTCACTGGGCGTTGTCCGCTTCCAGACACTGTCCCTTGCAATATCCAGCGTATATTGCAGCATAGCTGTTCTCCTTTCCGGGCGCTAATTCATCTGCAGTTGACGACGGGAGGCGGCAGAATGTCCAACTGTGGGGCCTTTCGCAAGCCTCGGTACTTGCGAACGTTCTTTGTGAGCTTAGTACCGCTAGGTCTTGCGAACGGAGTCGAGAGACGTCCCCACAGTGGACATCTCCGCCAGGACCCGTCGTAAGAAATTGACACCATTATCGCTTCGGAAGCTGCCGGCATCAAGAGTAGACTTTTCACAAAAAACAGAAAACCTTTTCCAATGAATCGGACGGTAAATGCGGATATACTGCAGTTACAAGGAGAAAGGAGAAAGGGTAATGCATAAAAACTTCTTAGCAATTGACATTGGGGCGTCGAGCGGACGTCACATTGTCGGATGGATGGAGCAGGGGGAGCTTCGTACCGAGGAAGTGTATCGTTTTCCGAATGGAATGAAAGAGGTGAACGGGCATCTGACCTGGGACATTGACAGCCTTCTGCAGAATGTCAAGGAAGGAATCCGTCAGGCGTTTGTTCGATATCCCGAGATTGAGAGTCTGTCCATCGATACCTGGGCCGTGGATTATGTTCTGCTGAAAGGGGATGAACCGGTGAGGCCGGTGTATGCCTACCGGGATTCCAGAACACAGGGCGTGATCGAACGGGTTCATGAAAAGATTCCTTTTGAAGAGCTGTATGCAAGGACCGGAATTCAGTTCCAGCCGTTCAATACCATTTATCAGCTCTGCGCCGATCTGGAGGCCGGAGCTCTGGAGCAGGCGGACACCTTCCTGATGATTCCGGAATACCTTCTGTGGCGCCTGTGCGGGGTAAAGGCAAGGGAATACACCAATGCAACCTCTACCGGTCTGGTGAATGCTCATACAAAGGAATATGACACGGAGCTGTTGGAGACGTTGGGACTGCCGAAGCGTTTATTTGTGCAGCTGACACAGCCGGGAACCGTTCTGGGACCCTTTACGAAGGAAGTGGCCGCAGAGGTCGGCGGGCAGACGAAGGTTGTTCTGTGCGCTACCCACGATACGGCGAGCGCCGTGGAAGGAATCCCGATGGAGCAGGGCGAGGCACCGTTCCTGTCCTCCGGAACCTGGAGCCTTCTGGGAGCAAAGCTTGCGGGGCCGCTTACAACAAAGGAGAGCTGCAAGGAGAATTTTACCAACGAAGGCGGTGTCGGATACATCCGTTACCTCAAGAACATCATGGGACTGTGGATTGTGCAGTGCGTGCAGAAACAGCTGGGGATTTCCTTTGCAGAAATGGTGGAGCTGTCCAAAACCAGCAGCTATGAGAGAATCTTTGATGTCAATGATGCAAGGTTCTCGGCACCAAAGAACATGATGGAGGAAATTCGAACGGCTCTTGGCGAAACCGGTGAGGCACCGGCCGGCGATGCTGATTTGATCAACAGTGTCTATCATTCTCTGGCAGACAGCTATGCGAAGGCTTTCCGGGAGCTCGAGACGCTGACCGGGCAGCAGTGGGACAAACTCTACATTGCGGGCGGCGGTGCCAAAAATGCAGTTCTGAATGAACTGACGGAGCGGTATCTGAATAAGAAGGTGGTCGCACTGCCGATCGAGGCAACGGCCATCGGCAACCTGAAGGTACAGATGACAATCTGAGGATGGGATTATCCGGTACGGTTATTGTTAAGGCTCTGTACCGGTAGTAAGGAGGAAAGAGATGTTAGTAGAAACCAAAGCCCGTGTGGGCGTCTTTGCGATTGCGCTGGGAGCGTACCTGCCGCAGTTCCCGTCGCTGGTTCCGGAATTCGAGGCGCAGTATGAGGCGTTCCAAAAAACGATTCCGGACACCGTAGAGATCATTGACGGGGGAATTGTGACAACCAAGGAGCTGTCACAGGCAGCAGGAGACCGCTTTCGTGCAGCTGATGTGGATCTCGTTATTTTGCAGCTGCTCACCTATGCAACGTCCTACAACATGCTGCCGGCCGTCCGTGACCTGAACGTTCCGGTCGTGCTGGTCAACGTACAGAAAAAGAAGGCTCCTGACTATGCCAACACGGATACGCCGACCTGGCTGGGCGAGCTCTACGCATGCGGCGCTGTCGGTGAGATGGTGGCAGATCTGGAGCGTGCCGGCAAGCGCCATGCCGTGATCACCGGTGTGGTAGAGGGCGGGGATCCTAAGGTCCAGGCCGAAATCGAAGACTGGTGTCGTGCCGCACAGGTGCGCCGCCGGTTCCGTGATACGAATCTGGCGCAGATCGGCCGTCCGTATCCTGGCATGATGGATCTGTACATTGATGAGACCAATCTGTACAACCGCATGTTCCTGTATACCAAACAGTTCGACTGGGAGAAAATGTGGGCCATTGCGGACAACATTACCGATGAGGAAGCGATCCGCAGTAAGGCACAGGATATTCTGGATACCTTTGATATTGAAGGGGGCGGCACCATCGAGAAGGTCTGGGAGATGGCAAAATACGTGGTTGCCTTTGAACAGTGGGTCAAGGATGAGAACATTGCCTTCATTGCCTCCCATTATGACGGCTATGCACAGGGGAAGGCGGGCGTTCTGGATTCCATGCTGATTCCTGCATTCTCGATGCTGATCAAGCAGGGCGTTGCCTGCGCCGTAGAGGGAGACATCAAGGTTTCCATGGCCATGAGCATTCTCAAGACCATTGCCGGCTGCGGACAGCTCAGCGAGATGTATTCCATTGATTTCGACGAGGACATCTGCATCATCGGTCACTCGGGCTCCGGAGATGCTGACATCTCTGCTAAGAAGCCGACCATGAAGATCGTTCCGGTATTCCATGGAAAAACAGGCGGCGGCTACCTTACCCAGTTCTATCCGCACCTTGGCCCTGTGACCTACCTCGGAATTACACAGGATAAGGACGGTCATTTCAAGTTCGTTGTGGCAGAGGGCATCAACGAGGAGGGACCGATCTTTACCTTTGGTGACACCAACATGCGCACCCGGTTCACCTGCGGTGCCAGAGAGTTCTGCAACCGTTGGAGTGAGGCGGGTCCGACGCACCACATGGCAGCAGCTTCCGGCAGACACATTGATACGATCCTGAAGGTGGCGAAGATCTTTGATGTGCCGGTGGATGTTATAACCCGCTGAGAATGTAACGATCGGAGTTCATGCCGCAGCAGGCATGGTGCTAATCTAATCGGTTATGAATGGATAGATTAGATTGATGCCAGGGTCAAAAGTACTTTTGACCCTGTTATCATTAGATATGAAAGGGACAAATGAGCACAGTTATGAGCATTTTGGATGTAGAGATCGTAAAAGGTTATATTCGTATGTGCAGCGATGGATGGCTGCAGGGCTGGCATGAGCGAAACGGCGGCAACCTGACCTATCGCATGAAGGCAGAAGAGGTTGAGGAGTGTCGTGCATTTTTCAGGAAAGAGCCCGGCGATTGGGTGAACATGGGCGTTCAGGCTGACAATCTGGCAGGAGAATATTTCCTGACCACCGGGTCCGGTAAGTTCTTCCGCAATGTAGAGCTGGATCCGCTTCACAGCATCGGCATTGTCGAAATTAACGACAAGGGCGACAGCTGGCGCATCGTCTGGGGACTGGAGAACGGAGCAAAGCCGACCTCGGAATTCCCGAGTCACTTCATGAATCACAGCGTTCGCAAGGCAGCAACCAATGGTGCGAACCGTGTTATTTATCATTGCCATGCCACCAATGTCATTGCACTGACCTACATTCTGCCTCTTACAGACCGTGATTTTTCCCGCGCACTGTGGCAGAGCGCGACCGAGTGCCCGGTCGTATTCCCTGAAGGCGTCGGTGTCTGCCCCTGGATGGTTCCCGGCGGAGCAGAGATTGCGATGGCAACCTCGGAGCTGATGAAGTCCTATCAGGCTGTTGTATGGGCACAGCACGGACTGTTCGCATCAGGCCCTGATTTTGACATCACCTTTGGACTGGCACACACGATCGAAAAGAGTGCGGAGATCTATGTAAAGGTATTGTCGATGGGCGGCGGAGAGATTCGCCAGACCATTACCGATGACGCACTTCGCGCGATTGCCAAGGATTTTGGCGTACAGCTGAACGAGAAATTCCTGGATTGAGCACGGTATAAAAGAATACGAATTTGACAAAGAGAGGTTACTGTCCCTGCAGCGGAGATCTTTGCCGGGATCCTCTGATGAGGGATGTGCGAACCGTAAGAAAGAAGGCATCACCCTGTACTGGGTGGTGCCTTTTTGCGTGGGCGTTTGTCAATTCCTGATGCACGTGTCTGTACGGCAGCGTTATAATAAAGGAAGTGTGCAGCAGAGACAGCGAGAGGCGACAGATCATGAAACGATGGGATAGAGCAATCACGACAGAAGTACTCCGGATGGCCTGGCCGGCCGTGTGTGAGTCCTTTTTTATTGCGCTGGCCGGCATGGTGGACTCCCTGATGGTGAGTTCGATGGGGGCAAGCGCGGTAGCGGCCGTTGGCCTTACAACGCAGCCAAAGTTCATGGGGCTGGCTCTCTTTTTTGCAATGAATGTGTCGGTATCCGCCCTGGTTGCGAGACGAAGAGGCGAGCAAAATAAGAATTCTGCCAACCAGATTCTGATGACGGCGATCGTTTTTGTCATCCTGGCAGCGATTGTGATTTCGGCAGCCTGCGTGGCCTTTGCAGCTCCTATCATCGCTTTTTGCGGATCTGCGGAGGACACCCACGAGATGGCAGTGATTTACTACCGCATCATCATGGGCGGAATGATCTTTAATGTCCTGTCTATGGTCATCAATGCCGCACAAAGAGGCTCCGGCAATACCGTCATCGCCATGCGAACCAATATCGTGTCAAATCTGGTGAACATTGTCGGAAACTATCTGCTGATTCAAGGACATTTCGGCTTCCCGGCCCTTGGCATTGTGGGCGCTGCACTGGCGACTGTATTCGGAACGGTGATTGCGTGCATCATGAGCTTTGCCTCCTTAATGCCGAAGGATGGCTTTGTCAGCATTCCGTACATTCTGCAGAATAAAATACGACCTTCGATGGAACCTGTGATCTCAATTGTGAATCTGGGATCGTCCGTCTTTGTGGAACAGGTCCTCATGCGGATTGGCTTTATGTCCACCGCCATGATGGCAGCAAAAATGGGAACCAATGCACTGGCGGCGCATCAGGTTGGCATGAACATTCTGGGACTGACCTTCTCCTTTGGAGACGGCATGCAGGTAGCTGCCGTTGCTCTGATCGGCCGAAGCCTTGGAGAGAACAAACCGGAACGAGCCTGGAGCTATGGCAAGACCTGCCAGATGATCGGACTAAGCATCTCCTGTGTTCTGGCCGTTATTTATTTCTTTGGAGGAGAGTCCCTGTACCATTTGTTCTTTGCAGAACAGGAGATCGTTGATATCGGCGTTGAAATCATTCGGATGATCATTATCATCGTCCTGTTCCAGGTGTCCCAGGTCATCTATATGGGATGCCTTCGCGGCGCAGGAGATACCACCTACACGGCCATTGTCTCCACCTTCAGCGTAACCCTGATCCGGACCGGTGTTTCGTACCTTTGCGGTTTCGTTCTGGGAATGGGCATGGTCGGCATCTGGATGGGTGTCCTTGGCGATCAGATGTCCCGTTTCCTGTTCGCCTCAAGCCGCTTTCGGAAAGGCAAGTGGACGAAGATCAAGATTTAATGCGCATGCAGTTCACACGCCTGCCATCGACAGGGTGGCGGCAGAATGTCCGGCTGTGGGGCCTTTCGGTGGCAGATGTGTGAACGGTCACCGTCGCTGTTTCGCAGCAGGTCGGCAAGGCATGCGCGCCGCTGGGCCCTGCGACTCTTAACATACGGATTTCTCACCTTTACAGAGCTGGAGAACAGCGCCGGGGTCGGCACACCCTCGCACAACGCTCCCCGCCGCGATATTTCGTCCCAATACGCTGTCGCTGCGTCCAACCGGGATTTCGTCCCGTCAATGGTTCCGCAGGGTCGCGCCTGCGCAGACCTTGCCGCCCTGCTGCGAGTAAACGGGACCCCCGGTTGGCTTTGTGTCCCATCCGCAGACATGATAAAATGAATCGGTATATCTATTCGAAAGGAGACTCCGGCATGGGCAAGGAACGAATTTACGTTTGCCATACCTTTTATCACGTATATGTTGCCTGCCTGAAGGAGCTGAATCTCCCCAAAGAGCGAAGGGGACATGCCGATCTGGTTCTGTCCAGGATGTCCAATGATTTCGGAGACCTTGATGAGAGGGCGAGAACGTGCGGTATCTTTGATGAGGTGTTCTGGTTTGATGAGAAACCGTATACCTTTTTTGAAGAGCTGCTGCCCTTGAAGGAGAATACAGGGTCTCTTCCGAGGAATCTTTTGAACCGGATGCGCTTTTGCAAACGGCTCGGCGAATTGGAAGAGCCGTACGTTCCCGTGAATTTCAGAAACTATCCGGACATTTACGTGTTCTGCGACTCGGATCCTGTCGGCTATTATCTGAGCTACCGGAAAATCCGCTACCACGCTGTCGAGGATGGTCTGGACTGCATTCGCTATTATGACACGGCCAGATATGACAACCGAGGACACTTTGGGCTAAAGAGATGGATGGCAGGGCTCGGTCTTATTTTTATTCAGAACGGATATGGCAGATATTGCATTGACATGGAGGTCAATGACATCTCGGCATTGGACCATCCGATGGAGAAAATGGTTGAGGTCCCAAGAGAACAGCTGGTGGAGGGATTGGATCAGGAAAAAAGAGAGTGCCTGATCCGCCTCTTTGTTGCCAACAGGGAGGAACTGGAGACAGCACTTTTGGAGGCAAAGGCTCAGAAAAGGCCGGTAAGCCTGATTCTGACGGAACCTCTTTGCAAGGACCTTTCGATGCGCCGAAAGCTCTTCGAGGACATGATCCGGCAATATGCAGGAGACAGTGTGGTCCTTGTAAAGCCGCATCCAAGGGATGTTCTGGATTACCGGGAGATTTTCCTACAGCATGTGGTGCTGGACGGGAAGTTTCCGATGGAGATTCTGAATTATGTCTGCGCGAATCTGGAAATGGAGTTTCAGAGGGTGGTGACGGTTTACACGGTGCCGTCCTCGATTCACTGCGCAAAGGAAAAGCTCTACCTGGGTGATGAGTTCATGGATCTGTATGAGGATCCGGCCATTCACCGGGATGCAGGCAGCCACAGCGAGCAGAAGATTACCCGATAGATCCTTTGCAAATCGGTAAGACTCATCGGCTGTGAAACAGTTACCCATAACAGATAGGCAACTATTTAGCACCCGCATCTCGATTTTCCTACGGAAAACCTCGATGTGGATGGCCAGAGGCCCTTCGGGCCTTGGCCACCTGAGGGTTTCAATCATGAATCCGTGCGCGGGGCGCCCGATTCATGTTGAAATCGTCAGGTGCTAAACAGATACACAGAATAGAAACAACAAGGAACAATTCATGACAAAATCGTTTAAAAAGATCAATCAGCTGCTGGATCACAGCCAGAAGGTGATGATGGTTGTTTTGCTCGTCATCATGCTCATCGGAGCGGTACTGGAGGCGCTGGGCGTTACGCTGGTCATTCCGATCATGCAGGCCATTGTGAACCCGTCTGCCATTGAGGAAAATCAATACCACATGGGAGACATCTACCATATGACGGGGGCATCGTCCGTGCGGCAGTTTGCGGCACTGATGATGGTGGCGATCATTGTGGTATATGCACTTAAGAACATCTATCTGTATCTGGAGCAGAAGGTGCTGCTGCGGTTTATTTACAAAAACCAGTTTGCTACCAGCAACCGCATGATGATCAACTTCATGAAGCGGCCGTATGAATATTATCTCAATGCCAACACGGCAATCATTCAGCGCAACATCACGTCCGATATCAATAATGTATACGCACTGATTCTGAACATTCTGCAGCTGACCTCGGAGGTAATTGTCTTTCTGATCCTGGTATGCGTTCTGCTGGCGGTGGATGCGGTGATGACTATGATCATTGCTGCTCTTCTGGTCGTTGTTTTGCTGGTGATCAAGCGGTTTTTAAAGCCGGTGATGCTAAAAGCCGGCAAGGAGAATCAGGATTATTATTCCGGACTCTATCAGTGGATTTCGGAATCGGTGGATGCGGTGAAGGAGATCAAGATTGCGAGCCGCGAGAACTATTTTATCAACGGGTACTCGGAATGCGGGGATGGCTACGTAAACGCCGTGCAGAAATACTCTCTGTTCAGCTCCACACCAAGGCTTTTGATTGAGTGGATCTTCATTGCCGGGATTGCGGTGTACATGATTGCGCAGGTGCTGGGAGGACCGGAGGATCTGACGGCCCTTGTTCCGCAGCTGACGGCCTTTGCACTGGCGGCGGCAAGACTCCTGCCCTCGGCAAACCGTATGAATACGTACATGAACAACATCTCCTATTTCCAGCCGTTTCTGGACAATGTCAGTGAGAATCTGCAGGAGGAGATTCATGATAAGGCGATTTCGTACCGCGTAGAGGATTATGATCCGAGCGAAACGGCAGAAAAGCTCCCGGTGCACGAGACCATTCAGCTAAAGGATATTGTGTATCACTACCCGAATTCGGAGGCGAATATTTTTGATCATGCAGAGGTTACCTTCCCGGTGGGCAAATCCATCGGTATTGTCGGGGCCTCCGGCGGCGGCAAGACGACACTGATCGACATCATGCTGGGACTGCTGCGGCCGGCTTCGGGGGAGGTTCTGGCAGACGGCGTGGATGTGCAGACGAATTATCGCGGGTGGCTTCGCAATATCGGCTACATTCCGCAGCAGATCTATATGCTGGACACCACGATTCGTAAGAATGTCGCCTTCGGCGTTCCGGATAAGGATATTGATGATGAAAAGGTCTGGGCTGCACTAAAGGAGGCACAGCTGGACGAGCATGTTCGGTCCCTTCCGGATGGATTGGATACGGAGATCGGCCAGCACGGCATTCGTTTCTCCGGAGGACAAAGGCAGCGAATCGGTATTGCAAGGGCTTTATTCGAGGATCCCGAGGTGCTGGTACTGGATGAGGCAACTTCGGCACTGGATAATGAAACGGAAGCGGCGATTATGGACAGCGTCAATCGTCTGCATGGACGCAAGACCTTGATCATCATTGCCCACAGACTGGAGACCATTGAGAAGTGCGACATGGTCTACCGCGTGGAAAACCAGGGCGTTGTTCGTGAACGTTAATTTTGAAAATGGCCGCGGCTGTTTAGAAGGAAAGGAGCTGGCAGCGTGAATCGTATTTTTGTTGACCTGGAGATGCATCCTGTGTCAAATGACTTTCCCAAACAAAAAGAGCTCTTCCGTTTCGAAACGATGGAAATCGGAGCCGTGATGCTGAATGATGCGTATGAAGAGACCGCTTCGTTCTGCGAATATGTTCATCCGATGTTCAGCAGTGAGGTGCAAAAGCGTTACACAGATTTGACGGGGATTACAACAGAGATGCTGGCAGATGCGGACACCTTCCCCGGAGTGCTGAACCGCTTTGTAAAGTGGTGCGGCGAAGAGTATATCATCTACTCCTGGAGCAAAACAGACCTGTCGCAGATCAAGGGTGAGTGCCGGCAAAAGGAACTGCCAATCACAGAGGAGCTCTCCTATATGTTCCGGAACTGGAAGGATTTTCAGAAGGAATTCAGTCGCCTCATCGGCTTTCACCGGGCGGTGAATCTGCAGGATGCGGTGAGCCTCGGGGGGCTGGATTTTGACGGAAGAGCCCATGACGGATTGGTGGATGCACGCAACACAGCGAATCTGTTCCGGCAGACCAGAGACGAGAAGATGTTCCGAAAGCTCAAGAGTCTCATCAGTGAAAAGGATGAGCCGCTGACCTTTACAATGGGAGATGTGTTCAACTTTAAGCTGCCTCAGTAAAAATGCGGCCCGGCAGCAGATTTCTTTGATGGAAGATGTTGGGAATGTAGCGAACCGGTGTGAATTGATCAAAGAGAATGGGGTGTCGCATCGCAGACGACCGAAAGGAGAGTAGGATGAAATTCAGAATGATTGCAGTATTGCTTGCTGGGAGTGTTCTGCTGGGCGGATGCGGCGCAGGAAGCAGCACCGCAAAGTCGTCCGATACAGGAAATGACGGTGCGCAGCAGGAAGAGAACGCAGATGCAGGGGATGACGCAGAAGCTACAAAAAAAGAGGCCGCTTCGGTTAAGACTGTTTCGCTCGATCCGAGCAACCCGGTTTCTCTGACCATATGGGATTATTACAATGGTGCGCAGCAGGCGACCTTTGATGAGATGGTAGAGGAATTCAACAACACCGTCGGCAACGAGGAGGGCATCTACGTTGAGGCATATACGCAGGGCTCGGTTTCGGATCTGGAGGCGGCGGTGACGTCGGCTATGAAGGAAGAGGTCGGTGCAGAAAAGCTCCCGGATATCTTTTCTGCCTATGCCGATACGGCCTATGCAGCACTGCAAAATGACAAGCTGGTAAATTTAAGAGAATATTTTACGGAGGATGAGCTCTCCCAATATGTGGACAATTATCTTGCGGAAGGAGATCTGACAGGAAACGGAGGTCTCTACCTTTTGCCGATTGCCAAATCCACCGAGGTTACTATGGTGAACCTGACGGACTGGGGGCCCTTTGCGCAGGAAACAGGTGCACAGCTGGAGGAGCTGGAGACGATCGAGGGCATCACAAAGGTTGCAGAGGAATACTACAACTGGACGGATGCAAAGACACCGGATGTGGATGGAGACGGAAAGGCTTTCTACGGAAGAGATTCGATGTCCAACTACTTTGTCATCGGAATGAGGCAGATGGGAATCGAAATCTTTGAGGCAGAGGACGGCGTAGTGACCCTGCACACGGACAAGGAAGCCATCCGCCGTTTGTGGGACAATTACTACGTTCCCTATGTAAAGGGTTACTTTGGAGCCTATGGAAAATTCCGTTCCGATGATACCAAGACCGGCGAGATCCTGGCCTACACAGGATCGATTGCCTCTTCGGCCTATTTTCCGGCCAATGTAGAAACCGATGACGGAACCTACGCCATTGAATGCGGTGTTGTCGCAGCTCCTGTCATGGAGGGCGGCGAGAATGTTCGTGTTCAGCAAGGGGCCGGAATGGCCGTGGTGAAATCCGATGAGCAGCATGAATATGCAGCCTGCCGGTTCCTGGCCTGGTTTACACAAAAAGAGAACAACCTGCAGTTCGCCTGCAGTGCTTCCTACCTGCCGGTTCGAAAGGACTCCAACGATATGGAAGCGGTAAAGGCAGCAGTTTCAGAAGGCGGCGTACAGCTGGATGGCAAAACCTATGACTGCTTTGAGACCGTCATGGAGAGCTTTGAGCAAACGGAGTTCTATACAACAAAGTGCTTTGAAAACGGATACAACACGCGCAAGATTCTGGACTACAATCTGTCGGATCAGGCGACGGCGGACAGAGAAGCGGTGGAGCAGCAGATGGCAGAGGGCGTTTCCTATGAGGATGCGGTGGCACCGTATCTGACCGATGAAACCTTTGAAAGCTGGTATGAACAGTTCTGCCAGGCACTGGAGGATACCGCCTTGGCGGGTGAAAAGGGCTGATAATATATACCTGTTTAGGATCCGGCGATTTCAACATGAATCGGGTGCCGGATGGCTACGATGATATTTTCTCCTCGCAGAAAAAAACGGTCTGCAAAGCGGAAGGGAGGACGGGGTGAGCCAATCGGACCATCATCAATTCAGAAAAACATGGCATCTTTTGTCCATTATCCTGATTCCTGTTCTGTGCATGGCGCTTATGCAGGGATTTCTGCCGTATCTGGTTCTGCGTGCGAGCGGAGTGCAGGAGAGCCTGACACAAAATGAGCTTACCACGGATCTTCATGTTGTTGAAAACCTGGCATCTGAGCTGGAAACAAACATGAATGAGAAATGGAGAGCTGTCGGGAAATGCAGCCAGACGCTGGATGAGGAGCTTGCACTGATTCTGGAGGAAAGTGGCCTGTCTGTGGATGAGTTCCTGCAGGATGATGCTGCACAGCAGGAGTATCTGGGTCTTGTATTTGATGTCCTTTTGGACAGCATGCATTCTTCATCAACGACAGGAGTCTTCCTTGTGTTGGCAAATGACCGGCCGGTGGATCAGGAAGGCTCGTATCATGGATTTTTTGTCCGGGATACGGATCCGGAGAATATTGCCGGCATGTCAGACCTTTTGATGGAAAAGGGACCAAAGAAGCTGTCGCAGACGCATTCCATTTCTCTGGACAGTGCATGGTCAACGGACTTTTTACTGATGGGAAACGGAACGCGGGCCTCTGATGCGTTCTATTATGAGCCGTACCTGGCAGCCGTAGAGCATCCGGACAGTGATATGCAGGATCTGGGCTATTGGTCAGAGCCGTTCATCCTGCAGGATGACAGCATGGATAACCACAAAATGATCACCTACTCTGTCCCGCTGCAGTATAACGGGACCGTATACGGTGTCGCGGGAGCAGAGATTTCCATCAGATATCTGCAGGGACTGATGAATGTGCGTGAGCTGGACAACTCCCTGAATGCCGGTTATGCGGCGCTGATGGATCGGGAGGATGGGACGTATCAGTATCTTTTCGGCAAAGGAATGCTGTATGATGCGGCAATCCGGGGAAATGAAAGCCTGTCACTGCAAAAAGAGAATCCGCAGAATGCGGACCTGATGCTGGTGCAGGATGCTGCGATTGGCAATCAGAAGATTTATGCCGTTTGTTCTCCGATGACCATTTATGGAAATAACGTCCCCTATGACAATACGAAATGGGTGATCACCGGCTTTATCACAGAGAAATCCTTGTACGGTCTGGGAGAGAGCCTGCAGCAGCGAATGCTGATCGCAGCGCTTGTTGCGACGCTTGCCATGGCAGTGGTGGTGTTCCTGGTTGTCTACCGGGTGACAAGGCCGGTAGGGATGCTGGTCAGAAAGGTTCAGGAAGGAATTGCAGGGCTCTATTCCTACAAAAGATCCTACATTCAGGAAATTGATGAGCTGCACGATGTGATTGTGGAGCTGACGGAAGCGGAGGAAGCGACAGGAAAACAGCTGCGCGAGGAAAAGGATCGCTATCGGATTGCCGTGGAATCCTCGAAGGATGTGTTCTTTACCGTTTATCTGCGAGAGGGACGCCTGCAGGTATTCAATGCCGGAGAGCTGGATGGCTACTGGAAGCTGACGGACTTTATGGGTTCCTTCCGGCAGCTGAATCTGCTGAATTCGGAGGATCTGACACTTGTGGAGGCCGCGATGCACGGAGCGGATGCGGAGATGGATGTGGAATTTCGCTTGCGCAGATCGCAGCAAAAGCCTTACCGCTGGATGCGTCTGACCGGACGCCGCTTTACCGACGAAAAGGGAAATGCGGATCGTATCGTTGGCTGTCTTCAGGATATTGATGAGAAAAAGCAGCTCGAGCTGGCCCAGAAAAAGAAGGAACAGCTGGATCCTGTCACCTCCTTCTATCGCCTGGAATATGGCCTTCGCATGATTCGAATCCAGAGACTTTTGTGGGAGAATGCGGGCGGAGCCCATGCAGAGGAGGCTGTAACCGGAGTGTTTGCGCTGGGTGGTTCCGATCAGATCCGAGAGATCAGTGAAAAATACGGTCTGATCTTTTCAGAACTCCTTCTGGAGCAGATAGGCCATCTGACCTGGAAGTATCTGCAGGAGAGCGGTTTTCAAAAGGACACACCAATGGGTGCGATTCCGATTCGACTTGGCATAGACCGGTTCGCACTGTGGCTCCCTGGCTGCAGTAAGGAAAAGGCACAGATCCTCATCCGAACAATGAACCGGGAGACGGCGGAGCTATTTGATGACAGCTATCTGAATCTTCAGGTGCGCATGGGAGTGGTGCTCGTGCATAAGGAGCCTATGCAGCAGCTCCTGGAATGGGCGGAATGTGCCTATGAGGCGACCTGCAGAAACGGCGCGGATGTTCTGTGCTATGACGATCTGACAGCGGATGAGAAAAAGGGCACTTATAAGACAGAATGGATACAAGCGGAGAATTTCAGCAGAATTCAGGGGATGAGTCTGCCGTCCATAGCGATGAATCTGTTCGACCACAGCGGAGATATTCATGTCATATTGGATCTGCTCTGCCTGAAGCTGACAGAATATTATCCTCTGACGAATCTGACAATCACAAGATTTGACCGGGAAACTCTGTCCAGCAGCGCAGAATATCGATGGAAAAAAACGACCGACCCGATTCCCGGCCTTGTCCGCGGAGAGGAAAATGACTACCAGCAGTTCATGAATTCGCAGAGACTGCAAAAGCTTCTGGAGGAGGAAGAATCGGATGCAAGGAATCCGTTCCTGAAGGATTTTCTGACACAAAAGCCCGGAGAACGAGATCTTCTCTATCATATGGAGGATGCAGGGCAGTACGTCGGAACCATCTTCTATGCAGGAGAAGAGATCTGTGAAGAGCAAAAAGCCGAGGGAGATAAGGTGATGGAAGAGATCAGTACAATCTTCCAGAACCGCTTTAATCTGATGAGGCACGATCAGTCGGCGCAGGCAAAGTCAGACTTCCTTGCCAGAATGTCTCATGAGATTCGAACACCGATGAACGGGATCATCGGAATGACGGCGATCGCTCTGCAAGAGGAACAGACCGAAGAACGGCGCATCGACTGCCTGCACAAAATCGACAGCTCCTCCCGATATCTTCTGGGAATCCTGAATGACATTCTCGACATGTCCAAGATTGAAAGCGGCAAGATGCAACTGTGTGCTGCGCCGTGTAACCTGCAAAAGATGCTGCATAACCTCGAGCCAATGATTGAAGGACGCCTTGCGGAGCGCAAGCTCCATTACACGGCGGATCTGCAGCTGCAGCATGAATGGTTTTTGTGCGATGAGCTGCGGGTGAATCAGGTGCTCATGAACCTTCTGGGCAATGCTCTGAAGTTCACCAGGGAGGGCGGAGAGATCCTTTTAACGGTTCATGAAACGGTTCGTTGGGACGGCGTCTCCTGTGTCTATATGGGTGTTCGGGATAACGGCATTGGCATTGCAAAGGATCAGCAGCAGCGTATTTTCCAGAGCTTTGTGCAGGCCGGCAATTCAGAGCAGACGAGAAGGCAGGGAACCGGGCTGGGACTTGCCATCAGCAGTCGTCTGGTCCAGATGATGGGTTCCTCCATTGATGTGGAAAGCGAAGAGGGAAAAGGAAGCCTGTTCTCCTTTACCCTTCAGCTAACCTCCGTGCAGCCTCCGGAGACAAAGGAGACTGTCACGGCACGGGAAACCGATCGCCTGAAGGGAAAGCGTATCCTGGTTGCAGAGGACAATGAACTCAACATGGAGATCATCGAGACGGTCCTTAAGGAGTACGGCATTGTCGTAGACCGGGCCTGGAACGGACAGGAGGCGCTTAAGAAGGCAGCACAGAGCAAGGACAGAGAATATGACCTGATCATGCTGGACATCATGATGCCGGTCATGGACGGCTTGGAGGCCGCAAGGGAAATCCGCAGGCTGGACCGAAAGGATATGAAAGAGATTCCGATCGTTGCCATGAGTGCCAATGCCTTTGAAGAGGATGTGCAGCGCTCGCTGGCAAATGGCATGAATGCGCATTTATCCAAGCCAATTAATATAGACAAGCTCGAGGAAACTCTCCTTACGATGCTCTGAAAGGAATATCATATCGAAAAGTAACGATTCAGAGCCCATTCGTCAGATGGAATCATTGATGTAAATTTGCCGGACTTTGAATGTTACCTCGAGAAAAAGGAAAAAGGAGCCGCAGGCACGTGCCTGCGGCTCCTTTGCTGTACCAGGATAGGATCAGGAATGTTGCAAGGTTCTTAGAATCTTGCGGACGGCCTTCCTGCAAAAACGCCCCACCGTCAGATCAAAGCGATGCGTAAAACGCGTCCACCCGGTGATCGGCGCAAGGATCAGATGCTGATACTCTGCACGGTGCTCGAGAAGGCAGGCAGGATAGCTCTCGTCAATCGGGACCTGTTCAAAATGGGCATTGCGGCCAAAGATATCCTGCCCGAGGATCAGCTTGTCCATCGTTTCGGCAATGATCTGGGCATCGTTGTATTCCTGATGGGCGGCTGCTCGTATTTTGGTTCCGATGCGATTCATGACATTGGTTTCATGGAGCCCTCCCATATAGCCAAAATGCCATCCGCCGTCCGGAACGCGGATGCTGCGAGGATCCGTAACCGGAACGAGATCGCGCAGCCGCACAATGCCCTCTGCCGGAATATTGCGGATGCTGCAGACCTTGGTTCCTAACCATTTGCGCTCAGACTCCGGGACATCCGGGAATTCTCCTGTAATGGAATGGAGACGGACAGGGCGCTCCTCCATATTGAGAAATACATAGAAATTGCGCTGTGCAAGGTGGTATACCTTGCCGGGGTCGTAGTGCTGCAGGAGGTCCCGGAGCGTGTCCGGGTTCGGGATTTCATCCAGATCGCCAAAGAGGATAACATCGTCCTCTCTCACATCCTGCAGATGATCCATGAGGTGATTTTTCTGGTAATAGTCCCTGCGGTGCGTGATCTCCTGACCGGGAATCTCAGGTGCGTAGTGCTCTGCATTGGGATTTAGAGTCATCCCATCGTCAAGGAGCACATCCTCGGTCACCGGAATGTAATCGATCTTGTGAAGGTATGGCTGGAAGAGCGTTTTATTTTGCTCAAAAATGAGATCCTTTGGCTCGCCGGAAAAGGTCCGGGTCGATTCCTCGATGATAAACCGATCCACGACCGGATCGAGCACCTGCAGCCGCAGCCGCAGGATGTCCAGCTCATTAAAAAACGGAATGCAATCAATGACCATGTCTTGTTACCTCACATGCCGTGCCGCTTTTTCCAGGCGGCTGTGTGTCTCCAGAAAAGGAGCGGACGGATTGCATTCTTGATCCGATCCTTTGGAGCAATAAAATGCGGGTAGGAGGCATTTTCTCCTCTCCACTTGTGAAAGGCAAAAGGTTCGACCCCCTCATTCTCAGGAAGTGCATGCTCCCGTCCGAAATGGACGGCAACCTCCAGCGGAGCAAAGGACAGGCCATCTGCCTCCATCTGGTTTTTGGAATGGCAGCACAGGAAAATGTCCTCGTTGTAGTAGCCATCGTCTACGGGAACCCAGGGAAGCTGATGCTCGGCCGGGTAGGCCAGAAGCCTTTTCGAACGAAGGGAAACGCTGTTGCCGACCCGGCAGATGTTCCCTTTGGAGTCGCGGTAGGCATAGTCATTGGTTGGAAGCGGCCAGGGGGACCCAATGTAGTCATAGTCCAGGAAACGATCCTGCCATTTTTCCGGGTGAATGACGAAACCGTCATAGTGAACCAACAGAATGAACTCTGTCTGGATATACGGTGCGAGCTCATAGACCATGAAATGGTTGAAACCGTCAATATTGTCAATTTTCTCGCAATGTTCATAGCGAATGGAGGAGGGAAGGCCCCTTGGACGTTCGTGGGTGATGAGCAAGACGTCGCCGTAATCAATCCCCTGCATGGAATATTCCATAGCCTTGATGGTTTCGTATAGATGAACACTGGTCACGGCAACCAAGGTGACCCGGGGGAGCTGGAGCCTGCCGTTTTGATATTCCATGGTAGTACCTCATATTAAGATGGTGCGGAGCAATTGCTTCCCCAGGGTGAATGGATTCTTGGGGAAACATCCTGCCGTTTCCGATTTGTTTTGGCAAACGCTGCACGGGCTCTTTTGCAACTGTTGTACGAGATATTTGTTTTGTGATCGAATGGATCACATATCCGCCGCGGGAGGATGTGAATCGTTCCGGATTATTCTGCCTTCCAGGTTTTGATGATCCCTGCTCTTCGAAGGAGTGAGCGCCAGATTTTGAGCCAGTAGAACCGCCCGTACAGGAGCTTTCTGCGAATGACCTGGCCCAGATGCCGTATAGCACCGGGGCGTTTGTTGCGTCTTGCATAGAGCCTGGAGGTTTTCTTGTAGGCCTCGAGCTCCCTGCGGCATTCCTCCGGCTCCCAGATCCGGCCTTTTTTATCCTGGTAATGCAGGAAGCTGTAGATGTTCTGCTCAGAGGACCAGAAACCGTCGCTGATGTTGTGCCTTGCCCAGTATTTGGGCGCAATGACGTAGCGCAGCTTTGTGCTGGTAATGACCGGCATCAGCGAAAAGGACGAATTCGAGAGAATCAGGTACCTTGCGTTTTTGATGGTGACATAATCCTTGCCAACGTCAAAATGGTGGCACTCGTACTCCGGCAGCACCTTTTTGGCTGCCTCCTCATCCTCCGTGACGATCATAAAGCGCATGTCGGGATTGATCTTTTTCATGTTGGCAATGGCATGCAGCCAGTAGGTGCGGTCCAGATAGAGCTCCGGATGTCCTGTGTATTCGCCGCCGCGCATATTGATGATGCACAGATCATCGGCCGTATATTCATCGGATTCGTACTCCGGCTTTACCTTCAGCCATTCCCGGATTTCCGGAATATGATGGCCAAAATAACGCTCGTCCTGCAGGTTTCCGTACAGAAGTGTCCGATCCTGAATGCGGTAGATGCGTTCGTCCGGTCCGCTGATGTAACAGCCGTTTGTCATATCATGATGCGAGTTGCCCATGAACAGGCGGTCATCCTGCTCGTCGAAACGAGTGTAGGAATCCATTTCACTTCGGGGAATCTCGGTGCCCAGATCGAGATCCATAAAGTACATGCCCTTGTTGGACTGTGCAACATTGCCAACCTGCTGCGGATTGACGGTACCAAAATCGTAGCCAAGGTCCATGGCAATGCAGCGGGCGGATATAAAGAAGAACAGCTGGTTCCCAAGGCCGTAGCCTGGGATAAATTCAACACCAATCATAGGATACCTTTCAACTCGTTCACTTGCCTTTCTGTATCATGTGCAGCGACTATTGTCCTACATGCAGAATGTGTTCGCCTTCCAATGTGACCGCCGAGATGGTTTCATCAGCGACGCGGTAGATGACATCACATTTCTCAATGGTATTGAGGCGATGGGCGATGATGACCATGGTCTTCTTGCCGTGGAAGGAATTGATGGCTTCCATCAGTGCAGCCTCAGTATCGTTATCAAGTGCAGAGGTAGCCTCGTCAAAAACCAGAATCTCCGGATTATGATACAGAGCCCTGGCAATTCCGATGCGCTGCCGCTGTCCGCCGGAGAGGCGAACGCCGCGGTCGCCGACCTTGGTGTCGAGACCTTCGGGAAGAGAGCGGATGAATTCATCCAGCTGCGCTTCCTTCAGAACCTCCCAGATTCTCGTTTCGCTGACCTTGTCAGCATCGATGCCGAAGGCGATGTTCTCGCGGATCGACTCGTCAATGAGGTAGATGCTCTGCGGAATGTAGCCGATCTGTGCCAGCCAGGAATCATAGTTCGAGAAAATATCCGCACCGTCGCACAGAATTTGTCCACTCTGTGCATGGAGAAGTCCCAGGAGGATGTCAACGATGGTGGATTTACCGGCCCCGGAAGGACCCATGATGCCGACAGATTGTCCTTTTTGGACCGTCATATTGGCATGACGGAAGATGTAAGTATCACTGTCCGGATAATGGAAGGAGATGTCCTTGAGTTCAATCCGGTGCTCCAGATGCAGGGCGGGACCGGCAATCTGCGATTGTTTTGCCCGCATTTCGCCTTCGGTCTTGTTGGACTCGGTCAGATTGTCATACAGATAGTTCAGGCTGGGCTCCTCGTAAGCGGCCTGTGCCATGTAGGTGTTGATGCGGTTGGCACTGGGCAGGATCCGGACAGCAGCGATGGCAAAGGCCGTCAGCTGCGTCAGGAGTAAGGTGACATCTCCGCCCAGCAGCATGTAGATGGCAATAAAGCCCATGACACTGACCATGAAAACGGTCTCGATCATGAGGCGCGGCAGATTGTTGAATACCGCATAATCTGTGGCAACATCTGCACCGATCCTGCCACTCTCATAGTAGTTACGGATAAAGAAATCCTGCCGGTTCAGAACCTTTACGTCCTTGAGTCCGTAAATGGCCTGCAGTCTCCATTTGGCAATACGGGACTGAATCTTCTGGTTTCTGGAGCCGATGGAGTTCAGTCGGGGCTTGATACATTTGGTGCTGAACAAGGTGAGTGCCAGCAGGATAATGATGATAAAAAGCGTCATCTGCCAGTTGACGAACAAAAGGAAAATGCCCAGGAACAATGAGACAACAATCTCGGTGGACATCTGCAGAAGGCACAGAATCAGCGAGAAGGTCTGCGGAATATCACTGTCGGTAATTCGAAAGACCGTCGGGATATCTGCGCCCAGGTAGTCTTCATAGGGACGATTGAGAAAATCACGCATGACCCGGCTGATCATATCGTTGCGGGCATTCGTGATAAAATGATTCTGCTGCCTTGTTACCAGGAGCAGAAAGGCATTCTTGACAATATAGATGATCATGAGCAGCACCAGCATCGCAATGGTGAGGCGGAAGGTGGTGGTCAGGCCAAGGCCGTTTGCTGCGGCGCGAAGGAAGGGAATTTTATCCAGATAGCCTTCCAGCGTGTCCGGGGAAGTGATGGCCGTTACGATCGGAACGATCATGGAGACGCCAACGGTTTCCAGCAGTCCGCTGATCAGAATCAGGATGCCAAGGCCCAGACACTGACGCTTCTGGTGATGATCCAGTATATAGGACAGTTTGCGGAGCATGGACAGTTTGGCGGTCTCTGTGCTGGCTGTTTGTTTATTAAAGGAACTCATGTGGTTTGTTCTCCTGATGGAATGTGCTGCAGGCAGCCAATTCATAACTGTAAATCGATTTGTTCTGAACAAAGATAGATTATACCACATGAAATCATTCACATTGGAGTCACAATTGCAGGTGGATTAAGTGATACAATGTTTATCTACGGCCAGAGCCCAAAGAGGCTCCCGGCCGGCCGCGTCGAAAATGCAGAGCATTTAAGATGCGGGTGTTGAACATGTGAAAATATGCACCGAATTTGATCAACAGACCAGGCGGGGTATAAATGGGGACCATGAATCAAAGAGAAAGCGGTCAGAGAAACAGAAACGAAAATCGGCGCGAACAGGAACGTGACAGGAGTAGACAATCTTATGCCGAGGATGCGGAGCGCCGCAGAAAACAGCGGCAGGCAAGGCGTCGGAAAAGAGAGCGCGAGCTGCGAAGGCAAAAGAGAATTCTCGCTGCCGTGTGCTGCCTTGGAGCGGTTCTGGTGATCGCCCTGGCGGCAGCAGGAATTCGCTGGCTTCGCAGCGGAAAGGATGCAGGATCCGGTAAGACGCAAACGCAAACGGCTGCAGAGGAGACCTTAGAAGGCAACAAAACGGCAGCAGGGGAATTGGACTCGAACGAAGATTCTGCAAAAGATGCAGATTCCGAAGACTCCGGAGAGAACACCTCCGGGACGAGCGCCTATTGCTCTTTCGCGGAAACGTCAAATACGGTGCAGCTGAAGGACAGCCTGACCGATATCTCCATCTACGATGCCCAAAGGGGAATTACCAGTACGTCATCGAGCGTATCGGATTCGGAAGGTACAGCTGGGCAGAGCAGTGAATCCTCCGAGGAAGGAGATTCCTCCGAGGAAGAGGCGAGCGATACGAGTAAGGAAGAGGCAGCTAAGGCAGCTGATTATGTGGACAGCCAGTATGCCATTCTGGTGAATGCCACAACCGGCGAAATTCTGGCAGAGCGGCGCGCTTTTGAGAGGATGGTTCCGGCGTCCATGACGAAGGTGATGACACTGCTGGTTGCCGTGGAGGCCATGGAGAATCCGGAGGAAAACCTCAAGGACACGGTAACCATTACCCAGGAAATCTGTGATGAGTCCTATCTGTCCGGCTCCAGCTTTGTTGGCTATGGGGTGGGCGATACGGCGACAGTAGAGGATCTTTTGTACGGAGCAATTCTTCCCTCCGGTGCAGATGCTGCCATGGCGCTGGCAGAATACACCGCAGGCTCTCAGGAGGCATTTGCCGAGCTGATGAATCAGAAGGCAGAGGAGCTCGGAATCGCACAGACGACACATTTTACGAACTGCGTCGGTCTGTACAACGAGGATCATTACAGTACGGTATATGATATGTGCATCATCATGAAGGCGGCGGTTGACAATGAGCTGTGCAAAAAGATTCTGTCTGCTCATACCTGGACAACCGGAGCACTGAAGGACAATCCAAACGGCACGGAGATCTCCAACTGGTTCCTTCGCAGAATCGAGGACCATGATACGGCCGGCACCGTTCTATGCGGCAAGACCGGCTTTGTCAATGAGTCCGGCAACTGTGCAGTCAGCTATGAAGAGGGGAATGACGGAAATGACTATATTGTCTGCACAGGACTGACCTATAATCTCTGGCGCTGCATTTATGATCATGTAGCGCTGTATAAGGAGTACACATAAGCCTCTTTCAAGGAAACGCGGATGGATCTTTGTGTTTCCTTGCAAACGGATGATCCGTGAGAGTAAAGAAGGCTAAGACACGAAGGAAAGGAAATTCAATATGGAAAAAATCGCAAGCTTTACCGTAAATCACCTGACGCTGGAGCCTGGAATTTATGTTTCCCGCAAGGATCATTTCGCAGATACGACGATCACAACCTTTGACCTGCGAATGACAGCGCCGAACCGGGAGCCGGTGATGAACACGGCAGAACTGCACACCATTGAGCATCTGGGGGCAACCTACCTTCGCAATGATGCGAACTGGAAGGACCGGGTCGTTTATTTTGGTCCGATGGGATGCCGGACCGGCTGCTATGTCCTGCTGGAAGGGGATCTGACATCGGAGAATATCGTGCCTCTGATCACCGGGATGTTCGAGTTCATCCGGGACTATGAGGGAGAGATTCCGGGCGCTGCGGCAAGAGACTGCGGGAACTATCTGGATCAGAACCTTGGAATGGCAAAATGGCTGGCAGCACGCTATCTGGATCGCACGCTGTATGGCATTACAAAAGATCATCTGGTGTATCCGGAGTGAAGATTGCCTGATTTCTTCTGGAAACCGGTTTGTGCAAAATGCAAAAAGAGAAAAAAAAGACACCAAATGCATTATTATTGATGGTGACGAATGGCAAACGGGAACCTATAATTAGATTGTTATCCATCATAAATCCGGCTGCAGGAAGCTGGTTTATGCGGAAATTCAGCAAACGCTGAACAATACACTATATCGTTTTTGGAGGGTTGGTATGAACAATATTCCGGTAATTAAACTTGGTATTGTTGCTGTGTCGCGTGACTGCTTCCCTGCATCCCTTGCAGAGAATCGCAGAAAAGCTCTGGTAGAGGCTTATGCGAGCAAGTACAATGCCGCAGACATTTACGAATGTCCGATCACGATCATCGAGAGCGAGATCGACATGGTAAATGCCCTGGAAGACATCAAGAAGAACGACTGCAATGCCCTGTGCGTATATCTCGGAAATTTCGGACCTGAGATTTCGGAGACTCTTCTGGCTAAACATTTTGACGGCCCGAAGATGCTCTGCGCAGCAGCAGAGGAGTCTCAGAATGATCTGATTGACGGACGCGGCGATGCCTATTGCGGCGTTCTGAATGCATCCTACAATCTGGCTCTTCGCAACACCAAGTGCTACATCCCTGAGTACCCGGTCGGCAATGCCGAGGAGTGCGCAGACATGATTCATGATTTCCTTCCGGTTGCAAGAGTTGCCTATGGCCTTGCGAACCTGAAGATCATTACCTTTGGACCTCGTCCGTCCAATTTCCTGGCATGTAATGCTCCGATCAAGCAGCTGTACAACCTGGACATTGAGATCGAGGAAGAGTCCGAACTGGATCTGTATGAAGCGTATCTTAAGCACGAAGGAGACGAGAGAATTGCGGCAACCGCTGCAGACATGGCACAGGAGATGGGCTATGAGGCCGGCAAGGAGCCGGAGATGCTCTCCAAGCTCGCACAGTACGAGCTGACACTCCTTGACTGGGCTGAGGAGCACAAGGGCTATCGCAAGTATGTTGCCATGACCACCAAGTGCTGGCCGGCATTCCAGGATATGTTCAAGTTCGTTCCCTGCTACGTCAACAGCCGCATGATGCGCAAGGGCATCCCGGTTTCCTGCGAGGTAGATATTTACGGAACGCTGTCTGAGTACATCGGACTGTGCATTTCCGGCGAAGAGGTTACGCTGCTGGATATCAATAACTCTGTTCCGCATGACATGTATGAAGAGTCCATCAAGGGACAGTTTGATTACAAGTTTACCGATACCTTCATGGGCTTCCACTGCGGCAACACCTGCTCGAGCAAGCTGGTTAACCCGCACCTGTCCTTCCAGAGAATCATGGCAAGAACCCACCCGCAGGATTGGTGCGACGGAACCATCGAGGGCGATATCGCTCCTTCGAAGATCACCTTCTACCGTCTGCAGTCCACATCGGACAACGTGCTCCGCGCATATGCAGCAGAAGGTGAGGTACTGCCGGTTGCAACACGCTCCTTCGGCGGCATCGGTGTATTCGCCATCAAGGAAATGGGACGATTCTATCGCTATTGCCTGATCAGCAAGAACTATCCTCACCATGGCGCCGTGATGTTCGGCCACTACGGCAAGAGCCTGTATGAGGCACTCAAGTACATCGGTGTGGATCCGTCCGAAATCGGCTACAACCAGCCGGAAGGCGTTCTGTATCCGGACGAGAATCCCTTCTCCAAGCCGTTTGCCTGAAGAAAGGAAAAATAACGGCCGTGCCGTAGCCGCATGCTAATAAGCGGAAATGAATCAAGATGAAAGAAGCTGTTCCGGCCTGTGGTATGTCGGAGCAGAGACAGGATGCCCCGACACTTCATTTAGAGGTGCCGGGGCATCGCTGTGTCATGCGGATGGATACAGGGTTTATTGGAGGTCGTTTTTGGACAAATGCTGTACGAATGGGCGAGGTGTGAGATAATGGCTGCCTGGGAAACAGTTATGAAGGATGAACCTTTTGCCTTTGACAGGTAAGATGGAAGAGGAGAGAACATGTCAGATTATATGATCCGCGGCATTGCTGCGAATAATGAGATACGTTGTTTTGCCGTGACAGGGCGAGATCTTGTTGAAAAGGCGAGAACATCCCATGGCACCAGCCCGGTGGCAACGGCTGCACTCGGACGAACGATGATGGGAGCCCTGATGATGAGTGATATGCTCAAAAACGAGGACGACCTTCTGACGATTCGCTTCGACGGAGACGGTCCACTGGGCTCCATCGTGGTGACAGGAGACCGCCATGGGAATGTAAAGGGTTATGTTCAGCATCCGCTGGTTATGCTGCCCCTGAAGGCGGACGGACATCTGGATGTGGGCGGAGCTGTCGGCAAGGGAATGCTGACGGTGATCCGTGATCTGGACATGAAGAATTCTTATAACGGACAGATTGCCATCCATTCCGGTGAAATTGCAGACGATCTCACCCATTATTTTGCAGAGTCGGAACAGATTCCTTCCTCCGTGGGTCTGGGGGTTCTGGTGGACACCGATTATACCGTAAAAAAGGCAGGTGGGTTCCTCATCCAGCTGATGCCGTTCGCATCGGAGGAAACGATCAGCAGACTGGAGAAGAACCTGAATGGAATTCCCTATGTGACAGACATGATGGAGGCCGGTCTGACACCGGAGACCATGCTGGAGAAGGTGCTGGAAGGATTCGATGATCTGCGGATTACGGATAGGTCCCAGGTGCAGTTCCACTGCAACTGCTCCAGAGACCGCGTCCGCAGAGCCCTGTCACTGATCGGCCGGGAGGAGCTGACCTCGATGATCGAGGAGGCACATCCGGTAGAGCTGTCCTGTCAATTCTGCGGGCGCAAATATGAATTTGCTCCAAAGGAGCTGGCAGAGATCCTGGCAGAAGGATAACTGCGGGCCGCGTCGGATGTGAATTACAGCATAGGATGTGGTAGGATAACCGAGTTATTACAGAAAGGAATCGGCTTATGAAATCACTTCTCAAATATCTGAAGGACTACCGGAAGGAAACCATTCTGGCACCTTTGTTCAAGCTCCTGGAGGCTTCCTTTGAGCTGATTGTTCCGCTGGTTATGGCGGCGATCATCGATACCGGCATCGGCAGTCAGGATAAACCCTATATTATCCGGATGTGCGGCGTACTGGTTCTGCTGGCGGCGGTCGGCCTGACCTGCGCCATTACGGCGCAGTGGTTTGCAGCAAAGGCGGCGACCGGGTTCTCCGCCAAGGTGCGTCATGCGCTCTTTGCGCATATTCAGGAGCTCTCCTATTCACAGATGGACCTCTTTGGAACGGATACACTGATCACCCGCATGACCAGTGACGTGAATCAGGTGCAGAACGGCGTCAATCTGGTGCTGCGTCTGTTCCTGCGCTCTCCGTTCATCGTATTCGGTGCCATGATTATGGCCTTTACGGTTGATGTGAAGGCGGCATTGATTTTCGTGGTGACAATTCCGGCGCTGTCGGTCGTTGTATTTGGCATTATGTTGTGGACAATGCCGTTGTATCGCAAGGTGCAGGGTCATCTGGACAGGATTATGACAGGAACCCGTGAGAATCTGACTGGTGTTCGTGTCATTCGCGCCTTCGGCAGGGAAGAGAGCGAGATCCAGAGCTTTCGAGACAACAACGATGCACTGAATCACATGCAGCAGTATGTGGGGCGCATTTCGGGGCTGATGAATCCTGTGACCTACATCATCGTCAATCTGGCCACGGTGTACCTGATCTATACGGGTGCGGTTCGCGTGGACATCGGGGTCCTGACGCAGGGGCAGGTTGTGGCACTGTTGAACTACATGTCGCAGATTTTAGTTGAGCTGATCAAGCTGGCCAATCTGATCATTCAGGTGACTAAGGCGGTTGCCTGCGGAGATCGCATCGAGGACATTCTGAAGGTGGAGCCGGACATGGCAGACGGAACGCTTGGGGCATCGAGTGTCTCTGACGGTGACGTTGCCGTGGAGTTTAAGGATGTCTCCTTGACCTACGAGGAAGGCGCAGGGGAAGCTCTGGAGCACATTTCCTTCCGGGCGATGAAGGGACAGACCATCGGTATCATCGGCGGCACCGGCAGCGGCAAGTCCTCACTGGTAAATCTGATCCCGCGTTTTTATGATGCCACGCAGGGCGAGGTGCTGGTTGGCGGCCATAACGTGAAGGACTATCAGCAGGAACAGCTGCGCAGCCGTATCGGCATGGTGCTGCAGAAGGCGGTGCTGTTCAAGGGAACCATTGCCCAGAACCTCTTCTGGGGCAAAAAAGACGCATCCCCGGCCGAGATGGACGAAGCTCTGCGCATTTCGCAGGCCAAGGAATATGTGGATTTAAAACCCGGCAAGACTGGATTCGAACTCGAGCAGAACGGCCGGAACCTCTCCGGCGGACAAAGACAGCGCATGACCATCGCAAGGGCGCTGATCCGCAAGCCGGATATCCTGATCATGGACGATTCGGCATCGGCGCTGGATTTTGCAACGGATGCTAAACTCCGGATGGCAATCCGGGAGATGTCCAGTACGCTGACAACCTTCATCGTATCGCAGCGTGCAGCCTCTGTGCAGTATGCCGATCAGATCCTTGTTATGGATGACGGGAAACTTGTCGGAATCGGAACGCACGAGCAGCTGCTGGCAGACAATAAGATTTATCAGGAGATTTATTATTCTCAATTTCCTCCCGTTTAGTACCTGTCAATTTCAACATGAATCGGCCGCTTTGCGGACAGATTCATGATTGAAAACAGCGGGCGCTCAGGTGACAAAGTCACCCTGACCGTCCGAAACGAGAAAGAAGCGAAGCGCTTTCGAGTGCCGGATGCAAAACGGAATGAATATGGACTCTTAAGAGGAATCAACAATGGCAGGAACGAGAAAGAAAAAAACAGATCCCAAAGAGCAGCAGCGGATTATCCGCAAGGTGCTCACTTACCTTGGAAAATATCGTAAATATCTGGCGGCATCGCTGGTGATGGCTTTCATCACCGTTGCACTGCAGCTCTATATCCCCAAGCTGACCGGAGAGGTTGTGGACTATATGCTAGGTCCCGGAAAGGTGCAGTTTGACGGTGTGTGGATGATCATGATCCGGATCATCATCAGTGCACTGGCAGCAGGATTGTGCCAATGGTTGATGAACCTTTGCAACAACAAAATGACCTATGACGTGGTGCAGGATATTCGTAACGATGCCTTCTGCAAGATTGAGCAGCTGCCGCTGTCCTACATTGATTCCCATCCTTATGGCGAGATCGAGAGCCGGGTCATCGCCGATGCGGACCAGTTTGCAGATGGCCTCCTCATGGGCTTTACGCAGCTCTTTACCGGTGTCATCACGATCCTTGGCACCTTCTGCTTTATGCTCTCGATCAATGTATGGATTACGCTGGCTGTCGTTGCGCTGACGCCGCTGTCCTTTCTGGTTGCAGGATACATTTCCTCTCACACCTATACCATGTTCCGCAAACAGTCTGAGATCCGTGGTCTTCAGACCGGCATGATTAATGAAATGGTGGAGGGACAGAAGGTTGTAAAGGCCTTCAACCGAAGAGAAGAGGTGGTCGCTGATTTTGACAGAGTCAATGATGAGCTGACGCAGACGTCCCTTCGAGCCATCTTTTATTCCTCCATCACGAATCCCTCAACACGCTTTGTCAATAGCCTGGTTTATGCTGTGGTAGGTCTGACAGGTGCGATGGCTGCCATTTCGGGGCGCCTGAGCGTTGGTCAGCTGACGGCTTTCCTGTCCTATGCGAGCCAATATGCTAAGCCCTTCAACGAGATCTCCGGCGTCGTCACGGAGCTGCAGAATGCCATTGCCTGCGCAGGAAGAGTTCTGGATCTGATTGAGGAGACACCGCAGATTCCGGATGCCGAGGATGCCGTTGCACCCGTGCAGTTTGAAGGAAAGGTGGACCTGGAGCATGTCGATTTCTCCTATGTAGAGGGTCAGAATCTGATTCAGGGCTTCTCCTTGAAGGTTAAGCCCGGACAAAAGATTGCCATTGTCGGACCGACGGGCTGCGGCAAAACAACGCTCATCAATCTGCTCATGCGCTTCTATGATGTCAACGACGGCGCAATCTATGTGGATGGAACGGATGTCCGCAGGATCACAAGACATGCACTGCGAAACGGCTACGGCATGGTTTTGCAGGAAACCTGGCTCAAGACTGGAACCATACGTGACAACATCACCATGGGGAATCCTGGAATCTCCGAAGAGGAGATGATCCGCATCGCAAAGGTCTGCCACATTGATTCCTTCATTCGCAGGCTCCCGAAGGGGTATGATACGATGGTTTCCGAAAACGGAGAGGATTTCTCTCAGGGACAAAGACAGCTCCTGTGCATTGCCAGAGTTATGATGAGCAAGCCCTCCATGCTGATCCTGGATGAGGCGACCTCCTCCATTGATACGAGAACTGAGCTCAAGATTCAGGATGCCTTCAATGCTATGATGGAGGGACGGACTAGCTTTATTGTGGCCCATCGCCTGTCCACCATTCGGAATGCGGACTGCATTCTGGTGATGAAGGACGGACACATCATTGAGCAGGGCAATCACAGCGATCTGATGAAGGCCGAAGGCTTTTATTATAATCTGTACCAGAGCCAGTTCCTGGGACAGGCGATTTGATACTCGGAAATAGCTGATGCTATTTCCTCCTACCTTCGAGTGTATTGCCGACAGGGTCGGCAATACACTCGTCCATCGGAGAAACCGCATGCGCGGATTTCTCCTCGCACAACTCGAAAATATATGCGCACCAAAGGACTCGGTTGTTATCTTTTCCGATAACAACCGAGTCCTTTTACGTGGGTTTAACATAAATAATAGTTGACACAAAGTTTAGTGATAGTATAATCGGCTATGGCTTGCAAAGTTTAGTAATAACGTTACAAGCGTAGCAGAATCAGAATCAGTTTTTAAATCGATACCGAATACGGGATGCAAACGGTTCC
The DNA here is from genome assembly GCA_963605745.1 of Lachnospiraceae bacterium. Taxonomy (GTDB): domain Bacteria; phylum Bacillota; class Clostridia; order Lachnospirales; family Lachnospiraceae; genus CAG-791. The sequence goes on from CAVCWT010000010.1 coordinate 36,639, forward strand.
GGGGATGGACGACCCACGCAGGGAAAGGACAGTATGGAACAAGAGCAGATTAACGAACAGATCGGCTGTAAGATCAAGGATCTGCGCAATCGAAACGGATTGACGCAGCAGGAGCTGGCAGACCGAACAGAGCTGACAAAGGGCTTTATTTCGCAGCTGGAACGAGGACAGGTGTCACCTTCTGTGGTGACGCTGCTGGATTTGATCGAATGCCTTGGCTCGACGCCGGGGGATTTCTTCAAGGAAGGCGCCGAGGAACAGGTCGTCTTTAAGGAACAGGATTATTTTGAAAAGATCGAGGACAACGGCAGCAAAACGCAGTGGCTGGTGCCCCCTGCACAGAAATTTCAGATGGAGCCGCTTCTTGTGGAGATCCCGCCGCACGAGAGCCTCGATGAGGACAAGCCTCACATCGGAGAGGAATTCGGCTACTGCATCAGTGGCCGATTGAATGTGTATTTGGGCGATAAGGTTTACAAGGTGAAGGCTGGAGAAAGCTTTTACTACCGCACGACCAAACGCCACAAAATTGCAAATCCCGGCAGCCGCCCGGCTAAATTCATCTGGATCAGCACACCGCCAGAATTTTGATCACAATGAGGACAAATCTTGAAGAGAAACTCTCCGTGCGAGCTTGCTCGCAAAAGGAGAGGATTCTCTTCAAGATTGGGACGAACGTCCCAAACGAGGATTTCCGAAGGAAATTCGAGTTTGTCCTCATTGGGAGCAAAGGCGAGAAACTCTCCGTGCGAGCTTGCTCGCAAAAGGAGAGGATTCTCTTCAAGATTGGGACGAACGTCCCAAACGAGGATTTCCGAAGGAAATTCGAGTTTGTCCTCATTGGGAGCAAAGGCGAGAAACTCTCCGTGCGAGCTTGCTCGCAAAAGGAGAGGATTCTCTTCAAGATTGGGACGAACGTCCCAAACGAGGATTTCCGAAGGAAATTCGAGTTTGTCCTCATTGGAAGAATAAAGTACAGAAAGGATCACCATGGACAACACCAACATCATCGAACTCAAGCACGTTACCAAGTCCTTCAGCGACGGATTCACCGCCGTGGAGGACTTTAACCTCGAGGTCCGCCGGGGTGAATTCGTGACCTTTCTGGGTCCCTCCGGCTGCGGCAAAACAACGACCCTGCGCATGATCGCAGGCTTTGAGCTGCCGACCTCCGGCGAGATTCTCCTGAACGGAAAATCCATCACCAATCTGCCCCCTTATGAAAGACCGATTAATACCGTATTCCAGAGGTATGCGCTCTTTCCGCATATGAACATTTACGAGAACATAGCCTTTGGACTCAAACAGAAAAAGACCCCGAAGGATGTGATCGAGCATAAGGTCAAAAAGGTTCTGACCTTAGTTGATCTGGAGGGCTTCGAGGACCGCAATGTCTCAACCCTTTCCGGCGGACAGCAGCAGCGAATCGCCATCGCAAGGGCGCTGGTCAATGAACCGGAAATCCTGCTGCTGGATGAGCCTTTGGGCGCGCTGGATCTCAAGATGCGTCAGGAAATGCAGATCGAGCTGAAGGACATGCATAAGAAGCTGGGAATCACCTTTATCTACGTCACACACGATCAGGAAGAGGCCCTTACCATGTCGGACAAGATCGTTGTCATGAGTGAAGGTCACATTCAGCAGATCGGGACGCCGGAGGATATTTATAACGAGCCAAAGAACGCCTTCGTTGCCGACTTTATCGGAGAGAGCAACATCTTCAGTGGGATCATGACCGGCCACCTGAAGGCCAGATTCTGCGGCGGCGAGTTCGACTGCGTGGACGATGTGGCAGAGGGAACGCACATCACGGCCGTTGTTCGCCCGGAGGACGTTGAGATGACGTCTCCTTCAAACGGAACCATTCAGGGAACCGTGACGTCCGTTATTTTCAAGGGTATGCATTACGAAATTACGGTACAGAGCGGCCGCAATGAAATGGTCATCCAGTCCGTGAAATCGGCAAAGGTCGGAGATCGCATCGGAATGCGTCTCGAGCCGGACAGCATTCATATCATGATTGCAGAGGATCATACGAATATCTTCCCGGTGGATATCAACAAAGACTACCGCCTGGCCTACAATGATCAGCTGCTCCATGCCAGCCTGACCAAGCTCATTAAAGGCGGCAAACGCCTCGAGGACGGGACACTCGTCGATGCACACGGGGAAGCCATTGACCTGGAGAGAACCAAGGTGATTGCATCCATTCAGCCCGGAGACATTGAACTTACGGATGATCAGGAAGGCGGTCTGGTACAGGGCCACATCAGCAATCTGATCTACCAGGGCGACCATTATCTGTATGTCATCCATACAGAAATGGAGCAGGATTTCGTTGTTTACGATGAGGATCTGTGGAACATGGGAGACCGCGTCGGCCTCATCATGCCGGTCGAGAAGATGAAGTTCAGCCTTAAGAAGTAAGAAAGGATAGTCATGCACCTTCGATTCACGAGAAAAACGCTCTGCCTTCCCTATGCCGTTTATTTGCTGGTGTTCGTTGTGGCGCCCATGCTGGTGCTGTTTTATTACGCCTTTACGAACAGTACCGGGCAGTTCACGCTGACCAATTTCACCAGCTTTTTTACTGATCCGAATACGCTGGGAACGCTGTTCTACAGCTGCGCCATTGCCATGGTGACGACCATAGTCTGTCTCCTTCTGGCGTACCCCATTGCCTGCATTCTGGCTCTGAGCCAGCTGAAGGCGAAATCGGCCATCATCATGATCTTTGTCATGCCAATGTGGATCAACTTCTCCCTGCGAATCACTGCGCTGAAGGAAATCCTGACGGTGATCGAAGGGAACCTTGCCCTGTATCCCTTTTTGAATGCTGTGATCGGCATGACGTATGACTTTCTGCCCTTTATGATCCTGCCGATCTATACGACGATTTCAAGGCTGGACGGCGCTCTGCGCGAGGCTTCGATGGACCTTGGAGCCAATGAGGTGCAGACCTTCCTTCGGATCACACTGCCCTTGTCCGTTCCCGGCATTATGAGCGGCATCTCTATGGTGTTCCTGCCGGCTATGACCAACTACGTCGTACTGGATATGCTCTACAACAGCACCTATATCATGGGAAGCCTCATCGGCAGCTATTTCTCGGCCTACAACTGGAACGGCGGATCCATGATCGCACTGATTCTGCTGGCGATCATCTGCCTGTTCACACTCCTGACCGATGACGGAGAAGTGAATACAGCAAGGGGAGGAGCTCTGTTATGAAAAAAACGATTCTTCAGGCCATAAAGTGGGCCTTTTTGCTCCTGATGCTGCTCTTTATTTATCTGCCGATTCTGATCCTTGCTGTATACAGCTTTACGGATTCAACCAATATCGGCGCCATTCGCGGCTTCTCCTTGCAGAACTATGTGACACTGTTCACAACCGAAGAGCTGCGCAATATGATCATCGGAACACTGCTCCTTGCCTTCGGGGCAGCAGCCATCGCAACGGTTCTGGGAACGCTGGGAGCAATTGGCGCGTTTTATTCCAAGGAGCGTGTCAGCAAGGCGATCTCCACGATGAACCAGATTCCGGTTGTCAATGCGGACGTGGTGACGGGATTTTCCATCTGCATCCTGCTCGTCGTTGTCCTGCAGGTCAGCAAGGATACCTTTATTCCGCTGGTTGCGGGACATGTGACATTGTGCGCACCGTTTGTCTATCTGGCCGTTTTGCCTAAGATCAAACAGATGGATTCGAGCCTGTATGAGGCAGCGCTGGACCTTGGAGCCTCCCCGTTTCGCGCATTGACGCAGGTTGTGCTGCCGCAGCTGGTGCCGGGCATTGTCTCCGGCTTTGCCCTTGCAATTACGCTGTCACTGGATGATTACTTTATTGCAACGTATACCAAGCCGGCCACCTTTGACACCATCAGTACGTACGTTGTGAATGCCACCAAGGGCTCGCAGACGACCATCAAGACGGCACTGTGGGCACTCTCGACCGTTATTTTCCTTGTTGTGATTGTGATTGTAGCAGGCTGGAACCTGCATCAGGTGCGCAGCGAAAAGAGAACGAAGACGGTTGGATGATCGGACATCCGGAGGACAACAGAATGCGAATGAAACCATTACGTGCGGCCGCAGCGGCAATGCTGGCAGGTGCGTTTTTTACAGGAACAGCTGCAGGTGCGTTTCCTGCACTGGCAGCGGAGTCCGCTGAAACGGCCAAGGCGGAAGAAACCTCACGGGAAGGCACCGCAGAGAATGCAGAGGGAACGAGCGCTCAGGGCAGTACCAAAACGGTAACCCTTAGAATCTGCAGCTGGGAGGAATACATTGACACCGGAGACTGGGACGAGGAGGAGACCATCGTTCTGCCGAGCGGAGATATTATCGGCGAGAATTCCATGGTCAGCGACTTTGAAGCCTGGTATGAAGAGACCTACGGTGTCAAGGTGAAGGTGGAATACTCGACCTTTGGTACGAACGAGGATCTTTACAACATGCTGACCTTGGGCGATACCTTTGATCTGGTGTGTCCCTCGGAATACATGTTCATGAAGCTTATCAGCGAGGATCAGCTGGTCCCGCTGTCGGATGAATTCTTTGATACATCCATTGAGACCAACTATTACAGCAGAGGTGTCTCACCTTATATCAGGAATATCTTTGATTCCAAGGAAATTGACGGAGAGGCCTGGGGCAAATATGCGGCCGGTTACATGTGGGGCATCACCGGAATCGTCTATAATCCGGAGCTGATGACCAGAGACGAGGCCTCCACCTGGACAGTACTTTGCAATCCGGATTACAAGCGCAGAGTTACCATCAAGGACAATGTCAGAGACAGCTATTTTGCAGCTCTTGGTGCCGTAAACCATGACCTTCTGACCTCTGAGGAGTTTACGGAGGATCCGGAGTATTCACAGAACCTGGAGAATATCATGAATGACACATCCGAGGAGACAGTGCAGACGGTACAGGACTGGCTGCAGCAGACCAAGGACAATGTCTATTCCTTTGAGACAGATTCCGGTAAGGCCGACATGATCACGGGAAAGGTTGTGGCCAACTATCAGTGGTCCGGCGATGCGGTCTATACCATGGATCAGGCAGATGAGGATGATGTGCAGCTGAACTTTGCTGTTCCCGTAGAGTGCAGCAACATCTACTTTGACGGATGGGTAATGTTAAAGAGCGGAATCGGTGAAGACGCAGCAAAACAGCAGGCGGCCGAGGCCTTTATCAACTTTGTCTCCCGTCCTGACAATGCGATCCGCAACATGTACTTTATCGGTTACACCTCCGTCATCTCCGGTGGGGAGGATCCCAGGATTCTGGAGTACCTGGACTGGAACTACGGCGCCGAAGAGGACGAAGAGGACACCGTGGAATACGATGTCAGCTATTTCTTTCAGGAGGATACTGACGCAGCAAATGCCTTGGAAGATACGACAGCAGGTGCATCAAAAGAAGGCGGAGCGTCGGATGCGGGGAGTTCTGACGACGCAAATCTCTACATCCTGACGGTACCGGCCGAGCAGGAGGACCGGCAGCTGGCGGCGCAGTATCCCAGCACCGAAACGATTCAGCGCACCAGCATCATGCGTTATTTCACACCGGAGCAGAGCGTTCTGACGAACCAGATGTGGATCAACGTGCGCTGCTACAACATCCATCAGGTGCCGGTCTGGGGCTGGATTATGACCGCAATCGGAGCCGGAATCATTGTCTGGATGATTGTGCGCAAAATACGACAGAGCCGAAAGGTCAGTGGCTAAGAGCAGAAAAGGAGCGAGTACTCATCGAGTACTCGCTCCTTTTGTGTGTTCCTAGCTGCGGCAGGGCGGCAAGCATGCGCGTCGCTGCGGCCTGCCGGGATTTCGTCCCTTTATGTGTTCCGCAGGGTCGCGACTGCGCATATCTTGCTGCCCTGCCGCAGCCCGTGGACCCCTAGCAGGGCGATTTAGCATGCGCGTCGCTGCGTTTTTTTCAGCGCTTCACGCGGAAGTAAGTTCTGTGGCGCTTGACATAGCCTGCCAATACGATCATAAGGCTTAGGAATACGCACAGATAAAAGGATACGCTGCGGGAGAGGAGCTCCAGCTGCAGGGCTGCCTCTTTATCCAGAAAGGCATGGAGCCCTGTGAACAGCAGGTAGTCCGCAATGCCCATGCCGCCGGGAACCGGCATACACATGGAACCGATCGCAGAATAGATCTGCGAGGCAAAGATCTGTCCGGAATGAAGGAGCGTACCGCCTTGTGCCAGATACACAAAGACAGGGACCAGAGTCTGCGAGAGCCGCTGCAACAGGGTGAAGGCAAAGAGTGTTGCGAACACCTTGGTTTCTCCCTTGACGACGTCAAGGCAGGTGCTGTAATCCGAAAGTACATTGGCAAGCCGATCCTTCCAGTGCTGCGTTCTCTTGACCCAGCCCTTTTTGGTCAGCCAGTCAATGATGCGGTTTCCGACACGCTGGATCATGGAAGCCTTCCGCAGGAGGACGATGAACAAAACCGCGAGGCCGGTGACGGTCAGATACCCCAGAATGACCAGAATCTTAGCCAGAAGGCCGAGACTCCCAAAGGAGCCCGGGTTAAAGAGAACTGTCAGGAATCCGATCACCAGGGTAGCAAAGGTATGTGCGATCAGATACAGCGCAAGAACTGCAGTGATAAAGCCCATCGGAATGCCGTCACGCTTCATGAACCAGGCACAGACCGGCTGCCCGCCCGTTGCCGAGGGCGTGATGGCGGCGCAGTAAATGTCGGAAGAGGCGTAGAGAATGCCCTGCCCGACGGTTTTGTCGTAGCCGCAGTATCGCAAAAGATACCAGATGGCAAGCCCCTCAAAGGCAATGTACCCGAACATGCACAGCATCGCCAGAAAAAGGCCGAGTGGATGGCAGGCCAAAAGCTCTGTGAAAAGATCGCGAAGACTCAGCTCCTTACTCTGCCCCAGAACTGCCCAGATAGAGAGAATGGCCAGCAAAAGAGAGATCAGAGTCCATATAATTTGTTTGTTATTTTTCTTGTTCATGTCGGTCAGTGTAGCAGATTTACAGGGACAAAACAAAGGACAGCTTATGAAAAAAGTCTAAATTATCGCAATATCAATAGTTTCGAATCAGAAGATCCGCGATATCTGCGGCAGATTCCCGGCAATCGGATTGAAGCCATCGCTTCAGAACGGCCAGGGTTCCCATGGAAAGGAACTCCTTTTGGTATTCGAGTTCCTCCTTAGAACGGCACTGATAACGGATCAGCATCTGTTCATGGAAATGATCCTCAGTCTGTATGTACAAGGACCGCGTAAAACGCTGGATGTCCGTCATCGAATCAAGATTCCGCTGAATGACAGCCTTATTCCGCTTAAAAAATTCCAGCTGCGCCGTCAGTCCCTCCCGCAGATTCCACTGTCCTTTGCTAAAAAACGACGTGAGGAGCCGCTCCATCTGTACCATGGATACCGTTTTCTGGAGTTCTGGCAAATCCTGAAAATGCCGGTAAAACGATGTTCGGTGGATGCCGGCCAGCCGGCAGATGTCACTGACGGTGATCTGTGACAGGAGCTTTTGCCTCGTCAGCTGAGAATAGGCCTCCAGAATGCGCTCCTCCGTATTCTGGTATCGTTTATTGTTTTCTGTATTCATTAACGCTACACTCCTGCAGGGATTGACGGTTGTACCAGGATATCGTACGCGGTACTCTTTAGCAAATAACAGTATTCTTAACCACGTGAATTACAGCATTTACCGGATTATTATAGATCCTTTATGCGATTTTTGAAAACGATGCCGGGAGGAGAGCACCTACGCGTGATTAATGCAACAGCACTGCGGCTCACCATCCTGCTGCCAATGTGATTCCAAAAGGCGTGCGGACAGAATGCTGCGCAGGAAATGCGGGACAGGAGTTTTTATGAAGAATGAAAAGATCATGGAACAGGGAACCTTCGGGCAGCTCATATTGAGGCTGTCCGTGCCGTCAATGATTGTGATTGTTGTCATGATCTTGTACAACCTGGCGGATACCTTTTTCATCGGCCAGACCGGCGATCCGAACAAGATTGCAGCCATCTCCATCTGTATGCCGATCTTTACCATCCTCTCCGGAATCGGAACACTGTTCGGCATCGGCGGAGGAACCTCCATTTCCATCGCCCTCGGGGAGAAAAAATACGACAAAATCCGCACCATCTCCGGCTTTTGCAGCGTCTGTTCTTTGACTGTGGGGATTGCATACGGCGCCGCAGTGATCGCCTTTGCCAGGCCTCTGTGTCTGGCTCTTGGAGCGGAGGAGGAATTCTTGTCGGATGCGATGACATACCTGCGTGTCTTTGCACTCTCGAGTCCGTTTGTCCTGTTCTCCCAGGCCTACGGCAACATTCTGCGCTCGGACGGAGAGGCGGCAACACCTATGATTGCCAGTCTTTCCGGAACCCTTCTGAATATTGTACTGGACGGACTCTTCGTCCTTGTTTTCTCCTGGGACGTGTTCGGAGCAGCATTTGCAACGGTACTGGGAAATGCAATGAGCTTTGCCCTGGTGATCTGGATCCTGAAGTGCAAAAAGCCGGAATTCATGCCGCAGCTAAGAGGCAGTCATTTGCACGGAACTGCTGTAGATGCAGGGCAGGAGACACTATTGACCGGGGGAACGGGACGAAACGAAGAGGGTTCGAACCAAGAAGAGGAGAAGCGCTTTTGCGGCAGTTTCCGGAAGGAGATCGTCCTCCCTGTTATGACACTGGGACTTCCGATGACGTTCTCAACGATCCTCAGCAGCGTGTCCAGTGCCGTGCAGAATCGCCTCATGGTGGCACACGGCTCCACCTACCTTGCCGCACAGAGCGTTGCCGGCAAGCTGGGACTCATTGTAACCATGCTGATTATGGGCTTTTGCATGGGAATGCAGCCTGCGATCTCCTACAATTACGGCAGCAAGAACGATGAGAGAATGTATGAAATTCGGCGGAAAATGATGCTCGTGTGTGTGCTGGCGGGAGGAATGCTGGCCGGCCTTATTGTGGTGTTTCGCCGTTCGATGGTGGGAGTGTTCATTCAGGACGAGAACGTCATTGCCTGCGGTGAGCTGTTCGTCATTGCCAGTGTGTGCGTGGGACCGGTGTATGCCATCTACCAGACCTGCCAGACCTTCCTGCAGGCGACCGGCAAGGCAACCTATGCTATCGTGGTGTCCCTTCTGGACAAGGGACTGGTATTCCTGCCGGTACTCTTTTTGATGGATTACCTGTTCGGTGCAACCGGCATTGCCTTCTCCCATGCCGTGACGATGGTGCTGTCGGTGGTCATAGCAATCCTCCTGACGGCAAGGTGGGGGAAAGAAATAAGCGCAGATCACGCAAAAGAATAAACCCTGCTTCTAGCTGGCGCGCGGACAGTAAGCTTGCGGTCCGGAACTCTTAGATTGACAAAGCAGGCAATTTGCGGTGACAATAGCGTCTGTGTGAATTCGGAGAAAACAACGCTTCTGCCGGATCGGATGCGAAACCTTTACGCTTTTTTTGGCAGTAGGGATCCGGATCGGGCAGTCAGAAGGAGTGGCGGAGCATGGACCGGAAAGAGATACAGGAAATCAGAAAGACAATGACGAAGAGTAAGTGCGTCATCGACAGGATGACGGGCTGCTTTGTGGGAGAGGACGGAACGATCATCACCCAGCTGAAGGAAACCTTTCGGGCCCTTCCGGAAGAGGAACTGGAAAAGTACTGCGAACTGTTCCGCAAGGCTCTCACCGGCAAGATCGGCAAGAACCTGTTCACCATGGAGTTTCCGCTTCAGGAGGAATCCGCAGGCGGCAAGCAGGCGATGATGTTCCGCATGCTCCGGTCGGATTACCGGGATGAGGAGTTAAACAACGAATTCTTCAGCCATATTCTGGAGAACCTCGATCTGGCCGGCCGGCATCTTATCGTGCTGGCCCACGGCGTTTACGACGTTCCCGGCAGAACATCAGACGGCATTGATATGGAGGATGCCAGCGAGAATGTCTATTCCTTTATGATCTGCTGCATCTGCCCGGTGGTAGAGGTCAAGGAAGGCCTTTGCTATGACGAAGAGACCCTGACCTTTGTGAACAAAAAGAGTGACCTCGGTGTTCAGATGCCGGAACTGGGTTTTCTGTATCCCGCTTTCCATGACCGGGGAGCAGACATCCATTCCATTCTCTACTATGCGAAAAAGGAAGACGAGCGCCATCCGGAGCTGATGGACGGGCTCATCGGCGGCGATATGCCCTTTACCGAAAGCGTGCAGCGAGAGCTCTTCACGGGTCTTGTGGAGCAAACGCTGGGGCGCGATTGTGATTTTGAAACGGTTAAGAACCTCACCGATTCCCTGAACGAGCTGGTTCGGCAGAGCGAGGAAAAGGACGAAACCCTGGAGCTGGGCAAGACTGAAGTGCGCAGGATCCTCAGCGACACCGGTGTCCAGCCGGAGGTTCTGGATAAATTCGAAGAAGTCTACGAACAGGAAATGGGAGAGGGACAGACCTTCCATGCCGAGAACATCGCCGGCAAGACGGTCATGGAGCTCAAATCGCCGAGCGTAAAGATTTCGGTGAAAACAGAAATGGCTGCGATGATCACCACCAAGGTGATTGACGGAAGAGAGTACATTCTGATTCCGGTGCAGGATGACATCGAGCTCAACGGAATTCGGCTCCTGACCACCCGCGAACAGGCGCCGGAGGAATAGAGGATTTTAAGAGCAAAATAACGAGAGCGCCCGACAGGCCTTTGCCTGCCGGGCGCTCTTTGTTACGGGATATAGAAAATGTTTCCGCCACCCTGTCGAGGGCGGAAGATTATTTATGCCCGGATCTCCTTGCGCATGAAGGCGATGTAGGCGGCCGCGAAGGCGACAACCGTCAGCGCCAGCATCGCCACGATGTGCGGCCAGATCTGCAAGAGGCTCTGCCCGAAGGTCAGGTAGCTGCTAAGAGCACCTTCCTGACTCTCCAGAATCGAGACAATGCTCGTGGAGTGTACATTCGGGTTCATGACAATGGAGATGATCTCACTGAAGAGGTAATAAGGAGACAATCTGCACAGCGCCGTGTTCAGCTGATAATACTTGAGGATGTTCGCCTGACCTGCAAAGCCGCTTGTCGGGTAGATTGCAGCGGCAATTCCGGAAGCGACAAGGCTCTGGAACATCGTCAGGAACAGCCAGATGGCGATGCAGGCAAGGGCTGCGGTTGCAGCATGCCGGCATACCACGGAGAAAAATTCAGCAACCGCCATCCACATGCAGATGTAGAGCACGGTTACCACAAAGAACAGAATCAGGCGTGCTACCTGCTCGCCGGTGGGAATCAGACCCGTGGAGATCAGCCCGGCCGCCGTCATGAGGCCGCCGATGGAAAAGACGGTGATTGCGGTTGCGGCTGCACCTGCCAGGAATTTAGCATTGATGATGGTGTCACGATAGATCGGCTGCGCCGCGAGGCGGTTCAGCGTCCCCTGTGCCAGCTCCTCATTGATGGCATCAAAGCCCAGCATGATGCCGACGATCGGTCCCAAAAATCCCATGAAGGTCGAGAAGGAATAAATGTTGGAGCCGCTGGTGGTGAACAGGAGCAGGAACAGATAATCTGACAAGGCCGTGGTGCCGTCCGAGGTCTGCTGTGCGGCAGAGGCCAGGGACTGCACGGCACCGTAGAGACTCATGAAGCTGACCACTAACAGGAGCAGGAACAGGATCTGAAACCGCACAGAATGCAGGTGCTCCGAGAGCTCCTTGCGAAAGAGAATATACATTCCGTGACGATTGCGCTTTGCGGCGTCACTTGTTTCCTTCTTTAAAAACTGCTGTAAGCCGTCCGGCAACTTTTTTGAGCTTATCGGTGCCGGCTTCTGCTGCGGCTCCATTGCCTGTGTTTGTGCCATGGTGACTGCCTCCTTCCTCTGCCTCTGCGGCTTCAAAATATTTGCGGTAAATTTCAGTCAGGTCACCGCCTTCCTGATGCATTTCGCGAACGGTGTAGTCCGCATCGACAAGGGCCCTTAGGAGCTCCTTCTGAATATCCCTGGTGGCCTCAATGTGAACCATTCCGTCGACGCGCCGACCGATGATGGTGACGCCTTTGATGGAACGGATCATGTTCTGGAATGCCTCGTCCCAGACCTTTTCACCGTTCTTTTCGCAGATGACATCGAACATGAAAAGGCCCTTGCTCATCAGCTGTTTGCCCAGCTCATCGATCCGTCCGCAGGCGATGAGACGCCCTTTGACGAAGATGCCGACGCGGTCGGAGATGCGCTGAATCTGATACAGATCGTGGGAAGAGATCATGATGGTGATGCCGTCTTTTTCGGCGAGCTCGCGGATGAGCTTTGTAATCTCGCGAACACCCGAAGGATCAATTCCGGCAGTCGGCTCATCCATGATGATGATCTGCGGACTCTTCATGAGAACATCTGCAATGCCGAGGCGCTGGCGCATACCTCTGGAATAGGTGCCGGCCTTTCGGTCTGCGGCATAGGTCATGCCGACACGCTCCAGCATGGCATCTGCCTTTTTAATGGCGGCATCTTTGTCCAGACCGTTCATCCGTCCGGAGAAAATCAGGTTATCTCTTCCGGACATGGCGGGATAAAAGCCTACATTGTCCGGCAGATATCCAACCTTGTTCTTAACCGCCAGGGACTCCTTGGTGCAGTCGAGGCCGTCAATGGTGGCATGGCCGGCCGTGGGATCCGTGAGACCGAGGAGCATCAGCGTGGTCGTTGTTTTGCCTGCGCCGTTGGGGCCTAAGAGGCCGAACACCTCTCCTCGTTTGATTTCCAGATCCAGATGATTCACGGCCTTCACGTCACCATAATATTTGCTGAGGTTGGTGATGGTGATCATAGAATCATTGTTGGTTGTCATGAATCAGTGCCTCCCAAATTTACGGAATACCTCATACAGGCAGGCAAAGATCGCCAGGATGATAATGATGCCGACAATTCCCCACACGGTCTGTGTCTCTACGGTGACACGAAAGCTCGAGGAATTCGAGGTTTCGGAGGCGGCGGCCTTCATGGTGACAACATAGTCGCCGCTGATGGCGGTCTGTGCAGGCGTCACATAGGCAGTGACCTCTTTGGTTGCACCGGCCTCGAGGCTGTCGATGGTGCTCTCGGAGAACTCAACGGTCCAGTCAGTGGGAGCGGAGGCCGTCAGGTTGATGTCAGTCAGATCGACATTGCCGTCGTTTTTAACCTCCAGAACAACGGAGGTCTTCTTGTTGGTCTTGGCTGTGAAGGAGAGCGTCTCGTTCTGTGTCGTCATGGAGATGGCATATTTGCCGGTGATGGTGACCTTCAGATCCATCGTCAGCGTCTCATTGGCGGATGTTGCGGTGATGGGGATGACGTACTCTCCGGCATCAACATTCTCGGAAGGCGTTACCTTGACGGTAAAGCTGGAGCTGGATGCTCCCTCAACGTCAATGGCAGATACACTGGTGGATCCGTCAGAGGCTGTGTAGGTCACGGTCCAGCCGTCCGGTGCGTCAGCGCTCATGGCATAGGACTGATCCTCGGTGGAGTTGTTGGTCAGCGTGGAGGAGAAGGAGAAGGAAGTGCCGACTGCGCCTTCCTGGTCTTCATAATCTGTCTCCATGGTGCTGGCACCGAGGTTCAGCTCCGTAACATTCAGATTCAGAGTGATGGACGCACTCTTGGAGGAGCCTTTTGCATACAGAGTGATCGCATAATCACCGTCCTTGGCATCCTCGGGAACAGTCACGTTGTAGGTGACAAGGCCGTCGTTTAAACCGTTCTGGACATAGGTGCTGGACACGGTATGGCTGTTGCCCTGGAAATAGCCCTCAAAGCCGTCCGGGAGCTTCGAAGAGGAGAGCTCCACTGCTTCGCCGGTTCCGGAGTTGGCAAAGTCCAGAGAAAAGCTGACAGAACTGCCGGCCTTTACCGAAATGCCGGGGTAGTCGGTGCTCATGGTGAGGCCGGACGAAATGACGGTCTGGGTAACCGCAGTATCGGTCTCGGCGGCCATGCTGACAAAGGATGTCAAGGGCGTTGCCAGAAGGAGCGCAGAGGTCGCAATGGCGACTCCGGCCCGCTTGAACGGGTTGCAGGTGTTGCTGGTCATAGTGAATTACCTCCCTGTTGGATGATTTAGCAGCGGGGTTAAAAGGTCCAACGATGGGGAGAGCATGCTCTCGTTCGAAGGTTGGACGGTGAACCCTGCATCTTTTCAATACAACAGGATGGTAATTGGAAAATGTGACGGATCTGTCATGGAAATGTGACGAAAGTGTGTTGGGGCGCCTGATCAGGTGCGTGAACACACTGATCAGGCAGAACGAGTGGGAGAGGATTCGAGGTTATCCAGAGGATCGGAAACGGTTGCAGCAGAATATAATTCGAATGGATCAATGTCGATGCAGTTGGAAGGATCGTGATTTCCGGAAAGATCCCATGCAGCAGTTCCATTCATCACAGTAAGCTTGTCATGAAAAAAGGAGTCATCCGAGAGCACAGAAAAAATGCCTCCGGCTGCAATCATAAGTTTTACATCATATAGACGGATATGCCCGTCGGAGAAATAGACATATATGTTTTGGTTAGGGGCGGGGATTGCCTGAACAACAACAGGGTAATAGTTCATAGAGATTCTCCTTTCTGCAGAAATTCAAAGCGGAGCAATTTGAATGAGTGGCTGAGCATTTTTTGCCAGTTCCCAATTCTGCATCAGTTCATCGCGGTGTAATTCATTCCATGCGAGCAATAATTTTAGCTGACGAGCAGGAAGCGCACCTTGAATAACGCAGCCCTCCTGAATATCAACAATGCACTTGTTATCTGCGTACTCAGCATGAAAATGCGGGGGATTATGATCACTGTAGTACATGGTGATTTTATTCCGCGAAACAAAGAAATCGGTGGCATACATAACCTCCGGTCGCAAGCACGGTTGTTTTTATGTATCTGTTTAGCACCTGGCGATTTCAACATGAATCGGCCGCTTGTGGACGGATTCATGATTGAAATTGACAGGTGGGCAAGGAGCGGAGCTCCTCTGCCCAGCCACATCGAGGTTTTCCGAAGGAAAATCGAGATGGGTGCTAAACAGTTACGTTTTTATAAGTATAACAATGCTGTCACAAATATACCAATGCAGATTCATGCTATAATGACAGGATGAATTTCATTTCAGATAGTGTCCCACCGTGCCTGTTGCTGACGTGGGAAATTACGAGGAACATCATGGATCAAAACATATTCAACAAAGAGCAAGAGCATCTGACCGGGATTTATCGCAAGCTCCGGGAAATGGATGCCGAACTGGAAAAGGACATTGCCGCATTAAATGAAAAGGCGGTGGAAGAGAAGGCCGACATTCTCACGAACATTCGCTATGACACGGCGGATGACGAGGTGCGGACCGAATCCTACGGTGAAATCGAGACCTGGAACCGCTACATTGACACCTACAACATCCAGTCCGGTGCCATGACGGAAAAACAGAAAAAGATTAAATTGCTGTTAGAGTCGCCGTATTTTGCCAGGGTGCGGCTGCAGTTCGCACCGGATGAGGAGCCCGAGGACTATTATATCGGGCGCAGTGCCATCTCAGAGAACGGCTATGATCAGCTGATCGTGGACTGGAGATCGCCGATTGCAGAGACCTATTACAATCAGGACAACGGCAGGACCTCCTATGAGGTGGATGGCCGCAAGATTTCGGTGGACCTGCTGCTGCGGCGCCAGTTCGATCTGGAGCACGACGAGCTGAAGGCGTATTTTGACACGCAGCTGGCCATTGAGGATCCGATGCTGATCGCCTCCCTTTCCCGCCAGCACAGCGACAAGATGCAGGCCATCACTGTCACCATTCAGAAGGAGCAGAATGCGGTCATTCGCTATTCGGACGTTCCGGTCCTTCTCGTAAACGGCATTGCGGGCAGCGGCAAGACATCCGTCCTGCTGCAGCGCATCGCGTTCCTTTTCTATCACCAGAGGAAAACGCTTCGGCCGGAGCAGGTCTATCTGATCACGCTGAATCCGGTGTTCCGCCAGTACATCGACAACGTGCTGCCGGACATGGGTGAGCGCAACCCCAATACGCTGACCTGGACGGAGTTCCTGCAGATGGTGCACGATCCCATTCCGGACCCCGGCCTTGATACGAAGGCAGAGAGCCTGGAGCGAATCGATGCTGCCCTGCAGACCTTTACCTTTGAGACGGCGGACCTGAACCCCATCGACCAAAAGGGCAGAATGGTCCTGAACACGGACCGCATTCTGGAGATTCTGCAGCAAAGTGAAGGCAAGATCCCCGCAGGTGTCCGGCTGATCCAGGTTACCGTCGAGGAGCTCCTGGACGAGGCCAAGCGCGCTCTTCACAGGAAGCGGGCAAAAGGCGAAACAGAAGACGACCGCTATACCAGCGATGACGATGAGGCAGAGCAGCAGGCAGAAGAGACTGCAGAAACGGCCGGAATCGATGAATCCTCGGCTACTCCTATGGATGAACGGGAGGAGAACCGCATTCAGAACAATTACGGCGGTGCCTTCAAGATGATCCGTGAATGCGGGTGGCTGAACATCGAGCACATCGGCCAGCGGATCCTTGGCAAAAAGAAGCTGACCTCCATCGAGTGGTTCTACCTGCACATGGCGCTGACAGGTGAATGTGACCGCACGGCGCGGTATGTGTGCATCGATGAGGTGCAGGACTACACCAAGGCACAGCTGATGGTGTTCGCACGTTATTTTGTCAACGCTAAATTCATGCTCCTGGGCGATGAATTCCAGTCAATCCGCGAAGGGAATGTGGCCTTTTCTGAAATTCACGAGCTGTTCCGGGAAAAGGGCAAGGAAACGGTAGAACTGCCTTTGCAGACGAGCTACCGTTCCTCTCCGGAAATTACGGCCCTGTTCGCAGGAATCCTTCCTGCAAAAAAACGACTCCAGGCCCAGTCCGTACAGCGGCCGGGGACAGAGCCCTGCCTCATTGCGGCTGCCTCAAAGGAGGAATGGCTGCAGCACCTGGTAACTGCGATTGAGACGCAGAGCAAGGAACCGGGCATCACGGCGATTGTCTGCGCAGATAAAAAGAGCCTCGACCGGGTTCGTGCAAAGCTCCAGACCGTCATGGGCGAGAACACGCCCCACATCGTCGGCAAGGAGGAGTCTATCCCGAAGAGCGGAGCGATTCTTATCACCCTGGCGTACGCAAAAGGACTTGAGTTCGACCACGTGATCCTGCCGGATGCCGATGAGAAGACTTATCCGGAAGGCGAGCTGCCTTGCCATCGCCTGTATACGGCGATCTCGAGAGCAACGCAGTCGATCACGATCCTGAGCTGCGGAGCGATGAGCCCGATTCTGAAATGAGAGCAGAGTTTACTGGTTGCCGGCGACAGGGTGGCGGCAGAATGTCCGGCTGCAGGGCCTTTCGCAAGCCTTGGTACTTGCGAGTGTCCTTTGCGAGCTTAGTACCACTAGGTCTTGCGAACGGAGACGAGAGTCGTCCCTGCAGCGGACATCTCCGCCAGGACCCGTCGTCGGCAACAGGCAAGATGGGAGGTAGTATGTTTTTTTTCCTGCAGAAACGAGTAACGCTTGCCGATGGCGGCAAGGAGGAGATTGCACGTAAGGAGCAGCAGCTAAAGGATGCCGGGATTCGGACGAATTCCTGGTCGACCGGTGCGCCCCTTGTGATCAGCGGTCCGCAGATGAAAACGGCGGATTGGGCAGATGGCCATTATGTGAACCACGAGGAGGAGCGCAAGGTCTACCACCTGGAGGTTGCAGTGAAGGACCAGTACCGCGCGATGAAGATTCTCATGGGCGAGGATGCGGCACTGGGAGAAGATTTTATCAAGTGAGGATGGCAGCTGCGAATTTCGTTTACGAAACGGTGAGTGGTGTATGGCCGGTTATTTGGTAAACGCTGTATGAGGTGACTGCAGCAAGGGTAGAAATCGTGGATAAAAAGGAACTGGCTCTCGCTGTGATCGAGAGGCTGAAAACGGAATATCCGGATTCCGGGTGCTCGCTGGATTACAAGGATGCCTGGCAGCTGCTGGTGAGTGTGCGCCTTGCGGCGCAGTGCACCGATGCCAGAGTCAACGTAGTTATGGCGGATCTGTTAAAGGTCTATCCGAGCGTGGCAGCACTTGCTGCGGCGGAGCCGGAGGAGATCGAGGAGATTGTGCGCCCCTGCGGCCTTGGCAGGTCCAAGGCAAGGGACATCAGTGCCTGCATGCGCCTGCTGCATGAGCAATATCAGGATATCGTACCGGACACAATGGATGAGCTGCTGGCACTCCCCGGCGTTGGGCGAAAGAGCGCCAATCTGATCCTGGGAGACATCTACGGGAAGCCTGCCATTGTTACGGACACGCACTGCATTCGGCTCTGCAATCTCATCGGCCTTGTGGATGACACAAAGGACCCAGGCAAGGTGGAAAAGGCTCTGTGGCAAATCATTCCTCCAAAGGAGGGCAACCAGCTCTGCCACCGGTTCGTGGACCACGGAAGAGCCGTCTGCATTGCCAGAAGGCCCCAGTGCGACAAATGCTGCCTGGCCGATGTGTGCAGGCACGGAAAAGAGCAGGCACACCAGAGGGATTGTGTGAAATAAAGGTGACGATTTATCAATGTGGCAAAACAGATACCAAAATCAGCTGAAGAGGGGAGTTGTCAGTGGACAACAATTTATTTTCTGATATGTATCAGGATCTTTATGGAAACAACAAAAAAGCCGGGAAAAACGAGAAGTCTTCAAATGGGCTGGCCGGTGGCGAAAACGATTCTTCGAAAACGAGCATAAATAGCGATTCTGCAGCCAAACCGGGCTCCGCAGCTAAACCAGGCGCTGCAGCTCCCAGCTCTGCAGACCGTATGCGATCCTCTGTGGATGCCATGGATGAAGCGATGAAGGCTTTGCAGGAAATGGAGGTCAAGCTGCGCAAGGAAAACCTGGACAAGCTGATGGCCTTAACACCCTACCTTTCCGGAAAGCAGAATTCCATTCAAAACGCCAACAAAGGATCCGGCACAGAGGCCGGACAGGGCGGAGCTGCCGCAGAGAACGGGGAGCAGAATGAGGCACAAAGGAAGAAAATAATGAATCCTGAAGAAAGCAGCTCTTTGGAGTCCTCGTCACAGAAAACGGAACAGAAGATGGAAGAGAAAACAGAGCAGAGCATGGCACAGGAACAGACTGAACCGGAGACTGATCCCATGGAGGATCTGAATGAACTCATCGGTCTTTCCGGGATCAAGCACGACGTAAAAGAGCTCTATGATTTTACCAGAATTCAAAAGCTCCGCAAGGAGGCTGGGATGAAGACCGTTCCTGTCTCCATGCATCTCGTATTCACAGGGAATCCCGGAACCGGCAAGACTACCGTGGCCAGAATTCTCGCAAGATTATATAAACAGATCGGTGTCTTATCCAAAGGCCAGCTCGTCGAATGCGACCGCTCGGGACTGGTGGCAGGGTATGTTGGCCAGACAGCGGTGAAAACCCAGAAAAAGATTGAAGAGGCCATGGGCGGCGTTCTCTTTATTGATGAGGCCTATTCCCTGGCGCGTAATGTTGAGAACGGGACCGACTTTGGCCAGGAGGCCATCGATACGCTGCTGAAAGCCATGGAGGATCACCGAGAGGACTTTGTCGTGATCGTCGCCGGTTACACCGGCCCCATGGAGACATTCATTCAGTCCAATCCGGGCTTAAAGAGCCGCTTTAACAAGTTCATTGAATTCCCGGATTATACTGTGGATGAGCTGCTGCAGATCTTTGACCTTAACTGCAGCAAATACCAGTATATTCCGGATCCGGAGGCAAGAGACCAGGTAAAAACCCTGATCATGCTCCAGAAATCGAAAACTCCGGAGAACTTTGCCAACGCAAGAGCCGTACGGAACCTGTTCGAGACCATCATTACGAACCAGGCAAGGCGGGTTGCTCAGCTCGAAAAGCCAACCGTAGAGGAAATGCAGCGGATCATGCTGGAGGATCTGCGGGACGAAGAAACGGATGAGGTGTTGGCTGCGAATGTCACGGATACAAAAACAACGACAGATTCCACCAATGGAGCAATATAAAACAGGAATGACATTGCGCCCTCACAGCGGACATCTCCGCCAGGACCCGCTGATTGGCTGATGTGTGGACAGCGATGCAGCAAGAACATAAGAGATGCGAAACAGAAACTACGAGGAATTCTACAATAGAATGACAGAAGGGATCCGCCAGAGCCAGGGCGGCGTACGGATTCTGCAGGGAACCGACCGGGTACTGCGCTATGTGATGGAGATCTTCTATCCGGTATTCCTTGTGTGGCAGCTCTTTTGCGCAGGCCTGCAGGAGACGCTGCCTTATGTGGTGATCCCGGGGGCGGCATTCGTTATTTTCAGTCTGATCCGCAGTAAAATCGATCGAAAGCGACCGTACGAGGAGTGGGACATTGAGCCTTTGATTCACCGGGACGGAACCGGGCACTCGATGCCGAGCCGCCATGTGTTCTCCGCGGCGATGATCGCCATGTGCGCACTGCGGGCGAACCCGGTGCTGGGAATGATCTGCCTGATCTTATCTGCCGTGATCGCGGGCTGCCGGGTACTGGGCGGAGTCCATTACCCGGAGGATGTGATCGCAGGATATGCGGTCGGCGTGGCAGCAGGAGCACTGCTGCTGATGATGTGACACGGAGCGAGGATCTGCCGGAGACACATTGTTCGAGTGACAAAAGGATATGAGGGAAAACCATGAATCAGAACGGGAAGAGAAGACGCAGCGGGGAGCCTTTCGGCAGAATTAAAAGGCAGCTCCGGGACGAGCAAGGCATGATCGTTGCCATTGCCATCATGCTGACAGCCGTGATCGCGGCGACCATTCTGTTCGTTGTGATTCCGGGATATCAGCAGCACCTTCGGGATGCAAAGGTCGAGATGGATTCTACGAGCGTTGCGACAGCAAGAGACGTGGCCTCTATTACCTATCTGCAGGACGGGAATCCGGGGCTCGTCACTTACTATTACGATGAGCTTAATCACAAGTGCCTCCCACTGGATGAGATCGATTCCATTCAGCCTTACGGGCGCAGCGAAGAGGCACAGAACCAAAAGGGCGAAACCGGCGCAAAGGGCGTTCCGAACCTTGGGGAGGATAACGGCGGAGCGCAGCTCATTGCCATTACCTTCAAGGACAATGAGATCCTCAACATTCGCTGGACTGGCAAGAAGTGTACCGTTCTCGATTATGATCTGATGACCGTAGAGGAGCACAATGCACTGACGACGAAACAGCTGGATGAGCTGGAAAAGGACAGACAGCGTTTGCAGGAGGAACAAGGATGACTTTTCAGGAATTGCAGCAGGTACCGATTCTGGCAGGATATGTTGTGATCATGACCCTGATTCTGGGGGCTGTGTTCGGGAGCTTTTTGAACTGCATGGCCTGGCGCATCGTGCACGGCGAGAAGATCTGGAATGGCCGCAGCCACTGCGCAACCTGCGGGCATCCGCTAAAGGCGGTCGATCTGGTGCCGGTGTTCAGCTATCTCTTTTTGAAGGGGAAATGCCGCTACTGCGGAGAGAAGATCTCGCCCCGCTACATGGTAACGGAGATTCTGAGTGCCTTGTGGTGGCTCTCCTGTGTCCTGCGATTCGGCCTGACGGTGCAGACAATCCGCGTGCTGGCGGTGATCTGTATCCTCTTTGCCCTGTCACTGGTGGATCTGGAATCCTACCGGATCCCAAACGGATTCGTGATCGCACTGATCGTGGTCTATGCGGTGACATTCCCTTTTATTGAACTGGGAATCGGCGGAGCAGACGGTTCCACCTTGGCCGCTGCAGTCCTGATGACACAGAGCGCCGACGGCCCCACAGCAGTCTTTGTGGCCGGCAAGACCGGTTCTGCGCTGGCAGCTCTTGGTCCTGCACTCCTTCAGAGTCTTGGCGGTGCGCTGCTCCTTGGCGGGGGCCTTCTCGTTATTTCGCTCCTTTTCGAGAAGGTAGCCGGCAAGGAAGGCCTCGGCGGCGGGGACATCAAGCTGTTCTTTGCGGTCGGCCTGTATCTGGGACCCTTAAACGGCCTGCTGTGCCTCATCATTTCCTGTGTGATCGGCCTTTTGCTGGTCGCCCTCATGCGAAAGGGCAAAATACCGTTCGGCCCTGCCATTGCGATCGGAATGATGATCTGCCTCTATTGGGGAGATGGCGCTGTAAACTGGTATTTGAACCTGTTGTAGCGTCCATGGAGCAATGCAATTGGCCGGAGGTCGCCGCTAAACAGTTACGTTTTTCTTTGGACAGGAATGGCCTTCACGATGCCAATGTGTGGCTTTTGATGCTGAAAAAGCGGAATGTATCCGTGCATATCTACAATGAGGCACAATAAGATTTCCAAATGTGCTCATCAGTACCGGCTTTGAACATGGACCCCGGATGTGTGAATAGATACTTTTGAGGGAGCATTTGGTACGGACAACTGTTGTTAACCACAATGGCTTGTGCTACTATCATAAATACGTATGACTATCGGGAATTTTGACCAAAATCAATAATGTGTCGTGATTATGGCCTTCTCCTGCCGGGCGCAGGAGTGAATTCACAGTCATTATCTCATCTTTATAGAAACGGACAGGGAAATCTATGGCAGCCAAATATATTGGAATTGATGTAGAGGACCGGTTTCTGAAAATCGTCGTCATGAACGGGAAGAAGGTTACCCGGACGATTCAGGAGGTTATGCCGGACAATATGGTGGTAGGCGGCAGAATTGTCGCATTTCATGCCCTGGCAGACTACCTTCGTGAAGTGGTAAAGCGCAGCAAAATTCATGTCCGCAAGGCCGTCATCGTTCTCCCTTCGGAAACCTATCATATCCGAAGAGTCCGCCTTCCTCGCATGAGCGCGCAGCAGCTGCAGATCAATATGCCGTACGAATTCCACGACTATCTGCAGGAAGATACCGATCAATACGTATTCGACTATTCTGTTCTGTCCTCTGACAACAAGGAAATGGAACTCCTCATCGCCGCCTTCTCCAAGAGCCAGGTGGCGGAATACAAGAACATGTGCAAACGTGCGGGACTCACGCTGGTCAAGCTGGTTCCGGACGTGTTAACCGTGCAGCAAATTGTTCTGCCTCCGGAGGACCCCGCTGTTCGCAAAAAACGACTCGCACTCGAGGAAAAGGAACAGGCAAGGCTCCGCAAAGAGGAGGCCAAGGCGGCATCGAATGAGAAAAAGGCTCTGGATCGCATGCACCGAAAGAGTGGCCTGTCGGTAGAAGAGCTCTCTGCACGTGCGGCAGAAGAGGCAAGGCTCCGCAGCGCACAAAACGGTGCGACAGGTACGCAGGCAGCGGAAGGTGCAGCGGCAGGACCGGTCGGTATCGGGACAGCTCCCGGAACAACTACTCCCGGATCATCGGCATTCGGCACTGTTGCCTCAGGAACGACCGGCAGTGCAGGCGGCGCGGTCCAGTCTGCGGCAGGAGGCTTTGCCCAGACCATCGGCTCGCAGCTTCCCGAGAACACAACGGTATTCCAGGACTATGCTGTCCTTTGCATTGAATACGATAAGGTTAAGCTCCATTTCTATTCGAATGGTGCCTATGAAATTACCAGAAACCTGAACATCAACGAAAAGAGGGCCTGCGAGGTTGTAGCAAGAGAGAAGGGTGTTGACATTCACATCGCACAGCTCATGGTGGATCGCAACCAGGACAATGTGCTCGGGAGCGAGGCCGTTCTGGATCTGCTGGGCGACTTTGCAACCGAGGTGATGCGTGTCATTAACTTTTACAACTACAACAATCCCCGGAACAACATCGATGCGATCTATTACTATGGACGCGTTATCAGCACAGAGCTGGTATCTGAGGTGGAAGAGACAACAGGACTTCCGATCCGTCCGCTGACGGATCTCCTGCCGGAAGATACCGCAGAACACAAACGGGGCCTGCAGGTTATGATGCAAGGATATGGAGCAATTCTGGAATAAGAGATACTCGGATCTGCTTAGCAGCAGATCCTCCTACCTACGAGTGAGGTACTCAGATCTGCTTAGCAGCAGATCCTCCTACCTACGAGTGAGGTACTCAGATCTGCTTAGCAGCAGATCCTCCTACCTACGAGTGAGGTACTCAGATCTGCTTAGCAGCAGATCCTCCTACCTACGAGTGAGGTACTCAGATCTGCTTAGCAGCAGATCCTCCTACCTACGAGTGAGGTACTCAGATCTGCTTAGCAGCAGATCCTCCTACCTACGAGTGATTGACAGCGGAGCTGTCAATCACTCGGGCAATCTTCGCGTTTTAGAGAAATCGCCTTCGCGAATTTCTCCTTGCGGGGTCGGATATGAATCCAATATACGGCAGAGGTTGAGTTGACTATGGCAAAAAAACAAAAAGAGGTGAAGGTCGCGCACGTTCCCTCCAAGACATCCATCAATCTCTTCATTGAAGAGAAACACACCGGCAAGAACATCATAGAAATCCTCATCTTCCTCGTATTCATGTTCTGTGTTGCCTTGTTCAGCAAATTCGTGGTGCAAGGGCAGCTCGACGAGATGAACCGACTGGAATCCAACTACCACAGCATGGAGAATGAGATTTTGGAGATCCAGACCTCTCTTGTAGACTACGAGGAGGTTCGCGTGGAATATTCCCACTACGGCAACAGCTATCTGAATGCAGAAGAGATCCTGCAGCAGGATCGCGAGAAAATGCTGGATCTTATTGAGGATGAGCTCCTTCATTCCGGAGCCCTTGTCAACTGCAGCATGTCCGGCAACGTGGCAACCCTCACCATCAATTCCAACCGCCTCTCCAGCGTATCCGCTGTCGTGGAGAATCTGGAGAAGAGCAGTATTGTGAACTACGTCGTAGTATCCAATGCGGCAACCAAGAACACCGACAGCCAGCAGACGGTGAGACCGGAACAGATCACATCGACGATGACGATCTATTTTGCCGATGCATCTGAGACGTTGGAGGACACCGAGCAAAATAACGACTCCGGCTCCAATTTCTTCTCCGAGGCCATTGAGAACGTAAAGGAAGGCACAGCATCCGACCTTGCACAGACGGAAGTGGAAGGAGGCGCGGAATGAGAAATCTCAAACGTTCCGAGGAGATCATGCTCCTCGTCCTGGCAGCAATCCTCATCGGACTCTTTTACTATCAGTTCGTTTACAAGGGACTGCAGACGGCCAGAATTCAGTACGACACATCCATTCTGGAGGTAGAAAGAGACAGCCTGCTGGTTAAGAAAGCCAGCATGGAGCAGATGGAGAAAGCCATCGACTCCGGCAAGGAATCCTCCGGCGTGGTTGCCACCTACAACAATCAGAAAAATGAGCTGATCGCCCTGAATAACATCTTTGCGGATGCCGAGCAGCTCGATGTCAGCTTTAGTACGCCGACGGCAACGAGTGGCGACACCACCGTTCGGCGAAACGTCAGCATCGGCTTTCAGGCTGCGAATTACGCCAAGGCAAGAGAGATGATCGATGCTCTCTACAACTGCGGATACCGGTGCCTCATTCAGGACATCAACCTCTCACCGGCCTCCGGCAGCGGCAGCAGTGCGGATGCCAGTCTCAGCAACAGCGGCGTGCGAGTGGACCTCACGGCAACCTTTTACGAGACCACCTATAATGCGACCAGCACGGATGGCATCGATTTTGAGAGCGCAGCCGTCGAAGAGACGACAGAGGAGTAAGGCAGTTCGAATCTCATTCGATTGTTGGACAGACGAACCTGTCCAGTGAGGGCACATCTGTGCGAGCATCCTGGCTCGCATGCACAGATCCTGGTACAGCGATTTTTAAATAACTAGCCATATTAACTTGCCTGATTTTCGGATAGCAGCACACAGGATAGTCATATGCGGATACGTAGATTGTGCAAACAGAAGATTCAATCAGAAAGCGGAGCATCCCTTGCGGCTGCTCTGCTCTTCTTCATTGTAAGCGCAGTAGTCGGATCTGTGATTCTGGCCGCAGCACTCAGCTCTGCCGGGAGGATGAAGGGGATTGTGTCCGGCGATAATCAGCGGTATGCACTGGAATCAGCAAAAGAGGTCATTCTGGATTCCATGCAGTATGTGGAAGAGGCCGGGCAGGAGCCGGGGGATGATCTGAATGCATATGGGGTATATCAGAACACATCCTATATTGCAAAATACAAAACAGATGGTACTGCGACTGCGGTCTATCAAGACGGGTATAGCACAGCAGCTACTATTACGGATTTTGTGGGATTGCAGAAAAACTGGGCCGAATGTCTCTATCGGGATTACTGGTTACAGATTAAGGCAGCATGGGAGAATTCTTCGACTGGAAGCTTTGCGGATATTGTTCTGGGAAAAGATGGCGATGGTTCAGGGAATGGGATGCAATTCATTACCGATTCTGATTTCTCCTGGGTGCCGACTGGAAATGAAGAGCAATATAAAACAATTACGTTGAAGCTGTATTTAAACAGCGCAAACGGTGATAAAGATGGTAAAGACAAGAAGACTGATGCAGAAAAAAATGCAGTCACTGCAACGATCTCGATGCAGAGGGATTTTTCCATCAAGGTGACATTACAGGCGGCTGCGCAGGATTCCGGTTCAAAGGATGTCTATCCGTTAAAGGATGAGCTTTATCTGCAGCCGACGATTCAGATGCACTATGAATCAACAAAATCTGACCTGTATCAGCCTTCAAATGCCAATAATACGGAGATCCCCGGAATATCCGAGCAGTATAATGACCGCAAGATCGTCACAACCATCTACTGGCAGGAAGCCAAGGAGTACTGGAAGGATCAGGGAAAAACGGAGAGTACAACGAGTACAGGAAACTAATTCGGCGATGGCGAAATCGCGGATGAAATGATGGTAGAAAATGCTATGACAAAAAAACAAGATAAAAATCCCTTGTTATCCCAAAAAGGAGAGACCCTTGCAGAGGCATTGGTTGCCATGTTGGTCGTTGCCTTCGGAGCCATCATTCTGGCCGGGATGGTTATGGCGGCGAGCAACGTGATAAAGCGTTCCGAAAAAAGCTATAACGAATATCTGGATAGACGAAATTACATTGAAACCAGAGGAAAGGATCGAACACACAATGCCGATTCGGAACAAAACTTTGGCATTGATGACCGGTCAACCGATACATTGGTATGGGAAAGAGTCGATGGCGAATCTGTTGGGCAATGCAGCGTTTCAGTAAAGCTGCTGCGGTTGTACGCAGGAACGGATCAAGAGAAGGCCATCGAGAACGAGGTGTTCACATCCTATCGGTTGAATACCAATACGACGCCTTCTGCAACTGAATCCGGAACAGGAAGTGATTCTGCGGAATCTACGAATTAGCAGCTTTCTCCTTGCATTGCAAATCCGCAATGCGATTGGCCAGCGGTGCTGCACCCTTTGGCCATAGAACAATTTCATTCGAGAACGTTCCTGTTATCGCGCAGTTCTCTCTGAAAATCGTTCTGTGCTGAACATATACACATAGAAAAGGGCATCCTGTGAGAAAAACAATTCAGCGACAACTGCATACAGAAGACGGCTTCTCCATCGCAGAGACGCTGATGACCGTGATTCTGATCGGCTTGATCACCATGGCGATGGCGGCAGGAATCCTGGCGGCGCGTAATGCCTATCGGAGAATCAGTCTGCGAGCAGATGCACAGACGCTCCTCGGAACCGCTGTGTCTGCGATCACAGATGAGCTGGCCGATGCAAAGGAAAGCGTCGGAGCTTATAAGGAAACAGAACACGACGGATTTTTCTACGTGACGAGCAGAGGCTACCGCATCAAGCTGGTAAATGGGACGGACAAAGATGAAAACGGTAACGATCGGGCCTGTATCCGGATCCAATCAGAGGATAAAACACTGGATGTTCCGCTCCTGACCGGCAAAACACGAACCAAAAATCTGCAGCTGTATCTGGAAGTGAAGGACACAGATGGAAACTTCATGGAAGGTGCTGCTACGTTTAGCACTGGGAATAACAAAAGCACAACGGATGGTTACTACTTCGTATTAAAGCTGGTTGTCAAGGACGAAAAGGAAAATGTCATCGAGGAGGCAGACCTTCGGATTCACAATCAATTTACCGACTAAAACAGATTAAGAGGAGACCCTTCGGAGTCTGGTTAGCTGTCAATTTTAATTGTGATTTCATCCGATGACATCCGATCCACGGTGAAATCGCCAGGTGCCGGATATTTAAAGTTCAGTCATGAACTCTGATGTGGGAGTAACAGAGCGAGAATGAAGAAAGAAAAGAGCTTATCCAGAAACTTCAGAAATAAAATGAAAAAAACAAGAGATAAGGGATTCACCCTTGCGGAGGTTCTGATCGTTGTTGCGATCCTCGGAATTCTGTTCGCCTTCGGTTTTGTGGCGGTGTCTGCGCACTTGCGAAATCTTAAGCGCATGGAGATGGATGACTGTGCACGGGAGATCTTTGTTGCTGCGCAGAACCACCTGACAGCAGCGAAGGCTAACGGCAGGTGGGATGAGTTCTATAAAACGACATCAACAGCGTCAGATCAATCAGGTTTTGGAATTAAAGTGGACTATACGCCGACAGACTGCAAAGAGGATACGAAAGCAGCCAGTCGGCTTTATGCGTTTACATCGAAGGAGTCAAAAACCCTGGAGGCAGCAGAAATCATGCTGCCGGAAGGCTCCATTGACGAGACGCTTCGTGGATACAGCTTCTATGTCGAGTATGATCCGGACACGGCAACGGTTTATGGCGTGTTCTACACCTATGACAAAGGTACCGATGGGAACACGATTCAGCTGACATCTGAGATTGTTCAGAAGGTGAATCGTACGGAACCCAGTGAACGGAAAAAGTGCGAGGCAGGCGGCAAGTCGAATGCCATCATCGGCTATTACGGCGGTGCAACGAGCTCAGACCTTAAGAATGCGGATGATCTCTATGCACCTGCGGTTGCTGTCCGCAATGCAGAGTCGCTGGTTCTGTATGTGGTGGATAAAAACTACTATCGCCCGATTGATAAGGCGGATCAGGACAAGACCTATCAGTCTACTCTGAAAATCAATGTAGAGGGTAAGGACAGCGGAGCTTCTAAGGATTTCGCCATTGATCCGAGTACCTATGCCTCCGAGTCAGACCTGTTCCATAAAGCTGTCAAGGCAGAACAGAGCAAAGATCACAACTTTGACGTCAATACGTCAACTGAGCCTGTCTATGCGGAATATTATACGATCGTCCTGGACAGCATCGTCCGTGACGGCGGCCATTTCGCAGAGATTTTTGCCGGCACAGACGAAAATGGAAAGTCCTTTTATCCGGGCGAGGATATCACGGTAACGGTGACCGTGTGCTACAAGGATAAAAACGCCAACGAAAAAGAGAGCGAATCCGTAGCTGTAACGGTGAACAGCCTGTTCAACTCTGTCAAAAAGAGCACATCGTTGTTCAGTGCAGGTTCTACAGCAGCGAAAGAGGTGACGGTATCCAATGTCCGCCATCTAGAGAATCTTTCCCGAGAGGTTTCTAACGTAGATATCGAGGAAGTGATTACAGCCGGAACCAAGGTCTCCATCATCCGTGATCTCTTCTGGGATGAGGATGAGAAGGCTGTAACGGCGAGCACCTCCGAAACCTCAGGTGAAAACGAGTCCGGAAATGGAACAGCAAACACGCAGGAGATTGCAACGGCAGTTCCGTTTCTGACAGCCATTACAGAGAAGGCAACTGGTCGTGACAGTGAGTATGGCTACAACGCCTATGGCAGCGCTCAGCCAGTGACAGAGAAAACCAGTGTCTATGTATATTCGTACAAGGCACAGAGCACAGCGCCCGACAATGCCTCCGGCGAGAACACCACTCCTGGATCGACAGGGAACGGAAACGGATCCTCCGCATCGAAGCGCAGTGCAGGTGGAACCTGCTATGGCATTTCCAACCAGAATATTGCAGAGATCGAAGGCAACAACCACACGCTTGCTGCCTTCCGTTTCTATGGCACAACGCATGCAGCCCTCGTCAACTACGGAGCAAAGACCCTGAACATTCAGAACCTTCTGATGGCGGACTGCACCTCAGCGACTGCCACGGAGTCAGGACAAGCCGAAGCCGGCAGCTCCAAGGCAGCCATCCTGATCGCAGAGGGCTACAGCGGCGAGATTGAGAATGTTCAGTTCGTCTGGTACGAACAGGCAGCAGCACAGAAGGACAAATACACCACAGAATACAGCGGATATAAAGCTGCAGGGGTTGCGGTCAGCGAGAATGCGCAGAATGAGAATATAGGCGCAAGGGTCTATGCGGGCAATGGAACGGCTGCAGTTGTTATTGCAGGTCTTGATGCCGAGGGCAAGGAAAGCGGTAGCAAGTATGCTATTGCTTCCGGCACCGTGAAGGCGGACAAGGACTACATCTTCACGAACGTTACGGTTGCCACGAAATCCGATGCGGCTCTGGCAGGAGGCAGCTCCTCCGGACAGAACAATGGCAATGATAATAACAATACAGAAAACCAGAACCTCGTCCCTCTCGGCATCGAGGGTGAGACGGCTGCTGTCCTGATCGGCAAGGTGCAGAGCGGAAAGGTCGACCTGAAGGGAACTCTGACGACAGACCAGAATCAGTCGACCATTCAGATTACGGTTGACGGCAATCTGAACCTGATTGCAGACAAGGGAACGGAGGCTAACCGCACTGCCGGCGTGATCACCGGTAAGGTGGCAGATACGGCGACGGGTACCTATGCTCTGGAAAATGTTCTGACATTCGCTGAGAAGATTAACGTAGAGGCGACCGGTGCAGCAGGCGGCCTGATCGGCTCCCTGAACGGCAGCGGACAGGTCAACGTGAATCAGAACGTGGATCTGACGGCAAAGGTTGTTCGTGTGACCGGCAGCGGCACGGCAAGCGGACAGGGCAATGCCGGCGGCTTAGTCGGTGCAGTATCCGGCAGTGCCGGCCAAATAACGATCGGCACGGACAGTGGCAACACCACCAATACGACGGCCAGTGCAATCTCTGCCAACACCATCGAGATTGTCGGCAAGAAGGCAGCGGGCGGCGCCATCGGAAATGTTTCCAAGGGAACCGTTACGCTGAAGGGAGTTCAGCTCCTGACACCTAAGAGCAGCAACGCAGAGGAAGAGCTGGGGCAGACTGATACGACAGAGACGCCGGCTTACGGCATTCGAGTGACTGCAGACAATGGCGCAGCGGGTGGCCTTGTCGGAACGGCGGCGAACACGGCATCAAAGCTGATCATTCAGAACTGCGCAGTCTCTGGCTCCGGCACACATGATGAGATTAAAGCCGGTGATTCGGCCGGCGGTTTGGTCGGCAGCAGTGATGCAATGACCACAGAGATCAAGAATTCCATGGCTTCCATGTACATTCGTGCAGAAGGCAATGGCGGCGTTGCTGGTGCCAGCAAGGGCAACGTCGGCGCAGGCGGCCTTGTCGGTGCTGCCTCCGAAACAGTAACGATCGAGGAAAGCTATTCCGGTGGACGTACGAAGGGCAGCGAAGAGAGCACTGCGATTCAGAACTCCAGTGCAGCAGGAACAGGCACGTCCGGAACGACCGGCAGCACGCAGACAGGAAACCAGAACGCCGGACAGAGCAGCACGCAGCAGGGCCTTAGCACCAGGAGAGCACGTTACCAGAATTCTACAGAAGGTCAGGGACGCTATAACGTTTACCTGGCAGGAGGAACCGGCGCGGCCGGCGGTCTCATCGGAAACTATACAGGAACAACAGGGAGCCTTTCGATCAGCAACTCCTATTCCACGAGCTCGGTTGCTGTTCCCTATTCTGGCAATACCACCAGCGGCGCGGCAGCCGGTGGTCTGATTGGTCGTGCAGCAAACGGCGTAACGGCGAATGATACCTATGCGACCGGTCGTGTTTATGCTGTAGGAGCAGCGGCGGGAACATCCTTTGCAGATACGAAGCTCCTTGGCTGCTATGCCGGCCAGATTGGGACAGCAAGCGGAACGCTGCAAGGAAACGGTAACTACTATCTCGACAACATGAAGGGCGCACCGGAAAGCGGCATCGGCAGTGTGAACGGACAGTCGGTTACAATCGGAACCACTGCATCCGGAACAACAGGTACATCCGGTACGACGGTAGCAACCATTAGCGAGTCAGTACTGAAGGCAGCCGACTACTACGGCGATCCCTGCGAGATCTGGACGACGGCAACGCCGATCAGCACCTATCGCTATTCTGCCTGCGTCAATCTGACGAATCCGAAGGACAGTGACAGCACTGCGACAACACCGGAGTATCGTTTCAACACCTATAACCACGCAGCGACCGAAACCGGCCTCAAGCGCAATCCTGCAACCGGCGAGTGCTACACAGATGCCAACTCGACCGGAAACGAAACGACAGGCACCGGAACGAATGGCCTTGCAGCAGGTACCGCACTGCACATCGGCGACTGGGAGGTCCCGGATAAAAAGTCAGGCACCGGCTACGGCCTGATTTACTACGAGAAGGTTCTGAAGGTGGAATCCGATGGCAACACAGAAGTGGATCCGACCTTCTATTACCATGGCTATATGTATCAGAGCGGAACCAGCGCGGCAGATGCACAGTACCAGGAGATCTACAGCACCGAGAAGGATTCAAGTGGCCAAACGGTTCGCAAGGACTTTGACACCGAGCCCAACCACTATGTCATTGAATCCGGGTATCTCCTTCTGATCAGCAAGGACGACGATTCATCGAAACTGGAACTGGGCTTTGGATCAAGGGACGAAGGTATTAATAGTTCTGGGCATATGGTTGCTAAATTGGCGGAGCTGCCCAAATACGAGTGGAACACTTCTGCAGCGAGCACAGAAAACACGACAATCGTTGGAACGGATACAAAGCTGTCAGATTACACGGCCTATGATGTGACATTGTCCGTGGAGACGATCGGCCAGAACGGCAATATATATATGCCTTCATCCAATGCGAAATTCGGGACGGTCCTGACCATTCGTGAGAAAACAGAAGGTGGTTGGCAGTATGGAGCAGCAAAGGCGGCCTTTGTCTACACGCCCTTCTTTGCAGATGCCCTGACGGCGGCAGAGAATGGCAATACCAATGTGTCCGTTTCGAAGAACTCGAATAATGAGAAAGATTCCTCCGGTGCAACGAAGGCTCATGCCATCATCCGCAGCGCGGCGCAGCTCCAGTATCTGGCAGAGTTTGATTCGAACCGGAATGGCTATCTGACCGGTGATAAGGGCATCGTTGTCGAGCAGCAGATGGACATCAGCTATGACAAGGCGATGTTCGACAATGCGAATGTGACACTGAAAAATGGAACGACAACGATCGCACAAAATGGCGACAGCTACAAGTCTCCGACCTTCAGTATGATCAACAGCACTGCAGAGTACCGCAGTGCCGTACGATCCGGATCAATGGATAAATGGGCTACCATCAACGGAACGGATGTCTATGATTACTACGTCCTGAATGGCCTGACAGCACCGTTTGTAGAGGAAGTGGAGGACAACGGGCAGCATAACGGTGTGCAGGGTAAGCTGGATCAGCTGCAGATCACCAACATGAAGGCATCGTACTTTGTCGAGAAGGTGAGCGGCGGTTCTGCAAAAGTGTCCCAGGTTACCATCAATGATGCGGTCTTTGGCACAAGCGATACCTTGACAGAAGGTGGATTTACCAAAGAGGTGACAAATGAAGGAACGATTGATTCCTGCAATCTGGTCAACGTCACCGTCTATGGCAATGGCTTTGTTGGAACAAACGGTACGGGAAATACACAGGGCACGATTCAGAACTGCGCCATCGTCAATGCCGTCATCTGGAAGAACGGCTTTGCAGAAGAGAATAAGAGCAGCATCGAGAACTGCGGTATCTATGAGGATGCTGAACTCTATAACAAATACCGTGAGAGATACGGCTATGAAATCAAGAACAACTACAAGCCGCTTAATTCATCTCCACTGGACAAGGGGCACGGCACCTACGACTATGTTGCCATCGGCATTGCACCGGGTGGAACCGTGTACGAGAACGCTAACATCGCCGGTTTCGTGCAGAGCCAGACGAAGACCAATGCATCGATCAAAAAGTGCTATGTCGCAGGCACGGTGTATGGTAATCAGCACGTAGCAGGATTTATTGGAAATGTCGCAAACAGCAGCAAGGTTGAGGACTGCTATGCGAACGTTGTGATTACCGGCGGTACAAACGCAGATGTCAGCGGATTTGCCTTTGAGATGAATGACTATAATACGGAGATTAGCCGCTGCCATGCTCTCGGTCGCATCGTGACAGGCTCCAATGCGGATTCCGGAACATCACAGAGTACGACAGGCAATGCCGCAGGGCTTGTATACTCACTGAATAATGGTAAGCTGACGAATTCCTATGAGGCTTTCTGGTACGTTAAGGCCAGAACCTGGTCTCCGGTCTACAATACCGCGCTGGATAACAGCGTAGAGAATAGCTACTACCTGCTGGACTGCAAGGCAGAGACAACAACATATACTAAGCTGAACTACGATGAGAAACAGATAAAGAACGGAAACGAGCAGATCACAGACTGCACGTACGAGGAACTGTGCAACATGGCAGCAACAACGCTGGGCACCGGTATGACGAAGGTTTCCAGTGATAAGACGGTACCGTATCGCAAGTATTTACGAGACAATGCAGCCTCGAATCTGTCCTATCCGTACCCGATGTCAAATGGTATGACCGCTTACGGCGACTGGAACTATGAGGACGTCAACCAGTTCACCTTCCTGTATTACGAAAAGCTGACAGATGACGATACCTACTACATCCATGGTTATACGACCGATGGCAGCGGCACCTACAACGAGGTCACAACAACGGTAACAGAGGCCATGAAGAATTCAGGTGTCAGCGCAGATGACGGTCTGATGCATGCCTCCGGCAAGACCGTGTCTGAGGATGGCTATGTTCTGATCCTGCGTAAGACATCGAACAACGTGAAGGTTCAGTTCCAGAATGTAACCGGCAGCAATACCTCAAATGAACTGGAAATTACCAACGACAGCATCAAGAAATTCTTGCCAACCGGGGCCCTTGCAGCAGATGCACAGACCGCACTTAAGAAGGCTGCCGGCGTCAGCAGGAACAGCACAGTCTACGCCTTTGATTCGGAAAAGTATCTGAACTTCAAGACTGGTATTGACAACAGCGACGATCAGTTCGCCGGCTGGATGACTTATGCACAGGCCTATGGCGGCACCGGGATGACCGTGACCTATCCGGCAACTGCCGCAGATGCAGCAACGGTGACAAAGACGGCAAAATTCTCCTTCCTGCCGATCTTTGCAGATACGGTGAATAAACCGAATGATAGCAAGGGATTCGTCAGTGTCAGAAAGGATGCAGCGACTGAAGGATACAACTATGTCATCCGCAGCAAACGTCAGCTCAAGATGTTGTCTGATTGGGACGGCGGCATGTGGAACGATGGTCGTAACCAGAAAGGCTCCGGGACAATCTCACTGGCAGTTCTGAACTATGATCAGAGGGGCCAGAAGATTGAGGTGACGCTGAAGGATCGGTTCGACAAGAGCAATGTCCGCTACAGTTACCTCAGTACATCGACGAGCTTTGATTCCTCCACCAGGAATGTTATCCGGCAGGATCTGGATGTCGATATGAAGGCAGACGGCAATGGGGAGAATGTTAATTTTGCCAACATCGAGGGAACCTACGAGGGAAGACTGTATACAACAAAGGTGGAAAAGGATACTCCGGTAAAGCTGGTACACCTGTCCTATGATTTTGCAGATACGGTTAGCTCCAGTGGTAAGATTCAGAATCTGGTAGTTGATCAGGCAAATTACGTGGACACAAATGCATCGAATGTGGGCAAAACCGAGACAGAGCCGGCCCATGGACAACGTCAGGAGTTCATTGAGTACAACTATGGACAGCTGACCAATATTACGGTACAGAATTCTACGTTGGCAAGTGCCGGTTTGGTTTACCAAAATGGTGGTTTTACCAATAACAAATTTGTGTCCAAATTTGGCGGTACTGAAACGACAGGTACAAACACATATAAATGGTTTTGGTTGTGTAGACTATATAAGGTTACTAAAACTACAGAGTATACAAAGACCAGTGATAGTTCAGCAAAAACCGGGGTTATCACAGACTGTCATGTTGTCAACAGTAAGGTGGTCGGTGTCAAGGGAGCCGGTCTTGCATGGAATAATTATGCAGGAACCATTTCAAACTCCACGGTTGAAGCAACCAACGGTGGCGCAATGAAGACAACGGGGGCCGGATTTGTACAAAACAATATTGCTAAGGAGGTGAGCTGCAGTAAGCAAAGTTATGAATATGAGTATTATTGGGACTTTTTGGGAATAAAATTCGCACCAACTGAGAAGGAATTGAAAGGGTATGAAACGTCAGGTTACAGTAAGGAAAAGTTGACCGATGGCTCAGAGGCCGTGATTGAAAACTGTGCGGTTAAGAACATTGCATGGGCCTATGGTGAAGGTGGTGTTGGCGGTGCCGGTTTTGTCGGGAAGAACTCCATTGATACTTCCTCGAGTTCAGGCACAACCAGTGAGCTTACCTTCAAGGCAGAGGTTAAGAATTGCAATGTCATCAATGCCACGGTTTATGGCTTCGGCTTTGTCGAGGAGAACAGCGGCGGCGCTGAGATCTCGAACAGTCAGGTCTATTCAGAGGCATATGGCACAGACTATAAGGGTGGTTACGGTGAATCCAGTATTGGTACAGCCGATAACTCGACCAGTGCCGGATTTATCGGAACAAATGCAGCAGATTCAATTATTGAGAACTGCAGCTTCACCGGTCAGGTGCAGGGCAAAGGAACGGTAGGAGGATTCGCACATCTCAATCAGGGAATCATCCGCAATTGCTATGCCAATGCAAAAGTCCTGTTTAATAAGACAGCAACAGTAGGTTGTTTTGTATACGAGAACAGTGGGAATGGAAGCATTGAGTATTGTCATACACTGGGAACGATCAGTTACCAAGTGACGGCTGCCGCTGGTTTTGTATGGAATAACGATGCATCAGCAAGGATTTCCAATTCATATACGGCAATCAGTGAAAGATCCGATTATATTATCCAGACCTATTCGCTGTTCGCAAATACTTATTCAAATGGGAACTTTACTAATTGCTATGCCATGGCGAGTGGTTCGAATGCTCCGGACGGTGTCCGGTATGTTGATAGTACAGGGTTGAACAATCAAAGGGCCTCCCTTGGAGGAAAAACAGCAACAACGGCAACAACAGTTGCCTATAGCAGCAGTTTGAAAAACCAGAGCTATCCTTTCCCTGTGAGCAATGATCTGGTGAATTATGGCGACTGGAGTTACATTATGCCAACGGCGAAAAGTTCCAGCACAGGAGGAATGACTATGTCGGTAACGCTGGATGCTGCTGAGGGCGAATTCCCTGCAAGTGTGGTTGCGTCCGGTGAAGCGTTGTCTGCGGTATCGTCTGATGATGGCAGCGGCAGGATGGGGTCCCTGACAGAAAATGCCATCAGTACGGCGTCTGTCGGAGATGGCACAGGCGAAAATGGCGAAGGAAATGCAAATGCTGCAGCAGCGAATGCGGCAAACGGAGCGGCATCCACGAATCTTCTGGAGATTGAGCTGGAGCTGGATGTGTCTGATGCAGAGAGCCTTGAGGGAGAAGACAGCACTGCCGTCGAACTCGATCTCTCGCTCCTGCAGCCGGTTCGAAAGGGCTGGAAGCTGCTGGGATGGCTGGTCACAACCAGCGATGCGAACGTTGTTTTGCCGGAGATGAAGAGCTATACGGCGGAGGTCACCGGTATCACGGAGAGGACGGAGACCGTAGAGATTACGGAAAGTGCGGCAGATGGCGAGAAGCTGAACGCGGCGGACACGGAACCGGCAGGAGCTGCATCGGAAACCGAACAGTCAGAGGGCGGTGATGCGGCGTCTGAAAATGCCGGAACGGGATCTGCAGCAGAAGGGGAGACGGTAACGCGCACCGAGGAGCGCAAGGTTTATGAGCTGACATCGAACGAGAAGAGATATCACTACGAGCCGAATGCGACCATCACGGTAACAGGTGAGATGACGCTGATGGCAGTGTGGATTCCGGAGGATGCGACCATCGAGGCGGACAAGGCCGCCAACGTGGCAGCAGGCTACGATGAGATGGGCGTGACCAAGGCCAGCACAGCAGTCGGAACGACGAATGTGTCTGGCAGCAGTGCAGCGACGGAGGCGACAGATGCGTCGGGGAATGCAGTGAGCGGGACGACAGGTGCCGCTGGCAGTGAAACAACCGGCACGACAGATGCTATGGGAAATGCGACCGCTGGAGTCACGAATGCGGCGAACGACGGAGCGGCGACCGGAACGACAGATGTGTCCGGGGATGCGTCGAGCGGAGCAACAAACGCCTCTGACAATGCGGTAACGGACAAGGCAGAGATTTCTGGTAGCGATTCGAGCGGATCCGGCAGTTCTGCGGATCCGTCGCAGACAGGGGGATCATCGAACAAGGAGACCTCGGCGATCGGAACGACTGGGTCATCATCAGGAGATGTCGGAGCGGCGGATACCTCGAAAACGGAATTCTCCGCAGAGAACGGATTGAATGGGAACAGCACGTCGGATAACACGCAGAGCAGTGAAGGAAATTCTGCGGCGCCGGAAGGACAGAGCCTGCATCAGGAGGATTTGTCCGGGGAATCGTCAGACGGTAACAGTGAGAACAGCGGAGAATCCGCAGCTGGCGTAGTCGGCTAGAGTTGATCGTTTATTTGTATCTGTTTAGCACCTTGCGATTTCAACATGAATCGGCCGCCCCGCGGACGGATTCATGATTGAAGTTGCAAGGTGGTCAAGGAGCGGAGCTCCTCTGCCCAGCCACGTGGAATGTTATGATTTAAATACAGAACACGACCGGGAAGCCAGAAAATGGCCTCCCGGTCGTGTTTTTCAATCATAAATGTATTTGCCTGTCCGGAATTTTTACAGTAACAGATACAGACTACAGATATAGCTTTTTATGTGCGCATCGTCTTTACAGCCGTTGGCCTTATCCTTGCAGTGGAATGTCGTAATCGCCGGATTCCAGGGCATGCAGCTCTTCATCTGTGATCTCAGCATCAATGAACTTACGTACGGTCTCAAACGGTACACCGGCAACAAACATGCTGTGGGCTGTTTCCAATCGTCCTTGTTTTATTCCTTGATCGATTCCTTGTTTTATTCCCTGTTTCAGGATTCTGTCTGCTCTGAATTCTAATACCTTTCCGCCCATATATTTCTTGACCTCCTTCTTGAGATTGTCATATCGTTCTGGAATGAGAAAATGCTCCACATACTGCAATGCATCTGATAACTCTGTTGCCTCGTACGATGATAATTCGCCATTTTCTGCTGCGTTTTGAAGGGAATCCAGCAACCGTTCCAGATCTGCCAGATGTTTTGCGATCAGTTCCCTGTCTGTATCCATTTTGCGGAAGTGGTTGGCAACGGTAAAGCTGTAGAACGGGATCAGGAAATACAGCTTCCGCTTGATAATCGCATCCACTCCGTAGTTACGAATCTGCAGAACCGGCACCGCATATTTGATCTGGCCGTTTGGCGTGTGAATCTCAATCCACATCGCATCGGACATGTCATCTGTGCTGCGCAGATACAGTACGGCGGAACATGGCATCTCCACGATGAGCCGATCGCCGCTTAGTATGCCGCTGTCTCTGGCCATCCGCATGTCGTACTCAAAGATCCGAATGAGAATTTCGTGATCCATGACGCTCTGGCATTCCAGATGAAATTCTCGTGGCCTGGTTTTGCCGTAGATGCGGATCCTGGAATCGGTGATTCGCTTTTCTGCGCTGTTCTCCTTCAAAGGCCCGAAGGATTCATTCGCCAGGAGTTCATACTCCTCCTGTCCATTATATTCCTCTTTCAGATATCCCGTCTCGCGGAACATCTCATTGATCAGGAAAATCGTGGACTTGTGGCACTTCTCTACCAGCGAGCGGAAGGCGTCGTCATAAGGCGTTGCCACGGTCTTTCCGGAACGCTGTCTTTTAGCGATATTTTTCGGAACGGTATCCTCTCGGATTACCGTTCCGTGTTCTGTTCTTCTGTGATCATTTGTCATTATAACCTCTCCCCATAGGCTTAATGCTCCCGGTACAGTTACTGTGCAACAGCTGTACCGGATGCTATGACCGCCGCAATGATACATTCGAATATCTGTCTGTCCAGAGAAACGCTGATGAAGAAACGTTGATTAAGTCAGTAGTTTCTCGGAATCAAACCGGATATTCGTTGGGCAGTCATCTCTCAATGCAGCATCGACACATGCAATGAGAATCACGTAAGCTTTCAACCAGGACAACGGCAGACAGGTCACAACCATGTGCCGCGCATGGATTTACGTGACCCGCATCGCAGAAGATCATCAGATTTTAGTGGGAAACGTTGATGGAGCGTTCCCGCACCCGAGGTCGCTAAGGAAATGTTGATGTTGTCAGCATTTCTTTAAGTCTGAATCTGCAACGCAACAGACAACACTCTCATAATCAAAATGCGGTATGAGCTGTCTGCTTACCTGCCGTTGTCCGGCTGGTGTGAGAAAGGTGCTATGGAAATATGACGGGTAATCTACGGATTTCAGAAAAAATCGATCAATGTGATGGAAATCTTTGCTGTATTGTTGTGCCGATGTGTTCCGGCTGATGTGACGAATATTTCATGAAATCTCATAGACAATGACACAGAACATTGCTGTTATGTGTGCCATGATCATAGCAGATGCATCGTCTTCTTTGCAAGGATAATGATCTGCGAGCGGACATCTCTGACAGGACTCGCAGCTGGTTACCATCTGTACAGTAACGGATTCTTTGCCAGAACCTACGTAGGATTGATATGTGAATGATGATGAAAACACAAGAATCTGGCAGAAAAATACGACCGGGAAGCCAGAGAAGGGCCTTCCGGTCGTGTTTTTTCGTGAAAGAAATCTTGAATGCATCATTAGCATGGCAACCTGGATCAATCTTTTAATGCACAGCTTTGTCTTTACAGGTGATATTCGCATCGATAAAGATTTCATCC
Organism: Lachnospiraceae bacterium; assembly: GCA_963605745.1. GTDB lineage: Bacteria > Bacillota > Clostridia > Lachnospirales > Lachnospiraceae > CAG-791. The sequence goes on from CAVCWT010000010.1 coordinate 77,715, forward strand.
ACATTTGCCTAGTACAGCGATTTTTAAATAACTGGCCATATTAACTTGCCTGATTTCCGAATAGCACGCATCAAAAATCCTCAGCGTAGCCCGCTACGCCTACGTTTTTTG
>CAVCWT010000011.1:0-65208 GCA_963605745.1 Lachnospiraceae bacterium
CTCATGACCGATTGTATTATTGTATACAATCACGATTGCAAGAGAAAATCATCACGCTATAATAAAGGCACGTTACAAAGAGGTGATCGGTGCAGGAAACTGCCGGTCACCTCTTTTGCGTACAGGATCACAGACACAGGCTACGGCAAGGGCGTCGGACAAAAATTGTCCGGCGCCCTTTCTGTATATAACCACAAAGGAGGAAAGATATTATGAAAAAAAGAATCTTCAGTGCATTACTGGCAGGTGTCACTGCGGTGTCCCTTGCAGCCTGCGGCAGTTCGGCAGCGACATCAGCCGATTCCACCGCAGCCGACTCTGCTGCATCGGGAGACGCTGTAGAGACCGCGGAGGCAGCATCCGGAGAGACCATCAAGCTGGGAACCATTGCTCCCAGAACCGGATCCCTGGCATCCTTTGGTATCGCGGCAACAAACGGTGCGAATCTGGCTGTTAAGGAAATCAATGAAGCGGGCGGAATCAACGGGCAGCAGATCGAGGTCATCAACACAGACGATCAGTCGGATCCGACGGAGTGCCTCAATGCCTTTAACTCATTGGTATCCGATGGCGTCGGCTTAATCGTAGGATCGGTTACCTCCGGCTGTACCAGTGCCATCACGGGAGCTGCCAACGAGGAAGGGGTTGTGATGATTGCTCCCTCTGCAACGGCAGATTCCATTACCACCGAAGATGACTATGTATTCCGCGCCTGCTATGCAGACTCCTTCCAGGGAGCGATTGCGGCAGCCTATGCCGCACAGTCCGGCTACACCAGTGTCGGCGTAGTGTACTGCGCAGCGGATACTTATTCCAAGGGACTGTACGATTCCTTCTCTGCAGCGTGTGAGAAATATGGCGTCAGCGTAGATGCGGTCGAGTCCACGGCATCCATGGATGTACAGGATTATACGAACCAGTTCGCATCCATGGTAAATGCCGGCGTTGAGCTGGTTTACTGCCCTTATTACTATGACGTGATCGGACCTTACCTGGTAACGCAGGCCCGCGCAGCCGGCTATGACGGCATCATCATGGGAGCCGACGGCTACGACGGATCTCTAGATTACACTGTTGACGGCGCAGATCTGACAGCCTTTAACAACGTTTACTGGACGAACCACTTTGATGCAGCCGATGAATCGGAGGTTGTACAGAACTTTGTAACGGCTTATGAGGACGAATACGACGAGACGCCGATCTGCTTTGCCGCTCTGGCTTATGACTGCGTCTACATGTACAAGGATGCGATTGAGAGAGCCGGCAGCACCGATCCGGCAGCTGTTCGTGAGGCCCTTGCCGATACCTCGGTAACCTACACCTGCGTAACCGGAACCTTCTCTTTGGATGAGACCGGAACACCTTCGAAGGGTGCCTCCATCATTGCTTTCGTATCGGATGGAACGACGGTGAGCTCGGAACTGGTGGATGTCGTAAGCAGCCTGCCGGAGGCGGAATAGTACACTCGGAACTGTCTGAGGACAGTTCCTCCTGTCAGGAGTGATTGCCGACGATGTCGGCAATGCACTCCGTGCGTCGGAGAAACCGCATGCGCGGATTTCTCCTCGCGCTCGGAGCGTGCCGCTCCTCCTACCTACGAGTGATTGGCGGCGTAGCCGCCAATACACTCGGCACACTCGGAACTGTCTGAGGACAGTTCCTCCTGTCAGGAGTGATTGCCGACGATGTCGGCAATGCACTCCGTGCGTCGGAGAAACCGCATGCGCGGATTAGTACAAGCGAGGTAAGCATGAGTACATTCATTCAGACACTGATTGTCGGGCTGCGGCTCGGCAGTATCTATGCGCTGATCGCCCTCGGCTACACCATGGTCTACGGTATCATTCGCCTGATCAACTTTGCCCACGGCGATTTCATTATGGTTGGCGGGTATGCCGTTATTTTTGCAACACCGGTGGTACAGGCATTGGGACTGCCGATCTGGGTGGCCGTGATTCCGGCCATTCTCCTGTGTGCGGTGGTCGGCATGGGAACCGAGATTATCGCCTATCGGCCGGTCCGCAAAAAGGGAACGGCTATGACAGCCCTCATCACCGCCATTGCGGTGTCATTGATGCTGGAGAACCTGGCACAGGCCATTCCGGCCATTGGCCCGAACCCGAAGGTGGCGAGCCAGATCTTCCCGGCGAGCGGTATCACGATCGGATCGGTCACCATGGAATGGGCAACCATCCTGACGATTGTGATCGGTGCGCTGGTGATGCTGCTGCTATATACCTTCACGCAGAGAACGAAGCTCGGCCGCGCGATGCGCTGCGTTTCGGAGGACAAGGAGGCAGCAACTCTGATGGGCATCAACGTGAACCGCACCATCATCCTGACCTTTGCCATTGGTTCCGGTCTGTCTGCCGTAGCGGCGCTGATGTACATGTCCCAGTATCCGAAGATCTACACCACCATGGGTTCCCTGCTGGGTCTGAAGGCCTTTGTTGCAGCGGTTCTGGGCGGCATCGGAATTCTCCCCGGCGCCATGATCGGCGGCATTGTGATCGGCCTTGTGGAATCCTTTACAACGACCTACGTCAGCTCGAGCCTGGCCGATGCCTTTGTATTCCTGATTCTGATCGTCGTGCTCATCATCAAGCCGGCAGGACTGCTGGGCAAGAATGTAGGAGAAAAGGTATGAAATTCAAATCACAAACAGCCAAGGGCTACCTTATCAATACGATTGTTACAGCGGCGCTGTTCCTGCTCGTTAGCATCCTCTGCGTTTCGCCGGTGGGACAGGAGGACTTTTTCAAGCTGGTGCTGACGCCGAATATCTGGCAGTGCTGCTACCTGGTGCTGCTGGCGGCTTCGCTGAATCTGGTGCTGGGTTTCCTGGGGCAGCTGTCTCTGGGGCACTGCGGCTTTATGGCCATCGGTGCCTACACGGCGGCGCTTTTGTCCCTGGGACTGCAGCGCGCCGGTGTGTATGAGGACAAGTCGGGGGTTGTGTTTACACTGATCCTCTTTGTATGCATTGTGGCATCGGGGCTGCTGGCGGCCGTGATCGGCTTTGTTGTCGGCATTCCGGCGCTGCGATTAAAGGGCGACTATCTGGCTATCATCACGCTGGGCTTTGGCATGATCATCGTCAACATCATCAATAACCTCCCGTTTGCCGGGCAGAACGGCCTGGAGCAGGGCAGTGCGGCAGCCTCCCTGTATGCGAACGGTCTGGGCTTTGGCACGAAGACGAAGGTCGAGTACCTGTGGGCCGGGGTTCTGGTCACGATCGTCTGCGTCACCATGATGTTCATGTTCGTCCGGTCTAAATACGGCCGGGCCATCAAAGCGATTCGAGACGACGAGATTGCAGCCTCCGCCTCGGGCATCAATACCTCCCGCTATAAGGTCCTGACCTTCTCGTATTCGGCGTTTTTTGCCGGGGTGGCGGGCGCACTCTATGCCTGCACGAATCAGACACTGTCGACCTCGTCCTTTGCCTTTACCAACGGCGGCATCCTGAATTCCACCTTCGTTGTGGTTATGGTGGTGCTGGGCGGCATGGGCTCTTTGACCGGCTCCATTGTGGCGGCGATCATCATGTTCTTTGTCAACTACGAGATCAAAAACGGCGCCTGGGTCAAGCTCCTTCCTGCCGCAGTGCAGGCAGTGTTCACCTACCCCATGCTGGTTTACGCCGTCGTGCTGATCGTCATCATCATCTTCCGGCCGAGAGGAATCTTTGGAACCTACGAATTCTCGCTGGTGAACCTGCCCCGGGATATCCGCAGCTGGAAAGAGAAACGGGCAGCCGAGAAGGCGGAAAAGGCAGAGGCCGCAAAAGGGTGAGACCTTGGAAAAGACGGGGCGCTTTGGGACCACAATCTTAATTGTGACAGCAAAGCACCGAAAAGCGAGCGCCCCCAAAAGAATGGCGAAACCCTGGCAAGGAGACAGATATGAGTGCAATCAAGGATACAACGCAAAACACGACCAAACTGCCGGTTCTGGAGACGAGGAAGCTGGGAATCACCTTCGGCGGCCTGAAGGCAGTAACGGACTTTAACCTGAAAATTTATGAAGGGGAGCTGGTCGGGCTCATCGGTCCCAACGGCGCCGGCAAGACCACCGTGTTCAACATGCTGACCGGTGTGTATGAGCCGACTGACGGATCGGTTCTCTTAAACGGCAAGCTCCTGAACGGCCGGAAAACGCACCAGTTCGTAGAAGCCGGCGTTGCCAGAACGTTCCAGAACATCCGCCTGTTCCACGACATGACGGTGCTCGACAACGTAAAGGCAGCGTTTACAAAGGACATTTCCTACGGCCTCTTTGATGCTACCTTCCGGACGAAGGCCTTTCGCAAGGCCGAGGCAGAGATCACGGAGAAAGCCATCGACCTTCTGAAGATCTTCCGCCTGGAGGATAAAAAGGACTGGTTGGCCGCAAATCTTCCCTACGGCCAGCAGCGCAAGCTGGAAATTGCAAGAGCCCTGGCAACCGACATGAAGGTGCTCCTTCTGGATGAGCCGGCGGCCGGCATGAATCCGACGGAAACTGAAGACCTGATGAAGTGCATCAACACGATCCGTGACCGCTTCGGCATCGCCATCCTCTTGATCGAGCATGATATGTCGCTGGTCATGAACGTGTGCGAGAGGATCAAGGTCATCGACTACGGCAAGACCATTGCGGAGGGACTGCCGGAAGAAATTGCAGGAAACCCGCAGGTCATTGCCGCATATCTGGGGGCGTAAAGAATGCGTGGGGGGATGGGACACGCCCCTTGCAAGCGACAGGGTGGCGGCAGAATGTCCGGCTGCAGGGCCTTTCGCAAGCCTCAGCACTTGTGAGCGTCCTTTGCGAACTTAGTGCTGCTAGGTCTTGCGAACGGAGCCGAGAGGCGTCCCAGCAGCGGACATCTCCGCCAGGACCCGTCGCTTGCAGGGATGTGTCCCATCTCACAACGAGTGGAGATAGCTTATGCTGGAGATCAAAGATTTAAATGTATATTACGGCGCTGTCCATGCCATCAAGGGAGTCTCTTTGACGGTTCAGGACGGCGAACTGGTATCCCTAATCGGCGCCAACGGCGCCGGCAAAACAACGACATTGCACACCATCACGGGCCTGATCCCGGCAGCGTCCGGCGAGATTCTGCTGGACGGACAGAACCTGCAGAAGGTTCCGGCCTGCAGCATCATAGGACTCGGAATGTCGCATGTTCCGGAAGGTCGTCATGTTTTCGCCCGGATGACGGTGGAAGAGAATCTGATGATGGGGGCCTACATCGAAAACGATCGTAAGAAGATCACAGACAATCTGGAGATGGTGTATCACCACTTCCCGCGGCTCAAGGAGCGCCGCCGCCAGCTGGCAGGGACGATGTCCGGAGGCGAGCAGCAGATGCTGGCAACAGGCCGTGCACTCATGACGAATCCAAAGATTGTGCTGATGGATGAGCCATCGATGGGACTCTCGCCCCTTCTGGTAAAGGAGATCTTTGCCATCATCGAGGAGCTGCATAAGAGCGGGATCACGATCCTTCTGGTGGAGCAGAATGCGAAGATGGCGCTGGCCATTTCCGATCGGGCTTATGTTCTGGAGACCGGCAGGATCGCAATGGAAGGAACGGCAAAGGAGCTTTCTGAGGACGACGGCGTGCGCAAGGCCTACCTGGGAGCGTAAGAGTATACGCTGCGGGAGGCCGGAGGCTGTGGGAAGGAATGGGACATGGCAGAGAATAAGAATTATGTAATTGCGATTGCAAGAGAAAAGGGGAGCGGTGGCAGCGATATTGCAAAGCTGTTGTCCGAGCGGCTGGGGATTCCCTATTATGACCGGGATCTTTTGCGGAAGGCCTCGGACGTATCCGGCATCAATGAGACCTTGTTCGGCGCCGCCGATGAGAGAATCGGCTTTCGCGAGATGATGAGTGCGGCACAAAAGGTGTACAATGGTGAGATTCTGCCGCCGGATTCCAACGATTATGTGTCGACGAGGAACCTGTTCAGCTTTCAGGCAAAGGTGATCAAGGAGATTGCGCAGACCGAGAGCTGCATCATCATCGGGCGCTGCGCCGACTATCTGCTCTCGGATCGGGACAATGTGCTGCGCGTGTTCATCCATGCGCCTCTGGAGTTCCGAAAGGAGCGCATCAAGAGCTACAGTCTGGCGTTGTCCGACCGGGAAGTGAACAAAAGGATACATGATTGTGACAAACGGCGCAGTGAGTATTATCATTACTACACGGGTGATGACTGGAGAGATGCGACCCACGAGGACATCTCGCTCGACTCCTCACGGTACGGCATCGAAGGCTGCGTTAATAAGATCATTGCGTCAATTCCGCTGTTTTTGGGAATTGAGGTGAATTGAGCTGAATTTGAGCTGAATTCGAGGTGAATTTGAGCTGAATGGAGAGCTTGCTGTCACTTCAGAATAATCTGGCAGCCGGAATCGTTGTTTTGCCCGGAATATTAGGCCCGGAACAGAGAAAACGGATACAGTCAGTGCAGCAAAGGATGGACGGAACAGATTCACGGAGTCTGTGCGGCCTTTGCAAAATGGCTGGGAATGAGGTAGAAGATGCAATTCAGCAAGAGAATGGACCGGTTTGGTGACGAAATCTTTGCGGCGCTGAACAACAGACGGCTTGAGATGGAGCAGCAGGGCAGGACGATCTACAACCTGAGTGTGGGGACACCGGACTTTGAGACGGCGCCACACATCAAGGAGGCTCTGATCGAGGCGGCGAAGGATCAGGAGAACTGGAAATATTCTCTTCGCGACACGCCGGAGCTCCTGCAGGCGGTGTGCGATTATTATGAGAAGCGATTTGGAGTTGCCATCGAGCCGGACATGGTCTGCAGCTGCTACGGGAGCGAAGAGGGCATGGGGCATATCGGAATGGCTTTGTGCGATGAAGGGGATACGGTTCTCCTTCCTACGCCGTGCTATCCGGTGTTCATTGCGTGTGCGCAGATGGCCGGTGCAGAGCCCTATTACTATCCGATGACCGCGGAGAACGGGTTCCTGCCGAGGGTTTCGGAGATTCCGGAGGACATTGCCCACAAGGCAAAATTCATGATCGTTTCCCTCCCGTCGAATCCGACCGGCAGTGTTGCAAGCGGTGACATCTACGAGGAGATCATTGCCTTTGCGCAAAAATACGACATCCTCATCATTCATGACAACGCCTACAGTGACATCATCTATGACGGTGCTGTGGGAGGGAGCTTCTTTCAGCACGAAGGGGCAAAGGAGATTGGTGTAGAGTTCTTCAGTCTGTCCAAGAGCTTTAATGTGACAGGAGCCAGGATCAGCTTCTGCATCGGCAGAAAGGACGTGATCGCGGCCTTCCGCAAGCTCCGGAGCCAGATCGATTTCGGAATGTTCCTGCCGATTCAGAAGGCAGCGATTGCGGCCCTGACCGGACCGACACAGATGGTAAAGGACCAGTGCGTTGTTTATCAGCAGCGGCGCGACGCCCTCTGCGGCGGCCTTCGCAGCATTGGCTGGGAGGTTCCGGACAGCCACGGCAGCATGTTCGTCTGGGCAAAGATTCCGGAGGGACATGGGAGCAGCATGGACTTTTGCCTCGAGCTCATGGAGAAATCCGGCGTCATCTGTACGCCGGGCTCGAGCTTTGGCCCGTTGGGAGAAGGGTACGTGCGGTTCGCTCTGACGATGCCGGTGGAGCGGATTCAGGAAGCCGTGAAGGCAGTGAAGGACTGCGGGATCCTGGAATAACGGCACGAATGATAAAAGGAAATGAAAATGAGCTACGAAGAGTGGGAGCATCATGACAGAGTCTGGGCAGAGGTGGATCTGAGCGCAGCTATGTCGAATATGGAGAACATGCATCGGAATCTGAAGCCGGGCACGAAGATGATTGCGGTCATTAAGACGGACGGCTATGGGCACGGTGCTGTGCGGATTGCCGAGGTTCTGGAGCCGCTGGATTATGTCTGGGGCTATGCGGTCGCCGTTTATGAGGAGGCCGTGGAGCTGCGAAAGGCAGGGCTGGAAAAGCCGATTCTGATCCTGGGCTATACCTTCCCTTATTGCTATGAAGGACTGATTCAATATGGGATTCGGCCCGTTTGTTTTCGCAAGGATCAACTGGAAGAGCTGTCTGCGGCAGCTGCAAGGCTTGGAAAGCCGGTTAAGGTTCACATCGGTGTCGATACAGCAATGTCCCGCATCGGAATCCGGCCGGATGCGGAGGGCTTTGCCTTTGTGAAGAAGGCACTGGAGACGCCCGGTGTCGAGGTGGAAGGAATCTTTACTCATTTCTCCAAGGCGGATGAGACAGCAGTGGAGAACACAAAGCGGCAGATCCAGGAATTCACACAGTTCTGCGGACGCATCGAGACCGAGCTGGGGTATCGGATTCCGATTCAGCACTGCTCCAATAGTGCCGGCATTGTCCGCTTCCCGGAGGCCAATCTGGATCTCGTGCGGGCAGGGATTACGCTGTACGGCCTGTGGCCGTCTGCCGAGGTTCCAAAGGATATCGTGCCGTTAAAGCCGGTGCTGTCTATGTATGCTCATATTGTATATGTGAAAACGATCCCTGCCGGAACGGCTGTGAGCTACGGCGGAACCTTTGTGGCGGACAAGGAAATGCGGATTGCTACCATTCCTGTCGGCTACGGGGATGGCTATGCAAGGAGCCTGTCCAATAAGGGATATGTTCTGATTCACGGAAAGAGAGCACAGATTGTGGGACGCGTCTGCATGGATCAGTTTATGGTGGATGTGACAGAGATTCCAAAGGCAGCCGATGGAGACCTTGTGACCCTCATCGGAACGGATGGCGAGGAGACCATTTCGCTGGAGCTCTTAGGCGAGCTCTCGGGGAGGTTTAATTATGAATTCGCCTGCGACCTCGGAAAGCGGATCCCGAGAGTGTATGTGAGGTAGGATATCTGCGAAACAGTTACGGATAATCAGTACGCGTCAAAAATCATTCTGCGTTATCTGGCCAGTTATTTTGCAAATGCTGTACTAGGCCTCTCCTTTGAGGATCGTCAGATAATCCTGTCGCTGATCGGTAATTGCATAGATTGTTATGATTTTCCGGACCTCGTCGATTTTATAAAAGACGAGGTCCTTTTCTGTGAGCAGGACCTTAAAGCCCTGTCTGCGCAGGACCATGTATCGGGGATCTGTTCCGATATAAAGATTGTCCGCAAGACGCAGAATTTCTTTCTCAATTTGATCCAGCCGGTGCAAGGCGACATCTTTCCCAAAATTGGCAGAGATGTACAGGATGATCCTGCGAAGCTGGGCATCGGCCGTGTCTGTTCGGATGATGTGATACATTCTGATCTCCTGTAAATCATTCCCGATATTCTTGGTTTAATTCTGCCCTTAATTCATCAAAGGTGCTCTGCATAGGTGCGGTTCGCCCGCTGCGAACGTCGTCATCTGCCTCGGCAAGCATTTCCAGAAGCTCCATCCTGGCCTTAATTCGTTTGTAATATTCATATCCAATGGAAACCGTATCACCGCGTCCGTTTACGGTAATGATGACGGCCTCGCCATTCTCTCTGCATTGTCTGGAAATCTCGCTATAGTGGTTCCGAAGGTCTGCGGAAGGTCTGATTGCCTCTACTGGTGTCATGGTGTTGTCCTCCATAGTCACAGCGTATCACGATATGACTATGTATTCAAGCTGCGGTTTCCCCCACTGTATTGGAATTGGAACGGCAGCGTATTCCGTGATCCTACGAGCGGTAAATTGACACAAGTCTTGAATTCGAACGAACGTTCTGCTATCCTTATCCTATGTCTTTCTCAGAATTCATCGGGAGTTGATGATGTCAGAACAGGAACGAACGGAACGAACAGAACGAACCTACATCGCCATAGATCTTAAATCCTTTTATGCCTCGTCCGAATGTGTGGACAGAGGCCTGGATCCGTTGACCACGAATCTGGTCGTGGCAGACGCAAGCCGCACGGAGAAGACCATCTGTCTGGCAGTATCGCCGTCTCTGAAGTCCTATGGAATCGGAGGCAGAGCGAGACTGTTCGAGGTTGTGCAGCGGGTACAGCAGGTGAATGCGGAACGAGAGCACCGGGCACCGGGGCACCGGTTGACAGGAAGCTCTGCGAATGCCGATGAGCTGCGTAAGGACCCAGCGCTGGCGCTGGACTATATCATTGCGCCGCCGCAGATGGCACGCTACATGAAGGTCAGCTCGCAGATCTATCAGATCTATCTGCAGTACATTGCGCCGGAGGATATCCATGTCTATTCCATCGATGAGGTCTTTATGGATGCAACGGCATACCTTAAAACCTACCGGATGACCGCAAGAGACCTTGCGATGAAGATGATACTGGATGTCCTGAGGGAAACCGGGATTACGGCAACGGCAGGGATCGGAACGAATCTGTACCTGTGCAAGGTTGCCATGGACATTGAGGCGAAACATATCGAACCGGACGAGAACGGTGTTCGGATCGCAGAGCTGGATGAAATGAGCTATCGGAGATCCCTTTGGGCACACGAGCCCTTGACGGATTTCTGGCGTGTGGGAAAAGGCTATGTGCGAAGGCTGCATGAGGTTGGCCTTCGGACGATGGGAGATATTGCAAGGTGCTCTTTGGGAGGGGCATCGGATTTTTACAACGAGGATCTGTTGTACCGGATGTTCGGCGTTGCGGCAGAGCTCCTGATTGACCATGCCTGGGGCTGGGAGCCGTGTACCATTGCCGATATTAAGGCCTACAAACCGGCCGCCCACAGCTGCAGCTCCGGGCAGGTGCTGTCCTGCCCGTATCCCTATGATAAGGCGCAGCTGATCCTTCGCGAGATGGCTGAGCAGCTCTCGTTGGATCTCGTGGAGAAGGGCCTTGTGACCAATCAGCTGGTTCTGGATGTTGGCTATGACAGCACGAGCCTGACACCGGAGGCAGGACGGCCGAGATACCGGGGGATCGTTACGCGTGACCGCTATGGGAAGCCGGTGCCAAAGCCTGCCCACGGCAGCAGGCAGCTGGGAGAGTGGATGTCCTCTTCGAGGAGAATCCGTGAAAATGCGGCTGCACTTTATGAAGAGATCGTGAATCCGGACCTTTTGGTGCGCCGCATGTATCTGACCGCCGGCAGAGTCATCGATGAACAGCAGGCCGCCAAAGAGCAGCTGCAGGAACAGCAGTATCAGCAGCTGGATCTGTTCACAGACTATGCTGCCGAAGAGAAACGCCGTAAGGATCAGCAGCTGGAACAGCAAAGGGAGCATCGCCTGCAGGAGGCCGTATTGCAGATTAAGGGCAAATACGGCAAGAATGCCATCATAAAAGGAATGAACCTGGAGGAGGGAGCGACGGGAATCCAGCGGAATCAGCAGATCGGAGGGCATAAGGCCTGAGGCTGACACTCGAAGGCAGTACGGGGTCAGTGGGACACGTCATTAAGAAAGGAGAACCGCAGTGCAGACAAATTCATCCGGAATCAGTCGGTACGAAGACATCATCGATCTGCCGCATCACCAATCTGCATATCACCCGCCAATGAGAATGGAGGAGCGAGCCTCGCAGTTCTCGCCTTTTGCGGCGCTGACCGGCTACGGAGATACCGTGAAGGAAACGGCGAGACTGACAACGCAGCGGATTGAACTGGACGAGGACAGAAAGGAAGAGCTGAACCGCCTTCTGCAGCTGCTGGCCGCGCAGCTGCAGAGTGAAGGGCATTCACAGCTGGTAAGCGTGACGTATTTTTGCCCGGATGCGAGGAAGGCAGGTGGAGCCTACCTTTCGGAAACCGGTGTGATCTGCAAGCTGCCGTCGGATGTGCGTGTCATTGTGCTGGAGAACGAGAACGGAGAACGCAGGAACATTTCCATCGAGGAGATTCTGAAGATCGAACGGCTGTAACATTTTAGAATTTGCTGCGTATGTATATGCATAACAAGCAAATGCCGATACCGATCGGCACACACAAACGAAAAGGAGATCACAAAAATGAACAACAAGATGGTAACAATGAACGAGAAGGAACTGGAGAAGGTGAATGGCGGTTTTGTTATTACGGGGACGGTCCTTATGGGAGGCGCTCTTGCTGCACTGGGTTTGATTGCAGGAGTCTTTGGAACCATTTCAGAACTCCGTAAGTAATCAGTGCCTGAATTCCATCATTCAAAACAGTTGTAAGGTGAAAGACCCCCAAAATGGATGAGATCCTTTCGGGGGTCTTTCGTTGTAAGTGCTACAGTAAAAATTCCGGACAGCGACTGTGTGTCTGTCACACCAGATCTGAGTACACAATGTTTCGGAGCTGTCTGGTGAGGCGCTGCGTTCCGTAATCCGTGCGGTTCAGCATAAGGAGCATCGTCTGGCGGTGTGCCGGATCATTGGAAAAATAGACGCCAAGCCACCCATCCCAGCCATATTCGCCGGCGCTGCCGAGGCTGACGGCCTGAGAGGGATTTACCATAACGCGGTTGAAATTGCCGTAGCTGTGGCCGGCAAGCCCTGTCATACCGTCATCAAATTGCTGCTGCTGCCTGCCGGTAAGCTGCCCGGAGGTGAGATATTGAACCGTGCCTGGGCGCAGAACCTTTTTGCCGTTCTCAGAGGTGCCGCCATTCATCAGCATACCGGTGAAACGGCGATAGTCATCGAGCGTGGAGAAAAGCCCGGCTCCGCCGGATTCAAAGGCATTGGGGTCACCGTTGTTGCGGATGCCGAGGTGATTGCCGGTGTAGGGGATGAGGGGAGCACCTTCCTTGTCACCTTTGTTCCGATAAGGTACAACAAGGCGAGATTTTTTATTCTCGGGTACATAGAAGCCGGTATCGACCATACCGACCGGATCCAGAATGGCCTCCCTCATATAGTCACCAAAGGTCATTCCGGTCACCTTCTCGATGACGGCACCCAGAACGTCGGCGCATACACTGTAGTTCCAGCCCCTTCCGGGTTCAAAAAGGAGAGCGCATTCGCCGATTCGTTCGGCAAACTCTGTCGTTGTCATGGCCTGATCGGTACCAAGGCGCTTGTCCAGATCGGCAAAGATCTCAGTTGTCTGGCGCCCTGCGAGAGTGCGAATGTCAGGATAGGAAAGGCCGGCTGTCATGTTCAGAAGGTGACGGACGGTCATGACGTTTTCCGGAGCAACCGGCCGCAGGTCTCCCTCCGGGGTAACGAACTGCTGATGCGCGTAGGAAGGGAAGAAGTTTGCAACCGGCTCCTGCAGATCCAGGTATCCGTCCTGCACCAGCGTCATAACGGCCGCAGCGGTAACCGGCTTGGACATGGAGTACAGCCGGTAAATGTTATCCCTCGTAATCGGAATATTCTGTTCGATATTGGCACAGCCGGTCTCAAGATAGAGTTCCTCCCTGCCGTCTCGAATGAGACAGAGACTGCAGCCGGGCACCTCGTTGCGTGTCACGGCGCGGTCCATACAATTCTTTAAAAGCTCCCTTTTTTCTGGTGTCATGATTTCCCCTTTCGGCCAATACGTCGTTGTCTGGCTCTGAATAGGTACTATTATAGAGTGATTGAATCATTTCTGATATCTGTTATTGTAAAAATCCAGGGCAGCGGACATTCACGCCGGGCCTTGCGGATGGCGGATGTGAGGAAAAATCCATTGTGCAAACGGTATTTCGCTTGCGGCCTGTCTGCAGACATGAGCCGGTGTTTTCACGGGAAAATCCGTAATCCACGCGGAAGGTATTGACGAAAATGTGAAAAGGAAGTATCGTGTACGTCGAAGGAGCGAGCAGATTGCTGCTCCTTTCTCATTTTCACAGTTTCGGAAACGGTTCCGATAGCAATTTGCACATAATGTGCATGAATTAATTGTAATTTATGTCAAGTTGACTTTGCACCCATCCGGAACTATAGTGAAAATGCAATATGGACAAGCGGTTGCGCACCGAAAACGGGCGACACACCGAACAAGGGGGTAGGTCAGCTGTTTGTTTGTATATCGGCCGGATAGTCGGTCAGCACAGCTGCCGCAGGGCAGCAAATTCAGGAGGAATGGTATGAAGAAAAAATTGGTTTCTGTCGTAATGGCAGGTGTTCTGGCATCTGCTATGCTCGCTGGCTGCGGCAGCAGCAACGCAGCTGACACAACAGCAGCAGATTCTGCTGAGGAGACTGCAGAAGAGACAACGGAAGAGGCAGCAGAGGATACTGCCGCTGAGGAGACCGAAGAGGCTGAGGCTGTTGAGCTGAACTACAGCGGTGAGATCAAGATCTGGGTTTCCGATGCATCGGTTGACTTTACCAACGAGCAGATTGAGAACTTTAAGGCTGCAAACCCCGGCGTTGCAGATGCAACCTTCACGGTTGAGGCTGTCGGCGAGGGCGATGCTGCTTCCAATATGATTACTGACGTAGAGGCCGGCGCTGATATCTACGGCTTTGCACAGGATCAGATCGCACGTCTGGTTTCCGCAGGTGCTCTGGAGGAGGTTGCTCCTGAGAACATCGACGCTGTGAACGCAGACAACGATGAGGGTGCTGTCAATGCAGCAACCGTTGGCGACACTCTGTATGCATATCCGCTGACTTCGGACAATGGATATTTCATGTACTATGACAAGAGCGTTCTGACAGATCCTACTGATCTCGACACCATCCTTGCAGACTGCAAGGCAGCAGGAAAGAGCTTCTACATGGAGATCAACTCCGGCTGGTATCAGACCGCATTCTTCTTTGGCACAGGCTGCGATCTGTCTTATGAGACAGACGATGCCGGCAACTTCACCAGCGCAAGCGTTGATTACGTTTCCGATGGAGGCCTTGTTGCACTGAAGGAAATGATCGCTCTTCAGGAGTCCGGCGCATTCGTAAACGGATCCGCTGCAGGCTCTGCAACCAACATTGGTGCAATCGTAGACGGAACCTGGGACGCAACCGTTGTTAAGGAAATCCTTGGCGACAACTATGCATGCGCAAAGCTTCCTTCCTTCAAGGGCGCTGACGGCAACACCTATCAGCTCTCCGGCTTCTCCGGATACAAGCTCCTTGGTGTAAAGCCGCAGGAGGACGAGGACAAGCTGATCGTCTGCGATGCTCTTGCAGCATATCTCTCCGGCGGAGAGGTTCAGCTGGCTCGTTATGAGGCACTTGGCTGGGGCCCGTCCAACCTCGAGGCACAGCAGTCTGAGGCAGTTCAGGCCGACGAGGCTCTGTCCGCTCTGAACGAGCAGATGCTCGAGGACGTTCCTCAGGGTCAGTATCCTGGTGATTACTGGACACTTGCAACCGGCCTTGGTGATGATGTCATCTCCGGTACACTGTCCAGCTCCAGCAGCGATGATGATCTGATGGCAGCTCTGCAGTCCTTCCAGGATACCTGCATCTCCTACGCAGAATAAGAATCGTGATACACAATTGACATAACAGTCCTGACGGACTAAAAGGGATGAGCCGGCAGACAAGCGTTGCCGGCTCATTTCATCTTTACTGGCAAGATTAGGGGGAAATCATTATGAGCAAAACGGCTCAGACCGGGAAAGCTGCATTAAAGAGCCCGGCCGCAATTGCAATGTCCAATTTCAGCAGCAATGTAAAGCTCATTGGAACAGCCTTTGCAAAGGGAGACTGGAAAACCAGAATTTCATATATCATCATGGGAGCGGGTCCGATCCTGAGAGGCCAGATTGCAAAGGGACTGGCATTTCTGGCAGCAGAGGTCCTGTTTATTCTGTATCTGGTGCAGTTCGGCTGGCAGTATGTCAGCAAGATTGCCACACTGGGAACGGTGGAAACCCAGAAAATTCATCGCAAAACGGTCTATGGAGACAACAGCTTCCTGATCCTGCTCTTTGGTATCCTGACTATCATTTTGATCGTATTGTTCCTGATCGTCTGGTGGATGAACATCCGAGAGAATGCGGAGGAGGAGCAGAGGATTAAGGAAGGACGTGCACTTCCGACCAATAAGAAGTTCATGAAGTCCCTTCTGGACGAGAACTTTCATATTACGCTGCTGTCGCTTCCGGTGCTGGGAATCTTTGTGTTCACGGTGCTGCCGATCATTTTCATGGTCTGCGTCGCCTTCACCAATTATGACAAGGAGCATCAGGCACCGACCAACCTGTTCACCTGGGTTGGCTTCGAGAACTTTAAGAGCCTGTTCAGCTTTGGCTCGAACGGATTCGGCGGAACCTTCCTGACCGTCCTCGCATGGACACTGGTCTGGGCGTTCTTTGCAACCTTTATTGACTATTTCCTGGGCCTTGCAGTGGCCATGCTCATCAACAAAAAGGGCATTAAATTCAAAAAACTCTGGAGAACCATCCTGGTTATGACCATCGCCGTTCCCCAGTTCGTATCCCTGCTGTACATCACCAAGATGTTCGCAACCGACGGCATCGTCAACGGCTTTTTGATGAATCATGGCTGGATTACCAATCCCATCCCGTTCTGGACGGATCCGACGCTGGCCAAGGTCATGATCATTCTGGTAAACATCTGGATCGGTATTCCGTACCTGATGCTGATCGCAACGGGACTTTTGATGAACATTCCGGAGGACCTGTACGAGAGTGCCAAGATCGACGGCGCCAACCCGGTGCAGATGTTCTTCCACATTACACTTCCGTACATGCTGTTCGTAACCGGCCCGTTCCTTCTGACGCAGTTTACGGGCAACCTGAACAACTTTAACGTCATCTACCTTCTGACGCAGGGCAAGCCTCTGTCCACGAGCCTGACCGGAAACGCAGGCAACACCGACCTGTTGGTCACATGGCTGTACAAAATGACGGTCACCGATACCAACTACAAGATGGCTGCCGTCATCGGTATCATGGTATTCATCGTTACAGCGGTTGTATCTCTCGTGGTTTACAATATGCTGCCTTCAGTCAAGGATGAGGAGGGCTTCCAATAATGAGCGCGAACGGAAATCAGAAGGAACAGAAAACAGCATCTATGTCTGCCAAACGGCGGGCCGGCAATATCGCAGCCTACATCGTATTGATTCTCATCAGTATCATCTGGCTGTTCCCGTTTTTTGGACTGGTGATGACGAGCTTTCGCTCGTATGCAACCGAGTACGGCGGCGTAGCAAGCTATGTCATGCCGCAGCACTTCTCCCTGGACAACTATGCATTCCTTTTGTCCGGCGAGACCAACTATCTGAACTGGTATAAAAACACGATCGTCATTGCATTCTTTGTTGCAATCCTGCAGACGCTCATCGTCATCTGCGTATCCTATGCACTGTCGAGAATGCGCTTTAGCGGCAGAACACTCCTCATGAGAGTGTGGCTGGTACTGGGAATGTTCCCCGGATTCCTTACCATGATCTGCATGTACTTCCTGCTCAAGCAGTTCGGGCTGACGCAGGCAGGTGCTGTTCCGGGCCTCATTCTGGTGTCGATTGCCAGCTGCGGCATGGGCTACTATGTGTGCAAGGGATATTTTGATACCATCCCGAAGGCGCTGGATGAGGCTGCCAGAATTGATGGTGCAACGAGATTCCAGATCATGTACCAGATGATTCTGCCGCTGTCCAAGCCGATCGTTATTTATACGGCACTGACAGCCTTCATGGCACCCTGGTGTGATTACGTGTTCGCATCGTACGTAGCCTTCGGTCATGACAGTAGCTACAACGTAGCCGTTGGTATGACACGCTGGGTATGGACTAACGACTATCAGGGCTACTTTACCAGGTTCTGCGCAGGCGGCGTGCTGGTCGCAATTCCGGTCACCATCCTGTTCATGTGCCTGCAGAAATACTACGTAGAAGGCGTCACCGGCGGAGCAGTCAAGGGCTGATGGAGGCCTGATATAGGATTGATAAAGAGCTGATCAAGAACGAAGGTCCTGCAGAGGGGAGTTTGCAGCTGTGATAGCTGCAGGCTCCGCATGCGGGACCGTGAAACGAGACAGATATGGCATCGAGACTAACCATTGATGACATTGCAGAAGCGCTCGGGGTATCCACAACAACGGTATCCCGGGCGATTTCTGGAAAAGGGCGGATTTCGAAGGAAACGACCGAGCGAATCTGCAATTATATCAGAGAGCATAATTACAAGCCCAGCACCTATGCCAAGGGACTGGCGACGCAGCAGACCTTCAATGTCGGTGTTGTCTGGCCGGGAGATGCGGCCGTAAAGGATCTGCCGTTTTTTCAGAAGTGCCTGCTGGGAATTGATAAGGCTGCGGCGCCGAGAGGCTATGACATTGTGCTGACCATTCTGAAGGACAACGACGCTGCCGTGATTCACAGAGTGACGGATCATAGAAAGGTAGACGGTATGATCCTCACGAGAACGCTGGTGGAGGATGAACCGGCACGAATTCTGAAGGGAACAGGGATTCCGTTTGTCGCGGTAGGCAGTAGTGTGGATCCGGAAATTCTGTGTGTCGATAACAATAATGAGATGGCATGCATGGACATGGTGCAGCGTTTGGCCTTCAAAGGAGAGAAACGGATCGCGCTGATCGGCGGCGACATGGGCCATGTGATTACGAGGATGAGACTGCAGGGGTTTCGCCGAGGGTGCAAGGAGGCTGGAATCCGGGAGGCGGATGCCCCGGTCCGCATGGAGGTTCGCACCAAAGAAGAGGTGAAGGCAGCCCTTTGCAGTGTGCTGGAGGAAGGCGTCAGCGCTGTCATCGGTATGGACGATGGCATCACAAGGGAGATCCTGTCTGTTTGCCGCGAAAAAGGCATTACGGTTCCAAAGGAGCTGCGGGTGGCATCCTTTTATGACAGCGTTTTTCTGGAAAGCACGGCGCCGGAGGTTCCGGTCATCCACTTCGACGATATGGCACTGGGCGAGGCGGCGGCCAACCTCCTTTTTCAGAAAATGGCAGGAGAAGAGCCGGCGAGCAGAATACTGGACAACTATGAGATCCGGATGGAGAACGATTAAGGATACGCAGTATCTGCAAAAGCGATAGGGGACGGTTAAGGATACGTGGTCTGCGAAAGTGATAGGGGGACGCTTAGGGATACGCAGTATCTGCGAGAACGATAGGGTGACGGTAAGGGAGAGGAGTACAGTGAAACAATTAAATGCACACTCAGTACTGGGATACAACAATCAATATCTGACACTGGACGGTGAGCCGTGGTTTCCGCTGATGGGAGAGATCCACTACAGCCGCGTCGAGAAGGCGAGATGGAAGGAAGAGCTGTATAAAATGAAAGCCGGCGGAATCGATATGGTTTCGGCCTACACCATCTGGATTCACCACGAAGAGGTGGAGGGAGAATGGGATTTTACCGGAGATCGGGACCTTCGCACCTTCCTGCAGACGATCGGCGAGTGCGGTCTGCACTGCGTCCTGCGCATCGGCCCCTGGGCGCACGGCGAGGTCCGTAACGGCGGCTTCCCGGACTGGCTCATGGAGAAGGAAAAAAACGGCCAGCTCACCACGCGTACCAATGATCCGCACTATCTCGAATATGTTCGCAGGTTCTACGGCAAGATCGCAGAGCAGGCCAAGGGACTCTACCTCGAGGAGGGTGGCCCGATTGCCATGATCCAGATCGAGAATGAATATGGACATGTGGGCGGCCAGACCGGTGAGGCCGGGGAGGAGCATATGCGGACCCTGCAGCAGCTGGCAAAAGAGGCCGGGATGGTGACGCAGATTTATACGGCAACCGGCTGGGGCGGCGCTGTGACCGGCGGCATGCTGCCGGTAATGGGCGGCTACTGTGAGGCTCCCTGGGATCAGAGACTGACGGAGATTGAGCCCTCCGGCAACTATCTGTTTACGAAGGAGCGCAACGACCACAACATCGGCTCCGACCACGGCCTTGGCATCGGCATTACCTTTGATATGGATCAGTTCCCGTATCTGACGGCAGAGCTGGGCGGAGGACTACAGGTAACAAGGCACAGAAGGCCCGTTGCCACGGGCAAGGACACGGAGGCTATGACACTGGTCAAGCTCGGCAGCGGCTGCAACCTTTTGGGCTACTACATGTACCACGGCGGCACCAATCCGGAGGGCAAGCTGACCACGCTCCAGGAGTCGAGAGAAACCGGATACCCCAATGATCTTCCGGTGAAATCCTATGATTTCAATGCACCGATCCGCGAGTACGGACAGCTGACGGATACCTACCGCAGAATCCGCAGACTCTCCTTGTTCCTGCATGATTTTGGCGATCATGTGGCACAGATGTGCTACATTCCGCAGCCCGGGAATCCGGAGAAGGTGGATGACTTTACGTCGCTTCGGACTGCGGTGCGCCGGAACGAGAAGACTGGGGAGGGGTTGTATTTTGTCAACAATTACATTCGTCACTATGCGGGAGCGGAATATCCGGCAGTATCGTTAAAGGCGTACGCAGAGGATGGACAGACGGTACTGGCCGATTACGGGACGTGCGATGTGGCGAACGGGGAGTATTTTTTCTATCCGATTCAGATGCCTCTTGGTGAAAAGGCGGTACTGGAAAAGGCACTGGCAACACCTTTGTGCGCACTGCGAAACGAAAAGGGCGAGATCGACACCTATGTGTTCTATACCAAGTCCCACGGCGGGAAGGAGGCAGCTGCGAAGGATTCACTTTATCAGATTCGCGGCGAGCTCGGAGAGATTCAGCTGATCACATTGACCGATGAAGAGGCGCTTTGCGCACAAAAGCTCGTCATTGGCGGCCGCGAGGTTCTCGTTGTCAGTGAGACGGATTATTACATTACCGAAGGAGAGGAACTCTGTGGTCTCCTTCGATTCAAGGAATCCGAAAAGGCGCAGATTCAGACCTATCCGGCATGGAAGAGTGTGCCGGCAGGATGGTCTGTAGCGGAGGGGGCTGTAAAGGCTTCTGCAGCCAAAACGATTACGGCCGCGGCAGAAAACGAAATGGCGGAATTCCATGCAAACGAAGAAAAGCCTGTCGCCGGGCTGGCAACTTATGTGAGCGACAAGATTCTGGCGAATCCGGCACACTGCACCGTAACCGCAGAGGAATCTGCTGCTCCCGGCGAGGACCTGACCGTCCGTGTTCAGGTGGAGGGCGCCAATGCTGAGCTGGACAATGTGATTCTGTGCGTGGATTATGAAGGCGAATCGGCAGAGCTCTATCAGGACGGAACATTGATCGGAGACAGCTTCTATACCGGCCAGATCTGGGAGATCGGCCTTAGCCGCTTTGCAAAGGACGGGAAGGCAGAGTTTACCATTGTGGTGCATCCCTTGAAGGACGGTACGCCGATGTATCTGGAAAAGTGGCCTGTGATGCAGGATGGCTATGCGTGCCGCGTCAATACCATGTGGACGGAGAGTGTCGCTGGCGTGACACTTGCCTGAGATAAGATAGGAGAATGAGACACTTCTCCTGAAACAGGAACAGCCCGGCGGGAATAACTCCCGCCGGGCTGCCTTTATGCTACTGCGCTGTTTCAAAGAATGGTGAAATCAAGTTAGTGATTCCGAAATCTTCTTCATTATTTGAACAGCTTGAAAATGGTTCGACCTACATTAAGGCAAATGCTAACCAGGCAACCAAAGGCAGATCCGCCGGCTACGTTCTCAAGTTCCATCTCATTCAGAGCAGTCATATTGTTATTCATAAATGTTTTCTCCTTTTTGTTTCATAAAAGTTATAGTCAGATGATGATATTAAGCATGTCTTTCGATGAGGTCAGCTGCAAAGCCCAGAAGTCGGATGGTAATCATGCAGATGCCTACTGTGACGCCGACGGCAAGGCCGCCGTTTACCTTTTCGAGATCTGCCTCATGCAGTGCTGTCATGTTGTTGTTCATACTTTGTTCTCCTTTCGTCTTAAATGTTTGTTGTGTGGTTGGCTTCTCACTTCTGCAGCAGTGTGAAGCAGTTGTTTGTTATGTAGATACATACGCAGCAGAGCGGAGGAATGTTACAGTGGTATTCAAAAATGTAGGATGATGGCTGTGAGGAATTGAACCGCCATGCGATGCAGTGCTAAAATTTAGTATCTGTGCAGCAGAATTTCAAAGATAAACGGAGAGGGCAGGAAGACAGAATGAGTGATTGGGAGAACGTACAGCTGGTAAAGGAATTCTCGGATCAGGGAGTGGAATGCTACAAGCTGACCGGAGGAGACTATGCGAATGAATATTATGTCGTTTCCGAGGCGGAGACGAGAAAGCTGATGAATTATCCGGAGATTGTTGGCTATGAGGTGTATCACTGTCTCATTCCTGCGACCTCGCAGATGCTCTATTATCTGAAGGAAAACAAAAAAGTCACGACCGCGAACATTCTCTCGATTCTGCGAGGTGCGCTGAACTATCCACTCGAGGAGAGCTGCTACCGGGAGCATATCCGTGTCCATGACATCAGCTTCCTGTCGAGCGAGCGTGTTTTTACGGATGATGAGATCACGGGCCTGGAGATTAAATACAGCAAGCTGACCATGGTGCCGGACAGCACCTTGATGATCGGCGACATCATTGCCTCCGGTGCGACGCTCATTCACTGCATGCGGTATGTCATCGACTTTTACCGGGAGCACGGCGCGCAGCTGCGCAACATCATCATTTTCACCATCGGCGGGACCAAGGGGATTGAGATTCTGGAGGAATTCACGGCGGAGATCCGGCAGTTCTGGCCGGAGTTCGAGGGATTTATCACGGTATTCTATGAGGGAATCTTCAGCACCTATCAGGACAAGGGCGTTTCGGGCATCAATCTGCCGGATGTGGACTTTTACTGGAAGGGCGGCATGATTGCACCGGAGTTTCGCAGGGAGACGCTGTCGATGCAGAACCCGCTGTTCGAAAAGTGCATCATTTATGACGGCGGCGCAAGGCGCTATGAAATTCACGAGCATGTGGAGGAGGTGCTGGCGTTCTGGAACGGGATGCTCGAGCGCAGCGGCGAGATCGACATGCACGCCCTGATCCAGGAAAAATTGGGATACGACCTGCCAATCACGTATGAAGAGTGGCTGCACTGCAACCACTACGAGGCCATCGCATCGCCCGATACGAAGTGGCTCTACCAGAGCGAGATGCGCTATGCGGACTGCCTGGAACAGGTTCCGTTAAAGGACATTGCCAAGCAGCGGATTGAGGAATTCACGTCGGCGCTGAGAAAGTACATGCTGTGATCATACGGAGTCAGAAAAGGGCAGCTGCTGCTAAACAGTTACACGATTTTTACAGTAACAGATATCACATGAGGAGGCTATGAAAAAATGAGTAAGGAAACGCAGAACAAGGATGTTGATTTTGCCGAACGGGCGGTGCCCGCAGAGAACCGGAAGGGAATGCTGACCATGTTCATGATCATGCTGGGATTTACGTTTTTCTCAGCGAGCATGTGGGTTGGTCAGGAGCTGGCAGAGGGGCTGGATTTCTGGGGATTTTTGCAGTCCCTGCTCCTTGGCGGCGCGATTCTGGGCGTCTACACAGGTCTTTTGGGCTATGTCGGAGCCAAAACAGGCCTGTCCCTGGACCTTCTGTCGCAGCGTGCCTTTGGCATCAAGGGCTCTTATCTGCCCTCTGCCATGATCAGCTTCACACAGATCGGATGGTTTGGTGTGGGACTGGCAATGTTCGCCATTCCGGTATCCAAGGAGCTCCTTGGCGGCAGCAATGCAGCAATGTGGGGACTGGTGATCCTGGCCGGCGTCTGCATGACAGGATCAGCGTATTTTGGCATTGATTCGCTGACCGTAGTCAGCTATATTGCAGTTCCTTTGGTAGCTGTTCTCGGAACCGTGGCGATGGTAATGGCCGTGCAGCAGGGCGATGGCACCATCATCGATCAGTTCGCAGTATCGAGCGGAACACTCTCCGTCATCGGAGGTGCAGGGCTCGTTGTGGGATCCTTTGTATCCGGCGGAACAGCAACCCCGAACTTTGCAAGGTTTGCAAAGGATGCCAAATCCGGCGTCATCACAACAGTGGTTGCCTTCTTTATCGGCAACTCTTTGATGTTCTTTTTCGGAGCGGTTTCCTCCATTTTCGTCGGTGGAAATGATATCTTTGAAGTCATGATCCGTCTGAACCTGTTCTATCTGGCGGTTCTGGTGCTGGGTCTGAATATCTGGACCACCAATGACAATGCGCTGTATTCGGCAGGCCTTGGTCTGGCGAACATCTTCCATCAGAAGAAAAAGCCCATGGTACTGATCTCCGGTATCATCGGAACCATTGCCGCAGTGTGGCTGTATTACAATTTCTGTAACTGGCTGAATATCCTGAACTGCACGCTGCCGCCGGTCGGCATCATTCTGGTTCTGAGCTATTTTATGAACAAAGACAATTATGAGACCGAGACACCAAGGCTCGAGACCGTCAACTGGTGGGCAGTGATCGGCGTTGTTCTGGGCGCAGTGGTTGCGAATGTGCTGCACTGGGGCGTAGCATCCCTCAATGGTATGGCTGTGGCAGCGGTTTGCTATGTGGCAGGCCAGCTGATTTCAAAGAGAAGATAGACACGCAGCAGCTGATTTTTGGATGCCTGCGGTAGCAGGGATGGTAGTTTCGGCACCTGACGATTTCAGTTATGAACGGGACGCCTTGCGGACAGATTCATGATGGAAGCCACAAGGTGTGCAAGGGAGGGTAACATGAACAGCAAATATCGATATGGGACCGAGGAGAATCGGGCATTCCAACAGGAGATCCGTGAGAATCTGCTGAATTTCGGCCATGCGTTTGCGTCTCCGGAGGGGGGCTCTTACTGGTTAGGCGATGACGGAACGCCGTGGAAGGAGAGAAACCGTGAAACCTGGATCACCGGCCGGATGGTTCATGTGTACAGTATCGGCGCGATGCTGGGACATGAAGGGAGCGAAGAACTGGTCGATCAGGGCTTAAAGGGCCTGATGGGTGAGCTGCAGGATAAGGAAAATAACGGCTGGTACGCCGGTGTTCTCGCAGACGGAACGCCTTACGGGCCTAAACAGTGCTATGCTCACGCCTTTGTCATTCTGGCAGCCAGCAGCGCACTTCTGGCCGGTCGCTCCGGAGCAGCTGAGCTCTTAGAGCAGGCAAAGGCAGTGTACGATCAATATTTCTGGGAGGATGACAAGGGGCTTTCTGTTGATACCTGGAACACCGAGTTCACAAGGCTTGATTCCTATCGCGGCCTCAATGCCAACATGCATACGGTAGAGGCATTCCTGGCCATTGCAGATGCGACAGAGGATGAAGTGTATCGCAGAAGGGCAGGACGCATCATTGATCATGTCATTGCGTGGGCACGGGAGAACAACTGGCGGATTCCGGAGCATTACACCAGTGAATGGAAGGCAGACCTTTTCTGCAATGCGGACAAACCGGACGACCCGTTCAAACCATATGGGGCCACCCCGGGACACGGCATTGAATGGGCAAGACTCATTACCCAGTGGGCGGTGTCCGTTTACGGAATGCCGGCGGCAGAGCCTGATACGACACCGAATGCGCAGCTGACGGCATATCTGGAAGCGGCAGAACGACTTTTCAACCGGGCTGTGCTGGATGCGTGGGATGCAGACGGTGCCAGAGGCATTGCCTATACAACAGACTGGGAAGGACACCCTGTTGTACATGACAGGATGCACTGGACGCTGGCGGAGGGCATCAATACGGCGGCAACGCTGTATCAGGTAACCGGCAAGCCGATCTACAACGATTATTATGGCTGGTTCATGCGTTATTTAGACGAGGTCGTGATGGACCACGAGAACGGCTCCTGGTTCCATCAGCTCGATCGGGACAACAAGGTGATGACAACGGTATGGCCGGGCAAGTCAGATCTTTATCACGCACTGCAGTCCACCTTGATTCCGTACCTGCCGGTGGGAATTTCGATTGCGGCAGCTGTAAAAAAGCGGTAAAATGTTGCACCTGCACCTTTTGCCTGGCCTTCGAAAAGGACGTGCGGCAAGTCAAAAGGGAGCGGAACAGATCATTGGTACAGTGTCTGGGAGGAATCAGCCATATCAACATGGCTGATGCTGCAAACGCTGTACAACAGGAAAATGGAGAGGATTATGAAAAAAAAGACAATTGCACTGGTACTGGCAATGAGCATGGTGGGAGCAACACTTGCCGGCTGCGGACAGAGTGAGAGCAGCACGGCAGAGTCCACGCAGGAGGCGGCTGAAGAGACCACAGAGGCTGCAGAGGAGACAACCGAGGAGGTTGGTGAGGAGACCGCTCTGGAAGGCGAGGACGCAGAGATTCCGGAGGAGATCGGCGACCTGATTCCTGCAGACTTCCTGCAGGAGCGCACCGGAATTGACGAGTATGAGGATTACAACGACATCGTCAGCAGACTCGAGGGAGAGAACGAAGGCTTTGCCTACATCTCCATTGATGGATCTGTTGCCTATATTCTGGCCATCACCAATGAGATGTATACCATGGAGGACGGCACCAACGCAGCAACCAGCGTGGCTCTGTATGGCTATAACGAGGACGGCAAGCTGGTGAACTTTGGCAATGCGTTCACGAACTCCACGGAGGAGAAAGCTCCGATTCGCTGCGACGGCACAGCTCTTTATATGGTAGAGAGCACGAACTACAACGTGATGAAGATCCGTGAGGACAATAACCTGCTGTATAACACCACATACATCATGGTGAACACGGATGGAGAGACCTTGTCCGGCTTTGTTCGTGAGGATGGCGAGTACGATGATTCCTCGGAGGATATCGGCATCAGCACGGTGGACGAGTTCAATGAGCTGGTAAAGGAAGCGGAGGAGATTGCACCGATCCATTTCGAGAAGGCAGAGTATGACTCCTATGAGGCCATCATTGAAGAGCTGCCGTCCGAGTGGGGCTATGCCTACATCAACATTGATGGCTACGACGGTGACATCCTGGCGGTATCGAACTTTACCTACAAGTGGGATAATGATGAGAATGTAGCCATTACCGTATACCTGTATGCATTGAATGGCGACAAGGCCACGATCCTTGGCAATGTGCTGACCGGCGGAACCGGCTATCCGGTTCGCTGCCAGGACGGCATCCTGTACGACTGCGGCATGAGGCAGTACGGCGAGATGCAGGTTCAGCAGGACGAAGAGGGCAAATACGTTCTCGCGCACACGAAGCTCGCACAGCTCACGTATGCGGCAGACGGAACGGCTTCTGTTACGACAGAGGGCGATATCACCGCATCGACCGAGGACGAGTTTTATGATCTGCTCTCTGGTGCAGATGAGCTGGAAGTGATCAATTTCGAGCTGGTAGACTGAGGACTTGCACAGCCCTGTCACAAATAAAAATCAGCGTCTGCGCGAGTAAGCTCACACAGACGCACAGGTGTTGTCCGGGATTTTTACAGTAACAGATATCATAAAGGAGGAGCTGTAGATTGTGAATCTGCAGCTCCTCCTTTATTGCGCCCATCAGGCGGATTGCTTACTCATTCGATCCTCTAAGGGGATGATTATTAAAAAAGAATCGGGAGAACCGGGCCAAAGGTGGTATTACATAAGCCCGCCTTCCTAAGGGGTTTACCAGAGGGAATATATGGTTTTAAGATGCAAATATCAGGATCAGTGATCACAATAACATCATTGCCTCCGTTTACCATGTTGAGTTCCATCTCGTTCAGTGTTGTCATGTTGTTCATTTGTTATTTCTCCTTTTCTTGTGTGTGTTCCGCTGCTGCGGTGTTGTTTGTTATGCATATACATACGCACGGGGAACAGAAATGTTACAGGGAAAGTAAGAAAGTTGAATGAGGAAAAAGAAAACTGCGCAGCAGCGATTTTGCGAAGGCGGGTTGAATCGGTGCCGTAATTGTTACAGAGCCTGCCGGAATAGGCTATACTAAGAGATGCTGATTTCAGCAGTGGTTTTTATGCGACCCTCGGGCGGATCGGATGGATTGGCAGCGGAATGCGCTGTTTTGCAGCAGCAGCAAAATCCTGGGATCGTGGGGGAAACGTCTTTTTGGCATCAACAGTATGTCAGACAGGGGAGAAGTCATGAAGATAGTATTGAAGGGACTGACCAAGAGATTTCCGAATCGAGACCGCAAAAAGGAAGAGGTCACGGCCGTGGATCATTTCAGCTTTGAAATTCCGGACGGAGAGCTGGTGAGCCTCTTAGGGCCTTCCGGCTGCGGCAAGAGCACGACGCTGAATATGATCTGCGGGCTCGAGATGCCGACGGAAGGACAGATCTTTTTCGGCGACGAGGATGTGACGAATGTTCCTCCGGAGCACCGCGGCGTCGGGATGGTATTCCAGAGCTATGCACTCTATCCGCACCTGACGGTGCGGGATAATATTAAATTCCCGCTCCAGAATCTGACGGGCAAGAATAAACTGTCCAGGGACGAAATGGAGCAGCGCGCTTTGGAGGCAGCGGCCCTGGTACAGATTGAGCCTTATCTGGACCGCAAACCCAAAGAGCTCTCCGGCGGACAGCAGCAGCGCGTTGCCATTGCAAGGGCGCTGGTGAAGCGTCCGCGCGTTCTGCTCCTGGATGAGCCGCTCTCAAACCTGGATGCAAGACTCCGCATTCAGACAAGAGCAGAGATTCGCAGAATTCAGCAGGAAACAGGCATTACGATGGTATTCGTGACCCATGATCAGGAAGAGGCCATGAGCATTTCTGACCGCATGGTGGTCATGAAGGACGGTATT
Organism: Lachnospiraceae bacterium; assembly: GCA_963605745.1. Lineage (GTDB taxonomy): Bacteria > Bacillota > Clostridia > Lachnospirales > Lachnospiraceae > CAG-791. Next base: position 28,494 of record CAVCWT010000011.1, read on the forward strand.
TTGCAGCAGATCGGAGCGCCGCAGGAGATCTATGATCACCCGGTGAATCTCTTCGTGGCTAAATTCCTCGGCAATCCGCCGATTAACATTCTGAAGGGACAGGAGAAAGAGACCATCGGCATCCGCCCGGAGGGCGTCGCCCTGCCGGAGTACATGGAGACCGGCGAGGCGGGAATGCGCATGCCTGGGAATGCCGGGCAGGAGGAGCTCTTAGATGTCCTTACCTGTACGCTCTGCAGCGTGGAGACTATGGGGAGAGACACCAGCATTGTCGTCACGCACCCTGCAGCGGAAGGGCAGCTGCGCTTCATTGTTCCCGGCGAGAGCATCCTGCCTCCTGCCGGCAGCAGGATCTGTCTGAAGATCAAGCCGAACAAGTATTACCGATTTGCTCCGGATGGAACAACCATCGTAACGCCTGCAGGCACAGCAAATGCGGTCGGGACCCCGGCAGCCGGCAAGGAGGCGCACAGATGAAGGAAAAGAGCAGCTTTAAGCCCTGGCTGTATCTGCTGCCGTCGCTGATCTTCCTGGGCCTTTTCATGATCTATCCCCTCTTTGACGTTGTGATCTATTCGCTCGAAGAGGGCTATAACTCTGCATCGCAGACCTACCAGGGGGTAGGCCTGTACAATTTCAGGTATGTACTGCGGGATCCGTATTTTCTCCAGGCCCTGCAGAATACCTTCATCATTGTCATCATCACGGTGCCGATCTCGACAGGACTGGCACTGTTGATTTCACTCGGCCTGAACTCGATTCAAAAGCTCAAAGATCTGTTCCAGACCGTCTTTTTCCTTCCTTATGTGACGAACACCCTGGCGGTCGGCCTCGTGTTCATGATCCTGTTCAAAAAAACGCCCTACTCGGACGGCTTTGTGAACCTCCTGATCCATGCTCTGGGCGGCAGCAGCGTTGATTTCATTGAGGGTCCCTACTGGGCGAAACTCTTCGTGATGTGCACCTACACGATCTGGATCGTTCTGCCTTTTAAGATCCTGATCCTCACGAGTGCTCTGGCGGGCGTCAATCCCGATTACTACAAGGCGGCGAGAGTGGACGGAACGTCGCCTTTGCGAATCTTCTATAAGATTACGCTCCCGATGATCGCACCGATGATTTCGTATCTCATCATCACCGGCTTTATCGGGGCCTTCAAGGCCTACAGCGACGAGGTGGCCATCTTCGGAACGGACCTGAATGCTGCCGGGATGAATACCATTGTGGGCTACGTGTATGACATGCTGTACGGCGACAGCGGCGGCTATCCTTCGTATGCAGCGGCGGCAGCGCTGATCCTGTTCGCCATTGTCTTTACGATCACCGTGATCAACCTCATGGTGTCCCATAAGGGGGAGAACTGAGAAGGAATCGGAACCCTTGACGGGAAATGAAACGATTGTTGCGAGAACGTTCCCCAAAATCATTCTGCAGCACCTGACTGGTTATTATGATACCAGGGTCAAAAGGACTTTTGACCTCAGCATTATTATCATGCAAGCGCTGCATCGGATTGGACCCGCAGCAGAGCAGGAGATCACAATGCAAGGAAACGAAATGAATTATCGCGAAATTGAACAACAAGCCGCCCGCAGAAAGCGTATCAAGACGGGCTTTACCTATGTCCTTCTGGGCTTCTGGGCGCTGGTGGTGCTGTTCCCCTTTTACTGGATGCTCCTGACCTCGGTAAAGAGCTACAGCGCCTACAACCGGGAATACATTCCGCAGCTGTTCACAACAAGCCCCACCCTGCAAAATTACACGGATGCCTTCACACAGGTTTCGCTCGGTCGTTATTTTGCCAATACCATTCTCTTTACGGTGGTGACGACGGCGCTGATGCTGGTTGTAACGGTTCTGTCGGCCTATGCCTTTGCAAGGCTCCGGTTTAAGGGCAAGAATCTGGTCTTTACCTTATACCTGTCGCTGATGATGATCCCGACCGAGCTGGTGGTCATCACGAACTTTGTGACGATCACGAACTGGGACCTGCGAAATACCTACCTGGGCCTCATTCTGCCGAGCGTGACGTCGGTGTTCTATATCTACCTTTTGAAGGAGAATTTTGAACAGATCCCGGAGGACCTGTATAAGGCGGCCAAGGTCGACGGCACCTCAGACCTTCGCTACCTTCTGAAGGTCATGATCCCCATCTGCCAGCCGACCATTGTGACGATCACCATTCTGAAGGTGATCGAGTGCTGGAATTCCTACGTCTGGCCGCGGCTGATTACCGATGATGCCAGCTACTATCTGGTGTCCAACGGCATTCAGGAGCTGCGTGAAAACGGCCTCGGCCGTGAGAACATTCCGGCGATGATGGCGGCCGTGGTCGTTATTTCGGTGCCGTTAATCGTCCTGTTCCTGATTTTCCACAAGAAGATCATGGACGGCGTTTCGCAGGGAGGAACCAAGGGATGAGACGTCAGGATGAGAATGTACAAATGAGGACGCGGTCCGATCAAATGCGGCCAGACAGACGGCAGCCAAAGGAAAAGACAGAGAACAAAATGCAGACAGGCAGAACGAGGGATGCAGTGCATAAGCTGAATAAGGACAGCAAAAGCCGGCAGGAAGAACGGACCGCGAGGCGGCTTAGGAAAGCCCGCAATCTCCTGCGCCGCGCAGGAGCGATGCTTGCAGCGACGGCACTGGCGGCAGCGAGCCTTACCGGCTGCCACGGAACGCAGGGCAAAGAGGCCTTCGCTGTGCCGGAAGGGCTCGATGAGAGCCGGCAGTACGAGATCACCTTCTGGGCTAAAAACGACACCAACAAACGTCAGACCGCCGTGTACCAGCAGGCGATTGACGACTTTGAGGCTCTGTATCCCAATATCACGGTGAACATCAAGCTCTATACGGATTACACCAAGATCTACAACGATGTCATCACCAACATGTCCACGGACACGACGCCCAACGTGTGCATCACCTATCCGGACCACATCGCGACCTATATGACAGGGAGCAATGCGGTGGTCGCACTGGATGAGCTCATGGAGGATCCGCAGTACGGACTCGGCGGGAGTAAGCTGCGCTTCGATGGCCCGATCAAGGAGGAGATCATTCCGCAGTTTCTGGAGGAATGTGAGCTGCAGGGCGCTTGCTATGCGGTGCCCTTCATGCGCTCCACGGAGGCGGTCTATGTCAACGAGGATATGGTGGAGGCCCTCGGCTATGAGCTGCCGGACGTGCTGACCTGGGACTTTATGTTCGAGGTGGCGGAGGCCGCCATGGAGCAGAACGCAGACGGAACCTACAAGGTGAACGGCCAGAACGTGCTGATCCCCATCATCTACAAGTCGACAGACAACATGATGATCCAGATGCTGCGCCAGAAGGGCGCCGGCTACTCCACAGAGGAGGGAGAGATCGAGCTATTCAACGACACGACCTCAGAGCTTTTGAATACGATTGCGCAGCACGCTGCGACCGGTGCCTTCTCGACCTTCAAAATATCGAGCTACCCGGCCAACTTTCTCAATGCGGGGCAGTGTATCTTTGCCATTGATTCGACAGCAGGTGCAACGTGGATGGGGACGGATGCGCCGCTTTCCGACATCAGCGAGGATGCGGTGCAGCAGTTCACGACCCGCGTGATGATGGTTCCGCAGTATGACACCGAAAATCCGCAGATGATCTCACAGGGACCGTCGATCTGTATCTTTAATAAAAAGGATCCCCAGGAGGTCCTTGCATCCTGGCTGTTCGCACAATTCCTTTTGACCAATGAGATTCAGCTGGGCTACGCGGAGACAGAAGGTTATGTTCCTGTGACCTCCAAGGCGCAGGAATCGGCAGAATATCAGGACTATCTGTCACAGAGCGGGACCGATGAGGAGCATTACAGTGTGAAGATCGATGCGTCCCGGCTCCTTCTGGAGAATGTGGAGCACACCTTTACGACGGCGGTGTTCAACGGCTCGGCGTCTCTTCGTCAGGCGGCAGGGTCCCTCATTGAGTCCGTGACAAAGTCGGTCCGCCGCCATCAAATCGTGGACGAAGCGTATCTTAAGGAGCTCTATGAGGATACGGCCACCATGTACAAGCTGGATCAGATCACCGGCTCCGGCGCCGGGACGGACGCAGACCTTGGACCGCTCCCTGCCGGGGCGAAGGCACTGCTCGCAGTGCTGGCAATCGCCTGGATCGGAATCGGGGCAGCATTCTGCAAAAGACACATCACGAAGAAGTAACGGTGACTTCCGATGAAAGTTGGAGCGCTTTCGTAAAGAAATCAATCAAGACGCATAAACAGTCTTTGGTTTCGGGGTATGAAAAGGAAAGATTTTCATATTTTGTTAAATCGGTCAGGTATTCTGGAATCAACAAGGCGGGAATGTGTGTTTCCCCACTGAAAGTGCGAGTACCTTCTTGATAATCTTTCGTAAAACCACTCCACTCAGTATCAGTCCGAGAGGGATTTCCAAAGATTTCTTCAAAATAACCGTCCCAGATATGAAGAACGGTTGGATAGTGAGGATTGGACATGGAGAGGGTGATTTCACCCTCTCCTTCATACCCATCGTAAAAAATAGTGTTATTATGCTTTCCAGTGTCCATTATTTAATAACTCCTTTTGTTCTTGTGTTGCGGTACCATTTTTTCTTGCTCGAATAGCCTCATCCCAAGATGACTTTGAAATCCATTTGTTGTTACCTACTAGGATTTCTCTTTTTGCAGGGCGTGCATCAGGACCGGATCCGATGCCGGGAAGGTGTCGCTCCACAACCCAGCTATCACCTTGATCAGCAGGAGCACCGGGGGTTCGGGTGTGCCATCGGCTGATATACGTATATTTTCCTCTTGTCCATTGATATTTTACCTGCGAATATCCTTCCTTTGTCTGTGCTGTTATTCTGGCGTTTTCAGGAATGTGGAAAGGGGAGGACTTTGGCAGAATTTGCGTAAGATATTGATGCTGTGCTTCAATTTCGTTTTCGGATGCTGCTCGTTCTGCTTCCTCTTGTTCAAGAGTCTGCTGTGCTCCGGATGTTTGTCCACTGTATCTGCCGCTTGCCATTAGCCAACCCTCCTGTTCATGTTGCGATTTCGGAGAGTGTTGTCGGGAATGATGATTTTTACACCATGATTGAGTGCGTATTCGAAAGATTTGAGGCATGTTTCATCTTTTCCGCAGGCAGAATAGACGATGATTGCCTTGAGAGGGAGATGATCAACGGCATAGCGAATAGCATCTTCGAATAGCTTTCGCTCAGATGGATACCGAATGTGACTTTTGGCACTCATGGCGATCACACTGCATTTTTCCAATCCACTGAAATAGAGCGGAAAACTGGAAAAATCGGCATAAGATGCATTGGGGATTACTACGGCGTGCAGTTCCAAGGAAAACCATAATGCAACAATGCGGGCTCTGAAAATTCGATACAGATTTTCTATCTTGTGAATATCACCGAACACAGAATAATCGGGAGAGATAAAAAATCTGACACCTTCAAAACGCTTTTTGAAATAGGCAAGCCTCTTTTTGTCATCAAAGTAGATTGCCCAGAATAATCCGTTGCGTCCATCGAATTCAATATCAAATGAATAGAAACAGACGGCAGTCAAGGGCGAAATATGGTACAGTGATTTCTGTGAATATAAGGCAAGATAATCAGGAAATACGGTGGTATCACAGTGTAATTCCGGCATATCCAGGGGACCGCACCTGTGGGTGCGGTTAATCAATTTTAAGATGTTGTAATTGATTAAATGACACATGTCCTTTGGGACACGCGTGCGGGTGCCGTTTTTCAGAGACACTGGCATTGTCAGTTGCTTCATACTAAATGCATTTCCTTTCCGGCAATGAGCCAAAACAAGTTTGAAGGATAGAATTAATAAAAACCTTTAATAGAAAAAACGGAGAGGAAGTGCTATTATTCAAGTTGCGACGCTTGGATTTGTTAACAGCATTTCCAGGAGGTAAAACGTGTTGAAAGGCTGGAAAAAACAGTTTTTCAATGCGTTTTATTTTTTACATTCAATGGGCATCACCCCTTTCTTTTTGAAGATTAATGATTATGCACGGAGAATATCCAAAAGGTCGTAATAATAGTAGGTACGATTTTTGCGTTTATTGTCTGTGTATAAAATTTTTTCCTGAATCAGCAAATTCAGATAGCGGTTTATGGTGGTTTTAGGAAGGTTGGTGAGTTCTGCAATCTGTTTTGCGCTGGTAACTGGGTGCTGATACAGAACGTTCACAATATCTACGATATTGCTGGATCTGGCAAGGTCACATGCAATACCAAGATGTTTCTGATACAGGAAGTTGATGTCTGTGATCATAAGGATGTATTTATCGCATTGCCGGGCAACGGTACGCAGAAAGAATTTAATCCACTCATTCCACTCGCCGCTATAACGGATATTATTCAAAAGGGTATAATATTTGATTTTGTCTCGCTCCAAGGCTTCACTGATAAAAAAGCAGGGCAATTCAATCTGTTTTTGAGAGTACAGATACATTGGAATTAACATTCGACCAACGCGCCCGTTTCCATCCATGAATGGATGAATTGTTTCAAATTGAGCGTGAATGATGGCAGTACGAACAAGCGGCCGAAGCATGTCTTGTGGATGGTTGATATAATCGATCAAATTATCCATGAGAGCAGGAACTTTGTCGGGCGAAGGGGGAATAAAGGTAATGGCATGGCTTGCATCCTTTTTTCCGATGTAATTCTGCTCTGTTCGATAGGATCCAATGACGCTTGGCTTGCGCACATTTCCGGTCATGAGTGTGGTGTGTATATCTGAAAAGAAAGTGTTGGAAAAATCATGCCTGTTTAAAAAATCTATTCCGTGAACAGTTGCCAGATAGTAATTTCTGACCTCTGTCAGATTGGTGTCCCTTTCGTTTGGTGAGACCTGATCAACAAGAACACCGTCTAAAGTCGCTTGCGTACCCTCTAATGCAGAAGAGGCCAGCGCTTCTTTTTGCTGAAGTGTAGGCATAAACCAGGAACTATCAAGCTTACTGTCGCGTATTTTTTCCTTGTAAACTTCCAACTTGGCAGTGGCATCAATCAATTCTTCGAAAAAGAACAACGGATCGATTGTTCCGGTTTCAAGCGGAAGAGTTACTGCTTCATAGGACATATTCATTGCGTACTCTCCTTTTGGAAGATAAAATAACATGCATAAGACCAAAAGTCAACGAAAATGGTTCTATATATATCGCAAATATAAAAATTGATCCAAATAATAGCAATACATGAATGATAAAGTAAAAAGAAGACTTTCACTTTTAATAAGATCGTGGTATAAGAATTCGTGATGATCGTTGGTCGTCTGGTGACGGCTAAACGGCAATGATGAATTCAGAAATTACACCTCCGCAGGAACTCGCTCCTGCAAGGTGATCTGTGATTTCCGGGTCGGCGCGTCTGCTGCGCTGCTGTGTGACGATCCGAATAGCTAAAGCGGCGCGGAAAAGAGGATATTATTATGAAGAAGACACTGGTGACTGTTCTGTTATCTGCTATGGTGATGGGCCTTGCAGGGTGCAGTGCAAGCTCTGACAGTGCAGCAAGCGCGGAGTCTGCTGCAGAAGAGATCGAGACAGCTGCAGAGGACGCAGAGACCGCTGCTGCAGAGATGTCCGAGGCAGCAGCTGACATCGAGGCAGAGTTTGATGAGATGGCAGCAGATATGGCCCTTGCCGAGAAGTCGGAGGGCGTGATGACCTATGAGGAGTACCTCGCAGCGGATGTCGACACCGAGGTTACAATCGAGACCTATATTCAGGCTCGCCAGGGCTGGTGGGAGAACGAAGGCGTCGGCGTTGCAACCTTCTATACAGAGGATCTCGAGGGCGGCTATTTCCTTTACAACATGCCCTGCACCGAGGATGAGTACAACAATGAGCTGACTGTCGGCACCAAGATCAAGGTAACCGGCTACAAAGCAGAGTGGTCCGGTGAGATCGAGATCACCGATGCAACCTTTGAGGTTGAGGACGGCGAATATGTTGCCACACCTGCGGATGTGACAGACCTGCTGGGAAGCGATGACCTGGAGAGCTACATGAACCAGGCTGTTGCGATGAACGGTCTGACCGTTGAGGCCAGCACGGATGCATCCGGAAATGATGCAGCATTCCTGTACAACTACGATGGCTCCGGCTCTCAGGGCGATGATCTGTATTTTAACGTCAGTGCAAACGGCGAAACCTATACCTTTACCGTAGAGTCCTATCTGTGCGGTGCGGACACCGACGTCTATAAGGCGGTAGAAGGCCTGAACATTGGCGACACCATCGACCTGGAGGGCTTTTTGTACTGGTACAACGGAGCACAGCCCCACGTGACCAAGGTGACGGTGAAATAAAAAGGTAATTGTTTAGCGTCCGCAAGCGGCCGATTCATGTTGAAATCGACAGGTACTAAGCAGAGATTACAATTTTAAAGAGAATCACGAACGGCACCGCAGGATTCTGCGGTGTCGTTTTTTACGTTTTCTTTATAAAAAAGATATTGTGACCATCGGTCAGTTTTTGTATAATCCGAGCTATCAGAAGGCACAGGAATACACAGATCGTGAACGGAGGTAATGCAGATGTATTATTCCAGCGGTAATTATGAAGCATTTGTTCGCCCGTTAAAGCCGGAGGGCGTGGACGACAAATCGGCCTATATTGTAGGCTCCGGCCTGGCGGCTCTGGCGGCTGCCTGCTACCTGGTAAGAGATGGGCAGATGAAGGGCGAGAACGTGCATGTTCTGGAGAAAGAGAATGTGCCCGGCGGCGCCTGCGACGGAATGTATTTTAACAACGTCGGCTATGTGATGCGCGGCGGCCGCGAGATGGACAACCATTTCGAGTGCATGTGGGATCTGTTCCGCTCCATTCCGTCGATTGAGACACCCGGTGTCAGCGTGCTGGATGAATATTACTGGCTGAATAAAAAGGATCCCAATTATTCCCTGTGCCGTGCCACAGAAAAACGCGGACAGGACGCTCATACGGATAAAAAGTTCGGCCTCTCCGACAAGGGCTGCATGGAGATTCTCAAGCTCTACATGACCCAGGATGAGGATCTGTATAACAAGCGAATCAATGAAATCTTTGATGAAGAGGTCTTTGATTCCAATTTCTGGCTGTACTGGAGGACCATGTTCGCCTTCGAGAACTGGCACTCGGCACTGGAGATGAAGCGTTACCTGCAAAGGTATGTGCACCACATCGGAGGCCTTCCGGATTTCACGGCGCTGCGCTTTACCAAGTATAACCAGTATGAGTCCATGATCCTTCCGATGATCAAGTATCTGGAAGGGTTCGGCGTTGATTTTGAATATGGTGTGAAGGTGGATAACGTGACCTTCGATATCCAGGAGGACAAAAAGACCGCAACAGGAATCGAGGTGACACGGAGCGGTCGGAAAGAGACCATTCCGCTGACAGAGAATGATCTCGTGTTCATCACCAACGGCGGATGCGTCGAGAATGCGGCCATGGGCAGCCAGGACACGCCGGCAGCCTTTGATCCCGATCTGAAGGAAGGCGGCGGCTGGGATATGTGGCACCGCATTGCGCTGCAGGACGAGTCCTTCGGACACCCGGAGAAATTCGACTACGATCCGGAGCAGACCAACTGGATGAGCGCAACCGTTACAACGCTGGACGAGAAGGTTATTCCTTACATCAAGAACATCTGCCACCGGGATCCCTTGAGCGGCGGCGTGGTTACCGGCGGCATCGTCACGGTAAAGGACTCCTCCTGGCTGCTCTCCTGGACCATCAATCGTCAGCCGCAGTTCCGGAGTCAGCCCAAGGGCCAGTGCCTGGTATGGGTCTATGCCCTGTTCTCGGATGTGCCGGGTGACTATGTGAACAAGCCGATGCGTGAATGCACCGGTAAGGAAATCTGCGAGGAGTGGCTCTATCATCTGGGCGTTCCTGCGGAGGAAATCGAGGAGCTGGCAGAGAACAGCTGCAACACCGTCCCTGTCATGATGCCTTACATTACCGCATTCTTTATGCCGCGCGAAAAAGGCGACCGCCCGGACGTTGTACCCGAGGGAGCTGTGAACTTTGCTTTCCTTGGACAGTTCGCTGAGACCCCGAGGGATACGATCTTTACCACCGAGTACTCGATCCGTACCGGCATGGAGGCTGTCTATACGCTGCTGAATGTGGACCGCGGCGTTCCGGAGGTCTGGGGCAGCACCTATGACGTGCGGGATCTCCTGCATGCAACAGTGGCACTGCGCGACGGACGACCGTTAAATGACGGCTCCATGGGACCGGTTGTGGATGCAGCGCTGAAGGTTGTCCTGCCAAAGATCAAGGGAACAGAGATCGAGAAGCTCTTAAAGCGCTACCATGTCATTGAAGAGAAGGAAGGCAGCTCCGTACAGGAGGCCATTTCCGACGGCGCAGCCAAGGTGAAAGAAGGCGTCAGCACCGTAGTGGATAAGATGCCGAAGTCCGCCGAAGAGGCAAAGGAATTTGCCAAGGAGCATAAGGCAGCCCTCGCTGCAGGCGCTGCGGCAGCCGCAGGAGCAGCAGGCCTTCTGGTTCAGAAGGTACTCAAGAAGGATTAGTACAGCGTTTGCAAACGCTTCGGATCATTTTTACAGTGATTCCATCGAATGTAAAAGAGCATCTGTCGGAAACGACAGATGCTCTTTTACATTCACACTATTCAGCCTCTATTCACTCCATTCAATCCCGGGTCACTTTATTCACACTATTCAGTCCGCCTCACGCAGGCGGTAGCCAACCCCCGCTTCTGTGAAGATGTATTCCGGCTCGGCGGGGTTCTTTTCAATTTTGCGGCGGATGTTAGCCATGTTGACCCGCAGAATCTTGTTGTCGGATTTCATGTTGGGGCCCCAGATCTCCTTCATGATGGCATCGTAGGTGATGACGCGCCCGGAATATTTAGCCAGCATGGAGACAATGCGATATTCATTCTGTGTCAGATGGACGTCTTCGCCGTGGACACAGACGGTATGCTTGTTAAAGTCGATCACGAGCGCTCCGGCCCGGAACATCTGACTGGCAGAGAGACTGTTCATAGAGACCGTGTTGGAGTGCCGCAGTGCCGTGCGGATTCGCGCGAGCAGCTCGGAGGTGCCAAAGGGCTTTGTGATGTAATCGTCAGCGCCAAGGTCAAAGGCCTCGACCTTGTCATGCTCGTGATCTCGTGCGGAGACCACGAGGATCGGCAGGGTGGACCAGCTGCGGATCCGGCGGATGATCTCAACGCCGTCCATGTCGGGGAGCCCAAGATCCAGAATCAGAAGGCTCGGACACCAGGAGGCAGCAATGCTGAGGGCCTCTGCTCCGGTTGTAGCAACGAAAACCTCATAGTCATGAGCTTTCAGAACCACTCGCATCAGATTCACGATGCTGGGGTCATCTTCAATAATCAGAATACGGTCTTTGATCTGCATATCCGTAATCCCTTCCTGTGTACGTTGGTAGTTTTTACAGTAACCGTTTAAGCTAGCTGTGAATCTTCCAGCGGCAGCTCGAACCAGATCCTGGCACCGCCCTCCGGCAGATTTTCGGCTGCCATGGTACCGCTGTGGGCCCGGACGATCGACATGCATACGGAAAGGCCGATCTGCATATGGCGCGAGGATCCGGTGTCGGAATTGTGGAACGGCAGGGTTCCGTCGAAGAGGTGCGGGAGCGTCTTTTCTGCAAAGCCGACACCGTCGTCCTCTACGGAGAATATGGCCCGGGAGCCGTTTGTTTGGACCCAAATGGTAACGTGCGTCGCGGATTGACTGTGCATGACAGTATTATCCATCAGATTGATGAGGACCTGTTCGATGAGAACGGCATCCATGGGGACGATGAGAACCTCGTCGGGGACGCGGACTGTAACCGGAAAATCGGGCGTGTGCCGTTTGAATTTCTGTACGGCACTGCTGACAATCTCCTCGGCGAGCTCGTCGCTCTTGGTGATGTGAGCGCCCTCGCCGCTGATGCGCGTGATGGAGAGAATGTTCTCAACAATCCGGTTCAGCCACCTGGCTTCCGTCTGGATATCGCCGGTCAGGGTCTTTTTCTGCTCGTCATCGAGGGTGTCGTAGTTGTCGAGAATGGCGGAGGCGGAGCCGACAATGGAAGTCAGCGGGGTCCGGATGTCGTGGGAGACGGAGCGCAGGAGGTTGGCCCGCATTTTCTCACGATCCATTTGAATGCGCATCTGCTCCTGCTGTTTGATCTGTGTGGTCATGGCACTGACGATGACAGAGACGCTCAGCATGACGGCAAAGGTCAATGGATAGCCGGTCAGAGTAAAGTTCAGGTGCAAATAGGGATAGGTAAAGATGTAGTTCACCTCGAACACCGCAAAAAACGATGCCAGAATACCATATTGATAGCCGTCTGTGCAGCGCGAAATGATGATCACGGCCAGAACAAAGATCAGTGGAACGTGGGTATCGGTGGTAACACACAAATGTAATGCCGCACACACGGCACTGGTGAGCAGAAGGACGCCGGCTGTGACAGCAAGGTCCCGGAATACGGATGATTTCATATGCGTTTGGGTTGGAGTCTGTGAATGTGGATACTGCGGATCATCGTATTATAACAGAAATGAAAAATGAATACGTCCGCGGGGCGTCCGATTCATGTTGAAGCGAGCCGGTTTTTCAGCCCCGCATCTTGGTTTTCCTTCGGAAAACCTCGATGTGGATGTCCAGAGGAGCTGCGCTCCTTGGCCATCTGCCTGCTTCAATCATGAATACGTCCGCGGGGCGTCCGATTCATGTTGAAGCAGGCAGGTGCTGAAAAATAAAAAAAATCTAAAATTACTAGGTGCAAACTGTGAAAATAGTGCTATGATTGTATGGATTTTTATATGGAAAACGAAGGGTTAATGATTTGATATGAGTATAGCAACGCCGCTGAGCCAGGTAGTCCTGAGTCCGGAGGAGGTCAAGGCAGATCGCAAAAAATGCCGCAAATATGACCAGTGCGGACTGGGTGAGAAGGCGATTTACATGGGGACGACAATGCATCCCCGCAAGCTGTATATTCCTTATGCAGCCGTAACCAATGTGTATAAGCGGGTTGGTGTCAGTAACCCTGACGGAAAGGGCTTTTTAGCACCGGTTCTGTTCATCGTGGTTCGCTATGATGACGGCAAGGAGCAGAGCTGTTCCTTCCATTATCTCCAGGACGCTGACAAGATGCTGGACGATCTGGAGAAGAATCATCCCGGGATTGCCCTGCTCTCCCCGGAGGGCGTGCGCAAACAAAAAGAGCGAGAGGAGCTGGAGGCGAGAATTCAGGCCAACGAGCTCTCCGAAGAGGCCGCGCACAGCAAGAAGCTCTTAGAGGATGCCAGGTGGGAGGTCCACAAGCGCCCGGGCGTCTATGAGAAGCTGGCTGCGATGGCTAAGATGAAACGTCATGCCGATCTGATGAAGCCGTGGGTAAAATATGTCGCTCTGGGGCTTTTCATCGGAGGTGCTCTGTGCACTCTGGCAGGAGCGGCCGTCATGCGTTACGGCAACAAGAGCGTCGGGATTGTGGCGGCGCTGGTCGGCATCATGTGTGTTTTTCTTGCGATCAACAGTAAGGGTTTGCCCAGCAAGATGACGAGCAAAAAGATCCGCAATCAGGAATACGAGAAGTCCCTGGAGGAGATGAAGAACTCCTTAAAGCACCTTCCGGACTTTCCGATTCCGTACTGCTATGCACATCCGTATACCTTTGACCGCATGATCCGGATTCTTCAGGAGGAGCGGGCAGAGACGGTGGAGGATGCACTGGCTGTATTGAAGGCAGACCTGAAATCGATGGATTCCAGTGTCGTGCTGCAAAAGGAGGACTACCGTCAGGTGGTCACCATCAAACCCTTGTTTACTGTACAGGATTACAGATAAGGCCAATATCTGTGGTTCTGTTTGGTAAAAGGCAATGATTCCGAACCGGTGGGGGTGCAGATGGATTCATCTGCGATCAGACGGACGAATTTCGGATCATTGCAAAATCATATATGTGAGTTGGTCGCGTGTACCCAATAGCCAGGCGTGACCAGAAGGAGGAGATATGGCTACATTTTTAATCGGCCTCGTGATCCTTATCGGCGGCGGACTGCTGTACGGTAAGCTCTGCGAGAGTGTCTTCGGACCGGATGACCGCGAGACTCCTGCATATGCCAAGCAGGACGGCGTAGACTACGTTCCTATGAAGACATGGAAGAACAGCTTGATCAACCTGCTGAACATCGCAGGAACCGGCCCGATCCTGGGACCTGTACAGGGTATCCTCTTCGGACCCATTGCATTCCTTGCAATCCCGATCGGCAACATCATCGGCGGTTCCATGCATGACTATTTCAGCGGCATGATCTGCACCCGCGACGGCGGTACTCAGATGCCTGAGATGGTTAAGAATTACACCAACAAGGTTGTGTACATTCTGTACGATATCTTCATCTGCCTGCTGCTCCTGCTGGTAGGCGCTGTATTCATCTACACACCTGGTGATATCGCAGCTACTCAGGTATTCGGCTTTGGCGGCACCCCTCAGGAGGCTTCCACCTGGATCATCTACACGGTTATCTTCGTGTACTACCTGATCGCTACTGTATTCCCGATCGACAAGATCATCGGCCGTGTATACCCGATCTTTGGTCTGATCCTGGTATTCTCTGCAATTGGTATCTTCATTGCCATTTTTGCAAAGGGATATCCGTTGATCAACGTCTGGGATAACTGGAACACCGTTGGCGTATTCGCTGCAGACGGCGGCTTTGACTTTGGTTCTTACTTTGGTGCCAGCCCGTTCACCGGCGGACACTTCTTCCCGATCTTCTTCCTGACCGTTGCCTGCGGTATCCTTTCCGGATTCCACAGCACACAGACGTCTCTGATCTCCCGTACCATGGAGTCCGAGAAGGAAGGCCGCATGACATTCTACAACATGATGGTTGTAGAGGGCTTCATCGCAATGTGCTGGGCAGCAGGAACCATGGCTATGATCAACCTGGGCGCTACCGCTGGTGGTGTTACCATGGTTGACGGAACCTTCAATATCCTGAAGAACGGCGAGCTGACCACCATCGGCGCAACCTCCGTTGTAGGTGTTCTGTGCAAGAATGCTCTGGGCAGCGTCGGCGGCGTCATCGCCCTGATCGGCGTTATCATTCTGCCTATCACCTCCGGTGATACGGCCCTGCGTGCACTTCGTCTGACTCTGTCTGACTCTCTGCACATCAAGCAGGAGAACAACAAGCAGCGCATCGGACTGGCTGTACCGGTATTCGTACTGGTATACCTGATCCTGATTTGGGCAAAGTTCGATTCCAACGGCTTCAACACTCTGTGGAGATACTTTGCATGGTCCAACCAGATGATCTCCATGTTCGCTCTGGCCTGCATCGCAACCTGGATGTATGTTAACAAGAAGGCAAAGTTCATCTGGATCCCGCTCGTTCCTGCAGCATTCTATGCATTCGCAACCTGCACCTTCATCATGAATGCAAAGATCGGCTTCAACCTGCCTTGGGGCATTTCCTACGGAATCGGTGCTGCCTTCACTGTTGTCTACATCGTCCTGATCCTTGTTAACGCAAAGAGCAAGGCCAACAAGGCTGCCTGAGCATCTGCATTCAGATGGCGTTAGGACTGTGGGAATTGGTCGTGTTATGACCCTGCAGAAACTGATACAATAGAAACAAACGTAAGGCCGCCGGACAGGGTACGTTCGGCGGTCTTTTCATGTAGAATAGACAAAGGCTATATCACCGATAAGAAACGACGGTCCAAACACGACCATGCATCCGGACAGACGGCGTTAATAAAAGGGGCGAGGGCGTGCAGTATTCAGCAGAAAGGATACCGAAATGAGCACAACAGACACATTAGAATTCCTTCGGCAGGAGGGGATCTCAGAGAGCATCCTGTCTGAGGTAGAGCATTTCAGAAAGGAATATCAGCTGGGAAAGGGAATGGAGAACCGCATTCCGACTCCGCAGTATTCCTACTACGGAAAGGAGATCTGGGAGCAGGCGCTCCTGGCCATCCTGACAGGAGAGAACCTCCTCCTTGTCGGTCCGAAGGCCACCGGCAAAAATGTCCTGGCGGAAGGGCTCTCCAACGTCTTTTGCAGACCGGAATGGGACGTATCGTTCTACATCAACACGGACGCGGCGTCTCTGATCGGAACGGATACCTTTGAGGACGGCAAGGTGACCCTGCGCAAGGGCCCTATCCTGCAGTGCGCCGAGGAGGGCGGCTTTGGCATCCTCGATGAGATCAATATGGCCAAAAACGAATCCCTCGCCGTTCTTCATGCGACGCTGGATTTTCGCCGCATCATCGACGTACCTGGCTATGAGAGAATTCCGCTGCATGAGGCAACCCGCTTTATCGGCACGATGAACTATGGCTACGCCGGAACCAGAGAGATCAACGAGGCCCTGGCCTCCCGCTTTATGATCATTCAGATGCCGGTCATTACCGAGGACAATCTCAAGAAGCTGATTCAGGACAAATATCCCGCGATCAAGCCCGACTACAAGGACCAGTTCGCAAAGCTCTTCAGTGACATCCGCAGGAAGTGCGAGGGCGGCGAGATCTCCACAAAGGCCCTGGATCTGCGCGGTCTTCTGGCAGCGATCCACATGATGGAAAAGGGACTTCCCACCGTGCAGGCTCTGCAGATGGGAATTGTCAACAAGTGCTTTGACGAGTATGAGAGACAGCTCGTCAGCGACATGATCACGGTGCGCTTCCCGGGAGACCTTAGCAGGGCAGCAGTGTTCGCAGATTAGAACAGCGAGGTACCGTTTCAAAGAGAGCGGCACATTCATGCAGCTGCTGTCTGCGATTGTGCGGTAACAGATACGATGAACGATTCCGATTATGACGATTACAGAATTCGAAAAAAAACGAGCGGCCAACCTGATCTGGAATAGTGCGCATGACTACGACATCGAGACGGGCTTTCGCGTCTATGACATGGAAGGCAAGGCCGATGTCTACTGGAACAGCATTGTGGGCGCGATCCATCTGCATTATGACTGGCAAAAGCTCCTGACCTTTTACAACACCTTTCACGAGACCATCGACCAGGGTGTCTATGAGAGCCTGTTCTGGCTGGCACTGGAGAATGCTACCTATGAGAAGGAAAAGGATCTGCGCCCTGTTTTGCCCTATCTGCGAAGGCAGTACGCACTGAACAAGCTGGAATCCCTGCACGGCGAATTCTCCCTGGAGGATTCGGCGGCGCAGCGCCTCCTGGGAATCACGATGGGGCACTTCCGCAGAGCCATCGGAGAGGACTGCGGTCTGCCGGACCTCGTGGACCAAAAGCTCCTGAACGAGATTGAGATCGGACCGGAGCTGGACACAGACCAGGCGATTGAGCACATTGCGGCGGCGCTGGAACGTTATTTTACCTATCGCCTGAACGGGCCAAAGCTCCCCGGCGGGGATAAAAAGGTGTTCAATCCGCTCTCGCTCCTTCACTTCTGGCGCAAAAAAGCGGACCCCGCCCAGATGGGACCGGTGCGCAAGCTCTCCTTTGGCTATGGGGAGCATGTGTCCGAATACGGGAGCGAGGTGCTCGATCAGAGTCATCTAAGCGTTGCCTTTGCCAACTACACGGCGCAGACGGACGAAGGCCTGAAGGAATATATCTCGAATTACTTTGGCAAATCGATCTACAGCGACCGCGAGATCCGCCAGCTCCAGAAGGAATACTGTAACGGCAACCATACCGATGTAAAGCTCCATATTACCCGAGGAGAATATACCGAGGATATGCTGCAGGCAGGCTATGCCGGCAAGATGCGCCAGGCAGCAATTCAACAAGGTGAGGCGAACCGGAAGGCCTATGCAGATCATGAGGCACTGTACCGCGTGCAGCTGGACAAGCTGACCTCCCGGATCCGGAATTCGCTCATGACCCATCTGGACGATCAGATTGTGAAGTCGTCCGCAGGAATGCTGCGGGGGGACAGAGTCTGGCGGGGGCTTTATCTGGATGACGATAAGATCTTTGAGAAGAAGATTCTGGGCGATCCCGGCAACATTACCGTAGACCTTCTGCTGGACGCTTCCACGTCACAGCTGCACCGCCAGGAAACCGTGGCAGCGCAGGGGTATCTGATTGCGCAGGCGCTGACGAACTGCGGGATTCCGGTGCGGGTGTATTCCTTTTGCTCCATCAACGGCTACACGGTGATGAATCTGTACCGGGATTATGGGGAAACCGGCAATAACCGGCGAATTCTGGAGTATTACACGGCAGGAGCAAACCGCGACGGCCTGGCAATTCGCCTGGCTGCGGGCCTCATGAAGGACAATCACGCAGAGCACAGGATCCTCATTGCGTTGTCGGACTGCAAGCCCAACGATGTCATCAAGGTCCGCACCGCGGGTGGTCAGTACCGGGACTACGCGGCAGACCTTGGCGTGGAGGATACGGCTTTTGAGGTGCATCATGCGAGAATGGTAGGCATCACAACGCTGTGCGTATTTACCGGTGAAGAGGATGCACTGCCCAATGTGCACCGAATCTACGGACAGGATTTTGCAAGGATCCGCCAGCTGGACCTCTTTGCGGAGACCGTAGGGAATCTCTTGCAGAACCGGATCCGGCTGCTGTAAACAGGACAGAAAAAAGACCTCCTGCGAAACCATGCGTTTCACAGGAGGTCCTTCCTTTTGTTTTGTTGATTGTCAGTGTTTCATCGAATACAGTGATTATGGTGATTTAATCTGTTGTTTCGGTGATTAGATAATATCATATTTCTTCATAAAGCCGACTGCTACACCGGAAGCTGCGGAAACCAGTGTGCCGATCAGTGTGCAGGCAAAAATGGAGAGAACGAATCCTCCGTCAACCTTCTCCAGCTGTTCCTCGTTCAGTGCTACCATGTTCTTGTTGTTCATTTTGTTTTCTCCTTTTCGTTTTGTTGTTTGTATTGCCGCTTTGTTTGCAGTGTGTTGTTTGTTATGCATATACATACGCACCGGGAGACGGAAATGTTACAGGAGATCTGTTTTTTTCTTCACATTGGTATTTACAAAGTCCGGTGATAATATGAATTGATACTAGTACGGCGATTTTTAAATAACTAGTACAGCGATTTTTAAATAACTAGCCATATTAACTTGGCTGATTTCCGAATTGCGGGAGCGCAGGAGGGGGATTGAACATGCAGCTTTATGATCTGAAAACCAATTATCAGGAGAATCCCATTGGCATTGAGCTGAAGGGAGTGACTCTTAGCTGGAAGGTGAAAGAGGCAAAGGGGAGCATACAGAAAACAGTCAGAATTCGGATTGCAGGAGATCCGCAGATGAGAGACCTTGTGTATGACAGCAAGGAGTTGCAGCTCTCTGAGTGCTGGTATTCACCAAACGTGAGGCTCGAAGGGGGGCTTCGCTATTACTGGCAGGTCGCGGTGACAGATGATACAGGCGATCAGGGTGTCAGCGAGATTGCGTTTTTGGAAGGGGGGCACCCTGATGCAGCATGGACTGCCCACTGGATTGCAGCACCGTTTGCAAAGGAACTCCATCCAGTGTTCCAGAAGAGCTTTACCGTAAGTAGCGAGGAGGCCGCACAGAAAGATGCCAGAATCTATGCCTGCGGGGTTGGCTTGTACGAGATTTATCTGAATGGCAAAAAGGTTGGCGACGAGTATCTGGCACCGTATTATACGGATTATCGTTATTGGCTTCAGACACAGACTTATGATATCGCCGGTCTTTTAAGGGAAGGTGACAACCGGCTGGATGTGTACCTTGGAACCGGCTGGTACATGGGAAAATTCGGCTACATGAACCATGGACAGCTGCGCAATTACTATGGTGATCAGATGCAGCTCCTTCTGGAACTGCATCTGCCGGATGGAAGGGGCGGCAAGCGAATTCTTGGAACGGATGAGACATGGCTGGCTCTCAAATCTCCCATCATTAGCTCCGGAATCTATGACGGCGAGGTATACGACGCACGCATGGAGGCGGCGATTGAGATGCCGCCGGAGAATAAACGGTTGCATGCGGTGGAGACCAAGGCACCAAAGGCAGAGCTGATCGGAATGGTCGGAACGGCAGTACGCCGGCATGAGATCCTGCCAGTGAAGGAAATAATCCATACCAAGGCGGGAGAAACGGTGCTGGATTTTGGTCAGGAGATCACCGGCTGGGTGACCTTTTATGCCGATGTCCCGGAGAGCCGGAGAGTTTACCTGCAATATGGCGAGGTTCTGCAAGACGGCGTATTTTATCGTGAGAATTTAAGATCAGCCAAGGCCGAATTCATTTATGCCTCGAAAGGAGAACGGCAGTTTGTCCGGCCGCACTTTACCTTTTACGGATTCCGTTATGTCAAGGTAACCGGCATGGAGGTGAATGAGGAAAATATCTCGGATTTTCAGGCGTGGGCGCTGTATTCGGATCTGGCTGAAACGGGAGAGCTTGAGACCTCCAATGAGAAGGTGAACCGGCTCATTCTCAATACGAAATGGAGCCAGAAGGACAATTTCCTGGATGTACCGACGGATTGTCCGCAAAGAGACGAGAGACTGGGATGGACAGGCGATGCAGAGATTTTCAGCGCAGCGGCCTGCTATCACATGCAAACGCCTGCCTTTTACCGCAAATATTTAAAGGATATGCGTTATGAACAAAAAGAAAAGGGCGGCGCTGTTCCTTATGTGGTTCCGGATGCACTGACGCTGGGACGAATCCGAAACGGCGAGCCTGAATTTCGAATGGAAGAGAATACGTGGGGCGAGGCAGGCTCTTGTGTCTGGGGGGACGCAGCTACGGTCATTCCCTGGAACTGCTGGCGCTTTTATGGCAACCGCACACTCCTTTTGGAGGAGTATCAGGGAATGAAGCAGTGGGTGGACTTTATCATTCATATGGATGAAACCTATTGCAGAGGGGAGCATCTTTGGAACGTTGGATTCCACTTCGGCGACTGGCTTTCTCTGGATGCAGAGGGGGATTCTCAGACAGGCGGAACGGATTGCTATTACGTGGCCTCCATGTACTATATGTATTCGGCAGAGCTCACCGGCAAGGCAGCAGGTGTTCTGGGACTGGCAGAGGATGCGGCGTATTATAAGGAGATTTCTGAAAAGGTGAAGGAGGCCATCCGGTGCCGTTATCTGTCTGCAGATGGGAGACTTACGGAGGATACGCAGACAGCCTACGCACTTGGCATTCGCTTTGGGCTGTTTCAGGAGGAAGAGCTCGAGCAGGCGGGGCAGCGCCTGGAAGAGCTTGTTTTGCAAAACAACGGTCATCTCGCCACCGGATTTGTCGGAACGGCGCATCTGTGCCCGGCACTCTCGATGACGCATCAAAGCCGCCTGGCCTATGACCTTTTGCTGAATGAAGAGTATCCGGGATGGCTGTATGAGGTGAACCTTGGCGCAACAACGATCTGGGAGCGTTGGAACTCACTCCTTCCGGATGGCAGTATCAGCAGTACAGGGATGAACAGCCTAAACCACTATGCCTACGGCGTTATTGCAGAATGGATCTATGAGACGGTGTGCGGAATCCATATGGAGGAAACCGGGTGCGGCGGCAGCTATGTCACGTTACAGCCGCAGCCGGACCGGAGGCTGGACTACGTCAAGGGACATTATGATTCTATGTACGGAGAGTATCGAATGGAGTGGAGAAGGGAGAACGAGACCGTTACCTTCCACTTTGAAATTCCGTTTGGCGGCACGGCAAGGTTCCTGGTACCAGACGGCATGGAATTCCTGGATCTTGTTAAGCTGCAGGGGTCCGAAAGGATCCCTTTGCAGAAAAATGCAATCACGTCACTGCCCTGCGGAACGTATATTCTGCGAGCGAAGGGGTAACGGATATCAAAAGATGGAATGAGTATGTATCGAGTTGTTGTCGTTGATGATGAAAAAACCATATCGGAAGGCATTGCCGCGCTGTTTCCCTGGAACAGTATCGGCTTTGAGGCGGTAGCCTTCACAGATCCCAGAGTGGCTCTGTCCTACATCGAACAGGAAGGGACGGATGCGGTTCTTTCGGATATTGAGATGCCGGGAATGAGTGGGATCGAGCTATGCCAGGCCTTGCAGGGAAAAGACATTGCAGTTGTATTGCTGTCCAGTCATCAGAATTATGATTATTTTCGCAGCGCCATTCGCTGCAGTGTGGAGGATTATCTGCTGAAGCCTGTACACAGCGAAGAGATTGCCGAGTGCTTTGGCAAGATCCGCCAGCAGCTGGATGAAAAACACGACGTGCCGGAGCAGACACCGCAGTCTTCGACGTATTACGAGTCCATTCGGAAAGGCGTGGAGGAATACCTGGAGGAGAATTACCGTGAGGCAAGGCTGGAGGAGGCAGCGCTGCGTGTGAATCTGAGCTCAGCGTATCTTTCCAGTCTGTTAAAGGACAAACTCGGATGCGGTTTTACCGAGATGCTGACGAGAATCCGAATGGAAAAGGCAGCGGTGCTGCTGAGTGATGTGCAGTACAAAACCTATGATATTGCCTACTATGTCGGCTACGATAATCCAAAGAGTTTTTCAAGAGCCTTCAAAAACTACTACGGCTGTACACCCATGGAATATCGCCAGGGAAGTGCAAGAGCGGGGGAATAATCGATGCAGCGGCGTAAATATTTCTTACGGAGATTCCGGCAGTACCTCCTCATGGTTCTGCTGCCGGTTCTGCTGGTGATTGTGATCTCGTTCCTGCTGTCCGTATTCCAGGTGACAGAAAGTCAGAACCGATCGGGAAGAGAGCAGGTGGATTCTGTGAATACTGACCTGGACCTGTCCCTGAGCAATATCTCCCAGCAGAATGTCCAGTTTGCCAACAATCCCTACATGATATTATCCATGAAGCGGATTCTGGAAAAAGGTGATTATCTGACCTATGCAGATTCCATCAACATCCGCAGCATCAATGCATCCTTAAAGAGCACCATAACAACCTATCCGTTTGTGCGCAGCATCGTGTTATATCTGGATGGATACCAGAATTACTATACCTCCAGTGGCCGGATTCTGAGAGTCTTTGGCCAGGAAGAATGGTACGAGGCCTATCAGAGCATGGGAGAGCAGACAATTAAGATCTGCGCAGTTGGAGGGGAGCGGTCGGCTGACGAAAAGCCGCGGCGGCTGATCGTTCTGCAAAAGCTTCCCTTTTTTGACGGCGTGGTGGCCATGACGATCGACATTGCGGAATACAGAACGCTCCTGACCAGTGCCGTGCATCGGACGGGGGGAATCGTTGTTTTCCTCAACATGAATAACGAAGAGCTCTTCCGCTGGGGGGACGGAGACGATGGTGTGGAACTGAAGGCAGAAGATCTGCCGGGCGCAGATAAGGATGGCTGCTGGCAGAGGGTAGACGGGCATTGGTATCTGGTTCACCAAAGTGACAATGAGAATTTTCAGATCCGGGTGCTTTCTCTGATTCCGGCAGGCACGGTTGTGAAAAGTGCGATGACCTATCTGCCGTCATGGATTCTCATGATCGCAGCAGGAGCTGCGGCGGCGCTTTTGGCAACCTATGTGACGACGATGCGTAATTTCAGCCATATTGGCCACATTATTTCTGTATTAGGAGAAGCGGAGAAGGGCAATTATGCAGAGGATGGGATGGTGCATGTCGAGAACGGGCTGCCGGTAACATCCTCGCTGCAGGCAGCTGAGCGGAACGAGAATCCAGGCAGTGAGGACTCCCCGGGGCAAGGAGATGAATACGATGTGATACTGAACAACATCATTCGCCTCCATCTTGAAACAGAGCGCCTCAGCAAAGAGCTGAAGCAAAAACAGCACATGCAGGAGCTGGCCTCCCTGAGTGCACTGCAGGCACAGATCAATCCGCACTTTATGTTCAACACGCTGCAGATGATCCAGTTCAAGGCAAAGGGAGGAGAGAATCCGGCGGATGTCGTTCGTATGACCTCCTATCTTTCGGATATTCTGAAATATGCACTTTCGGATCCGTTGGAGCCCATCACGCTCCGGGAGGAGATCAGCTATCTGAAAAAATATGTGGCCATTCAGCATATGCGTTTCGGCGAGCAGTTCATTATGTACTATGAGGTCGATGAGGAACTGGAAGAGATTCCGGTATTCCGATTGATGCTGCAGCCAATCATTGAGAACAGCATCCTGCATGGAATTCGCGACAAAGGGCAGAAGGGTTATATCAAGCTGACAGTCTGCCGCCGCAAGGGCGGGATTCGATTCCGGGTATTCGACAC
This sequence comes from Lachnospiraceae bacterium, assembly GCA_963605745.1. Classification (GTDB taxonomy): domain Bacteria; phylum Bacillota; class Clostridia; order Lachnospirales; family Lachnospiraceae; genus CAG-791. The sequence goes on from CAVCWT010000011.1 coordinate 52,696, forward strand.
CGGAGCCGGAATGAGCAGGGAACGACTGTTGCGTCTGCGAGAGGAAATCGGCGTATTTAATGTACACAACATCGGACTTTCCAATGTAAACAATCGGCTGAAGCTGTACTTTGGAGAGACGGCAGGACTGCGAATTCGCAGTGTGGAGGGACGAGGTACGATCGTGGAATTCCATCTTAGCCAAGGAGCTGTCAACAAGGAGGCAGGGCAGAATTCTATCCGGTAGGTCGATCGTCTGGATTATGAATGTATGCTTTCAAAAAAAGCGCAACCTTTTCCAAAAAACGGCAACCACAGGCAGAAATGTTCAGAAGAAAAGTGACCAAATGGAAAAAAATCCCCTCATGAAAATGGGGGGATTTTTGTCATAATAAAAGCTGTCGAACAACAACGATCCACGGGACGAATGCAGGACCGTTTACGGAGTCCATCCGTATGTGTCAGGCACAGAAACGGGATCACAAAGGAGGGTTTAACATGAAAAAGAGAACTATTTCTGTTCTTCTGACCGCCGCAATGGCAGCCAGCATTCTGGCAGGGTGTGGTAGCTCTTCATCCACAGAGACCGCTTCCAGCGATGCAGCAGCAAGCACGGAAGAGAGTGCTGCGGCAGAAGAGAGCACCGATGCAGCAGAGAGCACGGAAGCAGCTGCAGACGGCGAGAGCGTAACACTGCGCTTTGCATGGTGGGGCGGCGACGAGAGAAATGCTGCAACACAGGAGGTCATTGATCAGTTTGAGGAGCTTCACCCCGGTGTAACGATCGAGGCAGAGCCCGGCTCCAGTGACGGCTATCATGACAAGCTGGCAACACAGCTCGCATCCGGAACCGCTGCAGACATCGTACAGATTGATCCTGAGACAATGCCTACCTTTGTAGAGGCCGGTGATTATTTTGTAGATCTGAACACAACCAGCATCGATATGTCTACCTTCAGCGCAGACTACATCGGACTGCAGATCAACGGCAACTATGACGGCAAACAGCTGGGACTTCCTACCGGTATTGCAGGTCCTGCAATTCTGGTGAACAAGACACTGGCAGATCAGTACGGCGTTGATCTTACCAAGGAAGACATTACCTGGGAAGATTGGATTGAGGCTGGAAAGGCTGTTCAGGAGCAGGCTTCCGATACCTATCTGTTCTGTGCGAATAAGGAGTACATTGTAAACCTGTTCGTATTCCCGCTGGCAAAACAGTACGGCGGAGCACTCTTTGATGCAGACGGAAAGCTGGCTGTTACCGAAGACACTCTGACGAAGGTATTCACCTATGTAAAAGAGCTGTATGACAACAACGTGGTAGCACCTGCTTCCTATCAGGCTTCCTACGTAGGCGATGACATTCAGGCAGATGCAAACTGGATTGCAGGCAAATACGTTGCAGCTCCTTGCTACATCTCTACGATGGACGTTATGGTAGCAGCAAATTCTGAGGCAGAGTATGTTGCAGGAACGCTTCCGGTTATTACCGATGCGGCAGACGGCGGCTTTGCTTCCAACACTCCTCAGCTGCTCTCGATTACCAACACCTGCGCAAATGTTGATGTAGCAGCAGAGTTCCTTGATTATTTCTACAACAACTCCACGGCACAGGAGACTCTGGGCGCAACCAGATCCGTACCTCCGACTGAGAATGCAAGAGCCATCTGCGAAGAGAACGGCAAGCTGACCGAGGTTGTATCCACTGCTGCAAATATCGCAATGACTGTTGGCGGAACACCGAACGACAAGGTTTCCTCCTCTGCAGAGGCTAAGACCATTCTGTACGATGCTGTCGAGGCAATCGGCTATGGACAGATGACACCTGAGGAAGCGGCAGCAACTGTCGTAGACGAGTTCGCAGGTCTGGAAAAGTAATCTGCAATTCACCGTTTCACGCGCATTCGGCGTGTGGCCGTCCGCGGGAGCACCCAATTCATGTTGAAATTGACAGGTGCCAAACGGATATAAGAGAAGTAAGCAAAATGGATTCCCTGGCGCTTTTGCGCCGGGGAATCTTAGAAAAGAGGGAGGACATTTATGGCAAGCATGGCAAAAGCAGATACAAAGCCAGCTGTGCGAAAGGCACGCTATTCCAAAAGAGACTGCAAGGGACTGCTGTATCTGATCCCGTGGCTGGTTGGCTTTGCAGTATTGCAGCTCTATCCCTTTATCATGTCCTTTATTTATTCCTTCAACGATTACACCGTTGGCGGCAAGATGAATTTTGTGGGACTGGCCAATTACACGGAGCTGTTAACACATGACAGAGATTTCTGGAAGGCCCTGAAGGTGACGATTCTGTTCGCACTGTATACGGTTCCCGGAAAGGTAATTCTGGCTCTTTTAGTTGCCATGTTCCTGAATCGCAACATCAAGGGCATCAATTTGATCCGGACACTGTACTACATTCCGTCTCTGTTCGGCGGATCGGTTGCCATCGCTTTGCTGTGGAGACTGATGTTCATGGAAAACGGTGTGTTCAATAACATGCTGACAATGCTGGGACTTCCGAATGTTTCCTTCCTGGGAGATGTCAAACTGGCACTTCCTACTATATGTATGCTGGAGGTCTGGCAGTTCGGATCCTCCATGGTCATGCTCCTTGCAGCGTTAAAGAATGTACCGAAGGAGCTCTATGAAGCAGCTGAGATCGACGGCGGCGGCAAGCTGGCCAAGTTCTGGCACATCACCCTGCCCCAGATTTCACCGGTATTATTCTTCTCCATCCTGAACCAGACCATTCAGGAGCTTCAGAACTTTACATCACCTTATACGATTACCGGCGGCGGCCCGCTAAAGTCTACCAATGTACTGGGCATCATGCTGTACAAGGAAGGCTTCGGTTATTTCAAGATGGGCTATGCAAGTGCCATTTCCTGGATCGAGTTTGCGATCATTCTGATATTCACCTTATTCCTGTTCGGTACATCCAGATTCTGGGTGCACTATGCGGATGAATAAGCGGTTAGAACGAGGAAAGAGATATCGGCATTCGATTCTGATATAGAATGCGCAGACAGATCACTGCAAGCTCGCAGGAGGAAAGCAATGGCTAAATTACTCACCAAAAAGAAAACATCAGATGAGGACATCAAACAGAAGGCAAGTGTTCTGGATTATGTCGTCATCGTGATCATAGGAATCATTCTGCTGTATCCCCTTGTCTGGATGTTCTTTGCAACCTTCAAGGACAACAGCGAAATCTTTGGCTCTGTCAGCCTTCTGCCGAAGGTCTGGCATCCGGAAAACTACATTGATGGCTGGAAGGGGAGCGCGGGCTACACCTACACGACCTTCTTTATCAACACCTTCGTCATGGTGGTGCCGACAACGCTTTTGACACTGGCCTCATCGACTCTGGTTGCCTACGGCTTTGCCAGATTCAATGTCCCTCATAAAAAGCTGCTGTTTACATTGCTGCTGGCCATGATGATGCTGCCGAATACGGTTGTCATCATTCCCAGATATCTTCTGTACAACAAATTCCACTGGGTGGACAGCTACATGCCCTTTTATGCACCGGCACTGCTGTGCTGCAACTCATTCTTCCCTTACATGCTGATTCAGTTCCTGCGCGGCATCCCGAGAGATCTGGACGAATCGGCCTATATTGATGGGTGCAGCACCTGGACGACATTGACAAAGATCATTCTGCCGCTTATGAAGCCGTCGCTTTTCTCTGCGGGTCTGTTCCAGTTCCTGTGGACCTACAATGACTACTTTAACTCACTGATCTTTATCAACTCGGTGAAGAAGTATCCGATTTCACTGGCAGTTCGTCTGTCACTGGACTCCGAGTCCGTTGTACAGTGGGGCAAGGTTATGGCGATGGCCTTTGTTGCAGTCGTTCCGTTGATGATTCTGTTCTTTGCAGCACAAAAGTATTTCGTTGAAGGAATCGCAACCAGCGGTATGAAGAACTAAATCTGTCAGGGACTACTTAATACAGGGTAACCGTTCGGCACTCTCAGAGATTCGTCCACACCAAGTGGGCAACATGACAGAATAACGCCGAACAGATACCATATAGACATCATGGTATGACATAACCGGAAACGGCAAAAAACACGTGCCCCTGCCAAATTCGCGGGTACGTGTTTTTTTGATTATCGTTCAGCACATGACCATTTCAACATGAATCGGCCGCTATGCGGACAGATTCATGATTGAAATGGTCATGCGGACAAGGCCCGAAGGGCCTCTGGCCGGCCACATCGAGGTTTTCCGAAGGAAAAACTCGATGTGGTGCTGAACATGAATCGGCCGCTATGCGGACAGATTCATGTTGAAATTAGTAGATTCTGATAATGGATACCCTGAATGGTTGGGGAGAAAATGAGGAGCAGTATGGCTACGTTTTATTGCAATGGGAAAAGAATTGAAATTCAGCTGGAATATCTGAAAAAGGGATTCTGGATTCCGGCCGAGAATCCGTGCTCTGTAGAAGAGGATGAAATTACAATTCATCTCGAATTGACACCGGGGGGAGAAAATTATGTGTCCTATTCTCTTTCTGTGAATTCGAAGGAGCCAACACAGGTTCGGCTGGCAGTCTCTCCGGAGAATGCAGAAGAGTTCTATCATGTGATTCCCTGCTGCATCTATGGAGACAATAATGCCAAAGAGGTGCATGCCGGGGAATTCCCGCTCCTTTGTGAGGATCCGAACAAGGAGGATGTGTTCCGCTCGCCCAGATGGGAGTTCCGCGCGGATCGTGCAGCTATGCCTCTGTCCGCTGTGTGCACAGAAGAGGGGGTTCTGGCTGTGACGGTCGAGCCGTATTCGGAGGCAGAGAAGGTGGTTTATGAGACCGGAAAGCTCGCTGGTTTGTCTGCGCAGCAGGAAGAGAAGACAGCTGCAGAGCCTCCCAGATTCCTGCATAACGGGCTGTTCGCAAAGCTTCCTGGATATTGCGGCATCAGTCTTGGATATACGAACGATCCCATTTCCTTTATTAATAAGAGAAAGCCGGGAGCTGCAACGAGAGAACTTGCCTGCAGAGCCGCTGCAGCGGGACGAATTTATTATGTGAAGGCAGAGCCCATCCCGGCAGATGGAACGTGCTCTGCAGGAAAAGCGGCCGGCCGTGCCGCAGAGCCGGGGAGTTCTCCGCGTCTTGCGCTTCATCAGATTATCCGTCAGGAATATGCGCTGCGACACAAAAGGCCGGAATATCACAAGAGCTTTCGGGAGGCCGTGGAAGGCTGCATGGAGAGCCTCCTGACTATTAGCTGGGATCCTTCAACGCAGGAATACACCAACTGCAACTGCCTGCCGCCGGAAAACCCGGTGCTCCATCCCTGGAGAAATGTAAAGGAGATCGGCTGGACAGGCGGCGGAGTCCTTGCCTACCCGTTAGTCCTTGGAGAGAAGATCCTGGGAGATCAGAGACGGAAGGAAACCGGCGCCAGAAGCGGCATGGAGATGTTCGATCAGATCGCCGGCGCCTATAACGAGGCCTCCGGCTTGTTGTATGATCTGACCTCACCAATTGATACCGATACGGTTGTGGATAAACATAACGAATCCTCCGGTCTTGCGAGTGTGGATGTCCGGGCAGCAGGAGAAAGGGCGAGACATGTCAATGGCTGGTGGTCGCAATTTGGTCTGGCAAAGGATGTTCATTGCTCCTATACCGTTGGCAGCGCGGTTCATTACATGCTCAAGACGATGGATTATCTGACGGCGAAGGGAGAAGCCTATCCGGAGCAGTGGATGGAAAGTGCACGCAGAACAATGGATACGGTGATTGAGCTGCAGAGAGAGGACGGAGCCTTTGGATACACCTACAATGTGGATCGTAAGGCTGTGGCAGACTGGAACGGCTTTGCCGGATGCTGGTTTGTTCCGTGCGCAGCCTATCTGTATCATCTGACCGGTGAGGAGAGGTATCTCGCCGCAGCCGATAAGGGACTGTCCTATTATCAGCAGTTCGTTGTGAGCCTTAGCTGCAACGGAACGCCGATGGATACCTGGAAGTCACCGGATGAGGAGGGCAATCTAGCCTTCATCCGCGGGGCAAGACTCCTGCATGAATACACCGGAGAGGATCAATTTTTGACGGCCCTTCGGCAGGGAGCCGACTATGAATTCCTCTGGCGCTACGGCTATCAGACCCGGCCGGAGAATGTTCCGCTCCTGAAGGGCTGGAATGCCTGCGGCGGCAGCATCACGTCCGTGTCCAATCCGCACATTCATCCGATGGGAATGATTGTAGACAGTGATCTGTACTACCTTGGACGCGTAACAGGGGATTCCTATTACACAGATCGCGCATTGGATGGAACCGCCTGGATCATGCAGACGTTAGAGCTGTATCCGGAGGAAACCGGGTACGGTCGGTACGGCGTTCTGTCAGAGAGATGGTGCCCCTCCGATGGGCTTGTGATCCAGAAGGATTCCAACGGCGATAGCTACAGCTCCTGGTTTTCTTATAACCTCTGGGCCGGCGCGGCCGCATTTGAGGAGGTGTGTGAGAGGTATCTGGAGGAAGAGAAGGTGTAAAGAAGAAATGGCACATTTTTTGTCATTCGTCACAAAAAAAGTGGCCGAATAATTAAAATGGTAGAAAGATGCGGAAATATCGCAAGGGAGCCCTCTCCAGAATAGAAGAGAAAGAAATATAGAATAAAGCCATGAAGCAACTGGCTAGGTTGATGCGGCACAGCATCAGGAGGTGGGTATGAAAAAGAAACTAATGGCAGGGATTCTGGCAGCCAGCATGTTGTTTTCACTGGCAGGGTGCGGCAGTACAGCAGGAACGGATGCACCGTCGTCAAATGATTCGGCAACTGCGGAATCTGAAAGTGCAGATGCATCTGCAGAAACGGCAGATGATGGAGAACAGATTACGCTGCGCTTTGCATGGTGGGGCGGCGATGAACGTGCCAACGCTACGATTGAGGTAATCAATCAGTTCATGGAAGCCAATCCGAATATCAAGATTGAGGCAGAGTACGGCAGCTCCGATGGATACTCTGACAAGTTGGCAACGCAGCTGGCCTCCGGTACGGCGGCAGATATTGTACAGGTAGATCCTTCGGTGTTCCCAACCTTTGTTGACAATGGAGATTATTTCCTGGATTACAATGAGTACAGTTTTGATTTTTCGAATTTTGAAGACAATTACCTGCATCAGAGAGTGAATGGTTATTTTGATGGCAAACAGTACGGAATTCCGACTGGCATTGCTGGAGGAGATCTGCTGGTCAATCAGGATTTAGCTGACAAATTCGAAATCGACTTTTCACAGCCGTACACCTATGACCAGCTCCTGGAGTGGGGACAGAAGGTACATGAAGAGGATCCCGAGGTGTATCTGATCTGTGCGAACAAAGAGTTCGTTACCAACATGGTCTTTATGAATATGATCAAGCAGAAGACTGGTGTACAGATTTTTGACGAGGAAGGTCTGACAATCAACATTACAGAGGAAGATATTCAGTTCTGCATGGATTACATTGAGAAGCTGTATGAGTATAACGTAGTTCAGCCGGCTTCTTATTCTGCAGCATACAGCAGTGACAATCTTCCTGAAGATCCGAACTGGATTGCTGGAAAATACGTGGCAGCATTTACACACATTTCTACGCTGAGTGTATTTACAGCAGCAAATCCGGATGCCAACTGGTCAATCGGACAGGTTCCTGTTATCGAGGGGGCCCTGTCAGATTCCTGGAACTTGAACTGCCCACAGGTGCTGGCTGTAACTTCAACCTGTGAACATCCTGAGGCGGCAATGAAATTCCTGGATTATTTCTTTAATGATGATACTGCAGAGGCAACACTTGCCTGCGTTCGCAGCGTTCCACCGACTAGTAAGGCTCAGCAGATTTGTGTAGACAACGGCACACTGGATGAACTGATGATGGAAGCTGCAACGGTCAGCAGCAAGTTGAGAGGAATGACGGATGATAAGTATTCTACATCCTCTGAGGCAAAGCAGATCCTTTTCGATGCAGTAGAGGCATTGGCATACGGAACAACAGATTCTGCAACGATCTCTGCAGATGTGTATGATGAGCTGAGTTCTTATATCAGCGCACAGCAGTAATAAAGGCAGTCTCAAAAACTCCTAAATGAAGTGTTCGACATAGTAACCGCAAAGAGCAGGTACCATTTAGGTGCCTGCTCTTTGCGGCATCATGGGATGAGGATAATCCGTGCAGGACGATGGAAGGCCTGTTATGGCAGTGTATAGGTAGCAGAGTGTAGGAAAAGCGGAGGCACTGGGTGTGTATCAGCTCATTATTATTGATGATGAAGAAAAAATAGCAAGCGGAATGGCAGAACTGTTTCCTTGGCAGAATATTGGCTTTGAAGTCGCAAAGGTCTTCACGGATGCCAGAGTTGCGCTGTTGTATTTGTCAGAACATCCTGTCGATGCTGTATTGACGGATATTGAGATGCCGGGAATGAACGGGATGGAATTGAGCCAAAAGCTGATGGAATATCCGAAGATTCAAAAAGTTTTTTTCAGCAGCTATAACAACTATGAGTACTTCCGTTCTGCGTTACAGACTGGTGTGGCAGATTATCTTATGAAGCCAGTCAATTATGGGGCACTTGTTGAGTGCTTTGAGAAAATCCGTGAACGTCTTGACAATTGCCAAAATGGTGGAGAGCAAAAACCAAAAGCGTATTATGAGCAGATCCTGTACAACGTGGAGAAGTATGTCAGACAGGAATACCGAACGGCAACACTGGAGCAGGCGGCACAGAGAGTAAACCTAAGTCCAGCCTATCTGTCGCGTGTGTTTAAGGAAAAAAGCGGAGAGGGATTTTCAGAACTGCTGCTGCGGACTCGAATGGAGAAGGCAAAGGAATTTCTCGATGATCCACAATATAAGAGTTACGACATCGCTTTTTTTCTGGGATACGACAATCCGAAAAGCTTCTCAAGGGCGTTTAAAACGTATTACCAGATGAGTCCTTCGGAATATCGTAGGGAAGGTTTGGCAAAATGAAACGAAAGTTCTTTCTGCGCAGGATGCGCAGCTTTATGGCGGCCGTTTTTATCCCAACTGTGTTGTTGATCATTGTGACAGTTTCGATGACGATGTCCACGCAGAAGCGACGAATGTCCCAGACGAATGAAAGAGGAATCGAAACGGTACAGACGAACATCTCCATGGTTTTGGATTCCGTGTTGACGCAAAACCGTTACATTACCGGAATGACAAGAGCCAGTATGGTCATGAAAAAAGCGTTTCGAAGAGAAAGCCTTTCTTATGCAGATTCCGTTTATCTGAGGAGTCTGATCTCTTCACTGACGAGTATGGTGAATTCATATGATTATCTGGATTCTGTTCTGATCTATATGGATAACTATGACAGAGTACTTACGTCCGGTGGAGTTACGAATTTAAGTGAACAGGATTATGAAGGTTGGTATCAGATCTATCATTCTATGACGGCAGAGGAAAAAACAAAAGTTGCTGCAGTGGCACGTAATAAGGGCGAGATTTCGGAACAGCAGCAGCTCGCCGTGTGCAGCAGATTGTTAAACAGCAGCGGTTGTGTCGTTGTTTTGTTGAATGTGGAGCATCTGCAGGAGATGATGAAAATCCTGCGTTTGTCTGAAAGCGAGGAATTGTATCTGGTAGCTGCGGATGGGAGCCTTCTGGCTGCGACGCAGACGATTGATAGTGAGGAACGAACGGATTTTGCTGCAGAGCTTCAGAATCTGATGGGAGTTTCTGAGAAAGGAGATGATGTCTGGGGTGGGGGTGGTGACGATAGCAGATTATTCTCTTGGCGCAAGCAGACGGATCCTGCATTTTATATATTGTCCTCTGCAGATCGCAGTATGCTGTATGAGGATTTGTGGAATCGATTGATGCCGCTGTTCATTATGGCAGGTGTTGTGCTAGTGGTAATCGTCTTGATTGCATACTGGAATACCAGACGTAGCTTTGATGAGATTGAGATGGTGCTGCAGATGTTCGAGGATGCAGAGGCTGGAAAAATGATTCAACGGCCCGCCAGAAAACCTTTAGATGAATATGATGTCATCATGAACAATATCATGCGAATGTTCCTGAACAATAATTATCTGAACATTCAGCTGCAGGAAAAACAGTATCGTCAGCAGAATGCGGAGCTTGCAGCGTTGCAACTGCAGATCAATCCGCACTTTCTGTACAACACACTGCAGACATTGGATATGGAATCCAGAAAATTAGAAGACGATGGGAAGATCAGTACGATCATTGGTTATGTATCGGCGATACTCAAATACTCTTTGTCTGATCCTCAAAAAACAGTAACGCTGCAGGAGGAAATCAACTATCTGAAGCAATATATTGAGATTCAGCGCTATCGGTTCGGAGAGCATTTCATCATCTATTACGATGTGGAAGAGTCTCTTATGAACGCAGAGGTATTCCGGCTGATGCTACAGCCGGTTGTAGAAAACAGTCTCATTCATGGGCTGCGTGGAAAAGAAGGAATGGGGTATATGATGGTTCAGGCTCATCTGGTCCGGGGAAAGATCCGGTTCCATATTCTGGATAATGGAAAAGGAATGAGTCTGGAGAAATTGGAACAGCTGCGCGACAGAATTGCAGATCGTAGCACCAGGAGTATTGGCCTGACCAATTTGGAACGAAGGCTGCGGCTTCGTTACCCGGAGGAAAACGGCCTTAGAATTGACTCTTATGAGGGAATTGGAACGATTGTTTCTTTTGATATTCCGATGCAGGAGTTGAATAATACGAAAGGATAAATTATGACACAGATTCAAAACCCGGTATTAAAAGGGTTCCATCCGGATCCCTCTATGATTTGCGTAGGGGAAGATTGGTATCTGGCAACATCAACATTTGAATGGTTTCCTGGAGTACAATTATTTCACTCAAGGGATTTGGCACACTGGGAGAGGCTATCCGCCCCTTTGCAGAGAATGAGTCAGTTGAATTTATCCGGGACACCGGATTCCGGCGGAGTGTGGGCACCTAATCTCAGCTATAGTGGTGGGATTTTTTATCTGATTTATTCCAATGTCCATAATTATGGCAGAACGTATTACGACGTGGACAATTATCTGGTGACGGCAGAGGACATAAATGGCCCTTGGAGTGAGCCGATTTTTCTTAACAGCAGCGGTTTTGATCCGGCGCTGTTCCATGGACCTGACGGCAGAAAGTGGTTTCTGAGCATGGTTGCTGATTACAGACCGTGGAAGATTCATTTTGCAGGAATTGAGCTGCAGGAATATTCTGAATCAGAGCACAGATTGATTGGCGAGAGTAAGCTCTTGTGGAGAGGCTCACCAAGGAGAACAACAGAGGGCCCCGGAATGTATTACAAAGATGGATGGTATTATCTGTTCTGTGCAGAGGGTGGAACGGGGGTTCGGCACTGCGAGGTAGTGCTGCGCAGCCGTAGTATTGAGGGACCATATGAAAGAAGTCCTTATGATACATTGATTACAGCCTGGCCTTATCCGAATAACCTACTGCAAAAATCCGGCCATGCCAGCATTGCAGAAGGTCCGGATGGCAGTTGGTTTCTGGCACATTTGTGTTCCAGACCGGTTGGCAAGGATAAAGATTGTATTCTTGGAAGAGAGACTGCAATTCAGGCACTGGAATGGAAAGAGGGGTGGCCATATTTAAAAGGTGGTTCGGATGAACCGATGCTCAGGGTAGAGTCACCTTATACAGAGGTTCGATTCGGGGAAAAAGAGGAATCTGATTCCTGGTCTGAGGAATTCAATGGGTCAGAATGGGATGCAAGACTTCAGACGCTTCGCGTTCCACTGGAAAATCTTGCAGATCTTGCAGCAAGACAGGGGTGGCTGCGGCTTCATGGCAGTCAATCTCTGGAAAGTCAGTTTCAAAAGAGCCTTCTGGCGGCAAGACAGCAACATTTATCCTGCCGTGTAGATACCTGCATGGAGTTCGCACCGAAGAATTATAAGGAAACAGCAGGTTTAGTCTATTATTATGATACGAACAGTCATTTCTATCTTTTTGTGACAAGAGATGAACGGAATGGACGTATGTTGTCCCTGATGTGCTCGGAAATGCGGATATTTACCATGCCGATTGGTGCAGGAATTTCGCTGCCGGATGATGGCGCTGTCTACTTGCGTTTGGAAACAAATGTAGAGACTGCGCAGTTCTATTATTCTATGGATGGCGAAGATTACGAACCGGTTGGCCCTGAATTGAATGCGGCGATTCTCTCAGATGATGCACCGGAGCGTATGATTCACGAGAATCGTTTTACCGGAGCTTTTGTCGGACTGTTCTGTCATGACATTACGGGACATGGAACGTATGCAGATTTTGATTATTACAGGTACTCAGAAAAAAAGGTAACTATTTAGCACTCGCATCTCGATTTTGGTACTCGAAAATGGCTGATGCCACAACTCGAAAATGCCGGATGGCATTTTCGAGTTGTTTGGAGTGGCTTCGCTCACTCCGTGCTGCGGAGAAACCGCCTGAGCGGCTTATAACGTTCCATTAGCCTGCTGAATTTGCAGTTGCAGGTGCAGCGGGTTCGTGCTAGAATGCAGGC
>CAVCWT010000012.1:0-64967 GCA_963605745.1 Lachnospiraceae bacterium
TACTAGATTCCGCACCGGCTCTGGCGCCGGTACTCCAGCGGGGTTTCCCCCAGAAAGCTTTTAAATGCTGCAGAGAATTTGCTGGCGTTTTCATATCCTACTGCCGCTGCAATTTCTGCAACAGACTGATTGGTCCCTCGCAATGCAGCTGACGCAGCCGCCATTCGTTCCTCTCGCAGCCACGTTGATATATTCTTCCCATATACGCCCTGAAAATAGTTCTTCAGCGACGAGGGACTGATCCCAAACGGAGCAGCCAGGCTTTCAATGGAATAATGACGGCCAAGGTCCTCACCGATCGTCTCCATAACCTGTTTGGCAATCTGCACCTGCCCCATCGTCATAAACGATCTTTCGTCGCTTTGTTCCGGCATCTGGGCTCTGCATAACAGGAGCAATAACTCCGCCGCCTTCATCTGCAGATAGGGAATCCGGCACTCGTCCGGTGCATTTTCCATCTCTTCGAACACCTTCCGAATCCGTTCCTCTGCCTGAATCACATAGCTTTGTGTATCCCGGCAGAACCGTTCCTGCACCTGGCTCCCACTGATTCCAAGGATATTCCACAGCTCCGGCGCATCACTCCCCATGAAAGAGTCGTGCAGCACCAGCTCCACGCCGCAGTACCTGCTGCAAGGGAACTGAAAGCTGTCCTGGGCTTTGCGCAGATCAATGCTCAGATTCCCCGGCTCCATAAACAAAAACCGATTGTCCGACATCCGCACTTCCATGCGGCCCTCACTGCAGTAATTGATCTTCAGACTGTTGCCGACCTCCTTACTCTCCGACAGATGAAAGGATTGGCAGGAAAAGTTATGGAACTGCAGAACAACACCCGGGAACAGAGTGATAACTTCGACCGTTCCGGTGCCGTCTACGCCGTCAATCTGATAGACAATGCATTTCTCACTATGCGAAAGCACCTGGATATTTCCCTGTGTTTTCAGTTCGTCCATATAGACAGGGAGAATTGCTGCAGGCTTCACAAAATCACCTCCTTATCGTTACCATGTGTCCGTCAGGGCAAGTGAAAGACAATTGACTCCACTCTGCCGATCACGCGGCACAACGGTTTTATATTCCCGGCCGTATTAATCTGCCCAATTTCCGGATCGCATATGTTAAACATTTTCCGCGCAGATGGTCTTCATACCGCCCACTTCCTGCTCTTCTCCTGAATCTGATAGAGTCTTTGATACAGACCTTCTCTGGCCATCAGCTCCTCATGGGTTCCGGACTCTTCAATGGAGCCGCAATTTAACACGAGGATCTTGTCGGCGCCTGCAATCGTGCGAAGCCTGTGTGCAATAACCAGCACGGTCTTCCCTTTGATCAGCCGGGAGAGTGCATTCTGGATCAGCACTTCATTTTCCGGATCAAGGGACGCCGTCGCCTCATCCAGCAGAATGATCGGGGCATCCTTCAGAATCGCCCTTGCAATGGAAATCCGCTGCCGCTCTCCGCCGGAAAGCGTAGAGCCGTTCTCCCCAAGAAGCGTGTTGTATCCATCCGGGAGTCTCTTCACGAATTCATCGCAGCAGGCCGCCTTGGCTGCAGCCATCACCTGTTCATCCGTTGCCGACAGGTTCCCGATCCGGATGTTATTCAGGATCGTATCATTAAACAGCGTGACCTCCTGGAAGACAAAGGACATCTGTTCCATGAGATATTCCGGATCCAGTGTCTTCACATCTATGCCTCCGACGGAAACGATGCCCTCATCTGCATCCCAGAAGCGGGCAATCAGCCGAGACACGGTACTCTTTCCGCTGCCGGAGGGGCCAACCAGTGCTGTAATCTTCCCTTCCGGAATGACGGCGCTGACATCCTTTAAGACCGGTTCTTTGTTATAGGCAAAGCTGACATGGTCCAGTGCAATCGTATGGTTTGTAATCGGAATGTCTGTACGTCCTTCCATAATAGGAATCCCGGCCAGCTCCCGCATTCTTTTGGTCGACACCAGTGTGTGGAACAGCATTGGAAGGAGTGTCAGGATCGTCAGAATCGGTCCATACAGCCGGCACACGATGACCAGTGACAAGAGAAGCGGCAGAATCGTAATTTGGCCTGCCGTTAACAGATGAACCCCCACGAAAACCGTAATTCCGATCCCCGCCTGCAGAACGAACTGGGCAATCGAGATGAATACACTGGTCCCGAGCTCCATATGGATGGACTGCTCCTTCAGATCCTTCAGGACATCATTTAGCTCGGTGAATTTCTCGCCGCCCAGATGGCAGGATTTGATCACCCGGATCCCCTCCAGATACTCCTGCTCTGCTTCCGAAGCTTTGCGCTTTGCTGCTACCTGTTTTGCACTGCCCTTCTCCTGGAGCTTCCGGCTCCCGAAGATGATCAGAAACGACAACGGCAGCGTGCAGAAAATCGACAGCCCCATACGCCAATCAAAGAGCATGACGCAGATGCAGATCAGAGTGCAGGAAATGGCATTTGCCAGAAGCGGCGGCACAATATGACTCAGGGAATGCTCAATGCTGGCACAGTCGTCCATCATGTTGCCCGTCAGCTCTGTCAGATCCTTATCGTTGAACACGCTCATCGGAAACCTGCGGACCAGTTCTGCAATGCGAATCCGCGAATCCTCCGCAGCCGTATAGCAGGACACATAGGTCTTTCGATAGTCATTCTTGCAGCAAAGGAAATGGATGAGGACGGCCAGAACGCCGGCTCCAAAGAGGATCCACATTTTGTTCCATGAGACCTCATCTCCCGTCAAAGGCTTTAAGACTTCCAGAAAAATCTGAACCGTCACGGCCACAGAGAGCATCACAGAAAGGTTCGTGAGAGTGCAGGCGAAAACGCCCTTTTTCAGATCCTCAGCTCCCCGATCGGAGAGCTGAAACATTTCTTTCCAATTCAGCATGGCTTCACACCTCCCTTCCTGTGTCAAATGTCCACGTCAGTGCCTTCGTGTAATTGTTCCACAATTCCTGATAGCGGCCGGCTTGTGCCATCAGTTCTTCATGTGTACCGGATTGAACGAGCTGTCCTTGATCGATCACAAGAATCTGATCAGCTCCCTGAATGGTCGAAAGGCGGTGCGCGATCATCAGGACCGTTTTGCCCTTCACCAGTTCCGAAAGCGCCTGCTGGATCAGGTGCTCATTTTCAGGATCGCTAAAGGACGTCGCTTCATCCAGAACCAGAATCGGCGCATTCTTTACAATGGCTCTTGCAATTGCAATGCGCTGAATCTGTCCGCCGGAGAGCTTCACGCCGTCTCTTCCGAACACAGTCTGATATCCCTGCGGCAGCTCCATGATAAAGTCATGGCACCTTGCCGCCTTCGCAGCCGCAATAATCTCTTCTTCCAAGGCTCCGGGGCGTCCCATGCGGATATTATCGAGAATGCTCTGCTTGAACAGAAAGTTATCCTGGAATACAAAGCTGACCGTATTCATCAGATCCGCGCTGCTCATCTCTCGGATGTCAATTCCCCCGATGCGGATTGCTCCCTGCTCCACATCATAAAAGCGCGGCAAAAGGCCCGCGATGGTACTCTTTCCTCCGCCGGATGGTCCGACAATTGCCGTAATCTTCCCCTGCGGTGCGGTAAAGGATACGGATTGCAGCGCCGCATTGGTTTCGTCCTCCGTATAGGAGAAGGTCACCTTGTCATAAACAACGTCATACGAGGAAGGGTTCCTCGGATCTGTTGTTTCCGGGATTTCCGGTTCCGCCAGAATCTGATCCATGCGTTCTACGGCATTTCCCACCTGCATCGCATTCACCGAAGCATAGATCATCTTCATCAGAACCCCGGCGATGACCGGGACGAAAATCAGATAGAAAATAAAGGACGCGACAAAAGAAGGATAATCCTCTGCGGAGCTTCCGATAAAGATCGCAACCGGTATGAGGAACAGGTAAATCCCATGGAGCGCTGCTGTGAGTGCTGCTGTCATCAGCTCCTGACTTAGGGAATAAGGGATCACGGTTTTGGTATAATTCTTAATCGAATCGTACAGACGCTTAAAGGAAAACGCCGTCTGTCCAAAGGCCTTCACCACCGCGATTCCGCGAATGTACTCCACGGAGGCATTGCTCATATCCTCCAGAGATGTCTGATAGTCCTCCATCAGCTGTTTCGTTTTGTCCCCGCCGGAAGTTGCGCCATACACCAGAAACGAAACAACGATTCCCGCAAAGGCAGCAAGGCCAAACCGCCAGTCCACCCCAAATACCAGGATCAACATCACCACCGGTGCCACGAACGCAGAGACCATGTTGGGAAGATCGTGGGCGATAAAGCCTTCCAGACTTTCGATGTTATCGTCCATAATTTTTCGAAGCTTTCCGCTGCCCGTTTTCAGGTGATACCCCAAAGGAAGCCTTGTAATATGGGATACAAACGAAAGCTTGCACTGATACAGCGTGCCGTAGGCCGCAATGTGGGACAGTGCCACCGACGCTGTGTACAGTAGCACATTCAAAAAAACTCCTCCAAGAGCCATGCCGCCATATCCCAAAACCTTTTGGACATCTAAACCGTCAAAATCCGGATAAGCTCCCACCACCTCCTGAATGATAAAATAAATCGCCAGATAGGGGACAAACGATGCCACCGTCGCCAATGCGGAAAGTATCATTCCTCCCGCCATCGGCGCCTTCTGCGTCATCGCCAGCTCCATGAGGCGGGGAAGTCCCTTTTTCGGACTTTCTTTTTGGCTTTCTTTTTTTGCCATGTAATTTTCCTCACTTTCTGATCTATGTTCCGCTTCCTCTGCATTCCACATAGATTGGCTCCTTACAGACCAATTCATGATTCACAGCAGATCGTGCGAAACAGATACATCTTCGGATCCATCGATGCATCTGTTTAGTTAGTTTTTACTAACCAACGTATTATTCTATACTTCGTCGCTTTTTCCAACTCCCAAAAGCAAAAAATGCTCCATCTGACAATGAAATGTACTAAACATACGCCAAAGGAGACGCCCTTCTTAAAATCTCTTTTAAGAAGGGCGTCTCCTTTTTTCAAGGTGCGCTGGAGCCTATATTTTTAGTATCTGTTTAACATCCGCATCCAGCTCGCCGCCTCGCACCACAATCTGAATGGTACTGCCTTCCCGGACCTTGTCCTCCAGGATGAGGCGCGCTGCCATGGTCTCCACGTTCTTCTGAATATATCTCTTCAAAGGACGTGCGCCGTAGCTGGGATCATAGGCTGCATCCACCACATAGTCCTTGGCCTCGTCTGTCATGTCGACCGTAATTTCGCGGTCTGCAAGGCGCTTGTTCAGATCCTGCAGAATCAGATCGATGATGCCGCCAATGTTATCTTTTGTGAGCGGACGGAACATGATGATCTCATCCAGGCGGTTTAGGAACTCCGGCCGGAAACTCTGCCGCAGAATCGCTTCCACCGCATTCTGGCACGTCTCGGAAATCTCCGGCGCCGCATCCGCTTTGTCGTTCTCCTGCTGCTCAATGTCCGCCAGAATCTGCTGTGCGCCAAGGTTGGAGGTCAGGATGATGATGGTGTTCTTAAAGTCCACGGTGCGTCCCTGAGAATCTGTGATCCGGCCGTCATCGAGCACCTGCAAAAGTACATTGAACACATCCGGATGTGCCTTCTCCACTTCATCGAACAAAACCACCGAATACGGGTGTCTGCGAACCGCTTCTGTCAGCTGGCCGCCTTCCTCATATCCCACATATCCGGGTGCTGCACCGATAAGACGCGACACGCTGTATTTTTCCATGTATTCTGACATGTCGATACGGACCATGTTCTTTTCATCGTCGAACAGTGCTCTTGCCAGAGCCTTGGCGAGCTCTGTTTTGCCAACGCCGGTAGGTCCGAGGAACAGAAAGGAACCAATCGGCTTGGTCGGGTCCTTGATACCTGCCTTGGAGCGCATGATCGCCTCCGCCACCTTGGTCACGGCCTCATCCTGCCCCACAACGCTCTTATGCAGCTCCTTTGGAAGGTGCAGGGTCTTGCTGCGTTCCGATTCCGTCAGCTTTGCCACAGGAATCCCCGTCCATTTCGAAACAATACGACCGATCTCTTCCTCTGTGACCTTCTCGTGAACCAGACTCTCGCCCTTGTTCTCTTCTGCTGCAGCAGCCGCTTCTTCGCCGGCCTTGATCTGGGCTTCGATCTCGGGGAGCCTTCCGTACTGCAGCTCACTGACCCTTCCATAGTCGCCGTTTCGCATGGCCAGTTCGATCTCCGATTGAATACTGCTGCGCTCCTCTCGTAATTTAGCCAGGGAATCGGCCTTATCCTTCTCATTCTGCCATCTGGCCGTTTCTGCCGTATAGCGGTCATTCAGCTCTGCCATCTCCTTCTGCAACGTTTCGAGGCGCTCCTTCGAGAGGTTGTCGTCCTCCTTTTGCAGCTGGATCTCCTCGATCTTCATCTGCTCCAGGCGATGCTTCATCTCATCGAGCTTGGTCGGCATGGAATTCTGCTCGGTTTTGATCAGTGCGCAGGCTTCGTCCATCAGGTCGATGGCCTTATCCGGCAGGAACCGATCGCTGATGTAACGGTCGGACAGAACAGCCGCAGAAACCAGGGCATTGTCCTCGATCTTGACGCTGTGGTATACCTCGTAGCGCTCCTTCAGACCGCGCAGGATCGAGATCGTATCCTCCACTGTCGGCTCATTTGCCATGACCGGCTGGAAACGTCTTTCCAATGCCGCATCCTTTTCAATGTATTCGCGGTATTCGTTCAGGGTCGTTGCGCCAATGCAGTGGAGCTCACCTCTTGCCAGCATGGGCTTTAACATATTGCCAGCATCCATAGAGCCTTCCGTCTTGCCGGCGCCAACGATAGTATGCAGCTCATCAATGAACAGAATGATCCTGCCCTCCGATGCCTTCACATCATCGAGCACTGCCTTTAACCGTTCCTCAAACTCGCCGCGATATTTGGCACCTGCTACCAGAGAGCCCATGTTCAGTGAAAAAATTTTTTTGTCCTTTAAAGAGGTCGGAACATCTCCCTTTGCAATTCTCTGTGCCAGCCCCTCTACAATGGCGGTCTTGCCAACACCCGGCTCGCCAATGATGACAGGATTGTTCTTGGTTTTTCTCGAGAGGATCTGGATGACGCTCCGGATCTCTTCATCACGGCCAATGACAGGATCCATTTTCTGCTGGGCTGCCTTGGAAACGAGCTCCTCGCCGTATTTTTCCAGCGTGTCATAGGTGCTCTCCGGATTGTCGGAGGTCACTCTCTGGTTGCCGCGCACGGTCTGCAGCGCCTGCAGAAAGCTCTCTCTTGAAATGCCAAAGTCCTTGTAGATCTGCCGTACTACATTGTTGGCATTACTGATCATAGCAAGGAACAGACACTCGATGGAGACATAGTCATCCCCTAACTTTTTCGCCTCATCCTCTGCACCGACGAGAACCTTGTTCAGGGAACTGCTGACGTAATTCTGAACTCCGTCGCCGGAAACCTTCGGCAGACATTTCACGGCATTTAATACTCTTGCCGTAAAGGTGGCAGGATCAATGCCCATTTTCTCCACAAGGCTTGCGATCAGACTGTCATCGACGGTCAGCATGCAATAGAGCAGATGCTCCTGATCAATCTGCTGATTGCCGTACTCCACAGCCATGTTCTGTGCGTTCTGGATGGATTCCAGAGATTTTTGTGTAAACTTTTGAATGTTCATATTATTTACCTCCTTTGAATTGGAAGCTGATTGCGAAACGCTTTTGGTATTGGTTGCCCATCTGTTTTGCTTGTCGCATTTGTTCTATATGTACTATAACATTAAAAAGAACCCCGTCAATAAAGACAGGGTTCCTTTTTGATTAAGAAAAAATAAACAGTTACTAAACTGTTTGCGTTTGCACGTCGGCGTTTTGAAAGTCAGCCGGCATTATTTGACGAGCTATTTTGCAGACGCTGTATCCACATGGAAGAATATCATTCCTTACTGCTCTTTGTTGGCACCGACACCGGCATCTGCTGCATCCTGCGCGATTCCGTTCAGATTGTTCTCTGCACCGGTAGCCGCATTCCCCGGCATCTCCTGCGTTGGCGTATTCCCTGCAGCGGTGGCCTGCTGATCTGCATCCTTTCCGGCTCTTGGAATGGTCGTGTAGACGGCTTCCGGATCCTGCGCTGCACTCTCCTGCCCTTTCTTTGCAGAATGAGAATGAAACAGGCCTCGATGCTCCTTTTCCTCCTTCGGGCGATTCTCTGTAGTGTGCGGCGGCTCTTCCTGTCTGCCGCCCTGTCCTTCCGGATTCAACGGTCTCACATCAGCATCCACGACTCTGCCGGCTGCCACGTCAGCCATCGCCTCCAGGGGCTCTGCTGCCGCTCCGATCTGCGTCATCACCCAGATGTCCGAAATACCGTCCAGAATCAGGATCACTGCCATGAATTTCATGATGAAATTCTCAATGAATTCCGGATGAATCACAAAAAGAACACCGGCAATGATCTCCAATGCCGCAATGACAACAGCAGCCGTTGCACTCCTCGGCCGTCCGTGTGCCATATGGATGGCCTCCGACAAATCTACCAGTCCCGTCAGCAGAATAATGAGACCGATGATGGTCGGAATCAATGCCGCCAGCAGCTCCGGTGTAAAGAACAGATACATTCCCATGACCAGCAGCACCACGCCGCCGAATAATCCGACACTGGTGCCATAAAAATTCCTTCGCTCAAAAAAGAGCGCAATCACAATCACCAAACCGATGATCGCAATCACTGCCGAAATGGTCTTGCACATCACCTCGATTGCCGTTCCGGACCAGATGAACAACACAACCCCCAATGCCAACAGACACGCCGCCTCGATCAGCTTGTTCGTTCTGGCGACACGAATCATACTGCGAATTCTCTGCTCTTCCCAATTCCTAACCATTCTTATGCCTCCTGTACTGATACAGCGATTTTGCAAATGCGGTACTAACACATACGATCAATGCGATCCAGAATTTCATCGCGTCCCTGTTTAGACAGTCCGGAAAACGGAATCACTTCCAGTGTAATCTCCTGGCCTACGGCACTCTTTTCACGCAGAACCTGTTTGATATTGGCGAGCGCCTTCGGGATCTGACTGCGCTTGAGTTTATCAGCCTTTGTAGCCACGATGATCGGAATAAAGCCATTGTGAATCACCCAGTCGAACATCAGGGCATCGTCATCCGATGGATCGTGCCGAATATCCACCAAAAGGAACACAGCCTTCAGCGTATCGCTGGTATGCAGATAGTTCTCGATCATGGTGCCCCACTGTGCTTTTACCTCAACTCCCGGCGTTGCATAGCCGTACCCCGGCAAATCCACCAGATACAGCGCATCATTGATGTTGTAGTAGTTGATTGTCTGTGTCTTTCCCGGCTTGCCGCTCGTTCTGGCATAACTTTTGCGATTCATCAGAGCGTTGATCAGTGTCGATTTTCCCACATTGCTCTTTCCTGCAAAAGCAAACTCCGGCCAGGTATGATACGGCAGCTTACTGGTAATTCCGCAGACCGTCTCCAGATTTACATTTTTAATGACCATACAATTCCTGTCTTTCCTGTTTCCGATGGTAAAGAAACCCATCTCGTATTTTGCTGTGAATTTCCGTTCTTATGGTGTCAATGATACCATATCATTCCGGAAATCCTCATGCAAATTACGCGATGGGTTTACAACTATGCTCATATGCTACTGTCAGCTCGCCTGCCAGAGATGTGACAGGGCCGCATCCTTTCAGGCAGAGACGACCTGCGTAGCCTCTGTCCTTGTGCCGTCTGTGTGCACCAGAATCGGCCGTCCGCTGCCCAGAACCGCATCCTTGGTCACGATGCATTCCTGCACCGTTTCATCCGACGGGATCGTATACATCACGTCCATAGTGACACGCTCCAGGATGGAACGCAGTCCTCTGGCGCCGGTTTTACGTTCCACGGCCATTTTGGCAATCTCTTCCAATGCCTCATCCTCAAAGGAGAGTTCCACACCGTCATAATGGAAGAGCTTGCGGTACTGCTTGATGAGCGCATTCTTCGGAACCTTCAGAATGCGGATCAGTGCATTCACATCCAGACCTTCCAGGGTAACAACCACCGGTACACGGCCAATAAACTCAGGAATCAGTCCGAACTTAACCAGATCCTGCGGAACCACTTCCTTCAGAACCAGGCCCGGATCCTTTTCTTCTTTTTCAGCAACCGAAGCATTAAAGCCCATGGAACGGTAATCCGTTCTCTCACGGATGATCTTGTCCAGTCCGTCAAAGGCCCCGCCGCAAATGAACAGGATATTGCTGGTATCGATCTGAATCAGCTCCTGCTGCGGATGCTTTCTGCCGCCCTGCGGAGGCACCGATGCCACCGTACCTTCAACAATCTTCAGCAGAGCCTGCTGTACACCTTCACCGGATACATCGCGGGTAATCGAGACATTCTCGCCTTTTTTTCCGATCTTGTCGATCTCATCAATATAGATGATGCCCAGCTGTGCGCGCTCAATGTTGTAATCGGCTGCCTGAATCAGCTTGAGCAGGATGTTCTCTACGTCTTCACCAACGTATCCAGCCTCTGTCAATGTCGTTGCATCCGCAATTGCAAAAGGAACATTCAGCAGCTTTGCCAGTGTCTGTGCCAGATAGGTCTTACCGGAGCCCGTGGGACCCAGCATCAGAATATTCGACTTTTGCAGCTCAACCTCAGCATCCTCCGGATCTTCGTAGGGATGATCGCCGATGATCCTCTTGTAGTGGTTATAAACCGAAACCGCCAAAACCTTTTTGGCTTCATCCTGTCCGATGACATACTGATCCAGGAATTCCTTGATCTGTGCCGGCTTCATCAGATTGATATCCTGTTCGGTCAGGCCGCCGGCAGAATACTCTTCTTCCCGTCGTCCCTCTTCACCGTCAATGATATCGCCGCAGATTGCGACACATTCGTCGCAGATATACACGCCTTCCGGTCCTGCAATCAGTTTGCGAACCTCCTGCTCTTCTCTTCCGCAGAAGGAGCAATGTCTGGGTGGAACCATTCTCTTATTGCCGCTTGCCATAGCTCTACTCTTTTCTACTCTTCAATGCGCACAAAACGCATTCCCTCATGTCTCTTCGTTCACGTTGATCGGGTACCGTACCCGTACAGCGTTTGCAATATCACCGTTTCAATGAAACAGTGGCCAAATAACGTCTCCCCGGCCGATCTTTCCGATTCCTTAAATTCAGGTATCCACGTAGGGAAATGCTGATTCGATCCGTATTTCCCCGAGCTGCCCTTCATAGAAGTCTCAGGCATTTCTGAGTGCATCCTCAATTTCTTTTCGTGTTGTATAAATGTGATCGATCAGGCCGTACTCGAGAGCCTCCTGTGCAGACATCCAGTTATCGCGATCCGTATCACGGCACAGATCCTCATAGGTTCTGCCGGTGTTCTCTGCCAGAATGTTGTTCAGCTTCTCTCTGGTTCTCTTGATGTGCTCGGCTGCGATCAGCATATCGCTGGCCTGTCCCTCAGTGCCGCCGGAGGGCTGATGAATCAGAATCTCTGCATTGGGAAGAGAATATCTCTTTCCCTTTGTTCCGCCCGCCAAAAGGAAAGAACCCATGCTGGCTGCCATGCCCATGCAGATGGTGGATACATCACATTTGATGAACTTCATCGTGTCATAAATGGCAAGGCCTGCTGTAACAGATCCGCCGGGGCTGTTGATATAGAACTGAATGTCCTTCTCCGGATCCTCGCCCTCAAGGAACAGGAGCTGAGCCACAATGAGCTCTGCAGACTGATCCGTCACCTGATCTCCCAGGATGATGATGCGCTCCTTTAACAGTCTGGAATAAATATCGTAGGAACGCTCCCCGTTTCCGGTCTGCTCTACGACCATAGGTACATAATTTGCCATGGATACCTCCTATGAATAATCTGCGATCTTTGTTCGGCTCTCCATCCTGAATCGTTATCCCGATTTCATGATGGATGCAGCTGGCCAAACCACCGATAACTATAAAACAAAGGCCTTGCGATACGCAAGACCTTTGCTCAGCTTTACAATCTTTTCATTGTTATTGTGAGAATTACTCAGCGTCCTCAGTTACAGGAGCTTCCTCTTCGGGAGCCTCCTCTGCCTTCTTGGTGGACTTTCTGGTTCTCTTGGGCTTTTCCTCGCCGTCCTCTTCCTTTTTAGCCTTCTTGGTCTCCTTGGCATTCTCAGCGATGAACTCAGCAGCCTTGCGAATTCGAACGTCCTTCTTGAGATCGTCCTTCATCTCATCACTGCCGAACAGACTCTTTACACTGTCAACAGGAGTGCGATACTGATCTGCAATCTTCTGATATTCGTTCTCGAGATCCTCATCGGTAACCTCGATGTTCTCAGCATCGGCAACGGCCTCCAGAACCAGGCTGTTACGGATTCTCTGCTCTGCCTGGGGCTTGAGCTGCTCAAGGAACTGCTCCTTGGTCTGACCGGTATACTGCAGATACATTTCCAGCTGCATGCCCTGATACTGCATGTTCTGTGCGAACTCATTTGCCAGATTCTGCTGCTGTGTGTACAGCATTGCCTCAGGGATCTGAATCTCAGCATCCTCTACAGCTGCAGCAACGGCCTCCTTCTCACGGGCGTTCTTGCGATCCTCATCCTTGCGAGCCTGCAGGTTCTTGCGAACATCTGCCTTGTACTCCTCCAGAGTGGAGAACTCAGAAACCTCATCTGCGAACTCATCGTTCAATTCCGGCAGAACCTTTGCCTTGATGGCATTCACCTTGCAGTGGAAAACAGCGGCCTTACCAGCCAGAGATTCCTGATGATAATCCTCCGGGAAGGTAACCTCAACGTCCTTCTCCTCGCCAATGCTCATGCCAACCAGCTGCTCCTCAAATCCAGGGATAAAGGAATGAGAGCCAACGGTCAGATCATAATTCTCTGCGGTGCCGCCATCAAATGCAACGCCGTCAACAGATCCTGCAAAGTCCAGCTTGATCATATCGCCGTCTGCAACCGGACGATCCGTTACATCCTGAATCTTGCCGTTTGCATCCTGCTGGCGCTTGAGCTCCTTCTCAACATCCTCGTCGGTAACTTCAGCTGCGTCCTGCTTGGTAATCGAAACACCCTTATACTTGCCCAGAGACACCGGAGGCTTCAGAGCAACTTCTGCTGTGTAGATAAAGCTCTTTCCTTCCTCGATCTGTGTCACATCAATCTTAGGATTGGAAACAACGTCCTCTCCGCACTCCTTGACAGCATCTGCATAGGAGTCGTTGATGCAGTTGTTGGCAGCATCCTCATAGAAAATTGCTGCGCCGTACATCTTCTCAACGATCTTACGAGGAGCCTTGCCTTTACGGAAACCAGGAATGGAGATGCGGTTCTTCTCCTTCTGATATGCCTTCTCAATCGCCTTGCCGAAATCCTCAGCACTCACTTCGATGGTGAGCTTGGCCATGCTGTTCTCGAGCTTTTCAACACTAACGCTCATTGATTTGATTCCTCCTGATGGTCATTTCACATAGTCTTGCTGCATACCGTCTGCGATTCCGATCCGTCTCTTATTGTCCGGAACCGTTACAGCAAACAGACAATTTAAGAGTATACGCAAGAGTGCCGTATTTTGCAAGGTTTTCCGGCTGCCTCCTACGAGAAGACATTTAATTTGTTGCTTTCTATAGTTACTCCACGGCCTTGATGTATACCTGCACAGCCTCGTAGTCCGTTCTTGACATAGGAAGCGTATAGCCGGCGTGCTTTAACGCCTTTCCGGACATCCTGCAGCCGGAAATTCCGGATTTTCCTGAAATCTCGCTCTCGTATTCCATATCGTCCGAGGCTACCGTATTTTCTACGATTTCAATTTCATAGATGGTATCATCAGCCAGTCCCTGTACATTTACATGATACGGCTTCTGATTGCCTTCGACGCCGCAGTAAACGGCCGTGATCAGAGCTTCCTTCTGATCTTCACTCACCATTTCCCAGGCAACGCAGACATCATCCAGACCGGTCAGGCGGTAATACTCTCCATGCTGGATCAGCTCATAGAAGCGCTTGAAGGTGCGGATCTGCTCCTTTGCCTCTTCTTTTTCCTGTTCGGTCATCCTGGTGATGTCCAGCTCATAGCCAAAGGTTCCTGCCATGGCAACGCAGCCTCTTGTGTGGAGCTGTGTCATTCTTCCGGTCTGATGGTTCGGCACGGCACTGACGTGAGCTCCCATGGTCGAAACGGGATATCCCAGCGACGAGCCATACTGAATGGAGATGCGGCAGATTGCATCTGTATCATCGGACAGCCAGATCTGTGGTGTGTAATACATCATGCCGGCATCGTATCTTCCGCCGCCGCCGCTGCAGCCCTCGATGAGAATTTCCGGAAATCTCTGATGGAGCTGCTCCAGCACATAATACAGGCCAAGGATAAAGCGGTGCGCGAATTCGCCCTGATGTTTCGCATCCAGCGTATTGCTGTATTTATCGCACATGCTGCGGTTCATGTCCCACTTGACATAGCTGATGGGAGCATTGGAAAGAATATCACACATTCTTTCCAGGATGTAATCGCAGACCTCTTTTCTGGAGAAGTCCAGAAGGAGCTCATTTCTGCCAAGGCAGGGCTTTCGGCCGGGAGCAGTAATGGCCCAGTCGGGATGTGCCCGGTAAAGATCACTGTCAATGGAGATGGCCTCCGGCTCGAACCAGATGCCGAACAGCATTCCGTCCTCGGTAATCCGATCCCCCAGCTCCTTCAATGTGCAGCCGAGCTTTTTCTCGTTGGTAAACCAGTCGCCCAGTCCGCAGTTATCATTGTCTCTTGCACCAAACCAGCCGTCATCCATGACGAACAGGTCAACACCCATCTCATGGGCATCCTTTGCAATGGATACCAGCTTGTCACCGGTAAAGTTAAAATACGTTGCCTCCCAGTTGTTGATGAGAACCGGGCGCTGTTTGTTCTTCCAGGTGCCGCGGCACACATTCTCGCGAATGGCCTTGTGATAATTGCGGCTCAGCTGTCCGATTCCCTCTTCGCTGTAGGCCATCATAACCTGCGGCGTCTCGAAGGTCTCTCCGGCGCCCAGATTCCAGCGGAATTCATCGGGATGAAGGCCGCAGATAAATCTCGTCTGATCTGCCTGATCCTTCTCCACCTCCATCAGGAAATTGCCGCTGTAAAGGAAGGAAAATCCGTAGCACTTCCCCTGGGTCTCAGTAGCCGTGTGCTCACACAGAATGGAAAACGGATGATACTGGTGGCTGGAGGCTCCTCTGACGCTTCCTACGGAGGACACACCGCTCGGAATCTCTCTTCTGACGACATTGCGCTCCATGGCATGTCTGCCGCTGAGCGTGATCCAGTCCAGATGCTCGAACTGGAAATCAATGCTCATGGATGCAGCCTTCTCCAGCTGCAGCTCCTCTTTTCCTTCATTTACGAGCTTTGCCGACCGGACAATGACATCCTTGTCCTCCAGAACGCCATACCAGAGCTCTACCTTGAGGCCTGTCACTTCATCCTTCAAGGTCACGCAAAGGCTCTGATAATGATCCTCCTCTGCATAGGCCGCAGGAAGCCCCTCAATCTGATACAATCCGTCCACAACCTTGCAGCTGTCATAATAAAGGCTCACGGTCTGATTGCCGGTCACCTCACGGGTTCTGAGTCCTGTGATGCGATAATCGCCGGTGCCAAAGCAGCTGTACTCCTGCGGCAGAAGATCCATGGAATAGGTTCTGTCTACCGTTCCCACCTCATAGGGATTGCCGCTGAAGCCTCTGTCCATGAAACGGATCTGCGAGTACAGATCGGTTTCATCGATACTGCTCCCGTAATAGGTGTGAATCAGCTTCTTCTTATCATCAATTTTCATCTGATAGGTCGAATGTTTTGTGTGCAGGCTGATGATTCCTGTTTGCTCATTCACTTTGATTGACATTTTCTCTCTCCTTGTCATTTTGTAGTTATTTAGCCCCCGCATCGAGGGTTTCCTACGGAAAATCTCGATGTGGCTGGGCAGAGGAGCTTCGCTCCTTGCCCACCCGGCAATTTCAATTATGAATTTGTCCGCGAAGCGCCCAATTCATATTGGAATCGCAAGGTGCTAACCAGATACGTCATTTTTTTGCATTACTGCCAGAAAATCCTTCACTAAGGTCCCCGTCGTAATGTAGGACAGCACTCCGAATCCAAAGAAAAACCAGATAAAGGCGCCGATCGCCATCGTCGTATCGCTCAGATAGGTGAGATACGCACAGATTCCGTGCAGTGCCGCCAATAGCAGTGCCTTCACAGGATTTCGAAAGGCAAAATAACACGCATTTATTACCAGCATTTTCATCCGGTTCTCAAAGCTTGCAATCACAGGGAACAGATACAACGCCAGGATAAGGAGCAGCGCCCCCATTGCCAGAATGGGATATCGGAACAGATCGATTGGACTCCCCGCCTCATTGCAGATCCGAATATCCGCATAGCCGAACACCGCCAGCAACGCAATCACAATCCAGGCAATGGTTCCCTTTACAAAGTTCTCCTTAAAGCCTTTCCAGAAGGTTTTAAAAACGCTCACCTCTCCGTCGTCCTTGTGAGCCTTCAGCATCAGATAACTTAATCCGCACCAGGATGCCCCAATGGTGACTATAGGAATCGAAAAGAACAAAAACAACAGGTTCCCTACCACCACGATCCAGACACGATTCATCATCCTGCCCAGCAAGGTGTCATTTCCGAAAATCCCCAGCAGTCTGTTTCCCATAAAGTTTCTCTTTCAAGCCGGCCCTGCCGGTCGTTTTTTTCCCTTTTCTTATGACAACTGCGCAGGCTGTGTTCCATCTTTGGCACAACGCTGCGCAGTGCATACTTTGTTGCCGTTCACACCTCCGCCATTGGCAAGGACACGGCCCCCTTTATTGTACCTCTTTGCCACAACGGCTGTGCAGGCCCATATTGACTGCCATTTCACAGCTGCTGCAAAGATCTTGTTTTTACAGTTTTCCGCCCGAGGTTGCAATACCTTCCACGAACTGTTTCTGGAAGATCAGGTAGATGACGATCATCGGAATGACTGCCAACACAGCGGATGCCATCATTGCCGGATAGTCGCTGCCGTACTGTCCCTGCATCTTGGCAAGACCGGCACTTAAGGTCGTGGAATCACCATTGGTGCAGACGATCATGGGCCACATCAGATCCTTGAATGCGAACAGTGCTGTGAAGATACCAAGGGAAACCATGGAGGAACGGGTCAGCGGCATCATGATCATCAGGAATCTCTGGCCGACGTTGCAGCCATCGATGGCTGCGGCCTCTTCCAGGTCTTTAGGAAGACTCTGGTAGCCGGTCTTTAACAGGTATGTTCCGAATGCAGTGACAATGCCGGGGAATACCAGACCTGCCGTCGTATTCAGGAGCTTCAGTTTGGAAACCATCAGGTACTGAGGGATGATGAAGATCTGCGAAGGAATCATCATCTGGATCAATACCAGTGAGAACATGAGCTTCTTGCCCGGGAAATTCAGTCTTCCGAAGGCATAACCTGCCATGGTTGCCGTGAGGCATGCGCAGATGACGCGGAAGAGAATCATCAGCAGTGTATTTTTGTACAGAATCAGGAAGTTATAGTTGTTCCATACCTTTACAAAGTTCTCCCAGTGCCATCCGCTGTGCGGCAGGATATAGAAGGGAGCCACGGAAATGGATTCCTGATTGGTCTTCACCGCGGTCAGAATCATCCAGGCAAAGGGCACCAGCATGATAAAGGCCATGATGATCAGGATGATATAGATAATGACTTTTCGAGCACGATCTTTTGCAATTGCACTTTCCATGATATCTGCCTCCTTCCCTTAGTTGTAGAATACGAACTTCTTTTCACATTTCTGCAAAATGAAGGTCATGATCATGATAAAGAGAACCAGTACCATTACCAGAGCCGCACCATAGCCCTTGTTGCCGTTGGTGAAAGCATACTGATAGAACAGGTACACAACGGACTGCGTTCTGTTCAGCGCCATGTTGGTCTTGTCCATTACCATGAACATCAGATCGAAGACCGTCAGGGCACCGATAATTCTCGTCTGTACGATAAAGAAGGTCGTAGGACTCAAAAGCGGAACCGTGATATTAAAGAACTGGCTGATGCCGCTGGCACCGTCGATCTCTGCTGCCTCATAATAGTCCTTCGGAATCTCCTGAAGACCGCCGATGAACAGCACCATGTTATAGCCGATGATCGACCATACACCGATGATGCCGACACTGATCCACGCAATGTTCGGATCCGAAATCCATGCTGCATCTGTGTGGAGAACATTGTTGATCAAACCAAACTGCTGGTTATATAACCATTTCCAGACCATGGCAACGGCTGCAGGAGCGCATACCATCGGCAGGAAAAAGATGGTACGGAAAGCGGACTTTCCGGCAATTTTCTGCTGTAACAAAACGGCCAGGACCATTGCGATCGCTACGCCGAAGGGAACCTCGATCAATGCGTATTTAATGGTGTTCCAGAGAGACTGCCAGGTCTCTACCTTGGATAATACTGCCTGGTAATTGGCCAGGCCGATAAAGATATTGCCTTTTCCGAAATCTCCTGTTTTGCAAAGAGACTGCCATACCGTGTTGACGGCCGGATAGAAATTCAAAATGATCAGTCCCAACATAGTGGGAAGGATAAATGCCCATGCCCAAATGGCTTCTTTTTTCTGTGCCAGGGTCATCTTTTTCCGTTCTGCCCTTGCTGCTTTCATGCTGTGCCCCACCTTTCTGAATCGGTAGCTTTGGATAACAGAATGAGATTCCGGATTGCTCCGGAACCCCATTCCTTTTCGTGATGGGAGGTCATGGCCGCCACAGCGATCAGATATCATTTGCTGACACTGTAACAAAGCGTCGTCTTCTCACTTTCCCATCGCTTTTGTGCAATAACTCGCCCCCCGAAATGAGGATCTCTATGAACAGAGCTCGCCTAGCAGAACTTACTCTGCTGCAATTGCATCCTCGATGATCTTCTGTGCGTTATCGCAAGCAGTAGCCATCTTGTCGGGATCGGAAGGATCCTGCCATGCATCCAGGAATGCGCCCTGCTGCTGGATTGCATCTTCCCATACAGTGGTCTTTCTGGTGTAAGGTCTGAAGAACAGGTCTCCCTCTTCCTCTGCGCGAACGAATGCAGATACATCCATTCCCTCGAATGCATCAGCGAATGCATCAGATACTCCGGTCATACCGCCCATGGTTACGCCGAGCTCAGCCTGCATCTTCTGGCCTTCCTCGGTGCAGAAGAACTTGATCAGGTCATAGCAAGCCTTGGGATCTGCTACGTTAGCATTTGCTGCCCAGCCAAGGCCGTTGTATGCAGAATAACGCTCGCCCTCGTCGCACTGGCCGTTGCCGTTTACATCAGCATAAGGAAGCATTGCCCACTTGTAATCTGCGCTGTTGTCTGCGGTGTAGAAGGAGTTGATCATCCAGGAGCCCTGAGAGATCATTGCCGTCTTTCCGGACATGAACAGGGAGTCTGTGCCGGTCTCAGCAACAACGGACTGAGGAGCGCCAACGGTCAGGAGCTTACGAACCATCTCCATGCCGGCCTTACCTTCATCAGAACCGATTGTGGTTCCCTTGTGATCGTCTGTAATGATCTGTCCGCCGTAATCGTATACCAGGTTATACCAGCCGTCCTGGTTGTTGGAGGTGTTCATTGCCATGCCGTAGATCTCGCCGTTGGATCCTTCGTAGATCTTCTTGGCAGCCTCATACATGTCATCCCAGGTCCAGTCGTCGGTCGGATAGTCAACGCCGTACTCATCAAAGATTGCTGCATTGTAGAGCAGTGCGATGGTGTCATGGTCCTTCGGCAGTGCGTACTGTTTGCCGTTGCTGTTGTAGAGGTTCCATACGCCTTCGTAGTAATTCGCTGCGTCAACCTCATCATCTGCCTCGATGTAAGAGGTGAGGTCTAACAGAATGTCATTTTCCATGTACATCTGTGCGGTGTTGGAGTGCATCCAGAATACATCCGGAAGAGTTCCGCCCGAAGCGCCGGCCTCAAGGAGTGTCCAGTAGTTGTCCCAGTCTACAACCTCGATGGAAACCTTTACGCCAGAGGTCTCGGTCCACTTGTCTGCGATCTGCTGCAGGCCGTCCTTCTGGTTGTTGTCCCAGATGTTGATCTTGATCTCGTCAACCGTGTAGCCGCCGTCAGAAGAAGCTGCTGCCGTCTCGGTACTGCTGCTGTCTGTGCTCGTTGCAGTTGCTGCAGTGTCGGAGCTGCCGCATCCTGCCAGGGCTGCAACCATAGCGGTTGTCAAAAGTGCTGCTACTAACTTTTTGTTCATCTTTTCCTCCCTGAATACAAAATACTGTTTGGTTTTCTGAACCTGTAATGCATTTTATTATTTGCAATAACCGATTAACATGTTCAAAATTGCTCCCGTTTTGTCCATTTGTGACATTTTGAACTTTTTCGTCTTTTTTTGTCCATCCATTTGTGCGTTTTTGCAATAATCTCTCGCTTACATTGCCTTATTTTTTCTTTTGCGCTATATTCTATGCGTTGAAACATTCACAATCACAAGGAATTTTTTCTTTTTTTATGCATTTCGCACAGGTTCTGCACGTGTTTTCCCTGTCGGGATCACTGCTGTGATACAGCAGATTCCCTTAAAAAGCCGTGTGCCATGCAGCAAATGGATCTGCCTTGCAGCTGCATCCCACTGGAAATTGGTGTTTTGAGAACAGACAGCAGGTACCCCGACACCCAGAGGAATTTTCTATGATCAATACCACGCACGAGCAGCTCGGATGGGATTTTTGTGAATTCTTGAATTACGATTCCGGCAATGACCTTGTACTGTATGAAATCGGCACATATGTCTGCGGGCCGGGATATTCTTATGGTCCCATCATCCGCAACCGGGATATTTTCCATTACATCAAATCCGGCTGCGGCAAGCTGGTGCTGAGCGGACGGGAATTCCATATCCATGCCGGTCAGGGTTTTCTCATTCCGGCAGGATGCCTTGCCTATTATGAAGCGGACGAGAAAGATCCCTGGGACTACTGCTGGCTTCACCTTTCTGGATACACTGTCACGAATATCTGGAAAGAAATGGGGCTGAATGCCGAGCAGCCGGTCTATACCTCTGATGGCAAAGACCATGAGTTTGAGAAAATCTATGAAGAGCTAATTCAGAACAGAGAGCGGCAGCTGTATACCCTTGGAAAGGTTTGCGAGCTTTTGGATGAGCTGCTGCAGCACTCTGCGACCAGACAGGACGACGAGCAGAATCTGCAGCTGGGCTATATCCGTAAGATCATCAATTACATCCATGTCATGTACTCCTCTCCGATCCAGCTGAACGATATGGCTGCGATCTGTGGTCTCGACAGGAGCTACATGTCCCGCCTGTTCAAGGATGCCACCGGTGCCTCCATCCATACCTACCTCGTCAATTACCGCATTAAAAAAGCCAAGGAGCTGCTGAGGAACCCGGATCTGTCCATCCAGTACATTTCCATGGCGGTCGGGTATTCGGATGCCTTTTCCTTTTCGAAGGCCTTTAAAAAGATCACCGGCGTCTCGCCCCGGCAGTGGCGCTCAGATTATCTGGACAATGCTGCCGATTGAGAGGGATCGGTTATACTGCAGGCACGTTTTACGTATTTCATTTCGCTGCCTTCACAATCGCTGTATCAGCGCAGCCTGCAATCTTAAGGAACGCCTCTGCGCAGCGGTCCCAGGTAAATTTCGAAAGGAGCCTGGAGGAGCTTTTCTCCAATACGTTCCGATCCGGATAGGGGGCCAGAAGGCGCTGTACCATCTCTTCATCCGAATCACAAAGACAGTGTCCCTCCATCCCGGCTAGCGTAATGGAGGGTCCCAGTGCATTGGCAGCTACAACGCTGCAGCAATAATATACGGCCTCCATGATCGCCATTCCAAAGATCTCTTCCCGGTTCATGTTCAGATAGTAATCCGACATTGTGTAAATTTTCCACATCTCACTGTTCGGAATACTCTCGATCATACGAACGTCCTCTTCCAGACCGAGCCGTTTGATTTTCTCAGCAACCTGCTCCCGGAGCTCCCCTCTTCCGATAATAAGGAGCTTAAACTTCTTTTTCCCCCTCACCTTGAAAAAAACATCCAGCAGCTCCAGCGGTCTTTTCACCGCATCCATTCGTGAAACATTGCAGATCACCACATCATCCGGTGCAAATCCGTATTGTTCCCGAAGCTTTGCGCGGTCCGCATTTCTAAAATCCTTGTTCAGAACCGAGGCATCAATGCCCACAGGTGCAACGCGGATGTCACGAACGCCTAAGGCCTCCAGCTCCTTTCTGGCTGCCTCCGTCTTGGCAATCACCGGGAGCTGTTTGTAAATCGGGAGCGTCGTGATATGAAAAATACAATCCGTGACTCTCCCGTAAAAGGTAGCATGAAACTCACTGCGCGTTGTTCCGACATAGGGGACAAAGGCGATCTTTCTCTTTTGGCAGTATTTCCAGATATGCCGAAGGAAGAACTGCTGATCCCCGAACACGAGAACCCCTGCAATCTCCGGATCCAGGATCCCACAGTCCAGCCAGCCGTGCGCCCGCAGATGCTTCATTGCAAGATAATAAATTTCGATTCCCTCGGGGGTCACCGTGTGATCCGGCGTTTCCCCGTCTGACAATCCCTTGTAAATGACGACCTGATGTCCCTGCCGGCAGATTGCGCGGGCCAGTCCCAGCTCCTGGCTGTTATAATAGCCCTTCCGGCCGAACCCGTTTGTCATAGTACATATAATTCCGTACTTCATGATTCTCCCCTATATATCAGTATATCTGTTACTGCAACAATCCCGGGCAGCAGCTGCATGGATGTGCGAGCCTGCTCGAGCAGACATGGCAGCTTCAGCACCTGTTATTTCCCGGTTCCAGCGGACCATTTATTGCGGCACGCATTGACAAAGCCAAGAGGCACCTTCTCCTCTTTCATGATTGCATACGCCTCCAGGGCTGTCTTGATTCCGTAATGCTCCTTCAGTGCCATGTAGATGAATTTCCAGCCGCCCGCTGACAAAAGCCTGTAATCCTCCGGCGTCAGATGCTCCTGCAAAAAGCGACAGTACCTTGCATCCACTCTTGCTGCGAGAAGGAACCGCTCCCTGTCATGGACTGTACTCAGCGAATCCTGCGAGCAGACAATGCAGTAGATACAATCATCCACCGCAAGAACCGACCTTGCATAAAATCCTGCCGCCACGGAGAACATCACATCCTCCGAGGCCCGGATTTCGTCAAAACGGACCTCATGCTCCCGGAGCATCTTGCGGCGAATTAACCTTGATACCGGTCCGTAAAATTTATACCGCAGCTCCAGCTCATGAAGGCGGCTTGGGTCTTTCGCATAATTCAGAACGAGCTTTTCATAGCGCAGATGGCGTTTCCCCGGTTTATCTTGCCCCTGCAGGATGCTGCACGGGCGAAAGCAAATCTCGTCTACCTCCGCATTCTCATCCGCATATTCCTTTCCATAACGGAAAATAACGTCAAAAGCCCCGGGGACAAAATAATCATCCGCGTCTGCAAATAAAACCCATTTTCCCCTGGCCGCCTCAAGGCCCAGATTCCGGCAGACCCCGGCCCCCTTTTTCTCCGTGGTATTTTCCAGAAAAATGCCGCCGCGGCCACGGATCTTTCCTGCCAGCTCTTCTACACGCCTTCGGTCTTCGCTTTTATCGTCAATGACAATCAGCTCGAGCCTCTCATCTTTTGGAATGGACTCCAAAAGAACCGGGATCAGTTCAAAGACCCGGTAATGCGGCACAATAATCGAAACCAGGATCCTGCCTTCTCTTTCCATGTCTTCATTCATCATTTCGTATCTCCGGAACTAGTGTAGTCTGCCATTGTAAACATCCGTAATCCACGTTCCCGTCTTGGTCAGACTCTTTTCGTCCCATTCTCCATCCATCCCGGCATTTTTGCGCAGAAGATCGCAGCCGTTATCCAGCTCGAAAAAGCCATAGCAGATTCTTCCGATGGAATATTGATTCAAAAGAGCAAGCCACGCCTTACTCTCTTCCAGATCCGGACTTCCGTTTCCATAGGCTGTACAGAGTCCAAACTCTGATACAAGGAGCGGCAGTCCCTGCGACAGGGCCTTTTCAAAGACCTCTCTTCGATCCTCTTTATGCGTTGCAGCATAAAAATGATACGAATATACGATATTCTCAAACTCCCCGAGCGGCTGCCTCAACACCTGTTCCGGGTTCGAGGACCAGTCCGGTATTCCGACAATAATTAACGAGTCCGGTGCGTTTTCCCGTATGACGGGGATCACCTCCTGCGCATACTTTCTGACATTGCTCCAGGTGCCTTCGGAGCCGTTCGGCTCATTGCAGATCTCATACAGGATATTGTCCTGATCCGGGTATTTTTCGGAAATGGCACGGAAAAAGCTCTTTGCCTCGTTCACATGGTGGAGCGGATTTCCATCCTCCAGGACATGCCAGTCCACCACCACATACATTCCCAGTTTGTCTGCCAGCTCAATGCCATACTGCACCGTCTCTATCAGCCGAAGGCGCGATGCCGTACTGCTGCTGTAGCTGCCGGTTCCTGTCACCGGCACAGCAATCCGCAGGGCATTGACCTTCCAGTGATCCCGGATATAGCAAAGGGCCTCCTCGTTCAGCAGCTGATCATCGTCGTCCCGCTGCAGCGAATGCATCGAGACTCCCTGCAGCACAAAGACCTCTCCATTTTCATCCACGAGATGGATTCCCTGAACGGAAAGCTTTCCATGCTTTTCGGCCGGAGTCCGTTCTCTTTGAATCGAAAGCGGTTTGGCAAAAGATGCGAAAAGACACCCGATCAGCACCGTTCCCAGCACATATTTGCAGACGGTCCGGATTCCTCTTTTTTTCATGTGAGCTCCTGATAGCGAAGCCTCTTAGAAACGCTCTCACAAAGCGGCTTTAGTTTCTCTAAAAGCGGTGTCCCCACCGCTGTATATTCTGCAAAGCCAAAGGCCTCCGCATCCTTTCCTTCCACGACCTTTTCCTGCATTCCGGACCGGTCCACCAGAACGTTATCCGCATCATAATCCGGATGTACCATAACCTCCATCACCCCGTGATACTGTGCAAAGGGCTCTGTATAATCCAGAATCCCTCCCATATAATCCGTCGTAATGAACTGCCGTTCCATCCGGCGGTTGTAGGAATTCCAGACAAGATCGTGAATCCAGTCATAGGAATGCGCATTTTTATGAAGCCTGCATTTCTGAATTCCGTACTGCTGCATCACCGATGCAAAAATCCTGCACAGCTGGAGGTTCGTGTGGACATGGTGGTGCGAATCCGCATGGCTGATCAAAACGCCAAGGTCTGTCAGCTTTTGTGCCTGAGCCTCCAGTTCCTCGCGGATGGCCGTTTTTTCCTCTTTTGTGAGCGGAATGAAGTTCGTTTTGCTGTTTCGAAAATACCCGGTAAAGCTCCCTTCTGACACGAGTCTCTTCTGCTCACAGATTCTCTTTGTGAGCGGCCTTCCCTCGGTAAGATTAAAGTGGATTCCAATACAGCCTGCAAACTGTGCATCCTCATGGATCAAACGAAGCGCTGTTTCCTGTGCCTCTCCGTTGGCCACCATCGTCGTATCTGTGATCATTCCGCGCCGATACGCCTCATAAATTGCCTCGGTGCAGGATTTCGTCAAGCCAAAATCATCCGCATTGATGATCAGTTTTCTCGTTTCCTGATTCCTGTCCTGATGTTCCATTGCTGCCTTCCTCTTAAACCTCCGGTGAATCACATTTTCATCTCGATCCGGCTGTACCGGAAACCGAATATTATAAGCCGGATATTAAAAGCCGAATTCATCCCGGAGCTCTGCAACCGGTATTTTCCTGGCCAGCAGCAATTCTGCCTTACGCTTTGCAGACAGACTCCCGCCGCCCAGCATGGAATGATTGTCGCCGGTGTTTCGCACATAAACCGTCATGGGAAACGGAGCATCCGTAAGCGGACGGCCGATTCCTGCCATTTTCCCGGGCACCTCCCGGTGCGGACTGCGAATCAGCCACTTTTCTGAAAAGCTGTCGTCATACAGATCCTTTGGCATCGTATCCGGAAGATCCTCCAGGGCATAACGCACCGCCGTGCAGGATCCGCAGATGGAATAGGGCCTGTATATTTTTCTGCAAAAATCCTCTCCCTCGTTGTAGAGGTAGCCTGTGCGTGCCGTAAAGCCGTTTAATTCCGGATGTTCCTTTGCAAAGCCTGCAATCCGGTTGGAGATCAGATCATCGGAATCCACCAGCATGGTATATCCGCCGCCTGCGGCGCGAATCCTCTGGGCGATCATGGAGATTTTCCATCCCTTGTCCAGCATCATCTCCCTACGATCTCTCGGAACCGGGGAATCCGATCTTAGGAACTCTACTCTCTCGTCATAGGTGTTCGTAAGCTCCGGGATTTCATGGCAGGCAACGAAAATCCGAAATTCCGGACAGCTCTGACGATAAACCGACTGCAGGGTTCTGTTAAAAACCTTCGTCACCTTTTCCCAGTTTTCCGAAGCCTCTTTGGAGCGAAGCGGAATTCCAAAATAAATCATAGAGCATTCTCCTGTTTTCTGATCTTATTCCAAAACGCCTTGATTTCTGCAGGACGGAACATCACGGCCAAAATCACCACGCCGCACCCTGCCGCCGACACAGCTCCCTTCAGAATCAACTGGATCCAGCTGTCTGCAGAAGGCAGAACCATCTCCAGCAAAACCGCAGCAGCAGTTCCTGCAGCGCACGAAGCAACATGCCGGCCAATGACAGGATAAAAGGTTCCCATTCCAACCCCCATGCAATACGATGCATACAGCGGGGTATCA
Organism: Lachnospiraceae bacterium; assembly: GCA_963605745.1. GTDB lineage: Bacteria > Bacillota > Clostridia > Lachnospirales > Lachnospiraceae > CAG-791. The sequence continues at coordinate 26,835 of CAVCWT010000012.1, forward strand.
ATAAAATGAACACAGTTGATCACCAGTGTGGTAATCACCACAGCATAGGCGCCGTAGTGCGTCTGCACCAAAAGGACATACATTGCCAGCACATTCGCCACTCCCATGGCGATGGTAATGAGGCAGGGAATTTTTAATTTTTTGGTCAGCGTAAAGACGTAATACAAGGGATTCACAACGCCGACCGCAACATCGCTGAACAGAACGATCATCAAGAGCCGGTAAATGAACTCCGTATTCTGTTCCGGTAGCCAGAGAACAAGGAAATTCCTCCCGCACACCCAGAACACACAGATGATCAGACTGCAGAAAAGACCCGTCGTTTTCATGGTCAACCGGAACAGCTTGACCTGCCCCTCTGTGTCCTTTTGCGCATACAGAACCAGCTGCCGCGGCTGAAAGCTCTCGCTGATTCTCTTGACCAGTGCATAGCAGAACATGCCCAGATTTTTGGCAATGGAGATTTCTCCCAGCACCACAGCATTCAGCATCAGATCCGTGATGAGAAGATCCAGTCCGCTGTTCAGGACATCCCCCAGATTGTTCAGGGCATTCCAGATTCCCGAAACAAACAGCTCATACACCGCCGAAAGTGAGCACTGTTTCCTCGAAAAATGCAGCTCCGGCGTAAGCTCCCCGGTAAGGGAAATGTATCTCACCAGCAAAAAAGACGACGCGCACAGATATGCAATTCCCACATACCATACATGGGGCGGCAGTATGAGGCACAGTCCCAAAAGCACAACAGCCTGCAGGACATAGCTGACACTCTTGGTTCGTTCTGCCAGATCCAGGCGATTGGCAATAAAGGCTGCTGTGTTGAATGCAGTCCTTAGAAGCGTCAGAAGGTAGTTGACAAGGACCAGCGCAAAAAGGATTTTCACATCCCCGCACAGATTCTCCGGAATGACAATGAAGGCCTCCATGTGCCGGATGACAAAGGCTCCCGGCACGAGAATGCAGACAGCCATCATCAAATCGGCGGCAATGACCGAGGAATAGAAACGGTTCGCCCGTTCCAGATCCTTACGGTGATAGGCCACCGAAATAAACCGGCCGGCAAACGTATTCAGCGCTGCCGCTGCAATATCAATGTATCCGGTAAAGGACGTTGCCAGGGAAACGAATCCGTACGCCTCCACGCCGATGTTGTTCGTGACATAGGGTGTGATCAGAAACTGCATGAAATAATTGATCAGGACCGCCGAAATCGACCAGATCATATTCATGGCAATCATCTGTTCATTCGTCCGCTTTTCTTTTTTTTCGGCCTTTCCTCCCATCATGCCTTTTCTCCGGGATTTGAATTTACTGAATTCATTTTCAAAAACCATTCTGCGCACAAAAATCCTGCTGCCGTGCCCAACGTATTGAACAGAATATCATTGATATCACACTGCCCCAGCTGCAAAACGAGCTGGATCAGTTCAATAACCGTAGAAACCATCATTCCGGTCATGGTGCCCTGGAGCGGAGTCAGTTTTTTCCTGCCGCTAAGGAGCACCAGCGATCCTCCGAAGGGGAGAAATAAGACCGCATTCAAAAGTCCATGCCGCCACCAGTATGCAGAGCTCCCGTTTCTGCCAAAGATCAACAGTTCCATACAAACCGAGGTATCCTGGCTGCCGTCTCGCATCAAAAGTGTTGCGCCGAGAATCAACAGGAGGCTCAGCAGCAGGCATGTCAGACCGCGTTTTTGTAGACTTTTCCTGTTTTCTGTCAGAAAGTGTGCGCCGCCTGCCGCTGCCAGAAAGACCGTCGCAATCAGGCACAGCCACAGCATGCACAGCGAGCTTCTCATCATAAACGACATGCAGCCGAACGCAGTTCCTGCAAACAAAAACAACACGGCAACCACAACACCGGAGGCCCTTGCGCTTTTTTTGTCATAGGCCCTTCCCTTCAGCATCTGCAGGGTCCATATATAATCCATGATCAGCAGCAGAATGCTAAGAACCACTCTTGCCGATTCCTGCCTTGCTAAACCCATGATGTGTATCCTCTCCTGTTTGTTTTTCCAATCGTTTGTATCTGTTTAACCATATCGAGGATTTGCAGCGCAAGGACAACACCACGCATGCGGTTTCCCCGCAGCAAGGAGTGAGCAAAGCCACTCCAAGGTACCAAAGATGCAGGTGCTAAAACTACTCTGTCTGCTCATGCAGGCACCACCACAAATAAAAATCATCTGCTACGTATCTGCAACACTCCCCTTATCCCTGGCACAGGCCGCTGCAATCGCAAGGAAAAAGAACAGGGTAAAATAATTATTCGTACCAAACGCCCGCTCTGTTAAACCGTGAAGCGCCGCATGCATCAGAAAAGTGCTGACAAACAGATACTGCTGCTCCGGCACCTCGTGGATTCTCTTCGTTGCATCCAGAATCATCACAAAAAACGCCGCAATTCCGAACAACCCGACATTCAGCCAGAACTCGAGCAGAACGTTGTGTGCTCCCGTTGTCATAGTTGATCCCCAGGAGTTTGCCTCAAAGCCCGCATGATATTCCGCTACAGCCCTCGCATCGCGCCAGAACATCTCATATCCGTATCCGGTAAACGTCCGCGACTGTGTCATCATTTCGATGATCCGGTTCCACAAAACAGTCCTGCCGGTCAGCGTGGCATCCTTTCCAAGTGCAGTCAGAAGCGGCGTAAACAGCGGCAGAATGGTCAATGCCATGAACAAAAAAACGATGCTGACAACAATATAGTCCAGCCCGATATGGAGTCTGTGCCGCTCATCCCGCCGCGGTTCGATCCAGAACAGATACACCTGCGGAATCAGGACAAAGATCACAGGGCCTGTTGCATGACACATCAAAAGGAGAATCGCCTGCAGAACGAACAGAAGGATGAAGCGCTGCGAAACCGCCCGTTTCTCCTGCATGCGCCATCTAAGCAGAATCGACTGGAGCAGAATTCCGCACGAAAACTCACTGGCCGCAGAATTTTTAGCATTTAAAAGGCCGATGAAATCATGGGCACTTTGCTCACTGGAGAAGGACATTCCCGGAGCAATGATCATCAGAAAGATCGAGGCTATGACGATCCCTGCCTGCGCATACAGAATCAGCTCCAATGTCCTTTGGATTCCAAAATAATCCAAAAGCCACAAGGCAAAAAACACCGTGGCTGAAAACCGCAGACAGGTAATCAGCTGTTTCTGCGGATACCGGGTCACAGCCATAGACTCTGCAAAAAACACCGCAACCAGCAAATAGATGGCCCGGTAACAGGACCGGAGGTTGATGATCCGAATCTCCCGAAAGCTCTCGCCGCTGGAAAAGAGCATGATCAGAAGCTCCAGCACAAAGGCTCCGTACTCCAGCAATGTGCACAGCTTTTCTCCCAGAAAAGCCTCATAATTTCCGGGAAATCCAAGACTGAGAAATAATATGAAAACTGTAATGATCTCGTACAGCGGATGGACTCTACTTTTTTCAGATATCAAAATCATCCTCTCCCTGATTACTTCCCAGGTCCGGATAGTCAAAATCCGGTTCTTCCTCCTGTTCTGTGCCAGAAGGAAAGCCTTTTTGTCCTTCTCTTTCCCCAGCAGAAGAAAGGCCTTCTTGTCCTGCTCTTTCCCCGTCAGAAGCATGCCCCTCTTCTTCCTTCCAGCTGCTGCTTACTCCCATATGCAGCAGTGCGTAAGCGGCATCCTGATCCGAAAAATCCTCACTGACGTTTCCTTCCGGCTCCTGATCCAGCGCAATCAAAGGATTCTGTCTCCCTGTTGCATCCTGCTCCGGCTTACTCTCATCATTCATATAGACCGAAGCCTCCGAAGAACGTTCCGTTCTGTTTTCTGCAGGCATCCTGCTCCCCCGCTCCCGTCCGGTTCCACCCGGTACGCGGTTTACCACACATCCCAGAATGCGAATGCCGGATTTTTCCAGTTTTTCCAGGGTTTCCCGGATCTCCGGAAGAATGGCCTGATCGTATCCAATCACAAAAAGGACCGAATCCGCCACCTGGTTCAGAGACAATGCATCCGAAATGCTGCCAACCGGCGGTGCATCCAGAATGACATATTCATAATTCTCCCCCAGCTTTTTCAAAAAATCAGCCAAGGTCCCATCCATGGCAACCACATTGTGCTCGAGAATCATCGGCAGAAAGTCCAGATACCCCGTCAGTGTCACGATTGCTTCCTTTGCACTGACCTCTCCCTTATAAAGAGCATTCAGTGAGTGGCTGTAATCCACCTGCTTGAGAAACAGACCGCCAAGGCTGGGACTTCTGGTATCCAGATCCACCAGGAGGACCTTACGCTCCATATCCGAAAACTGCACGGCCAGATTGGCCGCTGCAGACGTCCTTCCTTCCTGATTCTGTGTTGAAGTTACATAAAAGCAATGCTGCCCCTCTTTGGTTCCCAAAAGATTTCGAATAATGTAGGCACAGGAAGCATAGTTCTGCTCTATAGGAGAAATCCCCCCATCGGTGCGATCCAAAAGGAGCCCTCCCCGGCGAAAATATTCCGAATCTTCCGGGATCGTTCCGATCATGTCCATTTCCAATACGCTCTCAACGTCCTTCGTATTGATGAGCGTCGGGCGCAGCAGAAGGTCCAGAACAGCAATTCCGATTCCGGCAAAAAGCCCCAGTATTCCCAGCATGAACCACATTCCCGAAGCCACTGCTCCGCCGACGGAGCTTGCTGCTGTCGGCTCATCGATCACTTCCACGGACCCCATCTGCAGCGTCTTCGGAAGGAGCTTACCTGCCGCATCCAGAATCGCATTCATCAGCGTGATTCCTTCTGTATCACTGTTCCATTCCAGCTCCAGTTCCAGAATCTGGGTTTCGTTGTACTGTTCTACCTGCAGCTTTCCTCTTAATTCCTTTGCGGTAATATCCGTCCGCCCCGTCTGCTGCAGGGCCTGCTCCAGCACCCTGTCACTTTTCAGAATATACGACACCGCATCCGGCATATCCGCTGCCAGATAATAATCATCCTTGGTCGGTGTATGATTGTCCGACGTATAATTGCCATCGGCAACCTTCGATGCCACCGCAACCGAGCAGCTGATCTGATAGCCAAAGAGATCTCCCTGCACATAAGAAACTCCCAGCATGGCCGCCCCCATGGCAAATCCCGCCAGGGTCAATAGAACAATCAGCCGCCACCGCTTCCACACGGCATAAAGAAGATCACTGATTCGTATTTGGATTCCGTTGCTGTTCATATGCGTTATTCCTTATGCCCGTCTGTTTCAGACTCTGTCTGCGTATCCTTCCCTGCCTTTTTGCTGCCTTTTCGTTTGCCGGCTTTTCGAATCAGTGCTGCCAGCAGGGCAACCATTCCTACTGCAGCAGCTGCTCCTCCTGCAAATACCAGAATGCCCGTCTTTGTGAAAAGCTCCCGATTAAAAGTCTGGAGCTCTGCGGTATCCGAAACCGTAATGGTTTCTGCCGCATCTTCCTGTCCGTCTTCATAAATCGAATACGTCCCCTCTTCCAAATCTGTGAATACTCTGGGCGAACCCGAGGTTGTCCAGGAAGCGACAATGGTTCCATCGCTCTTTTTTAATATGAGCTGCTTTCCTGCGATCTGCCGGTGAAGGATGCTGTCCAGGACCCCGATCTGTACTCGCAGCATACGATTCGTCAGCTTCAGATCAGCAGTAGCCTTTCCCTCGATTCTTCCGTCTTCAGATACGGTTACTGTGTGCTGCGCAGCGTCCGCCCGGTAGTTTTCCGGTGCAAAAATCTGCCGGATCTCATACGAGGCTCCTTTTTCCAGATCGGTCAGAACAATTCTTCCGGTCTGATCCGTTGCAGCCTGCCGCACATCGCCGGACTCCGGATTCGTTATTTCGAATTCTGCTCCCTCGATGGCCTGCCCGGTCAGCTCATCCGCAAGAGAGAGCTCCACCTTGGTTTTGTCTGCCTTGGCTTCTACAACTGCAGATTCCGATACCGTTTCAGTTTCGGTCTTTTGGGAAACCGTGGCACTTAGAGTCTCCGTGATGGATGCATAGTACTCCGGAACCGTATTTTGTTTCAGCGTATAGCTGCCCAGGTACAGCTCCTTGCTCTCTCCGTAGCCATCTTCATCCAGCGTGATGGTATCCACCGTTTGTCCCTTTGTATAACGCACGGTTCCATCCGTTGTTGTGATATCCTGTGCTGCGATGACATCAAAGGTCGCACCGCTAACGGCCGTTCCTTCCTCTTTGTCTGTCATCTGAACCCGGATGATATTGCGGGAAGGATACAGCGGCACCTGCACAACAAGAGGTTCCGGCCAGTCATACAGCCGGTCCACAGTGAACTCCACACTGCCTGCACTGTCGTACCCTTCCGGAACAGTCAGCTCCAGCAGGCTGTACTGCCCTTCAAAAATCTTCTCCGGAAGATAAAAAACACCTTCCTTCGTGGTTTCAAATTGCTGATATGAGGTCTTAACCGGGTAATACGTGTTCAGGGTTTCCAGCTCTGCGTCCTGCCCGTACAGTTCAAAGGACACCCCCTCCTTTCGGATGATCTTCAGGGTTTCAGCATCCACCAATTCCACGTAGACAGCCGATTTGATTCCTTCGTCCGTTCCGGGCTGAATTCCAATGCCATTCCCACTTCCGCCTCCGTAAGAGGCAGGCTCATTGCTCCCGTTTCCGGAACCATCATCATAGGAATCCCCTCTCTGATCCCAGGTATTCCCCTCTGCGGATTCCTCCGTAGTCCCGTATCCGTCATAATCCTCTGTGTCCGCCATCGTCCCGTTGGTCAAGTCACCCTCGATGGATTCCGGCGTGTACATCAGATACAACAGCAGCAGAATAATGATCAGGATCAGAATTAAAACCAGGCCCGTCATCAGATCAAAGGAGGGCTGCCAGAAATTAAGTTCTCTTCTGTCGTTTTTTCGCTTCTTCATCCCTTCTGACCTTCACGAATGATATTCTCATACTCCTTCAGAGAAATGGGTTTTGAAAAATAATATCCCTGCCCGGCAGTACACCCACTGCGCTTTAACTGCCCCAGTTGGTCCATGTTCTCAATTCCCTCTGCTGATACCTGAAAATTCAGCGTCCTTGCCTTTTCCAGTATGGCCGGAATCGACAGTCCATTCGGATCCTGATTCACATAACGAAGATCCAGCTTCAGGCTATCTGCTGCAATATGTCCGATGGAATCCAGTGCCACAAAATCACCGGAAAAACCATCCACAACCACCTTGAATCCGCTCTGCATCAGCCTTGATTCCACATCAAATACTGCGCCATGTGTCTGCAGGTAGGCATTCTCTGCCAGCTCGATCACAAGATACTGCGGAGGAATCCGATATTTGGCCAGCATCTCGGAAAAGAATTCCGCAACATCCATGGCCAGAAGATCCGTTTTGGTAACATTAACAGAAATCGGCAGCGGCCGAATTCCCGCATTGACCCAGTCGCGTATTTTCCGGCACACCTGTTCCCAGATATACTGGTCCAGCTTGGTAATGTAGCCGTTGCTCTCCAGAACAGGCAGAAAGACCGCCGGCGAGATCATTCCCAATGTCGGATGCTGCCAGCGAACGAGTGCCTCTGCTCCTATGACTTTGCCGGTATTCAGATCATACTGAGGCTGCACATAGAACACAAAGTTTCCGTTCTTCATTCCTTCCAGAATCTGCGGCATCAGAATCTGTTCGTTCATGGCAGACGGCGCCGCCCCCTGCAGTCCTGCAGACGCATTCGTCACAGAATACCCGGATGCTTTCGGCAGTCTCTTCAACAGCTCAATAACCTTGGCTGTTTCCTTGCGGCTGCGGTAACGATTCTGCTCCTCCACCGTCGGAATAACATTCTTATGAAACAGCTCCGTAAAAACACCGAGCTCCCGGCACATCATATTCCATGCAATCTGATAAATCAGATTGAACGCAATGGACAGGATTACACCCGCAATAGAGGTGTAAAATGCCGTTTCAATTCCGGAGAGCAGCGTCCGAACGCTGGAAAGGACCAGATCCACCGAGCCGAATCCCAGATTTCCAAGGCCCATGATCAGTCCCACGAAGGTTCCGAGAATGCCAAGGCCTGTCAAGGTCCCTGGAATCTGGCTGATCACCCCCTGCCAGCTCTCAAGGATCAGAACATCTTCATTGATGTATTCCTCAACATCACTCAAGATCTGCCCGGCGGACTGCTGCATGCGCACCTTCTCTCTGTACGCAAGAAAAAACCGGTTCAAACCCTTCTGGCGGAACAGATTCTCGTTTTCGGAAAGTGCGGACCATGCAGAATCTGCGTTCACCTCAATGGCATGCCGCACGTTTTTTTCGCCGCATCGGAAGCCCTTAAAATAGGACATCACCGGCAGGATGCCGCAAAATGTACCGGCAACAACAAAGAGCAGCATGACTCCCACACAGCAAAGAGACAGAAAATCCGGAGAATAAGCACACAAAAATCCTCCTGCCGCCAGCATCAGTATTGTTGCGAGATAGATCAGATTCTTCACAGCTTTGTGTTCTCCTTACCGTTTCCATTTGCTGTTTAGCCTTGGCCACATGAGGGTTTCAATCATGAATCCGTCCGCGGGGCGGCCGATTCATGTTGAAACCCACATAACACATATCAAAAATGTAACTGTTTAGCACCCACATCTCTCATTTGCGTTGCAAATGAGAGATGTGGGTGGCCAGAGGCCCTTCGGGCCTTGGCCACATGAGGGTTTCAATCATGAATCCGTCCGCGGGGCGGCCGATTCATGTTGAAACCCACATAACACATATCAAAAATGTAACTGTTTAGCACCCACATCTCTCATTTGCGTTGCAAATGAGAGATGTGGGTGGCCAGAGGCCCTTCGGGCCTTGGCCACATGAGGGTTTCAATCATGAATCCGTCCGCGGGGCGGCCGATTCATGTTGAAACCCACATGTGCTAACCAGATACAAAAAATCGCTCATAGCCGTCCAGCAAAGCCTTGCTGGTGTGTTCCCAGGACAGCTCGTTCATAATCCGCTGCCTGCCGTACTCTCCCATGGTTTTGCGTTTGTCCGGATCCCGGAGCAGGCTTTCAATCTTTTCTGCCATGTCCGCCGCATTATTATTTTCTGCATACAGCGACGCCTCACCGGCAGAATATTTGCCCTCTGTCAGATCAAACTGCACAATCGGTTTGCCAAGGGCCATGTATTCCAGGACCTTGTTCATCGTGCTCTTGTCATTCATGGCATTGTACCGGTCACTGTTCACACAGACATCTGCCGTGTTCAGATACCGGAGCATTACATCATCCGGTGCTCTTCCCGTGAATTCCACGCAGTCATCCAGCTGCATCTCGTGAGCCTTTTTCTGCAGAGCTTCCAGATGCGGACCACCTCCGACAATTCCCCAGAATACATTGTTCTCCCGCTGTTTGATGTATGCTGCAGCTTCCAGAATGAAATCCACACCCTCCTGCTGGCCGATGACACCCAGATACCCCACCATGTAGGGATATCCTCTTCGGATAGAGGGATCCGGCGGCAGAATTCTCATGCGCTCCAGTCTCGGTCCGCTCCGCAGAACGATCACTTTCTCCGGATCCATCCCGCCCCGTTCAATGGCAATCTTTCGATAGCTCTCATTCGTAACAAATGCAAAGCTGCAGTGCCGGTAGGTCTGCCGTTCCAGCCACTTCAGTCCGGCGTACAGCACACCGCTTTCCTTGCCGAACTTGGCACCAAAGAGTTCCGGACAAATATCGTGATGATCGAATACATAGGAAACCCCGCGGCTTTTGAATCTTTTGGCAACCAGATAGATATCATCCGGCGGATTGCACCCCTGGATCACCTCGAACCCGATCTTCCGGTAGACGAGCTCCGCAAGTCGGATCTCTTCTTTGAGTGCGGTGCTGTATTCACGCAGATATCCGATGAATCCGTTTCCCTCCTTTGGCATGTCATGACGGAAAATATGAACCCCCTCCAGGGTTTCTTCCTCCGCCTCATACCCTTTTCCTTTCGGACAAATCACGGAAACGGTATAGCCATTTTGAACCAGTGTTGTCGCTTCCTGCCACACCCTCGTATCAAACGGCACCGGAAGGTTCTCTACAATAATCAGTATGCTGTGTTTTTTTGTTGCATCTTCCACGTTCAGCTCCCCATCTGAAAAATTCTCATCCACTTTTCCAGGCAGATGTATCGGAAGATTCCGATACTGTCTTTTCCGGCTGTCAGCCTCTCCCAGTCCTCCAGAACCTTCCTGCGATTGATATAACGTCCTGCGCGGAAATCCTCTTCCTGTTCGAATAGTTTTCGGAATTCGCTGCTGTTCTGACGGATCCACTCATTCTCCGGCGTGTAAAAGCCGATCTTGTCCTTTCTCTTTTTGATCAGCTCCGGAAGATCCAGCGATGTTCTCATAATATATTTAGACCATCCGTTTCGGATCTTTGCTCCCATCGGAAGAGAAAGGCAGAAATTCACAAAACGATAATCCAGAAACGGCAGGCGATCCTCAATGGAAAACGCCATGGAGTTCCGATCGACATAACGCAGCAGAGCAGGCAGCGATATCTTTTCAAAATCATTGATCAGAAAACGTTCATTATTCTGATAGCTGTTCCGAAGCTCCATTTTCTGAAGCGAATCCGAGAGATATTTCCTTCGGATATCCTCGCCGCTCTTTTTCTTTTTGCCCAGAAACTGTCGAAGAGCAGATAAATCTGCCGCCAGCGAGGAATTCCTCTTTCCCATGTAAGGAAGATACAAAAAGGCTTCCCAAAGGGCATGGACAAAGTGGTGCTCCTTTGCCAGCTTCCGAATGTAATAGACCCTGGCCTTTCGGTATCCGCACAGCAGTTCATCGGCCCCCTGCCCGTCCAGGAGTACCTTGGTATGATTCTTTTTAGCAAGTCTCATGACGCAGTAAGAGGCGTACATGCTGGTGGAAAGAAACGGTTCATCCTGTGTGTAGATCAGATGATCCAGATCCTCTGCAAGGTCTCCCCACGTTGGCATCACCGCATGCTGCTCCACTCCCGTAGTCTTTACGACTTCATTAATATAGCGGCTCTCATCCTCCGGACGCCCGGGATAGCAGGCTGAGAACACTTTCTGTTCATTTTTCTGTGTCTTTTCACGCAGGAGCCTGCTGCTGGCACACACAATGGCAGAGGAATCCAGGCCTCCTGACAGGCAGCTTCCCACCGGTACATCAGCTCTTAGCCTTAACGAAACCGAGTCCTCGAACAGCTTTCGGAACTCCCGTTCCATCTCTGGAGTCACCTTTCCGTCCAGGCTCTCTTTGTAGGTGATGGAATCATACCGCTCTTTTCGAACACTTCCATCCCTGGAAAACTCCATCCAATGTCCCGCCGGAACATGAAAGACATCCTGCACAAAGGTCTCTTCCTCGCAGTCAACGAACCCGTTTACCAGATAATCCAGTACGGCCTGGTCGCAGGTTATCCTTTTGATCTTCTCATCCTCCAGAAGCGCCTTCAATTCTGAGGCAAAAACCAGATATCCGGACTGCCTTGTATAATACAGTGGCTTTACCCCATACCGGTCCCTGGATAACAGGATCTTTTCTTCCTTTCGGTCATACAGGGCAAAGGCCCAGAAGCCGTTAAACCTGCTCAATGCATCCTTCCCCCAATAGTCAAGAGAGGCCAGTGCCACCTCTGTATCAGTTCCTGTATGAAAGGAATATCCGCTTTTTTTCAGTTCTTCCCGCAGTTCAATGTAATTATAGATCTCTCCGTTAAAAACAAACGCGTATCGCTCTCTTAGAAACATCGGCTGGTGGCCCGCCGGCGACAAATCCAGAATGGAAAGCCTCACATGTCCCAGCGCCGCCGGACCTTCTGCGAATATTCCGTCATCATCCGGTCCCCGGTGATGCTGCGCTGCATTCATTTTCCGAATCAGCTGTTCTTTTTGCGAGCGAGTTGTTTTCCCATCCATCAATCCGCAGATTCCGCACATAGTCTACCTTCCATCCAAGAGTGCCCGGGGCTAAACGTCCGCACAAGGGAAAATCTCCGCAGGTTCAGACCTTTTGTTCCCGGCATCATTCAATAATCTGTCATCGGCATATCACGTTCGACCGGCTCATTCTGCGCTTTATTGACGTTAATATTACCCCAGCTGATTCCTTCATAGTTTCCGTCGTAATCCAACGTTTCATATTCCCGGACCAGATCAACAATCACCTTATGCGGATAGCGCTCCGGAAGATCCAGATATTCCTTCCCGCTATTGGTGATCACCAGTACATCGCAGGCAGCGCAGACAGAATCCAGATCATCCGAAATGAGCTGATGAAGATGCGGGAGCTTAGCCTGGATAAAATCCGCATTCGTCCCGCTTTTCTGAGAAGCTGCTACGTTTTTATCGTAAATATGAAGTTCATATCCTTTTCCGATCAGCCACTCAGCCACATCTACAATCGGACTGCACCTCAAATCATCCGTCCCGGCCTTAAAGCTGACGCCAAGGATCGCCACCTTGCGTTTTCCCTTGCTCTCGATGATTCGGAGTGCATTCTGTTTCTGCAGTTCATTGGAAGGCTGAATGGCGTTTATGACAGGAACTTCCACATAACAGTCATGCGCCAGAGTCCGCAGCGCTCTGGAATCCTTAGGGAGGCAGGATCCTCCATAGGCAAATCCAGGCTGAAAATAATACGGCGAAATATTCAGCTGCTGATCCTTGCAGAAAATATCCATTACCTTACGGCTGTCGATATTCAAGGCCTTGCAGATATTCCCGACTTCATTCCCGAATACAATTTTCAAGGCATGATAGGTGTTGTTGACATACTTCATGATTTCTGCGACTTCAACATCCGTGGAAACAAACTCACCGGGAAGTTCTGCATACAGCTCCCGCATGATCTGTTCTGCCCGCTTGTCTTCAGTTCCAACCAACGTCATCGGAGGATTCATATAATCATAGACTGCAGTTCCCTCCCGAAGGAACTCCGGATTTGAAACAACGGCAAACGCCTCTCCCTTTTTCTTTCCGGACGTTTCCTCCAGAATTCTTCCTACCTCGCGATTGGTTCCCGGCAGCACGGTGGAACGAATGGCCACCACATGAAACTGCGTTTTCTCCCGAAGTGCCATTCCGATTTCATGTGCAGCCGAATAAACGCCGTTCAAATTCAGATGCCCTTCCTTGGTGCTCGGCGTTCCTACCACAATAAATGTGATGTCTGAATTCAGGACGGCGGTTCTGGTATCCGTTGTTGCCGTAATTTTGCCTTCTTCATGACCTTTCCGAATCAGCTCATCGATCCCCTCTTCGATGATCGTCGGGCGTCCCTGATTCAGAAGGTTTACTTTATTTTCGGAAACGTCTACGCCAATGACCTCATGGCCCATCCCTGCACAGCACCCCGCACTGATGCAGCCGACATATCCTAGTCCGATTATACTAATCCTCATAATATTCTCCCAATTCTCCCCGAATCTGATTCCGAAACAGATATCACATCATTAAGAGCAATTTTACTCCTTACTGTTCTTTTTTACCACTCTATGATCTGCAGCAAGATCACTTGTATTGGATTCTTCCCTTCTGCCCATAAAACGCAAAACCCTGTTGTCACAGCTGCCAGCAGCCATAACAACAGGGATAAGCCCACATGGATTGAAATGTTATTGATTGATTCTCACCTATGACTTTTCTAAAGCAATTAGAACTTGATCATGAAGGTTCCCATATCCTCAACAGAGATGTTAACCTTGCCGTTTACTACAGTAACCTGAGTTGTGGTAACGGAACCATCCTGGTGGATCTGGAATACAGTAGCGGTCTGGCCGTCATACTTGTTGCCAACGCCTACGGAATACTTGAAGGTGCCAAAGCCGTTCCATACAGCCTTGCCAGCCTTGTACATGCGGAGCTTGTAAGGGCCAAAGGTCTTGCCGGTAGCAGAGGAAGCTGCTACATACTCCTCAAGAGCAACGGTAGCTGCATCCTTAGCGTCTGCCTTGTAGCTGGTAGCTACAGCCTTGCTGTCGGTTACAGAGCTGTAGTCAGACTGGAAACGAACGCCCTCAACGGCCTGATAGCCGCCGCTGGTTCTCGGGATAAAAGCGTTTACTGCTGCTGCAGGAGCTGCAGACTCAGTAGTGGTGGATGCCTTAACCTCGGTCTTGGAGGTGCTGGGGCTGTTTGCTGCAAATACAGAAGTTCCGAATACCATCGTGGCAGCCAGAACGCCTGCAACTGCTGCGGTCAATTTTTTCTTCATAATTAGTGATCTCCCTTCTCAATTACATGTGGTATATCTGCTCCCCTGCGGGTTTCGATATCAGAGTAGAATATAATACTTTCCAATCACAATTTCAAGCTTTTATGATAATCTAATGATGTTGTCAGTTAATGTTATACGTTATACATTCTGCGCATTCTAAAGCACCTCTGAACGATCCCATTTATCCGTTTATTGATACTCCACGCCGGTCGGAATGGCCTGCACAATAAAGTCCTGCGTGTCAGACATGGATCCCTGAATTGTCAGAAGACACCAGATGTTCACGGCATCCTGCTGCAGATCGGTATTGAGAACTGCCTGCATATTGCGCTGGCTGTAAATGCTGTCAATATAGGCCGCATACTCGTCTGCATCATAGAAATTCGTTCCCGTAAGGATGTCAGTGTGATCCGCCGTATAGGCGGCGATCAGCTGGTATTCCATCACCGATCCATCTGTGGTTGTGAGATACAGGTACGGATTCTGCTCACTGTACTGGGCATCGCCGTACTCGGTCAGCTTCTCAAGAGGGCCGCCCGCAGCTGCACTGCCGTGGATCACAGTATTGGGATCCGTCAGACCTTCATCATTCCCACTGTCAAGGTAGGCTTTCTGATCTGCAGCGGCATCATTCGAATAAACCGGAACAGACAAGAGCTCTGCGCCGCTCTCTGCATCCGCTGCCTGCAGGAGGTACAGCTCTCCATCATCCCATGATGCAGCGGCGTTTCCGTCAAGAAGGCCGGGGCCCTTAAAGGCCGACTCCGTGCCGCTCTCTCTGCCAAGGATGGTCTCACCATCGTCGAGCTCTGCAGGGATCGTACTCTCCTCTTCCACGGTGGTTTCTTCGCTCGATGACTCCACATTCACCTCTGCTGCGTTGTCATCGGTGCCGGTGCTCTCCCAGCCGTTTTCTGCAGCAGGGGTTTTTGTTGTCTCCTCTGTGGTCCCCTGTGCCGAGCACCCGGAAAGGGAGATCGTACAGACGGCAAGGAAAAGTGCCGCTGCTGTCGTTATTTTGCCCGGTGTTGGAACCCGAGATTCCCTGTTCGTTCTCTTAGTCTCTATCATCGTCACCGCCGTAGTTGCCGTAATACTTGCCGTAGTACTTACCATAATATTTGCCGTAGTATTTGCCGTAGTAGCCTTTGCCGCCGTCCATATCGACTTTATTCAGAACGCACCCCAGAACCCGGCAGCCGGCGCGAAGGAGCTGATCCAGAACGCTCTGTGCGAACCGATAACTGATATTACCGCTGGAGATGACCAGCATGATGCCGTCGCATTTCTTGCCGATGATGGCAGAGTCGATCACGCTCCCAAGGGGCGGGGTGTCAACGATGACATAGTCATAGATCTTTCTCGCATCCGCAAGAAGCTGGGTGAACGTATCGCTGTTAAGGAGCTCCGAGGGGGTCGGCGTGGTGGGACCTGCCAGCATGACATCAAATCCTGCCTGGTTGGTCTTGCAGACAGCCTCTTCCATGGAGCACTGGCCTACCAGATAGTTGGCAAGGCCATAGCGTACCCTGCCGGAGCGAAGGTGCTCTCTCATAACAGACTTACGAAGATCGGCATCGATCATCAGAACCTTGTTCTGGTTCTCGGCAAAGGATCTTGCCAGTTCAAAAGAGACCTCAGATTTACCCTCGTTGGGAGTGCAGCTGGTGACAGCAATGACATGCACATCCTTGCCGCTGAACTCGATATTGGAGCGGAGGGTCTTGTATGCCTCGCGGGTACGGAAGGCGAGGTTATCATCCTGCAGTACAACGCTCTGTGTCATTGTCTGATTCGCGTTTTTGGGCATTTGCATAATCTATCTCCTCCTTCCTAGATCATTTCATCATCGGACAGAAAATCTTCCATGCTGAGGATGTCTCCGAGCTCCTGTGTCATGGAAAGCTCATCCTCATCTGCCGGCTGCGGCGCAGAATTTTTCTGTGTGGGCTGCGGCCTTACCGGCGACTGCTGCGGTGCCTTGCCGGCGACTGCTGCAGCACTGCCATTCTCAGCAGCCCTCTTTTCGGAATTCCTGCGCTCCGGGCGCCCAGCCTCCCTTGCAGGTCCTTCATTTCGAACCGGCCGGCGAGTCGTATTATTCATATTGTTCGGACCTTGGTGTTCATTCCCAGGTGCCGCTGCATTTCTGTGTTCCGGATAATCCGAGCGTTCCGGGTGCTCTGCGCTGCCGGCATTTCGCGATCCGTTTCTGCGCTTATCTGCCTCGCTCGCTTTGATCTCCTGAACAACTCTCTGTCTGGTCGGCGGTTCCTTGGTCTGACGGTGGTGCACCGGTTCACTCTTTTTATTCTTTTTGTTCTTTTTCCGTGCCTTTTTGTCCTCTGCCGCGGCAGCACCGATGTTTTCATCGAGAGGGATCATAGCCAGCACAGAGAGTCCCAGATACCGCTCAACATCCTCGCTGGTCTTGACCGTGTCATCCAGGATGTAGCGCAGAACAACCAGGACGCTCACAAGGAGTGCACCCAAAAACGCAGCAATAATCGCCCATTTGCCGCAGCTGGGAGCTGACTTCACGGTCGGGAGATTGGCCTCCTCATAGGTGTTCACAGCATCGATCTGCATGGTGCTGATGATGAGCTCGGCAGCCTCGGTGCGGATGCTGTTCGCAAGGGTCTGTGCCAAGGCCGGATCATGATCGGTCACGGTGATGGATACAATACGGGTATCGGTAGGCGTGTCGACGGAGACCTTATCAAGGAAAGTTTTGTAATCGTAGAGCTCATTCAGGCCGTTGTCAGAGATCACCTTTTCAATGACGGTACGCGAAGTAATGAGCTCGGCGTAGTCCTTGGTCAGCTGAGAGCCGACCTGCAGGTCTGTGTAGGTGCTCTGCCCACTGCTGGTGCTGCTCTTTTTATCCAGTACATAAATCTTGGTTGTGGACTGGAATTCCTCCGGCAGAACAAATTTGCTAAAGCTATAGGCCGCTGCGCCAAAGGCGATGGCAACGACAAGGATGAGCCAGAGCCAGTGCACGATAACGCCGAATACCTCGCCTAAATCAATGGTAATCTCATCATCGTTCTCCTGGCTGAGCATGCCGGTGCGGACCCCAATGCGGTTTGCCGCAGCGCCCTGCGCGTTCATTGTGTCCATACCGGCATAAGGACTGCCGTAGATCGCGCTGCCCTTGCCATCATTCATCCCTGCGTAAGCACCGGCACTTTGTGCGGCGCCTGCATACATATTCTCGTTTCTGTTCTCTGTGTTCACATTCATAGGGTACTGGTTCCTGTGCGGACGTAATCTGCCGTTGCTCACACATCTTTTGCAGGATAGACCTGTCGATGTCAAAGGAGCATGGCACAATCCGTCTCGTTTGCAATGATCAGATGATATGTTATTAAATGCACAATCCTAAATGATTATGATTGTTTCTCTGTGGTTTTGCAAGGATTTTGTCGGATATTATCACAAAATCCTCCTACACTTCTTCATCCCGGATGACGCGTAAGGTATTCTCACGCATGATCCTTCGAATATAGTCGGGATCACAGTGTTTCTCGAGGTAGTTCCAGCACTCCAGCATTCTGGGCGTACGGCCCTGATCTTTGTGAGCATCGGTCCCGATAAAGGTAACCAGCTGCTCCTCCAGAATGTGATGCACAAACCGCGGAATGGGTGCCATAAACCTTGGCAGAACATCGTCTGCATTTACCTGCAGGTAAATCTGATTGCGATAGAGATTCTCCACCAGCTGGTAGTCCTTGCGAAGGCAATCATACCGTTCGCAGTGTGCCAGGATGACGCGATAGCCTTCATAAGAGAGGGTCCGAAGCCCCTCCTGAATGTAGGAAGCCTGCTCCCATGGCTTGAATTCCACCAGAACATAGGAGGAACCTGCCATCGTCTGAATCCTGCCCTCCTCGAGATCCTCCAAAACGCCGCTGTCATACATGATCTCATTGCCGGGATAAAGGTCGATGGGGATATCATTCTCATACATCCGGTCATACATGGCATCGATGCGGCGTTCCTGTCCTTTCGGGGAAACGTTGTGATGTCCCCTTTTATAATGCGGAGTCAGGATCATGGTCTCAATATGATGCTCCGCTGCGATGGCCAGCATGTTCTGCGTCATCTCCATACTCTCGGAGCCGTCGTCGACCTTTGGCATGATGTGTATGTGCATGTCTGCGAATCCGTAATCCGGTTGTTTCATAGTATCCTCTGTCGTTTTTTACTCTTCTGCTGTACCAGAGAGCTCCTCTTGTGATACCTCGGTATAGAACACCTCCAGCATCAGTTCGTACAATGCGTCCTCATCGTAGTCGAATTCTTCGTAGCCCTGATCACCGGTCGTTGTAGTGCCTTCGAGAGAATAGATGGTATCAAGGTTCAGAGAATAGCTGCCCATCTGACCGGCCAGATAAGTCACCTCGGACACATCCACATCCGTCACCATGTAGCGGGAGATGGTCTGATAGAGATTCACAACGGAGGTCGGATCCTTGCGGATGGACTCCATCATCTTGCTCATTAGGGCCTTGAGGTAGACCTTTTGTTTTTCCAGGCGGAAGGATGCGGTATCAAAGGTTTTGATATCACGGTAGTGCACGTAGTTGAAGGCATCCTTCCCCATCAGCGTCTCGTCCTCGCCGTACTGAATCTTGCCATCTTCAAAGGTCATCCGCGGCACGGTGACACCGCCGACAGCATCATTGATTGTTGGAATTGCCCCCATGTTGATGGCCACATATCCGGACAGCGGCAGGGAATAGAACAGGTTGGAGACGGCCTTTTCCTCACGCTCACAGGACTCCTCCAGACCGTTGCCGTAGCCGTGGGCGAGACAGATCTGACCAGTACCTGTGTAGACGAACTCGTCGTTCTCGTCATAGACATCAATCTCGGTCATGGTATTGCGGTTGATGGCAACAACGCTGATCTTCTCGGTCGCCGGATTCATGACAAGGAGGAACAAACTGTCCGCCTGTCCGCCGTTCACGCCGCCGGATTTTTCTGAAACGTAATTCATGTCATCGATGCCCATAAAGAGGAAGGTCAGGATCTGGTCGTTATATTCGTAGACCTTGTCGTTATAACGAACCCAGCCGCTCTTCCAGACCTCGCCAGGCTCTGCCTGTTCGCTCGTCTCCTCCCCGGCTGCTACCAGCGTAGGGGCCGCCAAAGCCGCCTTTTGATAAAGGGATCGTTTGCCCATGGCATCCAGAACGCGCCACCCGGCGAATGCGCTGCATCCAAGAAGGCCCAATACGACCACCACGACCAGCAGCACTCGCTTCCAACCATGGCGGCGACGATGGTGGTGATGGCGGTATTCTGACCGGCCAAAGGTCCTCCTTTTGTGAGCACGCCCCTTGCTGTCATAATAAAGCGGACCGTCCTCGTCTGCCGCGGCCTTTGCATGGTGTCCCCGGTGATGATGCACACTCCCCTCGAAATCAATGTCTAGTATGTCGTTATTCTGGCTATGATCATTCATATCATCTGTACTCATCTCTTTAATCTACCATCCAACCACCACCAGGGCTGTTCCGTCCGAGACGGTCACGGACGCTGCGCTCTCTTTGGAGGTTTCTTCCGTAATCTCGTTCGAGCACCCGATGGGGAAATCATTTCGCAGCTCTCCGTTTTCCAGGGAATATTTCATTCCACGAATCGTCACGCCCCTTACAACAGGATCCAGTGCGAACACGGAGAACCGTCCTGTAAATCCACGGTGAAAAATCTTCGTCTCGTTTCGAACCAGGAACAGCATCTGATTGCTGTCCATAATATAGCCCTGACCACCCTGTTCCTTGATATAATACAGCACTTGCAGATTCGCAATCGTATGGGAAATCCGTTCCCCTCCGAGTGCGCCGTACAGGTCAAAGCGCCGGTATCCAAGGCGCATTCCAAAGCGAACGGCTGCAAGCGTGTCGGTATCATCCTTTTCTGCCGGCAAGGTCACAATCCGCTCAGGGGTCTGGCAGCGAATCTCCTCCAGAACAGCCCGGGACTCCTGCTGCAACGAATCATAGTCCCCGATACAATAATCCGGCAGAATTCCCATCCGGTTCAGATAGGTCAGACCGTTATCCACAGCAATCAGGCAGTCTCCTTCCTCCCTTGGAATTCCCATCGGAGTAAAGTCTCCCGCGCAGACTAAGATGCATTTTCCTTCCATATCCGTTAGTCTCCTGCCTGTTCGTGCAACTTAGCAGCTGCATTTGTATCTGTTTAACACCTGGCGATTTCTATCATGAATTGGGCGCCTCGCGCACAAATTCATGACTGAAATTGTCAGGTGGGCAAGGAGCAAAGCTCCTCTGCCCAGCCACATCGAGGTTTTCTAAATGCAAGGAGAAAGCCGTGCAGAAAAGGACGGAGTGTGTAGTACCTCCGCCCTTTTTCGCACCGCAATCCCGGCGCAGTGTCCGCTTACAAAAAACGGACGAAATGTGTATTTCCTTAAGGCCTTCGGCGGATCACTTCTGAATTTTCCGCGGCGTTTTAGCTGGCTTTGTCGTATAGCCATTCCCTTCATCCAGGAACTCTTCAATGATGAATCTGGGGCGGTGTTTGGTCTCCATATAGATCTTGCCGATATACTCTCCGATGACGCCAAGGGACAACAGGATCAGTCCGCCGATGGCCCAGACCGATACATTCAGGAAGGTCCACCCGGCAACCGTTGCTCCCATCAGATGGCGTATCACTGAATAGACCAGAATGCCCAGGCTGAACAGGAAGATGACTACACCCAGTGTGGTGATCATTCGAATCGGTTCGATGGACAGCGACGTGATGCCATCCATGGCAAAGGAGATCATCTTTTTCAGCGGATATTTGCTTTCTCCGGCAAAACGCTCCGCTCGCTCATAATAGACAACGTCGCTTGGATAGCCAACAAGGGGCACCATTCCGCGAAGGAACAGATTCACCTCTCCGAACTCCGCAAGACCGTCCAGCGCCCGTTTGCTCATGAGTCGATAGTCCGCATGGTTGTAAACGATCTTTGCTCCAAAGCGGTCCATCAGCTTGTAAAAGCTCTCTGCGGTCGTCCGCTTAAACCAGGTATCGGTTGCCCTGGCACTGCGAACGCCGTAGACAACATCGCATCCTTCGTAATATTTGTCCAGCATGGCATCACAGGCTTCGATGTCATCCTGCAGATCCGCATCCATGGAAATCACCACATCTGCATAGCTGCGAACGGTCATCAGCCCCGCAAGAAGCGCATTCTGATGTCCCCGGTTCCTTGACAGGTTGATCCCGGAGAACAGGGAGTCCTCTTCGTGAAGACGTTGAATGATCTCCCAGGTTTTATCCTTGGATCCGTCATTGATGTAGCATACCCTGCTCTTATCGCTGATCTTGCCGGCCGCCATAAGAGCGGTCATCTTGACCTTCAGGCGCCTTGACGTCTCCGGCAGAACCTCTTCTTCGTTGTAGCACGGAATCACATAATATAAAATGTCAGCCATTTTCGGAATGATCCTCCAGGCAGATCTTTCTGCTGATAAAGTTGTAGACCATCACAACTCCGGTCGCAAAGCATTTAAAGAACGTCTCTGCAAGGCCGGTTCCCATCAGCCGGTTCAGCCCTGTCCACTTTTCGTAAACAACGTCCATCCCGACATACAGAACAGCCTCGTTGATGATAAGTCCGATGACGCTCAGAACAAAGAAAATGATGAATTCCTTTTGTTTGGACATATCATCTCTTCGTTTAAAGACGAATTTAAAGCTCAGGATGTAATTGGTCACCATCGAGATGATAAAGCTGATAAACTGCGAGATCAGATAATACCAGCTGCACTGCTGGTCAAATCCGACCGCCCGGAACACAATGTTTAAAACGGTATAGATTCCAAAATCAATAAAAAAGCAAATCACTCCGACAACGCCGAATTTCGCAATCTGCTCCAGCAGCTTTTTCATAATCTCTGTTCTCCTTATCTTTGTTCCGCTGTTAGTTCAGCTTCTCCGCCACGAGCTCTATGGCTGCAAGACATGCCTTTTCGCGGATGCTCTGCCGGTCCCCTTCGAGCATGAACCTTTGAGCAGATCCCTTTCCGTCAATGCAGATTCCGACATAGACCAGTCCCACCGGCTTATCTTCCTGCGCATCCGGTCCTGCATTGCCGGTAATGGCAATCGCAACATCGGTACCGGTCTTTTTGGCTGCGCCGATGGCCATCTGTTTGGCCGTTTTTTTGGCAATGGCGCCTTCTTCCTTAAGGACTTTTTTAGAAACACCCAGCATGTCGTGCTTTTCTCTCGTGGCATAGGTCACAAAGCCGCCGGCATAAACCGCAGAAACGCCGGGAACCGACGTCAGTATTTGAGCCAGCATGCCGCCTGTGCAGGACTCCGCTGTAGAAAGCGTCATATTCTGGTCCTTCAGCTGTTCCACAAGGTTCCTTGCCTTTTCATGTAATTCCGGTTCCATGCAGTTTCCCTGTTCCTTTCCCCGATTCTCTCGCACTGCCGCTTATTCTGTGCCCTACCCCATCCCGGCACAGCCCCTTCATGCCATAATTTCCGGAAAGTTCGCATCCAAAATTTTCGGCTCCGGTACAGCGTTTGCAAAATCGCTGTACTAGTCCACGTCCTGCAGAACCGCTTTGTTCTTGGCAACATAGTCCACAAGGGAAATCACCGTCAGGATCGTTGCGATCCACATGACAATCGTGGTCAACGGCTGCAAAACGCTGACATTCATGATCATCAGAATGACCATGATCATCTGGAAGGTCGTCTTGAATTTGCCCCAGTAGCTGGCCGCAATGACGATGCCCTGCTCTGCAGCGATCAGGCGAAAGCCCGAAATCACGAATTCTCTTGCCACAATGATGCACACAATCCACGCCGGGATCCGGCCCAATGCGATCAGGCAAATCATGCCCGAGCACACGAGGAGCTTATCGGCAAGAGGATCCATGAATTTACCAAAGTTGGTAATCAGGTTGTATTTGCGTGCGATCTTGCCGTCGGCAAGGTCGGTCAGACTCGCAATAACAAAAATAACGAGCGCCGCCCAGTCACTGGCCTCTCCAAAGGGTCTTGCCAGGAGGATTGCCACAAAAAAGGGCACCATGATTACACGCAGCAATGTCAGCTTATTCGGCAGATTCATCTGCTAGTTCTCCTATCAAATCATAATCCTGCGAGCCGGTGACCCGGGCCCGCACCAGTGTTCCGCTCATCAGATCTCTGGCTGTCTCCAGGTAAATATTGCTGTCAACATCCGGCGCATCCATCGTGGTGCGTCCCACATAGACATAGCCGTTTTCCGACAGTTCATCTGCAAGGCGCCCCTCGATCAAAACATCGAATTCCTGTCCGACAAGTGCTGCCTGTTTATGGAAGGCAATCTCCTGCTGTGCCAGCATCAGTTCCTTCTGACGACGCTTTTTGGTGGAAGGATGCACCTGATGATCGAATCCGGCCGCCGGTGTCCCTTCCTCTCTCGAATAGGTGTACACGCCGAGCCTGTCAAACTGCATGTCCTGAACGAAGGCCAGGAGGCTTTTGTGATCCTCCTCGGTCTCTTCGGGGAATCCGGTAATGAGCGTTGTGCGAAGGCAGATGCCGGGAACCCTTTCACGGAGCTTTTGCACCATCTCCTCCAGCTCCTTCCGATTCGTCCGCCGTCCCATTCTGCGAAGGATCGCATCCGAGGCGTGCTGAATGGGCATATCCAGATAGGGCAGAACCTTATTGTCCTCTGCGAGAACATCGATCAGCTCGTCCGTAATTTCTTCCGGATAGCAGTACAGAACGCGGATCCAATCAATACCCTGCACCAGGCAGAGCCTTCGAAGGAGCTCGGGCAGCATCTTTTTGCCATAAAGATCCACACCATACAGTGTGGTCTCCTGTGCCACCAGAATCAGCTCCTTGGCCCCCTGAGCCGCAAGGCTCTTGGCATCCTCAAGGATCTGTTCCATCGGAACGCTGCGGTAGTGGCCACGGATCGAAGGAATGGCGCAGTAGGTGCAGTTCTTGTTGCAGCCCTCTGCGATCTTGAGATATCCCACAAAGCTGCCAAGAGACAGAATCTGTCTTGCCGCAGACGGAGTAATATCCGGATTCTCAAGGATAGCCTTTTCCGGCTTCTCTCCTGCCTCGAGCTGCGAGAGAACCTTCCCCACGGAGTCCTCCGCGGTGGTTCCGATCACGGCATCCACTTCAGGAATCAGCTTTAAAACCTCGTCCTGATATCTCTGGGCAAGACATCCCGTTACAATCAGATGTTTTAATTTTCCGGTTTTCTTGAGCTGTGCAATGGAGAGGATCTCATCGATGCTCTCCTGTTTGGCCGAATCAATGAAGGCACAGGTATTGATCACCGCTGCCTCAGCCTCAGCCTCATCCTCTGTAAACGAACAAATGCCGCCATCCTCGAGAATGCCGGCCATTTTGCGTGTGTCTACAGTATTTTTGTCACAGCCAAGAGATACAAATAATGTTTTCACAAATTATGCTCTCTGGTTTTCTGCAGAATATTCTGCCCTTACTCATCCTCTACAATAACGTTGTCTTCCTCGTCCTCTTCGTCGGAACTCGTGCCGGCATTGTGTGCAGCCTCTGCTGCCTCCGTCTCTGCCAGCATTTCCTCAGTCAGACTACCGGTCAGGCCAAGGCCGCTCTCGAGCGCTCTTGCTGTTGCGCGATCTGCTGCCTCGTAGCTCAGGATCTCTTCTTCATCCTGAGGCAGGATCTTGAGCTGTGCTTGCTCGAGCTCCTCTACGGCGATGGACAAAGGCTTCTTTCCTGCAATATCGTCAATCATTGGCTCATCACCGTCCACGATCTGGCGAGCTCTTTTGGCGGTTGCCATAACGACCGAATAGCGGCTGTTGATGACGGGAGTTTCGCCTTCTTCAACGCCTTCGTTTACAACATTCATAAGATCTACATAAGAAGGATGGATCATCTGTATGGGATTCCTTTCTATTGTTGCTGTCTGTGTTGCTGCCTGGCACAGCAATTCTAAACCAGTACGGATTCGTACCAGTAATTACTAACAACCGAGTATAACATCCTTTTGCCGGATCTGCCAGTAGATGTTTGCGGTACTGATTCACGGTGCTGATTTGCTTCGGAGCGGCAAGGGATGCGCGGCCAGCCGGGATTTCGACCCGTTTCGTGTTCCGAAGGTGCGCGCCTGCGCACCGACTTGCCACCCCTGACGCGAATTTGCGGATCGCAGAGATTACCGGGTCTTGAGTGCCTCGAGCTCACGGGTCAGTTCCTGCATCAGCTCAGTCTGGCGGATAGTCGCATTTTTGGCTTCCTGGATGGTGCGGTGCACGAGTTCTACGGCGTCGCCTAGGTTGTCATTGACGATGAGATAGTCATAGAGGGGCATGGACTCGGCCTCTTCGCAGGCGCGCTGCATCCGGCCTTGGATCACATCTTCGGTCTCGGTGCCTCTGCCTTTTAATCTGTTGTAGAGTTCCTCTGCAGAGGGCGGTGTCACGAACAAGAGGATCGTGTCGGGACGTTTCTTTTTGATCTGCATGGCCCCCTGCACTTCGATCTCCAACAATACGTCCTTGCCTTCT
Organism: Lachnospiraceae bacterium; assembly: GCA_963605745.1. Taxonomy (GTDB): domain Bacteria; phylum Bacillota; class Clostridia; order Lachnospirales; family Lachnospiraceae; genus CAG-791. The sequence continues at coordinate 52,582 of CAVCWT010000012.1, forward strand.
GCGATGGCCTCTTCCACGTATCTGCGGGGTGTTCCGTAGCAGTGATCCACGTATCCTGCATGCTCAAGGAGACCGTCCTGTTCCACCAGCTCGTCAAACTGCTGCTGGCTGATAAAGTGGTAGTCGACGCCGTCGGTTTCGCCGGGTCTTGGGTTTCTCGTGGTCACAGAAACAGACAGCGCATATTCCGGATGGGTCCGTAAGAGTTCCCGCATGATGGTGCCTTTTCCGGCACCTGAGAAACCGGAAATGACGGTAAGACTTCCTTTTTTCTGCATGATGTTCTCCTTTGTATCTCACGTTGCCTGCAAGCAGCCACGTCACATTCAAATTTCAAACTGCTGTTTTCATTGTTATTCAAGGTTTTGGATCTGTTCTCTTATTTTCTCAATTTCGGTCTTGAGTTCAATGGCAATGTCTGCAGACGATGCATTGGAGGTTTTGGAGAGGATCGTGTTGGCCTCCCGGTTCATCTCCTGCACAAGGAAATCCAGTTTCCGGCCGACGCTCTCATTGTCTTTCCTGAGTTCCTCTCGCACGGCAATGATGTGACTTTCCAGTCGGACCATCTCTTCATCCACGCAGACATGATCTGCATAGAAGGCTGCTTCCTGCAGAATTCTGTTTTCATCCACAGCAGCGCCGGTTTCCTGCAGAACCTCCTGCATGCGCCCTAGCAGCCCGTTTCGATACTGCTCCAAAATGACCGGTGCGTTAGAGCGAATCTGATCCACGCCTTTTTGCAGTCCGTCCAGTTTACCCAGAAGGTCCTGTGTAATGTAATTGCCTTCCTTGATTCTGGCTGCAGCGAACTGCTTTGCAGCCGCACGCACACATTCCAGAAGAGGTTCCAGGAGCTCATCATTTTCTGTATTCTCTTCGGCCAGTGTCAGAACCTCCGGGTACTGCGACAACTGCTGCGCGCTCAGCTCTACCGGGAGGTCGTATTCTGCCGCCATCTCGCGAATGCAGTTCACATATTCTCCGGCCAGGACCTTGTTATAATGAACATGAGCGTCCGATGCGCCTGTATTCTCTATGGTAACGAAAACGTCCACTTTTCCGCGAAGGATCCATTTTTTGAGTTCCTCGCGAATGTTCGCCTCAAACGGATTCAGGCGTCTGGGCAACCGGATATTCAGATCCAGATACCGATTGTTGACGGATTTCATCTCTACTGTGAATTTCTGCAGCGGGGTCGATACCTCGCCTCTGCCGTATCCTGTCATGCTCCTGGCCATGATGTTCCTCTTTTCTAAGGGCTTTTTAATAGCATTTCAATGGTTTTCAAATCGCTTTTCCATGCTTTTTCAAGTGCGGCATTTTCGAGCCGCGGCATCTCCCGAATTAAACGCTCGCAATCCCGGTTATGTCTGCATTTACGACCAAGGAATAATTGGTGTGATAGATCACAAATCCCGGCCTTGCTCCTGCCGGCTTTTTGAGGTTGCGCCGCTCCAGATAGTCCACCTCGACACGTCCTGCCTCTCTTCCCTTGGAATAGTACGCAGCCAGTCTTGCCGCCTCTTCAAAGGCACGGTCCGGAATCTCTTCAAAGGGCTTCCCTTCCGTTTTCAGGATCACATGGGAGCCTGCGATATCATTGGCATGGAACCAAATATCTGACGCCTTCGCCACATGGAAGGAGAGCTCGTCATTTTGCAGGTTATTCTTGCCGACATAGATGTCATAGCCATCCGACGAGAGGTAGTGCATCGGCTGCGCCTCCGGGAGCTTGGCCGGACCCTTTTTGTTCCTGCCGGAGCCCTTTTTGCCTTTCTCAAGATGTCGCCGGACGAATCCGCACTCTTCCATCTCCGCGCGAACCTGGGCAAGGTCTCCTTCTGTCACTGACAGATTCAGGGCCTCCTTGATGCTCTCGAGTTGATCGATCTCGGCCTTTACGTCCTGCATCAGTGATTCGAGGGCTTCTTTCGTCCGTTTGAGCTTTGTGTATCGGTCAAAATAACGTTTCGCATTTTCCAGCGGTGTCTTCGCAGGATCCAGCGGCACCGTCAGCTTTTCTCCGGTGTAATAGTTGTCCAGCTCTGCGCTTGAAGAGCCCTCCGGAATGCTGTACCCATAGGTGTTCAGCAGCTCGCCGTACACCCGGTATTTATCTCTTTTTTCCGTGTCCTTCAGCTGTCTGGTCTGCAGGTCGTATTTGTGCAGGTCACGTTCCAGAATCGTCTGTACAACCTTGCGAAGGTCCGCGGACTTTTGCCGGATGCGGGTGAGATTATTTTTTTCTTTGTAGTAGTTCTCGAGGAGCTCCGAAATGGAGTCATAGCTCCTTTCGGGCAGGTCCCGGTACATGGTCAGCGGCAGGGCCGAGAACTCCACCGGCTCGCCGCAGCTCAGGGTATCTGCTGCGCCCACATGATAATAGACTGTCGGGCAGAAAGCGCCCTCTTGTGCCTTTTCCAGAACGTCCCGGAAGGTTATCCACAACTGCTCCATTTCCTCCCGGCTCAGCTCCGATGCGCTGCGATCCTGCGAGAGCCTTGCGCGGAACACGGTTTCCTCCGACATCACGGTGGAAAATCCCGTGTAATGATTCAACAGGAATCTCGATACCGGCGTACTCTCTGCCTGCAGGAACTCTGTAAAGTGCTCCTTTGTCTCCGTAAAAGGATCTCTTTTTCCTTGCGTTTTAGGGACAAAATACGGCCGTCCCGGCAGGACCTCCCGCACGGAGCTCACCATCTGCGAGATTCTCTTGATCGAATCCAGGATGATCTCCTGACGGTCCGGTTCTGCGCTTTCCTGTTCTTCATCCTGTCCGCTGGCTCTTTCAGCCGCAGTACTCGGATTAATGTCCGTTTCAGCCGCAGCACTCGGATCAATGCCCGTTTCACCCGCAGCGCCCGGATCAATGTCGCTTTGGGGATTCCCTGCTGCAGCAGTCCTCGCATCCAAGAGGATGATATTACTGTGCTTACCCATGAGCTCAATTACGAGGACATGTCGGCACAGATCCCCCATCTCATTCATGTGCTCGATCTCGAAACGAAGGATTCGTTCGAGGCCGGGCTGGGTGACAGCCGTTATTTTGCCGTTCTGAAGGTACTTACGCAGGAGCATGCAAAAGGTCGGGGCTGCCGCGGGTGCCGGCTTGTTCTCCTCGGTCAGATAGACGAGAGGTAGGGTCGCATCTGCACACAAAAGGAGGCGGACCTGGCCGCCTCCTTTGGATGCCTCCGGACGCAGTGTCAAGAGCAGCTCGTCCGGCTCAGGCTGTACAATGCGATAGATTCTGGCGCCCGTCAGGCGCTCGGACAATTCCCTCTGAAGGGCTCTTGTTGTAAATCCGTCAAATGCCATTGATTCTTAATCTTCCTTTTTGAGCCAGTGGATTTTCTCCAGGAACTCGATCATCTGCTTGCCTCTTGGCACCGCCAGAAGGTTTTCTCTCGTCACCGTACCGGAGGCGATCAACGTGAACTCATACACAATAAGCGCCACCAAAAGAGCCGGCAGAAGTGCTGCCAGACTGCGGAAATAGAACCCGTAAGAGATTCCTTCCATCGGCTCCAACACACGGTACAAAAGGTCGTACACGAGCCTTGCCGCAATGCCCATCAGCAGTGCACAGATGAGGGGCCGCAGATAATACTGGCGAATGTTCTGCTGCAGCTGCAGGAATTTATGCAGATAGATCTGGTTGATCACAAAGATCATCATCGAATACAGTACGCTTACAATGACCAGTGCCTCGACGTCCATACTCGTTTTCATCAAAAGAACGCTCAGTGCCGCGGTCTGCACCACCAATGCAATTCCGGCAGAGATCAGCGGCTGATTCATCTTGCCGATGGACTGAAGCGCTGCATTGGTAATCGTTGAAATCGAGTAAAATACGACCGTCACAGCCAGCATGGACAGAAGCGAGGATGCCGTATACAGGGAGGACATCTGCGGGAACATCAGCATGGTGATCGGTCGCGACAACATGCACAGTCCCACTGCCGAAGGAATGGCGATCAATGCTGTTGCGCGAATGGCATTCCCCACATGCTCTCTGGTATCCTCAAGATTCCCTTTTGCAAAGGACGCCGAAATGCCCGGGATAATGGCCGAGCTGACGGCCGTTGCAATGGAGATGGGAATGTTGGAAATCACGACGGCCTTATTGGAGAAAATACCGTACAGTGTGGTGGCCGTTGTTTCGCCGACCTCTCTGAGATAAATCATGATCCGCATGTAGATCGTCTGATTCAGAGCCGTGGTCAGATTCAGGACAACGCCGCTGAGCATAAAAGGCGTGATCACCAGTAAGGTTTCTTTGAAAAATTCGCTGTACTTGCCGGATTTTCCGGAAGGGTCCATGCGAATGACCGCCTGTGCGGATTTCTGATCCCGCTGCAGGCAATAGAACATATAGACAAGGGCTGCGAACACGCCGGCGCCGGTTCCCAGTGCCGAGCCCATGGCTCCCAGCTGTGCCTGTCTCGTCGGATCATCTCCTGCCATCGTCCGCATGAGAATCCATGCCGCCGAAATACTGACAATCGCATTGGCCAGCTGCTCCAGAATCTGTGAAATACTGGTTGGCACCATACTGCCTCGTGCCTGAAAATATCCCCGCAGCGCACCCAGAATGCCGAACAGGAACACCGTTGGTGCGAATACTCGCAGAACGCCAACGGCAACCTCCGGGACCAGGAAGGTCGCTCCGTAATACAAAAGGAGACTTCCCGCCAGTCCCACCAGCACCCCGTAGAACAAGGCGCAGCGGAATACTTTTCGTGCATTTTGGTACTCTCCTACCGCAATCTTCTGCGACATTAGTTTCGAAATCGCAGACGGCATACTGTAGGAGGAAACCATCAATATGATCGTATAAATGTTGTAAGCGGTGCCGTAGTAGCCGTTTCCCTCATCTCCGATGATGGCAGTCAGGGGTGACCGATATAACAATCCGATCACCCTGACCAGCATGCTGGCTGCTGCCAGGATGCCTGCCTGCACTACAACATTCGTACCCTTGCTCTTTTTTGCCATTTGTCCTTATCCAATCAGCCAATCATACATTTCCTGATACTGGCCTGCGGAAACCTTCCAGGAGAAATCGGCAGCCATTGCACGATCTACCATCTGGTTCCAGTTCCGTTTCTTGTCGTAATATACCTTCTCCGCATAGCGGACCGCATGCATCATCTCATGCGCGTTGTAATTCGTAAAGGTGAATCCGGTTCCCGTCTGCTCGAATTCGTTATACGGCATTACCGTATCCTTGAGGCCGCCTGTTTCGCGGACAATCGGCAGGGAGCCGTAACGAAGCGCCATCAGCTGGCTGAGTCCGCAGGGCTCGAACAGGGACGGCATCAGGAAAGCATCACTGGCAGCATAGATCTTGTGTGAAAGATCCTCGGAATAATAAATGTTCGCAGACATCTTGCCCTGATATTTCTCATTGAAATACCGGAACATATTCTCATAACGGTCCTCGCCGGTTCCCAGAACAACCACCTGCAGGGCATCCTGTGACAGCATCTCCTCCATCACATAGGCAATCAGGTCAAACCCCTTCTGATCCGTCAGACGGGAAACAATGCCAACCATAAAGCACTTGTCATCCTCTGCGAGGCCGAGCTCTTTCTGCAGCTCTGCCTTGTTCTGTTTCTTCATCTTGCGCCAGTTGGAAACATCAAATGGATGCGGGATGCTGTGATCCTCCTTCGGATTGAAGGTGCTGTAATCAATTCCATTCAGAATACCACGCAGGTCATGCGCTCTGGCATTCAGAATGCCGTCGAGGCCCTCGCCATAGTACTGTGTCTTGATCTCCTCAGCATAGGTCGGAGAAACCGTTGTAATTGCATCCGCATATACAATACCACCCTTTAAAAGGTTGGCATCCTTGTAGGCTTCAAGCTTGTCCGGTGTGAAATAATAGCCGGACAGTCCGGTGATGCTCTCAACATCCTGCACGCCCCACTTGCCCTGGAAGCGCAGGTTATGAATCGTCATAACCGTCTTGATGCCGTGATAGAACGGATTCTCCTGGAACCGTTCCTTGAGATAAACCGGAATCAGGCCGGTCTGCCAGTCATGGCAGTGGATCAGATCCGGACGGAAGCCGATGGTCGGCAGCGCAGACAGAACAGCCTTGGAGAAGAAAGAATAACGCTTAATTTCGAACAATGCATCATTGGTATATACGGTGCCGGTATTGAACAGATCCTCGTTGTCGATGAAATAGTAAATAACACCGTCAACCTGCGCCCGCATAATTCCGACGTACATGCTCCGCCAGTCAAAATCCATGTAAAAGCTGGTGACGAACTCCATGCGGTCCTTCATTTCCTGTTTCATGCAGGAATATTTCGGCATAATCACACGAACGTCATAAAATTCCTTGTCCAGTTCCTTCGGCAGAGAACCGACAACGTCAGCCAGACCGCCTGTTTTGATGAACGGAAATCCTTCTGATGCAGCAAATAAAATATTCTTCATGCCATAACCCCCTGGTTTTGGTAAAACATTGACCTCCCTATTATACTCCAGCAACCAAGGTGCAAACAACAAGAAAAGGAGATAATGCGCTGCATTATCTCCCATCGTGTTACATTGTAAATTCAGTTGTGGCATTCTGGATTATTTTACCATACTCATGTGAACCACTTACTTTGCATAATCCGTTACTCTGGATTCGCGGATCACGTTTACCTTGATCTGGCCCGGATATTCCAGTTCGTCTTCAATCTTCTTGGAAATATCGTGGGCGAGCAATACCATATCGGTATCACTGATCTTCTCAGGAACTACCATAACACGAACTTCTCTGCCTGCCTGGATGGCATAAGAATTGCTAACCCCTTTAAAGCTGTTGGTGATTTCTTCGAGCTGTTTCAGTCTGGAGGTGTAGGTCTCCAGAGTCTCTCTTCTCGCGCCCGGTCTTGCCGCAGAAATCGTATCTGCTGCCTGCACGATGCAGGCAATCAGACTCGTAGGCTCCACGTCTCCGTGATGAGACTCCACCGTGTTGATCACGATGGCAGACTCTTTGTATTTACGGCAGAGCTCAGCACCCAGCTGTACATGAGATCCTTCCATCTCATGGTCCACAGCCTTACCGATATCGTGCAGCAATCCTGCACGCTTTGCCATACGGACATCCAATCCCAGTTCTCCAGCCAAAATTCCGGACAACTGTGCAACCTCCACGCTGTGGCGCAGGACATTCTGGCCATAGCTGGTACGATAGCGGAGCTTTCCGAGCAAACGGATCAGCTCATGATGAAGGCCATGTACTCCGACCTCCAGCGTGGCCGCCTCGCCCTCTTCCTTAATGACAGACTCCACTTCTTTTTTGGCTTTTTCAACCATTTCTTCGATTCTGGCCGGATGAATACGTCCATCCACGATGAGCTTCTCCAGAGCAATTCTGGCAACCTCACGGCGGATCGGATCAAAGCCCGAGATGACAACCGCCTCCGGCGTGTCATCGATGATCAGATCTACACCCGTCATCGTCTCAAGGGTTCGAATGTTACGCCCCTCGCGTCCGATGATGCGTCCCTTCATCTCATCGCTTGGCAGCTGGACAACCGAAATCGTAGCCTCCGCTACATGATCTGCTGCGCATCTCTGGATGGCGCTGATCACGTATTCTCTGGCCTTTTTGTCCGCTTCCTCTTTGGCCTCCGTCTCGATCTCCTTGATCATGACGGCCGAATCATGTCTTACAGCATCTTCAACAGTCTTTAAAAGGTATTCTTTTGCCTGTTCCGAGGTAAGTCCCGAAATTCGTTCGAGTTCCTGTGTACGCTGTTCACCAAGCTTGGCAACTTCATCCTGCCGTTTCCGCAGCGATTCCTCACGAGATGCGAGTGACTGTTCCTTGCGTTCCAGTGCGTCGCTCTTTCTGTCGATTGCCTCTTCCTTCTGCTGTACTCTGTGCTCGTTGCGCTGAACCTCATTCCGTCTGTCCTTGATTTCCTTATCAAGGTCGGCCTTGGCTTTCATGTTCTCTTCCTTGGCCTCCAGAAGAGCCTCGCGTTTCTTGCTCTCAGCAGTGGAAAGTGCCTCATCGATGATCGCTTTTGCCTTTGCCTCTGCGCTTCCGATCGTCTGATCATCCTGCGCCTTGATGCGCTTTTGTGTCAGATTCCTGGTCACCGGAATGGCAATCGCGAGTGAGATAATAGCCGCTGCAATTGCAGAAATAATTGCAGACATACTACAGGAGCACCTCCTTATATAATTTGCGTTGCAGCCGCATTCCTGCGACGGATCCTCATCGAAGACAGATGAGAGCTCCAGGCATATCGCCGAATTTGGCAAAATACAACAAATCAATACTACCTGTTTTGTACGCCAGTGTCAAGAATGCATAAGTCTAATTCCATCAAAATCCATCAAAAGTGCCCGGCATTGACCACGCATGTGTCAGTATTTGTAAACTTGCTTGACAGGAATTCATATCTCAGTATAATTGCTTCTGTTTTGACTGGTGTCTTGACACCTGACAACTTCATTTTAGTCGATCTTTATTCGCATTGGTGCCTGTGCGAGCAGGCATGATCGTTTTAGCGTCCGATTCATGTCGAAATCGTCAGGTGCTAAACAATTACAAAAGAGGTACTCACATGGACAAATGGAAGAGCTTTCTCAAAAGGAAAAACATTATTTTTTCAATGAAACGGTACGGAATTGATGCCCTGGGTGCCATGGCACAGGGGCTGTTCTGCACACTGCTCATCGGTACCATTCTCAATACACTGGGGACGCAGTTTCACATCGGATTTCTCACGGCTTCCATCGCGGTTGTAAATGGTTCTGCGCTCACCATCGGCGACTTTGCCTCAGCAATGGTCGGTCCTGCGATGGCAGCTGCCATAGGTTTCGCTCTTATGGCACCGCCCCTGGTTCTCTTTTCTCTGATTCCGGTTGGCTATGCTACAAATGTTCTGGGCGGTGCCGGCGGACCGCTGGCTGTTCTGGTAGTTGCCATTGTCGCTGCCGAATTCGGCAAGGCCGTTTCCAAAGAGACCAGAATCGATATTCTGGTGACGCCGATTGTAACCATTCTGATCGGCATCGGCCTGGCTTCCTTTGTCGCCGCTCCCATCGGTGCTGCTGCATCCGCCCTTGGTTCTCTTGTGATGTGGGCAACAGAGCTGCAGCCTTTCCTGATGGGAATCATTGTATCCGTCGTCGTTGGTGTGGCACTGACACTCCCCATCTCCTCTGCTGCAATCTGTGCAGCCCTTTCTCTGACCGGCCTTGCAGGCGGTGCTGCCGTCGCCGGCTGTTGTGCTCAGATGGTTGGTTTTGCTGTCATGTCCTATAAAGAAAACGGTGTCGGCGGTTTGATCAGCCAGGGCATCGGGACCTCCATGCTGCAGATGCCGAACATCATTAAAAATCCCAGGATCTGGATTGCTCCAACCCTTGCCTCCGCTGTTACAGGTCCTATTGCCACTTGCATCTTCAAAATGACCATGGACGGGACCCCTGTCTCTTCCGGCATGGGAACCTGCGGCTTTGTCGGACAGATTGGCGTATATACCGGCTGGCTAAATGACATTGCAGCAGGTACCAAAGCCTCCATCACAGGATTTGATATTACAGGCCTTGTTCTGATATGCTTTATTCTGCCCGCCGTCCTTTCCTGCCTTTTCTGCTCCATCGAAAGAAATCTTGGATGGATTCAGGACGGAGATCTGAAACTGGAATAGTCATACTCGCAGCAGACTCCTTCTGACTGCAGGCAGATGATTGGATCGATGATGAAAAGGTTAATGTACAGCTACAAGAACTAAGGAGAGATAAAATGGATGCAGCCGCCAGAAGACAACGAATACTGGAGACCTTAGAGTCCTCCTCCGGGCCGGTCAGTGCGGCCTCTCTTGCAGGAGATCTCGGCGTCAGCCGGCAGATTATTGTCGGCGATGTCGCCCTCATCCGAGCCGGAGGCACCCCCATTGATGCCACTCCGCGCGGCTATATTCTGCAGCCTGCTGTCACTTTGCCGCAAGGACTCCGCAGCCAGATTGTATGTCAGCATTCTGATGCCGATACAGAGCATGAACTCAACATTATTGTAGACAACGGCTGCAAAGTCGTTGATGTAATTGTAGAACACCCTGTTTATGGTCAGCTGACAGGACAACTCAACATTGCCAGCCGGTATGATGTGAAATGCTTTCTGCAGAAGGTTGCAGACGCCGGTGCTCATTCCCTCTGTCAGCTAACCGACGGCATCCATACACACACCATCGAAGTCCCTGATCAGGACGCACTGGATCGAACACTGACAGAACTCAAGAGATCAGGGATTCTGTACCAGTAATCCCTGCTTCCTTGCCGTACTAGTACAGCGTTTGCAAAATAACTGTACTAGTATGTGTGCTGTTGCTACTCGAAATTTCGGCAGATTAATCCGTCCGGTTCCTTAAAAATCACTGTCTTGTTCCCACGAACGAATAACCTCCCGGATCAGTTCCGCAGAATATCCCTTTCTCATAAGGGATGCCATTATTTTCTGGCGTTCCTTCTGCTCAGTTCCCTGCGGATCGTATCCTTTTTTGCGGAGCAGCTGCTGAATCTGTTCTCGTTCCTTTTGCCCTAGCAAATCACCGTTTTGTTCTTCCCAGTTTTCAAACGTCTCCTGAATCAGCTCCTCCGGCACACCTTTTGCCTTGAGGTCCATCCGAATCCGAAGGCTGCTCTTTCCTTCCGCCCGGGACCTTAGGTAGCTCTCAGCATACCTCCTGTCGTCAACGTAGTGAGCCTCCTTCATTGCCTCCACCGCTGAAGTTGCTGTTTCCTCCGGAAAGCCCTTCTGGATCAGCTTGTCCTTCAGACCTTTTTCGGTATAATCCATTCCCTTCAGCAGCTCGCCACATTTGCAGATTGCCTGGCGATACAGATTCTGCAATAGTTCCCGATAATCCTCATCGGCCAATTCCACATCTGCTGCAATCCCATATTGCAGCAGCTCCCGATTTGACAAAACCAGAGTCCGATCGTAATCGATCTGAACTCTGGTTCTTGTTTTGCCAACGGGAGTAAGCTCTGTGATCAGCATACTCACCTCAATTCCATGAGACCTGTTTATTCAGCCTTTTCTGCCTTTTCAGCCTTTGCTCCCTTGCCGGACTTTCCGGTCTCCGGAGCCTGCTCTTCTGCTGCTGCCGGCTTTCTGGCACCCTCTGGATCCAGTCCGTAATGCTCGCGAACCTTCTGATCAATTTCGAGAAGGACATCCGGATGCTCTTCCAGATACTTTTTCGCATTCTCGCGGCCCTGTCCGATCTTGTCACTGCCGTAGTTGTACCACGCACCGCTCTTTACAACGATATCGCTGCTCGCTGCCAGATCCAGCACATCACCGGTGTAGGAAATGCCTTTGCCGAACATGATATCAAACTCCGCTTCCTTGAAGGGCGGCGCAATCTTGTTCTTGACAACCTTCACGCGAGTCCGGTTGCCGATCACCTCTCCGCTCTGTTTGATTGCCTCTATTCTGCGAACATCCAGACGAATCGAGGAATAGAACTTCAATGCGCGGCCACCGGTCGTTGTCTCCGGATTGCCGAACATCACGCCAACCTTCTCACGCAGCTGGTTGATAAAGACCACCGTGCAATTCGATTTTGAAATGACAGCGGTCAACTTGCGAAGAGCCTGGCTCATTAGTCTCGCCTGCAGACCCACATGGGAATCTCCCATGTCGCCGTCGATCTCCGCCTTGGGAACCAGCGCAGCTACCGAGTCCACAACCACAATATCAATGGCTCCGGAACGAACCATGGTCTCAGCGATCTCCAGTCCCTGCTCGCCGGAATCCGGCTGCGAAATATACAGGTTGTCAATATCTACGCCGATATTGCGGGCATAGACAGGATCCAGTGCGTGCTCTGCATCGATAAATCCGGCAATGCCGCCTCTGCGCTGCACCTCTGCAATCATATGCAGCGTCAGTGTTGTCTTACCGGAAGATTCCGGTCCGTAAACCTCAATCACACGTCCCTTCGGAATACCGCCCAGTCCCAGTGCAATATCCAGTGCCAGTGACCCCGTCGGTGTCGTCTCAATATTCATTGTGGAAGAAGGATCGCCCAGCTTCATCACCGCGCCCTTCCCGTACTGCTTCTCAATCTGAGAAATTGCAGCATCCAGTGCCTTCAGCTTTTCATCGTGATCCATTGCCATAATTAAACTCCTTTTCTCTATGCCCGCAAGACAATTCAGAACAACCGTTTGCGAACGTTCGTTCTGATACGCAGTATAACACTCCCCTTGCGGTTGTGCAAACATTTCTTTTTGATATCTGTTTAGCACCTGAGGGTTTCGACATGAATCGGCCGCTTCGCGGACAGATTCATGATTGAAACCCTCAGGTGGCCAAGGCCAAACAGGAGAAGGCAGTGCAG